>JAZUHP010000026.1:0-7929 GCA_045641785.1 Bacteroidaceae bacterium
GTGGCACATCGCACTCACACCAATGAACCTATACCGTTCCTTATATATGCTCCAGGTATTGAACCTGACTCTGTGCAGACATTCGACGAGGTTGCATGCAAGGAAGGTAGCTACGGCAATCTTGAAAAGGACGGATTCATAAAAGCATTCATGGCTTTGAGTTAAAAATTAAAAGTTATAAGTTCCATCCGGACAAAACGGGAAGTAACCCAGTTACAAACTTTTAACTTTTTCACTTTTAACTTCAGAACCCAACTTTTAATTTTTAACTTTTAATTTTTAACTCTCTTAAAGATGAATTACTATAGCACAAATGGCAAAGCGCCAATAGCAACACTCGAAAAAGCAGTAGTAAAAGGCCTTGCAGAAGACAAGGGACTTTATATGCCAGAAAATATCAAGCCACTCCCACAGTCATTCTTCGACAACATTGAGAACATGACTTTCCAGGAGATCGCATATACTGTAGCAGACGCATTCTTCGGGGAGGACGTAGATGCTGAGAGTCTTAAGAATATCGTTTACGACACTCTTGCATTTGACGTTCCTGCAGTTAAGGTTACAGACACTATCTATAGCCTTGAACTCTTCCATGGTCCAACACTCGCATTCAAGGATGTAGGTGCTCGTTTCATGGCTCGTCTTCTCCAGTATTTCTTGAAGAAGGAGGGCAAGGGACAGGTAAATGTACTTGTTGCAACATCAGGAGATACAGGTTCTGCCGTAGCAAACGGATTCCTCGGTGTAGACGGTATTCATGTTTACGTTCTCTATCCAAAGGGTAAGGTAAGTCCTATCCAGGAATGCCAGTTCACTACACTTGGCCAGAACATCACAGCTATTGAGGTTGACGGTGTATTCGATGACTGTCAGGCACTCGTCAAGAACGCATTCATGGACGCAGACCTCAACGCTCACATGAAGCTCACATCTGCAAACTCTATCAACGTGGCTCGTTTCCTTCCACAGTCCTTCTACTATTTCTATGCTTATGCACAGATGAAGAAGATAGGCAAGGCTGACCAGCTCGTTGCATGTGTACCATCAGGAAACTTCGGTAACATCTGCTCTGCACTCTTCGGTAAGAAGATGGGTCTTCCTATCAAGCGCTTCATTGCTGCAAACAATGCAAACGACATCTTCTTCAAGTATCTCCAGACAGGCGAGTACAATCCAAAGCCATCAGTACAGACTATTGCAAATGCAATGGACGTAGGTGACCCTTCAAACTTTGCACGTATCTATGACCTTTACAAGAAAGACCACAAGGCAATATGTGCAGACATCGCTGGTGCCACTTACTCTGATGACCAGATTGCAGAAACAATCAAGCAGGTTAAGGCAGAGACAGGTTATGTATGTGACCCACACGGAGCATGCGGATACCGTGCCCTTGCAGAAGGACTCAAGCCAGGCGAGGTAGGATTCTTCCTTGAGACAGCTCACCCTGCAAAGTTCAAGGACACAGTAGATGGAATACTTGGTGCCGATATCGATATTCCTGCAAAGCTTCAGGCGTTCATGAAGGGAACAAAGCAGTCTGTTCCTATGAGCAAGGACTTTGCTGCCTTCAAGTCTTATCTCCTTTCTGAGTAAATAAGGTTGTAAGGTCGCTACGCTGGTAAGGTTATAAGGTTTGAATGATTGTTCGAGCATAGTTCCAATAAGTATCAGACCTAAAAACCTAAAAACTGATAACCTTACGTCCTAACGTCATTACAAGAAGACTATAATTCAACATATATGAAAAATTTCAAGTTGAAGCGAAAAGCTCACGGCAAGCAGATTTATCAAGGTCTGCTTGTCGTGATTTCCACTCTTATAATAGTGTACTTCATGCCCCGCAGTGAGTCCACGGACTATGTTTACGAACTAAACATGCCATGGTCGTCAAAGCAGGTCATTGCGCCATTCCGATTCCCTATTTACAAGAGCGATTCAATCATGAAGTTGGAACAAGATAGCGTAAGGCAGACTATCATTCCATACTACACATTGGACACTGGTACTAAGGAAAAAATGCAAAAGCAATTTGCAGGAAAGAAGGCACAAACGTGGACAGGTCCAAACTCTGAATTGTACTTCAAGCATATCAGTAAGATGATTGACTCGGTGTACAATAGTGGTATGATATCCACTGAAGAGTATGACAAGCTTCTTCTTGATGGGAAAAGAGCCATTCGTCTTATAGAAGGACAAAATGCAAAGACTGTAGGAACTCAGTCTGTATTCACCCCTCGTACTGCATACGAGTTCATCATGAACTCTGATACTTCGAGGTATTCCCGCCTTGTTCTACAGCACTATAACCTTAGTGACATACTTACACCTAACCTCAAACTGGATATAGCCAAGACACAAGCAGAGGAGAATGCTCGTCTTGCCGACATCTCAGGAGCTATCGGTATGGTAGAAAGTGGGCAGAAGATTATTGACCGCGGAGATATAGTAGATGAGTACAAGATTGCAATCTTTGAATCTCTGAAGAAAGAGGCAAACAAAGGGCACAAGGAAACATCTATCTTTGGTCACATGTTCATAGGGCAGATCTTGCTTGTACTATTCATAATGATTACGCTCACAAGTTTCCTTAACTTGTTCCGTATTGACTATTACGACAAACTTGGTCCTGGAATACTCCTGTTTGGTCTGCTTACCCTATTCTGCTGTATTGCAGGATGGATGGTAAGTCACAGTTTCTACCACATCATGATTGTACCATGCTGTATGGTACCTATCATCATTCGTGTGTTCATGGATAGCCGTACAGCCTTCATGTTCCACTGTGCAATGGTGATAATCATTTCTACCTTCCTCAAGGAACAGTATGATTTCCTACTTATGCAGTTAACAGCAGGTATGGTAGCAATACAGACATTGAGAGAATTGTCTCAGCGTTCACAGATTATTCGTACTGCAGTAATCATCACAATTACATATGTAGCAATCTACACATCACTTGCGCTCATACAGAACGACAGTACAGACATAAACAGAAGCCATTACATATACATGATAATTAATGGAGTATTGCTTTTGTTTACCTACCCGCTACTGTATATTCTGGAAAAGACATTCGGATTTGTTTCAGACGTTACTCTTGTAGAACTTTCAAACATTAACAACGAATTGCTACAGAAAATGTCTGAAGTTGCCCCAGGAACATTCCAGCACTCCATGCAGGTGGCAAACTTATCAAGCGAGGTTGCCAAGAAGATCAAGGCACGTTCTCAACTTGTAAGAACAGGAGCCCTATACCATGACATAGGTAAACTGGAGCGTCCTGCATTCTTTACAGAGAACCAACGCGGTGAGAGCCCACACAAACGTCTTACACCAGAACGAAGCGCAGAAGTCATCATAGCACACATCTCATGTGGTCTGTCATTGGCAGACAAGTATAATCTTCCTGCTGTGATAAAGAGTTTCATAACCACTCATCATGGTGTGAGCAAGACAAAGTACTTCTACATCACCTGGAAAAACGAGCATCCAGGAGAAGAACCGGACAACGCGCTCTTCACTTACCCAGGTCCTAATCCAAGTACAAAGGAACAGGCTATCCTTATGATGGCAGACTCTGTAGAAGCCGCATCACGCAGTTTACAGGAATACACAGAGGAAAGCATCAGCAATCTTGTTGACAAGATCATTGACGGTCAGATGCAAGAAGGCTACTTTAGTGAATGCGACATCACATTCAAGGATATTGCTGTTGCAAAAGAAGTTTTCAAGGAGAAACTAAAGATAGTATACCACACACGTATATCCTATCCAGAACTAAACGATAAGAAATGAACAAAAACATATGGAAACCATTTATAATAACAGCAACTGTTATTGTGGTTCTCTTGGCGATGTTCTTCATGCCACGCATTAAGGTTGGCAACAAGGAACTGCGCCGTGTAAATATCCTTAGCGACATTGAAAGTAGAGATAGCGAAGGAAACATACTAGCAGAGATAAAGGCAGACGAAGCACAGGGTATATCCGTTGCCAAGTTTGACTCCTCTGCTGTGAAGGTCAAGAAACCTGTATATGTTGATTCCATTCCAGAGGGAATGACAGGAATTGAGGATTTTGCAGACAATGACAACGGCAACCGTGAAATGGACAAGTTCTATGCGGCCCTGTCAGATGTTAAGAACCGTCCTGTCCGCATAGCATACTATGGTGACTCGTATATAGAAGGTGATATCCTCACAGAAGACCTTCGTGACTTGCTACAAACAAGATTTGGTGGTTGCGGTGTAGGTTTTGTTGATATCTATACTATCACATCAGGATTCCGTAAGACAGTATGGACCAAGTCAAAGGGTTGGAATGACCATAATGCCAATGACCCTGGAAGTAAGAGATTCAACAAGTCACTTCAAGGTATAAGTGGACGTTATTTCATTCCGCAGTCAACAGCATCTCTTGAGATGAAGGGAAGTAAATACGGACCCCATCTCGACACTTGCCAAACGGCAACCATATTCTTCACTCCAGGCAATGGACTTGAGTTGTCTGCTTCAATCAACGGCGAGACTCTAAAGACAGTATATGCAAACGGAGGACTACTCGAAACCCACGAAGAAGTAAGATACGTGACAGAGAAGGTTGTTCAAGGCGGAGGGATAGATTCTCTTGGTAACGACATTCCTGGTGATACTATCACAGTCACAAAGGAGATACGAAACGATGTTGCCGAGCAGTCTTCCAATGGTCTTGCAAGCAAGACTCTAAGAGGTAGAATAGGTCGTTTAAGTATTCAGGCAAAGAACGGCAACGCATCACGATTCTATGGTGTGGCACTGGAAGGCGAAAAAGGAATTGTACTTGACAATATGAGTATGCGAGCAAGCAATGGATGGTACCTCGGTGATATTCCACAGAAGACACTTGCCGACTTTGCAAAGAAGCGTCCTTACGACCTCATAATAGTACATTTCGGTCTTAACGTAGCAAACAACAAACAGAAGAACTATAGCGGTTACACTAACCGTATGGCAAATGCCATTGCACATCTTAAAGAGCAATTCCCAACAGCAAGTATACTTGTCATTGGAGTTGGCGACCGTGAGGAAAAGGATATCGACGGCAACATGCACACCATGACTGGTGTACGTGAACTTATATCTTACCAGCGCAAGATGGCATCTGACCAGAAAGTTGCATTCTGGAACCTGTATGAGGCAATGGGTGGAGACGGTAGTCTTGCACTTATGGTGACACATAAGCAGGCAAACCTCGACTACACACACATCAACTTTGCAGGTGGTAAGAAACTTGCCAGAATATTATATGATGTATTACTGAATGGAAAAGAAAACTATGACAAGAGGAAATAAACTATTTGCAACAATAGTGCTTGCACTATTTGCGAATCTTTGTATTATGGCTCAGGCAACACAGGGAACATGGACACAGTTCCCTGCCTCATTCAAACATACACAAAGGAACAAGCTGATTGGAGGTGAATACCTTGATTCTGCTCTTATGGAAATAAACGACTCCTCTGCTTTCAAAGTCGTTCTCATTGGTGACTCTCACGTGAAAGGCAAATACTTGCCACAATCACTTGAAGAGACACTCAGGACTGCTATTCCAAAACTTCAATTCACTTCTTACGGAATAAATGGCGCATGGGTTTCAAAGTTTCAGGAATCATCATTTATGCAGAAGGTGTACGAGGACAAGCCACATATTGTGATAATCAGTTTCGGAACCAACGAGAGTCATGGACCACACTATAGTGAATCTGTTCATTCGCAGGAGATGATGAACCTCATTTGCAGAATAGAAGGTCGTTGTCCCGGAGTCAAGATTATCCTGACAACACCTCCAGGTTCATTCATCAGCAAGAAGGTTGGTGGCACAAGGCGTCGTCCAAGATATGCTGCAAACCGCAACGAGAACACTCCTAAGGTCGTAAAGAACATTGTAAATTTTGCACATGACAACAAGATTGCATGCTGGGACATCTATAACATTGCCGGAGGAGAACTATGTGCTTGCAGCAACTGGCGTGACGGTGGTCTAATGCAGTCAGACAATGTTCATTACACCGCTCAGGGTTACAATCTAATGGGAAGACTTCTTGGAGAAGCAATCATCAAGGTGTATTTCGAAAGAGTGGCAAACTGAAGAGGAAAGAGGATTCCATGGTTCAAAGACATCAAGAAAGACAGGTGGAACCCTTTAGAAATATAAATAAGGTTGTAAGGTTATGAGGTCGTTGCACTGGTGAGGTTGTAAGGTTCTAACCAGAAAACTGTTATGACGATTGCCATTACAGTTAAAAACATGAGGGAAATAACCACTAAAAGACTACCTATCATTTTTTAACATTTTTAATTTCATATATTGGTGTTTGATATTGATTCTTCTCGCATTGCCGAGATACTCACATACGATCCAAATAGTCCATTGATATTCTCATCAGGACTTTTCCTGTTCCTGTTCTTAGGAGTATCACTTGTGTATGCGCTTTTGCAAAAGGCTACTACTGCTCGCATATTATTCATCACAATCTTTTCATATTATTTCTACTATAAAAGTAGTGGACTATATTTTGTTCTGCTCGCCCTTGTTACAATAACCGATTACTGCATAGGATACTATATCAGTAAGGTAAGGGAACAGGAAAGCAACGCCAAGAAAGAAAAGGACAAGGAATACTATAAAAAGGTCGCAAAGTGGCTCGTTGCCATTTCACTTATCATTGACCTTGGATTACTTGCATACTTCAAGTACACTAACTTCTTTGGGTCACTCTTCTGTAGTGCTACATCATTCATTCCAAATATCTCACTTGCATGGAAAGATCTTGACATATTCCTTCCTGTAGGAGTTAGCTTCTTCACTTTCCAGTCACTATCCTACACAATAGATATCTACAGGGCAAGGATAAAGCCACTCGGAAATCTTCTTGACTATGCATTCTACGTGAGTTTCTTCCCACAGCTTGTGGCAGGACCTATTGTTAGAGCATCCGACTTCATTCCACAGATTCGCCGCAACCTTGTTGTCACAAACGAGATGCTTGGTTCTGGTATGTTCTTCATTGTTGCAGGTCTATTCAAGAAGGCTGTAATATCTGACTATATAAGTGTGAACTTCGTGGAACGAGTGTTTGACCTCCCTACCCTCTACAGCGGAATGGAAAATCTTCTCGCAGTATATGGCTACACACTACAGATCTACTGCGACTTTTCTGGTTATTCTGACATGGCTATAGGTATTGCTCTCTTGCTCGGATTTGAGTTCCCTATGAACTTCAATGCACCATACAAGAGTAAGTCAATAACAGAGTTCTGGCGTAGATGGCATATAAGTCTTTCGTCATGGCTTAAGGACTATCTTTACATATCACTCGGTGGTAATCGTAAAGGTAAGACTCGACAATATATGAACCTGCTTATCACTATGCTTTTGGGAGGTCTATGGCATGGTGCTTCCATCACATTCATCCTTTGGGGAGGAATACATGGACTGTTCCTATGCTTTGACAAAATGTGGCATTCAATAGCACCATCTCTCTCTCCTCTTACCTATCTCGGTAAGAACGCAAAAGAACCATCGTGGGCAGTAAAGTACATACTTTTCCCAATAACAGGACTTATTACCTTCCATATTGCTTCTGCATGCTGGGTGCTCTTCCGTGCTCCAAACCTAAAGACAACAGGTGATATATTCGGACAGATATTCGGCACATTCAATTCCAGCATCCTAAATCAATGGATTGAATCATACTGGGGAGTGGCAACACTTATGCTACTAGGATATGCATTACATTTTGCTCCAAAGGAGTGGTCTACAAGTACTCGAAAGGCAATGGGATATCTTCCTCTTCCATTACAGGCATTAGTATTTATAGTGATAATATGGATAGTCATACAAATAAAGAGTAGCGAGGTACAACCATTCATCTACTTCCAGTTCTAA
>JAZUHP010000027.1:0-9366 GCA_045641785.1 Bacteroidaceae bacterium
CCCATCTCTACGTGGTATGTAGTGTAGGCAGGCCAGTTGAGAACGATACCATGCTCACAGTCCATATATTTCTTTACAGAGTCGAGTGACTTTTCTACCATGCCTTCCTCAAGACCTATTCCTGCCATAGTACACCATCCCTGACTCTCGATGAAGATCTTACCTTCCTCATTCTCCTTTGAACCAATCTTATTGCCGTAGAAGTCGTAGGCTCTGAGATACCATTCTCCGTCCCATCCGTCCTTCTTGACAGCTTCAACCATATTGTTGATGTGGCTCTTTGCACGAGCAGCCTCGTCAGCGTATGACTTGTTGTTCTCTGTCTTAGCCAACTGCTCACAGAGTTCAACATATTGGTTTCCGCAAACCACGAATAGACCTGCAATCATGAGAGACTCAGCCTTGCTTCCTTCTGTCTTGTTCTCTGTTGTCTGGAAACTCTCATTAGGATCCCAAGAGAAGCAGTTGAGATTGAGACAGTCGTTCCAGTCTGCACGTCCAATGAGTGGGAGGGCGTGAGGACCGAGGTTCTCCACTACGTGGTTAAATGATATCTTGAGGTGCTCAAAGAGAGTCACCTCTGAACCAGGCTGATTGTCCCATGGCACCATCTCGTTAAGGATGCTGTAGTCGCCAGTTTCCTTTATATATGCTACTGTTCCGAAGATGAGCCACATAGGGTCGTCATTGAATCCGCCACCAATATCATTATTGCCACGCTTTGTGAGTGGCTGGTACTGGTGGTAGCATCCACCATCTGGGAACTGTGTTGAGGCAATATCTATGATACGTTCACGGGCACGACTTGGCACCTGGTGTACGAATCCAACAAGGTCTTGGTTTGAATCACGGAATCCCATGCCTCGACCGATACCGCTCTCGAAGAATGATGCAGAGCGAGAGAAGTTGAAGGTAATCATACACTGGTACTGGTTCCAGATGTTGACCATACGGTTCATGCGTTCATCGTCACTCTTGACTGTGTATTTACCAAGAAGCTCGTCCCACATCTCGTGAAGCTCGTTAAATGCCTTGTCCACAGCTTCTACTGTAGAGAACCTGTTGATTGTCTCAAGTGCCTTCTTCTTGTTCACAAGTGTTACGTCGCTTGCCTGTGATGATATGAGCTCACCTTTTGCCTTGCGTGCAATATCTTCCTTGCAGAACTTCTTGTCCTGCTCGTTTTCTACGTATCCGAGAAGGAAGATGTAGTCCTTGCTCTCGCCTGGCTGGAGTTCAACTTCAATATAGTGTGATGCGATTGGTGACCATCCGTGAGCAAGGGAGTTGCTTGGCTTGCCTGCCATGACGCATTGTGGATCAGCAAACTCGTTGTAGAGTCCTATGAAGCTTTCGCGATCTGTGTCATAACCCTGTACTGGCACGTTTACAGAATAGTATGCATAGTGGTTACGACGTTCCTTATATTCTGTCTTGTGGTAGATGACGCTACCATCAATCTCCACCTCGCCTGTAGACCAGTTGCGCTGGAAGTTCTCCATGTCTGTAGCCGCGTTCCAGAGACACCACTCTGCAAATGAGAAGAGCTTGATCTTCTTAACCTCATTTGTTGTGTTCTTGAGCGTAACCTTCTGCACCTCAGCCCATGTCTTGAGTGGCACGAAGAAGAGTACATTGGCTTCAATTCCGTTCTTTGAACCGATGATACGTGTGTAGTTCATTCCATGACGGCATTCATAGCTGTCAAGTGGAGTCTTGCATGGCTTCCATCCTGGATTCCATACAGTTCCGTTGTCGTTGATATAGAAGTAACGTCCACCATTGTCCATAGGAACTCCATTGTATCTGTAACGTGTGATACGGCGGAACTTGGCGTCCTTGTAGAAGTTGTAGCCACCGGCTGTGTTAGATATTAGACCGAAGAAGTCTTCATTACCAAGATAGTTAATCCATGGGAATGGAGTTGCTGGGTCTGTAATCACGTACTCGCGATTTGCATCGTCAAAGTGTCCGAATTCTTTATTTTCCATATATTATGTGCTTTTGTATCTCTTTTGATGTATAACTTTACAAAAGTACGAGATTATGTTATTTGTACCTATATAAATCTTGCCTAATTGTGATACTTTGGTGACTTTATTTGCTTCTTGGGGAAAAATAGTACAAATTATGTTTGCAAATTGTTTTTAGCAATAAAGAGTAAAAAGGTTGTGAAGCCTTATTAGTTTGCCTCACAACCTTTTGCTATATGATTTCCTTTTTCTTATGGTACTTGTCTTTCTTGCTTATAACAGATTCGTTGAGTACCTGTTGCTTAAAGATGTTATGGTAGTTCTCACGGAATGCACTTGGTGTGCACCCCTTTTTCTTTTTGAAGATACGGTTGAAGTTTGACACGTTGTTGAATCCGCTGTCATAACATATCTCAACTATGGACATCTTGCTGTCAGCAAGGTTACGGGAAGCGTGTCCAAGTCTAATGTCTATGATGTATTCAGATATGCTCTTGCCTGTCCTCATCTTGAAGAATCGGCTGAATGATGTAGGTGTCATTCCAACGAGTGAGGCAAGGGTAGGGAGACTTACATCGTTCTTGTATTCTGTCTCGATGTATTCCTTTACCTTTCTAACCCTGCGACTATCGCTGTCGTCTATTCTTGTGTGAGCAAATGAGTCGGATGCAAGTACATGACTGTCGTCCAGGAGTGATAGTTCGTAGAGTATCTCGTACAACTTGAGGACTCTGTAGAATCCTGGTTGCGTGTTCAAAATTTCAAGCAATTTGTCCTTTATGATTTTACATCCTTTCTGTCCGAATGAGACACCTCGTTTGGCATTGTCCATCAACTTACGCAGACTTGTCATCTGATTCTTCTGGAGAAGGGAACTGCTGAGCAGGTTTGAAGGAAATTGGATCATTATCTCGTGTACTTCTTTAAGCGTACAGCAGTACTGTTCCCATCCGTGTTCAAGACCTGCACCGATGAGGACAAGATCGTATGTGTCAAGAACTTCTATAGAGTCACCAACGATTCGCTTGGCTCCATTTCCGTTTTCTATGAAGTTTAGTTCGAGCACTTCGTGCTTATGAAGGGGGTATGTGAAACTATCCTTTACACGTTCTGCCAGGTAGAAGCAGTCATTTTCCTGTAAAGGAGTTATTTCTTGGATTATGTAATTGCTTTCCATCTAAAATAGATATTCAAATTTTGTTTCTTTTATATCGCTGCAAAGTTATGAATATTTCTTAATATATGAATCTTTTTGGCTGTGATTTGTTGTAATATGTCACAAAATTGCAACAAATGGTTGAAAATAGTAAAATGTTCGGTTATACGGTTGTACGGTTGTACGGTTGTGCGGTTATACGGTTGTTCGGTTGTACGGTTGTGCGGTTTTACGGTTATACGGTTTTAAGGTGAACTCGATGAATTTAATCGCGCAAGCGCGATATATTTTCGTTGAACTCAGGTGGTTGTACGGTTAGTTGTAACGTCTATTTATCCATCGTAGTAAACATGTAGAAAACAGCTTTTGCTTACGACTTGCTTACGACAATTGTCGTAAGCAAGTCGTAAGCAAAACGTGTTCAGATGCTGTTCTATTAAGAGGGTATAGGGAGTAATATAATAGGTAGCTCAGGATCTTTTTAGACAAAATTGAAGAAGAGGCATTTTAGCTCTCCTCTCAGTTTGGCACTCGTTGGATACGTCGAAAAAGTTTTTCCTTTTTACTCCTAAAAGTATTGCATGAAGCGTATAAGGTGGTGGGGTGGGTTGCCGATAGTGATGTAACAACTTTTTAAAGTTTCTGTAATACATGTGTAATAATGCCACGATACCTTTGCGGCGTGAAAGTTGTAATAGCGCTATACTTGATCAAAGCAGTTGCATCTGTATGGGTCCTGTCGCATGGTGACGTGGGGTACTGATGTGGGTGTGATTGAAATCGTTAATAAAACTTTTTATGCAGAAATTATTAAGATGTTTATTTGCTGTGGCGTTGGCAGGAATGACGCCGAGCATGGTAGCCCAGGTAATGATTAAAGGTAGGGTTACCGATAAGGATGGTGAACCTATAATAGGTGCCACGGTGACAATCAATGGTCAGACAAAGAATGGTACCGTTACTGACTTTAATGGAAACTACGCAATCGTGTCAGGTGGTAATCTGACTAATAAGGACCATCTGGAGTTTCGTTTCATCGGTTTCAAGAAAAAGAAGGTGTCCTACGTGGGAAAGAATGACATCAATGTGACGCTTGATGAGGAGTCTGTAGAGATAAATGATGTGGTAGTCACGGCTCTTGGTATTCAGCGTGAAGAGAAGGGACTGGGATATGCAACACAGAAGATTTCGGGTGAAAATGTGGCTGCCACCAACCCTAGCAACTGGTCGCTTGCCCTTCAGGGTGAGGTACCTGGATTGAATGTGTCAACGGCTGGTGGACCTATGTCGTCAACGCAGATTGTGCTTCGCGGTAATGCTTCTATGAATATTGATGGCAATGGAGCGCTCATCGTGGTTGATGGAGTGCCAATGTCGAGTCCTATGAATAATCCTGGAAGCAGCTATGGCGCCGGTTCTTCGTCTGAGGGTTCTGTGGATTATGGTAATGGCTTCTCGGATATTAATCCTGACGATATAGAGAGCATTCAGGTTCTTAAGGGTGCTACGGCTGCCGCCTTGTATGGTTCACGTGCCGCGAATGGTGTGGTGATGGTGACAACAAAGCGTGGCAAGAAGGCTAAGAAAGGATTTGGAGTGACGTACAACTTCAGCAATTCGTGGGAAGAGGCTGCACGCTTCCCTGATTATCAGTATGAGTTTGGTCAGGGCGTGTCTTCCAATATCGGTTCTTCCAAGACGGAATGGCCTGGTCAGATGTACTATTCTTATTTGAGTCAGAATGGACTTTCAAAAACAAGCGGAACAAGTTCTGCCTTTGGTCCAAGGTTTGAGGGACAGATGTTTGTGCAGTATGACCCTGAGACAGAGAATGGTGGTGCTGAACCTACTTTGTGGAAGCCTTATACCAATAACATCAAAGGACTGTTCAAGACTGGTCATACCACTACTCACTCTCTTTCTCTATCTGGCGCTGATGATAAGGGTGACCTGCGTCTTGGCATGACATATCAGCAGAATGAGTGGATTCTTCCTAATTCTGGTTATGAACGTATCACGGCCTCATTCTCAGGTAATAGGCAGTTGAGCAAGCGCTTGAAGATAAATGGTAAGGCTACCTATACGTTCAGATCGTCTGACAACACTCCATCGCTTAGTTATAACAGCAACTCCATCGCATATTGGATGATATTCATGAATCCGAACTTTGACCTTGACTGGTTCAAACCAATGTGGACAAAGGGAAACAAGGATACTAAACAAATTCGACCTTTCTCAAGTTATTTGCCTAACATCTATGTCCTTCTGAATGAGAACGAGAATCCTTCGCAGAAGCATAGTTTCAATGGTTCTGCATCAGCAAACCTGCAGATCAGCAGAAACTTTGATATGATGGTCCGCTCTGGTATTCAGATGACGGGACAGATGCAGGAACAGCACCGACCATGGGATGACAAGGTTAATCCTACTGGCTTCTTCAAGAAACAGAATGTTTTTGACTATGAAGCTAATAGCGATTTCCTCTTCACATATCACGACTCTTTTGACAATGGACTCCACGTTAATGCTTCTGCTGGTGGCAATATGATGACAAGTTATTATGACCTGTTGTCGGCTGCTGTGACAGGACTCAATACTCCTGGCGTGTATAAGATGTCGAATGGAGTAAGTGACCCTGCCGTGACTACTACCATTCGTAAGAAACGTGTTAACTCGCTTTACTATACAGCGAATCTTGCTTTCAGGGAGATGCTCTACCTTGACATTACTGGACGTAATGACTGGTCGTCAACTCTGCCTCAAGCTCATAGATCCTTCTTCTATCCATCAGCAAGTGTTAGTGCTATCGTGAGTGAGTTTGTCAAGATGCCACGATGGGTTGACATGTTGAAGGTGCGTGGCTCATGGGCAAAGGTTGGTAACGATACAGATCCTTACAAGACTGCCGCATATTATACTACAAGTGACTTTGCGGGTTCTCTTGTCAAGTCAAGCACTCTGTTCAATGCAGATCTTAAACCTGAGATGCAGACAAGCTGGGAGGGTGGCGTTGATTTCCACGCTTTCAGAAACAGACTTGCGCTTAATGTTACGTTCTACAGGAATAATACCAAGAACCAGATTCTCTCTGCGCCTTATGACCCAACAACGGGCTACACTATGGGAACCATCAACTCTGGTTGTGTGAGCAATACTGGTGCAGAGGTTGCTCTTCGCGGTACGTTGATTAAGAATAAGGATTGGGAGTGGAACACTACTCTCACGTGGTCAAGAAACAAGAATAAGATTGAGTCACTCTCGGAGTTTGCTGATGAGCAGCAGGTCATTGGCTCGTATGTTAGTGGAAGTGTACAGATCATTGGAACAGTGGGCGGAACTACAGGTGACATATGGGGATATAAGCTCAAGCGCAATGGCGATGGACAGATGATTGTAGATGCTACAGGCCTTCCAAGTCGACCTGATGAGACTGAGTTTGTAGGTTCTGCTCTTCCTGACTGGAACGGTGGTGTAAACATGTCGCTCCGCTACAAGAACTGGCGCATGACTATGGCATGGGACGGTCAGGTGGGTGGCATAACGTATTCGCAGAGCCACCACAAGATGTGTGAGCAGGGTAAACTCAAGGAGACGCTGAATGGACGTCTTCCGGGTACAGACCTATATCTTGATGTTAAGGATCCTGAGATTCTTGCTCTCTTCAATGCACAGGGCATAACACCAATAGAGGGTGTGTACTGTATCGCTCCTGGTGTTGTGGATAATGGTGATGGCACATATAGCAAGAACACAAAGATCGTGAGTCTTGAAAGCTACTATAAGGAATATTACAGGATTGCTAATGTAGAGACTAACTCGTTTAAGTCTGATTATTTGAAACTGCGTGAGCTTCGCCTTGACTACACCTTCCCTAAAAAGTGGCTTGATGGCACATTCATAGCCAATGCTTCTCTTGGTGTGTATGGACGTAATCTTCTATGTATCACAGACTATCCTTTGTTTGACCCTGAAACGGCATCGCTCAGCGGTAAGTCTTTTGTCAATGGTGTGGAGGTTGGTTCACTTCCTTCTACACGCTCATTCGGAGTTAACTTGAAAGTGTCATTCTAAAAACTGAATCTTATGAATTTGAAAAATATATTAGTATATGGTTCTTTATCCCTATCCCTGGCATTCGCTTCATGCGAGTCGATGGATGAAACAAATACGGATCCTACAAGAATGAATGCAGCCAATGCGGGCAGTTTCCTTACTCCTGTCACTTATAACATGGGGTGCTATACGTGGAACCGCTACAACAGTTTTACCTTCCCGCTTATGCAATGTATCGTCACAACTAATTCTACGGGTGGCGTGGGATGGTATAAGCTTACTGATACGGCTGGTGATGGTGCGTGGTCGACATACTACAAGTGGATTGCTAATGCGAAGGCAATCTACGACAATGGTGTGTTGGCAGAGGATCCTAACTATCAGGCTCTTGGACTTACGCTTCAATGCTGGATGTATGAGACGCTTACAGAGTCTTTTGGCGATATACCAATGCAGGAGGCTTGTAAGGGCGACAACCAGTTGTACTATCCTAAGTTTGATTCTCAGATGGATGTGTACAGGGCTATTATTGATTCTCTTGACCGTGCAAATACTCTCTATAAACCTTCAAAGGGGTTGCAGTTCAATGATAATGGTGATATCATATATTGCAGTAGTGGCAACGATAAGGAGGGTATGCTCAGATGACAGAAGTTTACTAATTCCTTACGTATGAGAGCTCTGCTCAGGGTTCTTGATGTAGATGGTCTTGATGCAAAGGGTAAGTTGAAGGAGATGTGTGATAATCCTGACAAGTACCCGGTGTTTGCATCGAATGAAGATGGAGCATTCGTGTCTGTGTCAGGTATTGCTCCATACGAGGCTCCTATGGTTCGCCCTTCTGACCTGTCTTCGTATAAACAGTTGTCTGAGTTCTTTATCAATAAACTAAATGAGTGGGAAGACCCTCGATTGCCTGTGTTTGCAGTAAAGGCAAGTAACTATGACGAGAATGGCAACTCTGTGACAGGTTATGTGGGTATTCAGAGCGGTTATCTCTATACGCCTACCATCAACGGTTCAGCTCCTAATGCGAGCACTCTTGCCACTGCGCCTCAGAAGATTGCTCTCATGACGTATGCCGAGGTTCTCTTCATCAAGGCAGAACTTGCCCAGAAGGGTATAATATCTGCTGATGCAAAGGCGTTGTACGAGCAGGCAGTTACAGCTGCTGTGGAACAATGGGGCGTGAGTATGCCTGGAGGGTATTTCGACAATCCGTCAGCTGCTTATGATGGTACTCTGAAACGTATCATGGAACAGAAGTTCTATGCTTTGTTCTTCATCGACTATCAGCAATGGTTCGAGTATAACCGTACAGGTCTTCCTGAAGTTCCTGTAGGTCCTGGAGTGGATCCTGGCAATAGTATGCCGTTACGTTTCAAATATCCAGCCATAGTTCAGAGAGTCAACAGACCGCATTATCTTGATGCTGTCGAGAGTATGGGTGGTGATGACCTTACTACAAGACTTATTTGGCAGAGGAGATGATGAACTGTCGGGTGTAGATTGGATGTCGGTAATAAAACCTCTATGTGCTTGACATTTGTTGTTTGTTATGTGGTTAGAGTTGTTTCTGGGGGGCATGATGGTGGATGCCTGTTGCCTGACTAATGTTTAGCGAGGTACGTCAGTTGTTGTCGTCGATGTGCCTGTATGAATTATCTGAGGCAGGAGTCGTTCTCCGCATACCTCCCGTATAACCTGTTTTCACAAATTCAAATATAAGAAGATTATGGTAAAAAAGATTATTTTTGTATATGCTCTGGTGTTTGCTTTTGCACTTGACGCAGCGTCACAGGATAAGTATTCGTTCACCTTCTATGGTGATATCCCAACGGCTAAACTGGCTTTCGAGGAGGATTATTTCCTTAAGGATGTGTCATCCAAATGGAATACTTTCATCTATAACTATACTCATACCTATGAACTGGAGGTGGGTATGGCAACGTCTGCTACTGAAATACGTAAACCTGCCATCTATAATGCTGTACAGCGTGTCAGCAGTTTTGTGAAGAAGGGCGTGAAGAAATCTCTTATGTCCTTAGACGATGCTGTCGATATAATGAGTTATATCCTTGACTGTGCTAACATGATAAGTTATGAGGATAACACTCAGGACTTTGAACAGGCGGCACGTAAGGTTAAGACTGGTGAAGAGATCATTGCCTTGTTCAAGAATGT
>JAZUHP010000028.1:0-86671 GCA_045641785.1 Bacteroidaceae bacterium
TTATATGGCTGTTGCTCCTACGGAAGAAGAGACTGGAGTAATATCTGATACGATAATTGAATCCAATAATATAGAGTATGTTGTTACATTTCCGTCAAAGAAATTTGAAGCAGGAAAAGTCTATAAGTTGACAGCAAAGGCGGAGGCGTCAAGTCCATCAAGAGGGTATCATAATGGTCACGAATGGGTTGACCTTGGTCTTCCTTCAGGTTTGAAGTGGGCAACAATGAATGTGGGGGCAAGTTCAGAAAGTGGCTATGGTACATACTTCGCTTGGGGCGAGGTAACAGGATGCGAGTACATCAGCGACACCGACTGCACCCCAGCCATCATGGATGGCAACCCAAACGGTTGGTCAGCAGGTGTAAACAGCAACTACGTTAGCGGTGGCCCAAAGACCGACTTCGACTCATGGGACTACTACAAGTGGTATAACGGAAGCACATTTTACAAATACACTAATTCTACTAAGACAACCCTCGACCCAGAGGATGACGCAGCTCATGTCAACTGGAGCGGAGACTGGAGAATGCCAACCAAGGCAGAACAAGATGAACTCCGAAACAACTGTACATGGACATGGACAAGTGATTATAATGGAACAGGTGTAGCAGGTCGTATAGTAACAGGTCCTAACGGTAATTCAATCTTCTTGCCTGCATCGGGCTACCGCAACAGTTCGTCGTTCTTCCTCGTTGGTTCTTTCGGCACCTACTGGTCGTCTTCGTTCAACGAGAGCTACAGCTACAGCGGTTGGTACCTCTACTTTAACGATAGCATCGTGAACGACGGCTGCAACCTTCGTTACAATGGGTTCTCTGTCCGTGCCGTCTGCCGTTAGTTCTTCTGTTCTGTTCCCCTTACAGGGATCAGGGGATCAAAGGGACGGTTCTACTGGTTCCCTATTGTTTGACAATCATTACGATAATTCCTTATATTCGATCATAAGGTCTAAATACAAACATAAGTAAAAGGTATGTCACCCATAAGTGGCATACCTTTTTTTGTTTACTTTCCGTTCTTTCCCCATAACCATATAATGAAATCAAGAAATGCCTACACAGCTTCGGAACTGACGGATTCTATGTATAAAGTGGAAATTTTGATGGTGGTGAATCTAAATATCAAAACAATGTTCTGAAAATCGGAACAAACGCATTATCTTTGTTAAATACGATACTCCGCTAACCGAAGGGTATGTTCGCGAACAGTCATTAGCTTCGCTGAGGCCCTTAGGGGTTCGTCTCTTTACTCCTTTTTACTCCACTTAACTCCTTTTTACTCCTTTCAAGTGAAGCTTGCGAAACTTGAATTAATTATACTATAGTATAACCTTATTTTCGTCTTGTTCTTTTTGACTTTTGTTTAACTGTTATCTGTTCCAACTGTTATTCATAAGACAATGGTTGTTTTTAGAATAACAAATGCTATAAGTCTTCAGCAATTTATTTGCTACATCGTGATGTGGCAATTGTTGCGTCGTGACATAGCAGAAATCGGAAGGGATATCAGTTCCCTTTATTATTCGATAATCATTATGTTTATTTGTTAAGGAACCGGCGGAACTGTATATTCCCAATTTCTTGGTGGTGAATAGAAAATAAGGAATAGTATGTTTAGGAAAATCAGCGTGCAATTTTATGTCTTGTAATTTTGTGTGTTTGAATTATTCTTTTTATTTTTGCAGAAAAATGAAGAATGACTATGGAACAAGGCGCAAGGTATATTAACCCTCTTACCGATTTCGGATTCAAGAAGGTGTTTGGTGACGAGGACATTATGTGTGATTTCCTCAACGATATTATTGAACCATCGTCTCCCATAGTCAAGCTGACATTCCTTGACAAGGAGATGCCTCCTGAGACGAAGTATGAGCCAGGCATAATCTATGATATGCGATGCCTGCTTGAGTCGGGCGAAGAGGTCATCGTAGAGATGCAAAATAGGGGACAGGACTATTTCCGTGACCGCATCTGCTATTACATGGCTCGTGCCATATCCACTCAGGGCGAGAAGGGCAAAGATAACTGGAGTTTTGACATTCACCCTGTATATGGAGTGTTCTTCATGAACTTCCACCTCAAGGAAAATGAGAAGGAAGAAAAGTCTGGTGAAGACCGTAATGATATCCGTCACATAGCACTCATGGATGTTGACAAGAACAAGGTGTTCTCGGACAAGTTGCAGTTCTGGCTACTCGAACTTCCTCGCTACCGAAGGATGAAGCAGTCAGAATGCAAGACAAACATAGATTATTGGTTGTACACACTAACACACTTGGAAACTATGAATACAGCAGTACCATTCCAGGCTCAGAAGCCTATCTTCCACAAGTTGGAGAACATAGCCGACATGGCACAGTTGACACGAGAAGAGCGCGACTACTATCATGTAAGTCTCGATTCTTTCCGTACCAACCTTGCTGTGATGAACCATGAACGTAATGAAGGACGTGCTGAGGGACGTGCCGAAGGATTAGCCGAAGGTCGTGCCGAAGGACGTGCAGAAGGTAGAGAAGAAGGACTTGCTGTAGGAATGGAGAAAGGACGTGCCGAGGGGCGTGCAGAAGGTATTCTTGTGACTGCACATAATTTGAAGTCCATGGGGTTGTCGAGTGAACAGATTAGTCAGGCGACAGGTCTGACAATAGAGGAAATAGAGAAGTTATAATAATAAAATTGACCGATGTACGAATCTCTTCGACATCGGTCAACTTGTTTCTTGGAGTTGTTCCTCATATGAAACGGGGAACATCTTATTCCCTTTTTGTTGTATGTTGGTTCTCCAGCATCTGTTAATACGGAGTATTACCTTCCTTTCTTTGACTCAGCCACTCTTCTGGCGCGTTCCTCGAAATACTCCACGGAGTCTTTCTTGTATTTGATGCTTGGAATCTTCTGAACATTGTATGCTGAGAAGTAACCGAGGGTGGATGATTTACTGAAGTTTTGTATAGGGTTGGATGGAACCTCCTCCGCTATGGCAATAGCATATAGGTAGTCGTATGTGGTACGGTCAACCTTGCGAATCTCTACGGATATGTCCTCGCCATCCTTGAGTATGTCCTTGTTGTCCTTGTCCATCTCACAGTATGCGAAGCATGGGACATCTATCTCTGTGGTTCCGATGAAGCCTTTGTTGTCAATAACCTGCCACTTGTATGGTTTGCCATTGCGACTGACAAGGGCATAGTAGTAGTTGGAGTTGGTGCCTTCATCTTCCACATCGATACGGTAGCATACAAGTTCATCTTCCAATATCTGTACCTTATAGATGTATGTGTCCTCCACATTGAATGATGATTGCATGACTGATGAGGCTTCTGTCTCGTAGTCGCCAATCTTTACCTTGATGGTGTACTTATGACCGGGTATTCCCTTTGCCAATGGTGATGAATATGATCCTGCACTATCAAGGGTGAGGGTGTATGATTCGCCATGGTCAGAGATGATGTGTATCTGAGCATTGTCCACAGATTTGTTCCAGAGTGTATCTGTGACATTGAGTGTCTGGGATATCCTTGCTGTGGCACCTTCTTCAGTTATGCCTGCTTCTATGACATAGAGAGGAGCAACCTCGTGGTAGTTGATGTCAAGTTCTTTCTCGCATGATGTAAGTACCGCAAATGCAAGTGCTATAAGTGATAATGTTTTCTTCATTATTTATTGAGCTCCCTCTAACTCCCCCAAGGGGAGAACGCCATCCGGAGCTTGGGCGTTTGGGTTGTTGTATGGGCATTGTTCTGGCAAAAACGCCAGAAAACGGAGACTCCATTTATATTGATTGCTGTAATTATGTGGTTAGGAATAGGGCCCTAACTCCGCGATGGAGTAACTCAGTCCCCTCCCTGCAGGACAATCGGAAGAAAAGATTGAATATCTTTTCTGAACGATTGGGGCGCAGCGCTCGACTGAAACAAGAGCAACGAAGGAAGCTCGTAGTTGAAGGCGCAAAGCGCAAGGGTGAACAAGGGGTTAGGGTGGGTCCGTTGTCTGTTAATACCTTACGCTGAATGAAACGAAAGGTAAAGCTCCGAAGAGTGCAGTCTGTATGGCAGAAGTGCCACTTGTTGCTCCCTTGTCCTCCTGGAATGTGATGACATACGGATTCTCACGATTGTAAATGTTGTAAATTCCGAATGACCATTGGCGTTCAATGTTCTTTGTCTTCTTCGTATGGGTAGCGCTTATATCAAGATGATGGCATGATGGGGCACGATAACCGTTTCGCTCAGCATAGTAGTATATTGTACTTCCGTCAACCTTATACTTTGCACTTGGGGCTGTAAGTGCCTGTCCAGAGGTGAAGATGAATGAGGCAGAGAGGTTCCACTTATTATTAAGCTTGTACATACCTACTATATTGATATCGTGACGGCGGTCATTATTTGCTGTGTACCAGCAGTTGTTGTTTATACCGTCAATCTTGTTCTCGCTCCATGAAAGGGTGTATGACGCCCAACCTGTCAGTCTGCCATTGTTCTTATGACCACAAAGTTCCATACCGTAGGCACGACCTTTACCACCGAGGATGATGTTCTCAATACAGATGTCGGAACTATAAATCTTGCCATCCTTGTAGTCGTAGATGTCGCGAACCCACTTGTAATAGCCTT
Source organism: Bacteroidaceae bacterium (assembly GCA_045641785.1). Classification (GTDB taxonomy): domain Bacteria; phylum Bacteroidota; class Bacteroidia; order Bacteroidales; family Bacteroidaceae; genus Minthosoma. The sequence goes on from JAZUHP010000028.1 coordinate 4,616, forward strand.
CAAGACTGAAGTCGAAGTCGCCATCTCTTGTCATTCCAAAGTAGCCGAGACTCATCTGGTCAGCCTTTTCTGGTTTGATGAAGTCTGTACTTACCGTGTAGCGGTCCATTGGCATTGAGGTACTTGAACTTCTGATGGCGTGTATGTTCTGAGTTGTGCGACTATAACCAGCCTTTATGCAATGGCTGTCGGAAAAGTTCATTTTCATACTTGCTCGAGGTTCTATGTGGTTATAGCACCTGAACTTGTTGAAACGGACACCTGCAGATACTTCAAATGCCTTGCATATCTTCCAGTCCTCATTAACCCATGCGTTGAGGTCCCATGCATCCTTCTGTTCCTTCTCGTGAATGCTCATGCAATCCCATTCAGCAGACAGAACATCCTGGTAGGCAGCTTGAACTCCAACAGATACAGCATGATTGTCGTTTGGTCGCCAGTCAATATTTTCGTTCAATATGCCTTGCTGGATATGACCATCAAAGACATAGTTCTTATGAGCTACAAAGAATCCCATGTTGCTGCCATAGAAGCTATATGCAAGACTTGTGTTGAGGCGTAAATGCTCGTTTGCGGTATGTTTCCATCCTCCGCTCATGGCTGTGTTGCCCCAATGCATCTCCATAAGGTCGTTGATTGCCATGTTGTCCTTTCCGTTGTAGAATGAGATGTATAGCTTGTTCTTTGGAGAAGCGTAAATGTCTGTCCTGTAGTTTATGTCATAGAAGTTCATGGTGTTCTCCTTATACTTGGGACTTAACTTGAGGAACATATCCATGTATGATCTTCTTGCTGTGAGAATAAAACTTGCCTTGTCCTCAGCAATAGGTCCTTCCAGTACGATCTTGCTTGCCAGGAGACCTATGCTGACTCCTGCGTGCCAACCATACATGTCACCTGCCTTTGTGCTGATATCGAGTACGGATGATGTTGCACCACCAAACTTGGAAGGAATCTGACCTTTGTAGAGAGAAGCTGTCTGTAGAGCCTCGTCGTTGAAGGCTGAGAACAGACCTACAAGATGTCCTGTGTTATACATTGGTGCATTATCCAGTAGGACAAGGTTTTGGGCAGATGTACCACCTCTAACCTGGAATCCGCATGAACCTTCGCCGTCAGACTTTACTCCTGGGAGCATCTGGAGAGACTTGAGTATGTCCTTCTCTCCAAAGAGGGTAGGAACCTGAGTCATCTTGCTGATATCAATCTTCTCTACTCCAATCTGTACCTCCTTCATTCTTTGACTTGCAGAGTGTGAAGAAGTAATGACAACCTCGTTTAGGTCGCTTTCCTTTACTGTACTGTCGTTCTTCTCCTGAGCATTGAGGATGGGTGCGAAGCACATGGCCGTTACAAATATTAAATGATGTTTCATACTTTTTACCTTTAAGAGGTCTCATCTTTCTGCCTCTTTGTTATTATTTTCGTTTTTGTCGATGCAAAGTTATGGAGTATGTTTTGCAACTTGATTGCAAGAAATAGGGGAATAGGTGTTATGTAAAAATGTTTTACATGAATGTGTAAAATTATTTTACGCTTAGCTGACTGTCTTGAAAAATTATTTTAGCCCCCCCCAAAAATAAGTGTTAAATATTTTGGAGTTCATATGATATAACCATATCTTTGTGTTGTCTTTTTTATTCATGTATCAGGAGTTGTTAAAATGAAGATAAAGAGACGATACTCCTACAATGAATTTGCTATTCATCGAACAATCATTTGTCTTTATAACTCCTTTTTAACTCCAAAGAAGTAAGTAGGTTGTAAACTTCTGAAACTTAAATATATTTATTAAATGTACTAACAATTATTACTTATGAAAACTATTACATTTGCATTATCTCTAATGACTATTACCATGTCATCACTTTCTGCTCATGCGCAGAAATCTAGTTCTATTTTCTCTTATGACAGACTTTTTGAAATGCCCAAGAATGAGATATCAGTTTCAATGGGGTACATGTTTCCTTATTCTGATAATTTCTCTTCACATTATGATGGTTGTGCCTCATATGCCTTGGCAAAACCCGCATCAGGTTATTCCTTCTCAGCAGGAAGTGTTGATGGAAATGTGTGTGGCAATTTTGAAGTAAGGTACTTGCGAAATATCAACAAGCGCCTTGGAGTAGGTTTGTCGTTTGGTTTTATGGGTACAGAACACGAGTATCTTGAATTGCCACCAGAGTCTGATTTGGTTGCAGGAATAAGCAGAAGGCATTATTATGTGATGCCAACAATTCGCTCTTACTGGTTTAACAGCAAGTGTTTCGGATTATACAGCTCTGCTTCTGTAGGATTGGGTTTATGTGAACTCTGGGAGCGTGATTATAACCCAAATGATAAGGCGGTGTTTAATTGTGACAAGAATACATTGAAGTTTGCAGGAGAAATTGTACCTATTGGTCTTGAGGTAGGTGGAAAGCACTTACGCTATTTCTTTGAGGGCTCTGTCAATATGGTTGGAGCCAACTGTATGTTTATGGGTATAAAGGGAATGTTCTAACATATGTTATCCATATTGTTATAGTAACATAGAGAAAACAGATGCACCAATGACTGTGAGCATTCCTGCCACAACTATCGATAGTCCACTCATGGCACCCTCTATTCGTCCCATCTCTATTGCCTTGGCTGTGCCAGCAATATGTGATGAGGTTCCTATTGCTATGCCTTTTGCAATAGGATTGTCAACCTTTATGAGTTTGAGAAACTGTTCTGCAAGTACATTGCCCAGTACTCCTGTTATCACAATGCACACAACCGTGACTGGTACTATGCCTCCAAGTTCTTCGGATATACCTATGCCGATAGGTGTGGTGATGGATTTAGGGAGGAGTGTCACATACGATTCGTGTGACAGTCCTATGGCAGTAGCCATAAGCAATACACAACATAGGGATGCCAGTGTGCCTGCAGCTATGGCACTAAGAACAGCTTTGTAGTTACGCTTGAGAAGTTCCATCTGTTCGTAGAGTGGTACGGCAAGGCATACTGTGGCAGGTGTGAGCATATAGGATATGATACTGCATTGCTGCCTGTATGTGTCTGTACTTATACCTGTTGTGAGTATGAATACTATGACAAGCGTGATGGATATGAGTAGAGGATTGGCAAGTGTTGACTTTGTGAGTCTGTTCAGCCACATGCCAATGGCATAGGAACCAATGCTGATAAGTGATCCTAAGTATATGGAGTGTTCTATATAATCTGACATTTTTCTTTTATGGAGTTAAATAGGAGTTAAAAGACGAACCCCGAAGGGCTCAGCGAAGCTAATGATTGTTCGTGGTTTTTAATTAACAATTAATAATTAACATTTAACATGCCTCCGGAACAGAGTGTCAAATTTTAACTTTTAATTTTTAACTTTTAACTTAATTAGACGTCTCCGGATGACAATTGTGAATTATGAATTGTGAATTATGAATTAAAATGGTGGGTCTTTCCTTTATTTATAACCCACTGTGTTACTATTCCAGAAACAGCCATCACAACTAATGTACTGACAACGGTAATAATGGCGTACTGGAAGATGTTGCTTTTGATGCTTCCCCATGCGTCAATAAGTCCTACGGAAGGGGGAACAATCATGACAGGCATGATGACAATGAGTAGTGTACTTGTTTCACGTACCTGCTCTACCTTTATTATTTTGAGTTCCAGGGCAGCCAATAGTAGGATAATGCCATAAATGCTTGCAGGAACAGGCAATGGTAGTAGCCAGTTGAGCAATTCGCCCGCCAAGGAGAAGGCGATGATGATTAAGAATTGTATGAGGTATTTCATCTTTTCGTTTCTTTTTACCGACTGCAAAGGTACGACTTTTTCTTTTTATAAGGTATGGTTCGTAGAATGTTGTTTCAGGACCACCCAGCACTTGCGTGCTGAATGGTTCTGAAACTTTTTATGTTAATGAGGAATAAGATATGATCTTATAGAGTGTGAATTCTTCACTCGACCTTGTGGAAATAATTCATGTTCAGAGTAAAACACATCATTTTCAACTATCTCGCCTTGCTTTATAGCAGACATCCTTCGCCCTGTAAGCGCAAGGTTCGGTGAGATCTCTGTGCTTAGTTCGCTTTTTCACTATTCACTTAGCGAAAAACTTCTTTCCGTTCTTGATGACGATACCCTTATAGTTGCCACCCACCTTCTGACAACGGAGATTATAGATTGTATCTGTGGCGTTAGTGCCCTTGATGGCTACATTGTCAATGGCTGCAGTCTCATCTATTTCACGTATCTCTGCAAATTCTCTCCATGTCTCCTCTGCCTTATATGCGTCAACACAACCTATAGGGACATAAAGAACGCATTTCGATTTATTCATAAACGTAGATGAATTAATGTCGATAGGCGTTTCAATATCACAAATAAGTGTGTTAAGGCAATAGCAACAAGAGGATGCGCTCTGTTCGAAAGTGAATTATCGATTTCATTTGAAGGAGTTATGCGGGAATTATGGTTGACAACGTAAGTATATGTAACTGGACAATATTGCTAATTAATGACATTAACTGTTTTTTTTTGAAGGAAAGTCGGTTGCCGTTTTCTTTTGGTCTAAATGTACTTAAAATGCATTACGAGGAAATTACGAACGGATTCCGAAGCGATGTCGAAGGAAGGTGGCGAATGTCAAGATTGAAAAGTGGGGTTGTATTGATGTTAAGCAATAAGCTTTTTTATGTTGTCTTTCCACTCTTTCTTCTTCAAGGTTTTTATTTGCACTCAAATATATGGAAAACATTTAAAAAGCGTTATAAATAATTTGGAGCACCTACTTATAGTTTGGGTATTCCAATAATAATTCGTATGTTTGCATTGTAAATCAAAACTCTTAAAGACAAATATGATGAAACTAAGATATATTGTTATTTCTGTATTTGTGCTCCTTGTGATGTCTTGTGGAAATAATAAGGTAAACAATAATGCTACGGTTGATGCTGACAACTCTGTGGATGAGACAGAGAATGTCAAAACGGACAATCTTGAGGCAAAGACGGAGATGGAAAAGTTTATCCGTGATATCTATGCCAAGATTATTCCGGAATATAATAAGGCTGCTCATGGTGGCTTACCTGAGGGATTGGATTCTTTGTATGAGCAGTTTTTCTCTGAGTCAAACCTTAAGATGTCAAAGGTGTTAGATGACATTCGCGATGAACATCATGCAGACATTATTGGTTTTGACTGTGATCGTTGGATTTGCGCTCAGGACTGGAATCATCTTGATTTTGAAGTGCGTGGCTCAAAGGTATTGCGCAATGGCAAGGGAATAGTTAGTGTGTGTGTAAAGGATACATTCGATGATAAGGAATATGTTAATATTGCCTATTTTCTTCTTGTCAAGGAAAAAGGTCAATGGAAGATAGACGACTTTTTGACTGAAGAAGACTCTAAGTCTGGTGAACGAAGGGTGTTTCTTGAAGAAGTGGAATCCGTTTATAATGAAGAAGGTATTGATCTTCCTGATTCATTAAGAGAAATAATAATTGGTAAATAAGAATACGATAATAAAGTGAAAAGAGTTTTTTCAAAAATATCAGTTGTTGCAGTACTTGTGTGTAATAGTGTGTTTGCTATTGCCCAAAGTAACCTTCTGCATTACAACAGACCTGCTCAGTATTTTGAGGAATCATTGCCTATTGGTAACGGTAATCTTGGTGCCATGATCTATGGTGGAGTGGATGATGAGAAATTGTCGCTTAATGACATCACTCTCTGGACAGGAGAACCAGATACAAAGGTGTATTCGCCTGAAGCCTACAAGATGATTCCAAGGATTCGTGAAGCATTGGATAAGGGTGATTATGAGTTGGCGGATAAGCTTCAGCGTGAGGTTCAGGGACATTATAGCGAAAGCTATCAGCCTCTTGGATGTCTTAAGATATCATCCGTGAATGATATTATAGCATCGGAGTATCTTCGTACTCTTGATATATCTAATGCACATGCTGCTACAAGTTATAAGGTAGGAAAGGGTAGAGTTACTCGTGACTACTTTGCAAGTGCTCCTGACTCTGCCATTATCATCCGTCTGAAAGGGGAGGGTGTCAAGATAAACCGTATTTTCTCATATAACTGCCAGTTGCCACATTATGTTTCTGTCAGTGACAATGAGATTGCTATTGATGGCTATGCTACCTATCATAACCTCCCAGGATATACTGATTTTGCAGAAAAGCATGCATATGACTCTAATCGTGGAATACATTTCCGTACTATTATTCATATAGTTAATAAGGATGGAAAGGTGTCTACTGATGCAAATACTGGTGAACTTCGTCTTGAGGATTGTTCTGAGGCACTTGTCATTATATCTAATGTGACAAGTTTCAATGGTAATGACAAGGATCCAGTTCGTGAGGGGCGAAACTATAAGGCTCTTGTTCGTGCTCGTATAGATGCTGCCAAGAGTATGACTTATGAGGAACTCCTAAAGCGTCATGAGGATGACTATAAGCCTCTTTTCTCTCGTTTCAAGATAGATTTCGGAACTACTGATGAGGCTATCTCTAAGATGCCTACAGATGAACAGCTTTATAAGTTTACTACCGAGAACCAGAAGAATCCAGACCTTGAGGAACTGTATGTTCAGTATGGTAGATATCTTCTTATATCTTCTTCCCGTACAGAGGGCGTTCCTGCTAATCTTCAGGGACTTTGGAATGAAAGTATTCTTCCACCTTGGTCTTGTAACTATACATCAAACATCAATCTTGAGGAGAACTATTGGCCAGCTCTCATTTGTAACCTTCCAGAGATGAATCAGGCTCTCGTCGGATTCATAAAGAAACTTCCTGTAACTGGTGAGCAGACAGCAAAGGCTTATTATGGTGTAAATGAAGGTTGGTGCCTTGCCCACAATACCGATATATGGGGTATGACATGTCCTGTTGGTGAACATGGTGGTGACCCAAACTGGGCTAACTGGAATATGGGTGGTGCCTGGGTAAGTACACACCTATGGGAGCAGTATCTCTTTACTCAGGATAAGGAATATCTCCGTAGCGTCTACCCTACATTAAAGGGTGCTGCCGACTTCTGTCTTGGATGGCTCATAGAGAAGGATGGCTATCTCCTTACCTCTCCTTGTACTTCTCCTGAGAATATATATGTGACAGAAAAGGGCTATCATGGACGCACTTTATTTGGAGGTTTCTCTGATATCTCAATGATTAAGGAGTGTCTTCTAGATACTCGTGACGCAGCTATTGTTCTTGGTGAAAGTAAGGACTATATCGCAAAGTTAAATGCCACAATAAAGAAGCTTCTTCCTTATAGAATAGGTTCGGAGGGTAACCTTCAGGAATGGTATTATGACTGGGCAGATGAAGATCCTCGTCATCGTCATCAGTCTCATTTGTTTGGACTCTTCCCTGGTCATCATATCTCTGTGTCACAGACTCCTGATCTGGCAAAGGCATGTAAGAGAACCCTTGAGATAAAGGGTGAAAAGACTACAGGATGGAGTACTGGTTGGAGAGTGAATCTTCAGGCTCGACTTCATGAGGGGGAGGATGCCTATAATATGTATCGTAAGCTTCTTACATTTGTTCATCCTGACAAGTATAAGGGCGCGGATAAGAGAAAGGGGGGTGGTACATACCCTAATCTCTTCGACTCTCATAATCCTTTCCAGATTGATGGAAACTTTGGAGGAACAGCTGGTGTTACTGAGATGCTTGTACAGTCAAGTGTCAATACAAAGGGAGTTACGACCATAGAACTTCTTCCTGCTCTGCCAAAGGCATGGGCGGCTGAGGGTAGTATAAACGGAGTTCTTGTTCGTGGTGGATATGAAGTTAGCCTTTCATGGAAGAATGGCAAGGTGACTGACTATAGAATCATATCATGCAAGACAAAGAAAGGTAGTGTCAAGGTTGTCTTCCCTGATGGTAGGACAGTTGTGAAGAAAATATGAATACAGTAAAATAATAATAACTTTTTTATGGATAATAAATTTTTGTGGGGTATTGGATTGCTCATACTTGGAGCTGTTCTACTCCTTAATGCGTTGCACATTACTGATGTCAACTTGTTGTTCGAGGGATGGTGGACATTGTTCATTATTATCCCTTGTGGTAACCGATTGCTGAATGATCATACCCATTGGGTAGCTCCTTTCATTGGTTTGTTGGTCGGTGTTCTGTTGCTTCTTCATTGCCAGCATGTGTTCCGAGGCTATTTCTCTGCAGAACTTGTGATTGCAATTGCTGTCATACTTGCAGGTGGTGTGTTGCTTTTCACTAATTCTGCAGGAGGTGGAAAGTCAAAGAAGAAGAGAAAGTGATAAAGCGTTGCAAAAAAATAAAGGCTGACGTCCAATAGGATGTCAGCCTTATTTTTATTCTCTGTTCAAGAATTATTCTGCTGTTTCAGCTGGAGCAACCTCTGCTGCAGGAGCTTCTGCAACTGGAGCCTCACCATTCTCGTTTACTACAGCAACTGGGATTGTAACAGCAACTTCACGGTGGAAGCGAGCTACAGCCTCGTAGTTACCGAGAGCCTTAGCAGCCTTCATAGAGATGAGCTTAGAGTCAACCTCGATACCCTTCTCTGCGAGAGCAGCAGCGATTTCCTTTGGACCAACAGAACCATAGATGTTCTTGCCCTCAGAAACCTTAGCTGAGATTGTGAGAGATACACCTTCGAACTTAGCAGCCTGAGCCTCAGCGTCAGCCTTGATCTTAGCGATCTTGTGAGCGCGCTGCTTGAGCTCCTCGTTGAGTGCCTTTACGGCCTTCTCTGTAGCGAGTACTGCAAAGCCCTGTGGAAGAAGATAGTTGCGACCATAACCGTCCTTTACTGTGAGGACCTCGTCCTTATAGCCTAAGCCAATGACGTCTTTCTTAAGAATGATTTTCATATATCTTACCTCCTTTTAATTATTTCAACAAGTCTGTTACGAATGGAAGGAGTGCAAGGTGACGAGCACGCTTCACTGCCTGTGCTACACGACGCTGATACTTAAGTGAAGTACCTGTGATACGGCGTGGGAGAATCTTACCCTGCTCGTTGAGGAACTTCTTAAGGAACTCAAGATCCTTGTAGTCGATGTACTTGATACCGCTCTTCTTGAAACGGCAATACTTCTTCTTCTTAACGTCAACTGTTGGTGGAGTTAAGTATCTGATTTCTGATGCCTGTGCTACTGCCATAATTAAGCCTCCTTTTTGTTGTTACGACGCTTCTCAGCATATGCTGCAGCGTACTTTTCGTTCTTAACTGTGAGGTAGCGGAGTACGCGCTCGTCGCGACGCATCTGCAACTCGAAATTAGCAATCACTGTTGGTTCTGCCTTGAACTCGATCATCTGATAGAAACCAGAAGTCTTCTTTTCAATAGCGTAAGCCAACTTCTTAAGGCCCCAGCTCTCTTCATTGATAATCTCAGCGCCAGCCTCGACGAGGAGATTCTTGAACTTGTCAGCCGCTTCCTTCATCTGAACATCAGATAAAACGGGAGTTAAAATGAAAACGGTTTCGTATTGATTCATTGTGTAAATGAATTAATAATGTTGTTAATAAATTATTTAATTGATGCTTTTTTGCAAAAGCGGTGCAAAGGTACATCTTTTTCTCGAAATATCGAAAGAACTGAGCGAAAAGTTGTTGTGATGTGAAAAAAAACGCGTTTGTTGGTAAAATTGTTGAAAAATTATTTCTTTGTTTCCGTAAAAATCACTTAATTTGCCTTCAAAATGGAATGTAATAATTAAAAAATATAAACTACAATGAAGAATTTAGGACTTGTCGCAATTATGTTGGGCGCAATCTTGATGATTGTTGGTATGCTTGGTGATCCACTTGGTGTAGGTGCCCTTTCTGACCTCTGTGATATCAACGCTTACACTCTTGGTGCTCTCGTTCTTATCATCGCAGGTTTTATTGGTCACATCTTCCTTAACAAGAAGTACATTGGCTAATAATTAAGAATTGATGAAAACAAAATAACGGCAATGTTCGTATGAGCATTGCCGTTTTTTGTTCTTATCATTATTTCTCGTCATCAGTATCTTCTTCGTTCTTTTCTGTTTTGCCAATGACAAGTTTGTAACCTTTACCGTGTATGTTCAGAATCTCTACGGAGTCATCCTTCTTAAGGATTTTGCGAAGCTTAGTTATATAGACGTCCATAGAACGTGCTTTCCAGACGCTGTCATCTGCCCAGATGGCTTTAAGAGCTATGTCGCGTTGTAGGAGTTCGTTGCTCTTGTTGCTAAGGAGAATGAGCAATTCGGCTTCCTTTGTTGTCAACTTTGTCTCGTAATCGCCAAGAGTGAGTGTCTGCTTCTGCATATCGAGAATGAAGTTGCCAATCTTACGTATGCTTGTGTCTTGGCTCTGCTTTCCTCTTACACGTCGAAGGATTGCCTCTATTCTGGCAATCACTTCTTCCACGGCAAAAGGCTTGGTTATATAGTCGTCTGCGCCAAGGTCGAAACCTTCAAGAACGTCATCCTTCATGTTCTTCGCTGTAAGGAACATGAATGGTGTGCCAGGATTAATCTCCTGTATCTTCTTTGCCAATGTGAAACCGTCCATCTTTGGCATCATTACGTCAAGGATACAGAGGTCGTAGTGTCCACAGCAGAATGTGTGAAGACCTTCCTCTCCGTCAACGCATAGGTCGACGTTGTAGTCTTTTGCGTCAAGGTAGTCCTTTAAGAGCATACCAAGGTTTTCGTCATCTTCGCATAATAGAATGCTGACAGGTGTCTTTTCTTCAATGTCGTGAATCATATTTCTCTATATTTTAATTGTTTCTGTCTTGTTTTGTATTCTCTACTGTGGCATCTTGATTATGAACTTTGTTCCAATACCGAGTTCGCTTTCTGCCACTATTGTACCGTTGTGGTCATGAATTATCTTTTTTACATAGGCAAGGCCTAATCCAAATCCTTTGACATCATGCAGGTTTCCGGTATGTACTCTATAGAATTTCTCAAATATCTTTTTCAAGTCATCTTTCTTGATGCCTATACCGTTGTCCTGTATTGATATATATAGGTGGTTGTTGTCGTTCCATGTACTTATCTTGAGTTCAAGTGCTGCTTCGCTCTTGTACTTGACGGCATTGTCCATAAGGTTGAACAATACATTTGTGAAGTGCATGTCATCTACATTAATGATAGGATCTTCCGCCTTGAGGTCGGTTATTATCTTTCCTCCATGCTTCTCAACCTTCAATGCAAATGTGTGGACAACACTTGCAATGAGTTCGTTTGCGTCAACTTCCCTTGGACGTAGATTTGCCTTTTGGTTCTCGTAAAGAGATAGCTGTAACACTTTCTCCACCTGGAACCTTAATCGCTTTGTCTCGTCTAAGATTGTAGTTGTGAGTCGTGACATCATCTGAGGAGTCTTTTTAACCGACTCGTCAGCAAGCATTTGAGCAGCAAGTGAGATTGAACTGATTGGAGTCTTAAACTCATGAGTCATGTTGTTGATGAAGTCGTTCTTAATCTCGGTAACCTTCTTCTGCCTAAATACTAATATAAGTGTTGTGACGAATGTTATCAACAATATAATAGTAAAAAGGAATGGAGGAAGCATGAAGCCTAACACTTTTGATAGCGGTTTGCTTTCATTAGGGAAATGTACTTTTAGCACTCCCATGCTCTGTACAGGATCGTTTTTGAAGAGCATCTCAGTGTGGCAGTACTCCTCCCCCTCAGGGCTATAGTCCTGACATTTGTATATTACGCGTCCATTACTTGTAGAGACTGAAAAGTGGAAGTCTAAGTCTATGCCGTTGTTCGTCAACTCTGTGCGAAGCATCTCGTCAAGTTCGTTGAAGTTTATTCTTTGCGACAAAGGGCGGTCACTCGCTGTATATATGATGCTGTAGATTATGTCATCAACTAACTTTCGCTCGTGAGCATATCTTACAGCCATGATTTCTTGGAGTGAACGTGCTCTGTCTGTGTTGACGTCTTTCTTCTTAGTGAAGTATTTGTCCGATAGGTTTGTATTAGTTGTGGTAGATATTGGCCTATTGGTATCTTTGCTTTGGCTCTTGTCTGAACTGTGTTGCTGAGTAGATGATTTGACGTCTGTAATGCTTATATTTCCTGTTGAAGGTTTTGTTGGTATGTAGTTGGTTCCTTCTTCAAGGTATCTTTTTGTCTCTGCAATCTCTATTTCGCGCGCAACAGTATAGAGGCTTCTGTTTATGGATTCCTCAAAATGTTGTCGCCTTGTGTCAAGCAGCTCTTTCATGTATCTCATCTGTAGAAACAGGAGACTGGCAAAAGAGATACCCATAAGTATGGATAGAATTGCTATTGTCTTTTTCTTCATCTCTCGAATGTTTGTTGTATACTTATTTTATTCTGTCGCAAAGTAACATATAATTTTTAACTTTTGTGCTTTTTTTAGGCAAATATGTAAAAAAAGCCCACGTTTATACGTGGGCTTTAAGATAATTTAATTGTTAACTTGATAAAATCGTAAGTAGTACGTGTTAGTCTTCTTCCTTGTTCTGCTCTTCAAACTCCTTCATCAACTTCTGCTGGATGTCTGTAGGAACAAGTTCGTATGAAGCGAATTTCATTATGAAACTTGCACGTCCACCTGTGATAGAAGAGAGTGTAGTAGAGTAGTTAGAAAGTGACTTGAGTGGAACCTTGGCGATAAGTTTCTCGTATCCACTTTCGCTTTCGGAACCGATGATCATGCCTCGACGGCCTTGGAGGTCGCTCATGACATCACCCATCTTGTCACCAGGAACGAAGATCTCAACATCGTAGATTGGTTCGAGAAGCTTTGGACCTGCTTCCTTGAATGCCTCAGAGAATGCGTGACGTGCAGCAAGCATGAATGAAAGCTCGTTTGAGTCTACTGGGTGCATCTTTCCGTCATATACGATGACACGTACATCACGAGCATAGCTACCAGAGATAGGACCTTGCTCCATACGACTGAGGATTCCCTTGAGTATTGCTGGCATGAATCGTTTATCGATAGCACCACCAACAACTGAGTCGATGAATACAACCTTACCGCCCCATTCGAGATCAACTTCCTCCTTGCCCTTTGGAGTAATCTTGAATTCCTGATTGCCGAACTTATAAGATGTAGGTTCTGGCATTCCATCGTAGTATGGCTCGACAATGAGGTGTACTTCTCCGAACTGTCCGGCACCACCAGATTGCTTCTTGTGACGATAGTCTGCACGTGCAGACTTTGTGATAGTCTCACGATATGGAATCTTTGGTTCCTCAAATACGACCTTGATCTTCTCGTTGTTTTCGAGACGCCACTTGAGTGTACGGAGATGGAACTCTCCCTGTCCCTTGATGATAGTCTGCTTAAGTTCCTTACTCTGTTCAAGTATCCATGTTGGATCTTCCTGACTCATCTTCTGGATGGCCGCAATCATCTTTTCCGAATCGGCTTCGTTCTCTGCCTTGATAGAACGGATATACTTAGGATTAGGGTACTTCACGAAGTTGAAGCGGTTTTCGCAGTCCTTGCCAACAAGGGTGTTTCCTGTACGTACATCCTTGAGTTTGACTGTACATCCGATATCTCCGGCAACAAGTTCCTCAACCTTCTCACGGTTAGCACCTGCACAGACGAATAGCTGTGCTATGCGCTCTTTGCTACCGCGGTCGCTATTAGTCAAGTCGTCACCTTCGTGAACCTTACCAGACATTACCTTGAAATATTGTACACCACCGATATGTGGCTCATTTGCTGTCTTGAAGAAATAAAGAGATGTTGGTGCGTTTGGATCAGGATTGACCACTTCACCACGTGTGTTGTGAACCTGTGGCATCTCGTCTACGAATGGCACTACGTTGCCTAAGAATTCCATAAGACGACGTACACCCATGTCCTTTACTGCACAAACGCAGAAAACAGGGAACATACTTCGTGCTGCAAGACCTTTGCGGATACCTTCACGCATCTCGTCTTCTGTGAGTGCTTCTGTCTCGAAGAACTTTTCCATGAGTCCCTCGTCGTTTTCTGCAGCAGCTTCAACGAGGGCTTTGTGCATCTCCTTTGCCTTCTCCATCTCCTCTGCAGGGATGTCCTCAATGGTTGGTTCGCCACCTTCTGGCTTCCATGAATACTTCTTCATGAGGAGCACGTCGATGAGAGAATTGAAGTTAGGACCTTCGTTAAGTGGATATTGAATTGGCACAACCTTGCTGCCGTATATCTCTGTCAAGCGATCAAGTACGTTATTGTAATCACACTTTTCAGAATCAAGTTGGTTAACTAAGAAGATTACAGGTTTACCAAGTTTCTCTGTGTAACGGAAATGGTTCTGTGTTCCTACTTCAGGACCATATTGACCATTAATGAGGAGCACTGCTGTGTCTGTTACGTTGAGTGCTGTCATTGCAGAACCTACGAAATCGTCAGCTCCTGGACAATCGATAATATTTAGTTTCTTTCCGTTCCACTCAGTGTGGTAAACTGTTGAAAAGACACTGTACCCATACTCTTGTTCTACTGGAAAGTAGTCACTCACTGTGTTTTTTGCTGTAATACGACCACGACGGCTGATAATGCCTGCCTCATAGAGGAGTGATTCTGTGAGCGTGGTCTTACCTGACCCATCATTGCCAAGGAGTGCAATGTTCTTGATCTCGCTAGTCTGATATACTTTCATAATAGGTTGTGTTTTTTAAGGTTTTTTATAAAAGGAAGTAAGGAAATCTTCCGATAATCCTTACTAAATTCGGGCGCAAATTACATAAAATGTTAGAATTGAAATGGAGAAAAAGTATGTTGTAAAACATTTTATTCTTTATTCGTACTTTTATTGTTAAATTTGTGGCATAAATAGATGGTAACAGAGTGTGTATATTGTGTGTTATGACTCAGCTTTAGCATTTGCTTTCAGCAGTTCGGTTATGGCGGTTATACTGTCACTACGCTTTGTGTTTTTCGGTTTTGGAAGTCTGCTGACATGAATTTTCTTGCAACTGCAAGCCTGCATAATAATCGTACAGTCGTATAGCCCTTGTAACCGAAAGACTTAGCTAAACAAAGGTCGAGTTATGATACCAAACCGCTGTTTGTCATTTGATGTGTCGCTTTTTCTGGATACTTCATTGTTTGATGGTTACCTCTGACGTTTAACTTTTAATTGTCTTTTTATTGTGGCTGGAATATACATACATTTGCCTTTTTGCTTGTCCCGGTGCATATACTGCGGATTCTATTCTACAACCTCTATAAACAAGGTGGAAGAATATGTGGATTGCGTTTGTCGTGAACTACGATGCGCAGAATGGAACGATCGTGATATTCATACAATATATTTTGGCGGTGGTACTCCGTCTCAGTTGTCTGTGCCTTTATTGGAACGTATAAAGGAGACGATATATTCCTTATATAATGTGTCGGATGATGTTGAGGTTACTGTTGAAGGAAATCCTGACGACCTTACACATGACTATTTAATTGCATTGAGAAGAACTGGTTTTAATAGGATTAGCATGGGCGTTCAGTCTTTCGATGATAACCGACTGAGGTTTTTGCATAGACGACATTCTTCTCTGCAGGCTATTGAAGCTGTAGAAAATGCAAAGTTGGCAGGCTTTGAGAATATAAGTGTAGATCTTATGTTTGGATTCCCTGGTCAGGCTTTGGGCGATTGGAAAAAGGATGTGCAGAAAGCAATAGGACTTGACGTTCCACATATTTCAGCCTATTCTTTAATGTACGAAGATGGTACAGTTCTTGGCAATATGCTTGAAAAAGGTGAGGTTTGTGAAATCTCAGATGAATTGTCACTGCAGATGTACCGATACTTGATAGATGCCCTTGAAGAAGCTGGGTATGAGCATTACGAAATATCCAATTGGGCAAAACCAGGCTTTAGGTCACGTCACAATTCGAGTTATTGGCAGAGTGCACCTTATTTAGGTGTAGGAGCTGCCGCACACTCGTATGATGGCACTTCAAGGTGGAGTAATCCGGAATCTCTGGTTAAGTATATAGATGGATGGTCTCACGAAGATGGTCTGAAGAATAGAATAATAGAATCTTTGAGTGAAGATGAGATGTATGACGAGTATGTTATGACGGGTCTTAGGACATGTGATGGGGTTAATCTGAACAATTTAGCACAGAGGTTTGGGGAAAATCGACGTGAATATTGTCTCAGAAATGCACAGAAGCACATAAGATCTGGACGTCTTGGATTGAATGGGGATATTCTTGTGCTTACACGTGAAGGATTATTCGTTTCGAATGACGTGATGTCCGATTTGATGTGTGTGTGAACGTGACGTGTGTTCGGTCACAATGTGCATTAAATACCATGATTGTGTCCTAAATGTCATCAGAAGCGTAGTTTTTTCATATAATCTTTAAAATATTTGCTTAATTGTGGATAAGCGAATGAAAAACTGCGTACCTTTGCATCGGTTTTGAAAGCAAATAGATTGTTTAACATTAAAAAGTAAAAGAAAATTATGAAGAAGCTTGTTTTTGCATTCGCTGCTATCGTAGCAATGTCTTTCGCATCTTGTGGTAACAACACTAACGAGGCTGCTGGTAATGACTCAGATACAGTTGTAGTTGAGGATACAGTTGCTGCTGACACTGCTGCTGCTGATACAGTTGCTGCTGACTCAGTTAAGTAATTTGTTACTGAGCGAATAAAACAACTCTAAATTAAAAGGGTTAACCTGTCAAGTCTTACTTGGCAGGTTTTTTTGTGCTTATAATAATTGATATATTCATTAATGAGAAACCATCCCAAATAAGTCGCGACTTATTTGGAATGGCTGCTATACTATCTACGCTGTCAAACCTTTTTTGATAGCATACTTCTTCAGGTTGTTTGTAGCATAGTGCATTCGTCCAAGAGCTGTATTGATGCTTATACCTAATAATTCGGATATCTCCTTAAAGCTACGTTCCTCGTATATTCGCATGCGAATAATGTCCTGTTGCTCTTCTGGAAGAAGGGTAATCAGGTATTCCATATTTGAAAGTGTCTGCATCTCGCACAACTCTGCTTCTGGATTATCGTATGTTGCTATAGTTCTATTGTTGAGTGGATCGGAATCATTGTCATCTGTTGAGATTGTATTGATATTGGTTGAAGATGACAGGTGACGACAATAGTCCATGAGCATATTGCGTGTCAATCGCATAATCCAGTTTCCAAATTTGCCATTCTCTGTGTATTTGCCTTGGCGTAGGCACACAACAACCTTGACAAAGGTGTCTTGAAACAGATCCTCTGCTAATTCCTGATTCTTTACCGTTCGGTAAATGTATTTGAATATCTTTTCTTGATGACGATTTAACAGTATGTCAAATGCGTTGTCATTGCCTTCAATATATAGAGCCACTAACTTATCGTCAGTAAGCTTGTTCATGTTGTTCATTATGCTTTTGTTTTTAGTTTAGCGTAATGTCTTTTCTATAGGCAATGATGTTTTTTGAAGTTAATAATGTAATGCGGAAAAGCGAAATAAATGTATGAACTCGTCTTTTCCTTGTGCAAAGGAACTATCTTTAAATAAAAAAAGCAACTCTTTTGTCGTTTTTTTTACAAAAAGAGCTGCTTTTTACTGTTTTGTTTACTCAAATGTACTGTTTTCTGTTAGTTTGAAACCTCTTAGAAGGTCAATGACAGGCATTCTCTTCTTACCTTCGAGTTGAAGGACTTTGATGTTTATGTAGCCGTCAATAGTCGCAACCTTGAAGAAAGACTTGCCGTCAGAGATGATAGTTCCGATTGGAGTAGAATGCTGTGCAAACTCCTTTTCTGTTTCGTATATCTTGACGGATTTTCCATTAAGAGTGGTCCATGCTGCAGGGTATGGACTTAGACCGCGTATGAAGTCGTAAATCTTCTTTGTTGGCTGATTCCAGTTTATTCTGCATGTGTCACGGAAGATCTTTGGTGCAGGCGATAGTAACTCTTCTGTTGTGGTATTGGCATTCTCTGATTGCTGTTGACGAAGAAGTTCTTCCTGACTGATGGTTTTGAAGCTTCCGTCAATAATGCTGTCTACAGTTTTTGTTACGAGTTTACCACTTAACTCCATCAGTTTGTCATGGATAATCTCCACATTATCTGTGTCGGCAATAGGAATACGTACCTGGTCAATAACATCACCTGTGTCAATCTCGTGTTTTAGCATGAATGTTGTGATACCTGTCTCTGTGTCACCATTTATTACAGCCCAGTTGATAGGTGCTGCGCCACGATACTTTGGCAGCAGAGATGCATGAGCATTGAATGTACCATATTTAGGCATTGCCCATACGATTTCAGGGAGCATTCTAAATGCTACTACAATTTGTAGATCTGCATTTAGACTACGCAACTCCTCTACAAACTCAGGGTCTTTGAGCTTGACAGGTTGCATAATCTTAAGGCCATGCTCCACAGCGTACTGCTTTACAGGACTTGGCTGTAGCGTGTCCTGATGTCTTCCCATCGGTTTGTCTGGCATTGTAACAACGCCCACTACATTGTACCCACCCTCTACGAGTGCTTTGAGGCTTTCCACCGCAAAGTCCGGTGTGCCCATATATACTATACGAAAATCTTGCTTTGTCATAAATGTCATAATTAAAATAATTTAGGCTAAACGAATTATAGCCCACTTTCCTTGCGTAATTATTTTTGACCACGAATTGCACGAATTGCACGAATGTTATGAATTAATATGTACATGAATATCGTTGCATTCGAGAAATTCGGGTTATTCGTGTTCTTTTTTTTATCGCTGTGCTTGGCTACACGAATTACCATCCCTTTTCCTTGCGTAATCATTTTTGACCACGAATTGCACGAATAACACGAATGTTATGAATTATCAAGTACATGAATATCGTTGCATTCGAGGAATTCGTGATATTCGTGTTCTTTTATTTTTTACCGCTGTGCTTGGCTACATGAATTGCCGCCCCCCCTCCTTGCGTAATATTTTTTTGACCACGAATTGCACGAATAACACAAATGTTATGAATTATCATGTATATGAATATCGTTGCATTCGAGGAATTCGTGATATTCGTGTTCTTTTTTTTTACCGCTGAGCTTGGCACCGCGAATTGCCGCCCACTTTCCTTGCGTAATCATTTTTGACCACGAATTGCACGAATAACACGAATGTTGTGAATTATCAAGTACATGAATATCGTTGCATTCGAGGAATTCGTGATATTCGTGTTCTTTTGTTTTTTACCGCTGCGCTAGGCTACACGAATTACTTACTTATGATAGTTCTCTGTTCAAGATAGCATGTCCCATTTAGAAGATGGGATATTTATTCCTGACTAAAGTTCTTGAGTGTTTGACGATAGCTGTTGAAAAGTCCTGAACGTGATATGAAACCGAGGTATTCTCCGTGCTCGTTAACCACAGGAAGGTTCCATGCGTTTGTCTCCTCGAACTTCTTTGTTACAATATCCAGAGCATCGTTTATTGTTACAAGAGCAGGAGGTTCTTTCATAAACATTCCTACTGTGTACTTGTGGTAAAGCTCAGGTCTGAACATGTAATTACGTACAGAATCGAGTGACACTACACCGACAAACTTATTTGACTTGTCGACTACAGGGAATATGTTACGGTGAGACTTAGATATTATCGTTGTGAATTTGCTCAAGTTCATGTCTGCCTCAGTCTTCTTGTAGTCTGTCTCGATGAGTGATGACAGATTAAGGAGTGTGAGGATTGCCTTGTCCTTGTCATGTGTTAGAAGTTGACCGCGACGAGCCAAGCGGTAAGCGTAGATACTGTGTGGCTCAAAGATTACGATTGTGAGATAGGCAATACATGATACAATCATCAATGGCACAAACAACTTGTATCCACCGGTAAGTTCGGCAATAAGGAAGATACCTGTCAATGGGGCATGCATAACCCCAGACATTAATCCTGCCATTCCGTAAAGACCGCAGTTACGGGAAGTGAGGTAGAATGTGCTTCCATGCTCAAGTCCAAATGACATGTCCCAAAGATGTGCAAATATGAATCCTGTTATACATCCGAGGAATAGACTTGGTGCGAATGTTCCACCGCATCCACCACCACCATTTGTGGCTGTTGTGGCGAATACCTTTAGTGCTAACACAAGACCAAGGTATATAAGCAGGTTGTTGTCATTACCATAGAATAAAGATCCTTGCATGATTTCATCGGCAGAAGCATCATTGATAAGCATGTTGATGACATCATATCCTTCACCATACATGGCAGGGAAGAAGAATATAAGAGCGCCAAGAACTGTTGCGCCAAGCATGAATTTCAATCGCTTCTTCTTTAACTTGCCAAAGATACCCTCAAACCAGTTCATGGCTCGTGTGAAATAGAGCGATACGAGACCGCAGCATATTCCAAGTAGAATACACCCTGGTATGATGTCAATGGTGAATCCCTTATAGAGACTGAAGTCGAACTGAGGGTCAGTACCATAGTATGCATATGAGATACATACAGATGTAAGACTTGTTACGAGGAGAGGCAAGAGAGATGCCATGTTCAGTTCGAGCATGAGTACCTCAAGCACAAACATAAGTCCTGCAATAGGAGCCTTGAAGACCGCACTTACGGCACCGGCAGCACCACATCCTACGAGAAGCATGATACTATTAGGTGCAAGATGGAAACGCTTTCCGAAGTCAGAGCCCCAGGCGGAACCAGTAAGTACGATTGGTGCCTCAGCTCCCACAGAACCACCAAAACCGATAGTAATGGCAGATGCTATGATACTTGACCAGCGGTTGTGCGACTTTATTCGCGAACGACCTCTTGACATTGCATAGAGAATCTTTGTCACACCGTGACTTATGTCTCCCCGTACAATATGCTTGACAAAGAGCATTGTCATAAGGATACCGAAGGCAGGGTACACGAGGTATAGCCAGTTGACGTCCTGAGGCAAGAATCCTGAAGTGAGCAGATGCTTTATCTCCTCAATGAGAGTCTTGAGGACAATGGCAGTTATTCCTGTACAAATACCCACAAAGAAACTCAGAAGCAACATTATGTGCTTCTGACTTCTACCTTCCTTCAGCTTTTCTGTGATGAAGTTGAGGAGCGTTAATTCTTTCCTTCTAAACTTGAAGGTGTTTAAGAAATGTCTTTTACCCACAGATCTTATTCTCGTATAATTGTAAACTCTCCGTTTGCCTTAATCTTGATGATGCTTGATGGCTTATGCTTCTCCTTGCAACGCTGGTTGTATCTTACAACATAATCCACAGCTTCCTTTATCTCGTCGCTAATGGCGTCGAATGTTTGAGCTGTTGGTTCGCCGCTGATGTTTGCACTTGTCGATACAATAGGTTTCTGGAAACGGAAACATAGTTCTTTGCTGAACTCTTCCTTTGTTATGCGTATTCCCACGCTTCCGTCTTCAGCAAGGAGGTTTGGCGCAAGTCCTGTCGCATTGTCAAATATCACAGTAAGAGGTTTCTCTGCAAGTTCAATCATGTCCCAAGTGACATCTGCCACCTGACGGACATACCTTGTGAGTCTTGCGTCTGAGTCAACGAGACAGATAAGAGCCTTGCTGTCTGCACGTCTCTTTATCTCATATACCTTTTTTACTGCCTCTGGGTTTGTTGCATCACAACCAATACCCCATATTGTGTCAGTAGGGTAGAGTATCACTCCACCGTTCCTTAGAACTTCTACTGCCTTTTTTACTTCGTCTGCTAACATGTCTTAGAACTCACTTGTAAAATGGAACTTGATCTTCTCAAAGTCTTGCTGCGCCATAGATAGAACATAGCCTGAGTCTGCAAGGAATACGTCGCGACCATCCTTGTCCTTTGCCATGTACTGGTACTTGCGCTTCTTGAATGCCTCAAGTTCTGCCTCGTCGTCACTCTCAATCCAACAAGCCTTGTAGAGACTTACAGGTTCCCATCGGCACTTTGCGTTGTACTCGTTCTCAAGACGGTACTGGATAACCTCGAACTGGAGTTGTCCTACAGTACCGATGATCTTACGACCATTGAACTGGTTCACGAACAACTGGGCAACACCTTCGTCCATCAGCTGGTTGATACCCTTCTCAAGCTGCTTTGTCTTCATAGGATCCGCATTCTCGATGTACTTGAACATCTCTGGAGAGAATGAAGGGAGACCTTTGAAATGGAGCTGCTCACCTTCTGTGAGTGTGTCTCCAATCTTGAATATGCCATTGTCTGGAAGACCTACGATGTCGCCTGGATATGCCTCGTCGATGGTAGACTTCTTCTGAGCCATGAACTGTGTAGGACTTGAGAATCGAACAGTCTTACCGTTACGGACATGGAGATATGGAGCATTACGGACGAACTTACCTGAACATACCTTACAGAATGCTGTACAGCTGCGGTGGTTAGGGTCGATGTTTGCTGTAATCTTGAATATGAAACCTGTGAACTTAGGCTCTTCTGGCTTGACAAGTCTCTCCTCCGCTGTTGTAGGGCGTGGATTAGGAGCAATCTCAACGAAGCAGTCAAGAAGTTCCTGAACACCGAAGTTGTTGAGGGCAGAACCAAAGAATACAGGAGCAACCTCTGCTTCTAGATACTTGTTTACATCGAATGTGTCGTACACACCGTCAACCATCTCAAGATCCTCGCGAAGCTTGTTTGCATCTTCCTCTCCGACACGAGCATCAAGTTCGTCAGAGTTGATGTCCACCTCTACCTTCTCTGTTACAACCTGTTTATTAGGTGTAAAGAGGTTAAGGTTGTTTTCGTAGATATTGTAAACACCCTTGAATCGTGCTCCCTGGTTGATTGGCCAAGAGAGAGGACGAACCTTGATCTGCAATTCATTCTCCACCTCATCAAGAAGGTCGAAAGGATCCTTACCTTCACGGTCCATCTTGTTGATGAATACAATTACAGGAGTCTTTCGCATACGACAAACAGTCATAAGCTTTCGAGTCTGTGCCTCAACACCCTTTGCACCATCGATAACGATGATGGCAGAGTCTACGGCAGTAAGAGTACGGAATGTGTCCTCAGCGAAGTCCTGGTGACCAGGAGTGTCGAGGATATTTACTTTATATAGTCCTGCTTCGCCAGATGGTACTTCCTTGCCGGCAGGTGTGTAGTCGAATTCCATTACGGAAGTGCTGACTGAGATACCACGCTGCTTCTCAATTTCCATCCAGTCAGAAGTGGCTGATTTCTTTATCTTGTTTGATTTTACGGCTCCGGCAACTTGAATCTGACCTCCGAAAAGCAAAAGCTTTTCTGTTAAAGTTGTCTTACCAGCATCAGGGTGCGAGATAATCGCAAATGTTCGTCTTCTTTCAATTTCGTTCATACTTATCGATTTTGGCTACAAAGATACACAATTTAATTCATAATTCATAATTCATAATTCATAATTAGTTACGATGATTGTCGGGTGTAGCTATCTTTTGACATTCTGTAATAAAAATGCGCCTTCGGATAGACTTGGGTGTGTATTAAAACCTTGTCTATCCAAAGGCGAAAAAACTAAAGTTGAATAATGTTCTTTATTCTTTTTAACGAAAATCTTGAAGATGTAAGCGCCGTTAGTACTCTTTTCCAGTACCGGCACATCTTACACATACCCAGTGCCAATGCTTAGATTCATCACCACAGATAGAACAGGTGACTCCTAATGTGTTGAGATATGGAGGTACTCGCCCTTCTGCGGGCTTATTATAAGTGATTTCCTTTTCGTATTTCTTGCCTCCACATCTTGTGCAGGTGTTTGAACTTCTTGAAGAACTGCTTGATGATGAAGAAGACCTATTTGCACGTTCTTCTGCCTTTTGTTCTCGGACAGCCTGCATATATGCTTCTGCTTCTCCTGGCCGATAATGTTTCTTAAATGGTTGGCTCCATTGGGAACCATGACAGAAGCCACAAACACCACTACCACCACATCCTGGGCATTGTATGTATCTATCAGCTGCCTGTAGCATGTTATATCCATTACCTGTTCCCTGGCAGTTGAGGCATTTTCCTCCAGTAGAGACGCAAGAATGACAGCGCTGTACGGTGGTGAGAGTCGCAGAACCATCAGAATAGGTTATCATTTCAGTCTTTCCAACTCCAGAATCGAAGAAGTTGTATGTACCTCCATCGCTGAGAGTAGTTCCATTGGCGTATTTCGGTGTGAGAGGACATGCTGCGACAGTTCCACCAAAAGAACCACCACCTATGCTGCCACCGGATGATAGGCCTTGCATGAGTCCAGAAAGGAAGTTGTTCTGTCCTCCTCCATAGTTATATGTGTTGCCGGACATGTTGTTGGCTATGGATGACCCCATTTGGGTAAGGGCATTGCCTATCGCCATCAACTTGTCCATACGGTTTTGTCTGCGCTGAGCTTTATTGATGTTGTCAAGGTTTAGTCTTGCCGTACTGTTGCCGCATTCTACAGATTTCTGGTAGTACGCAACGGCAACGTCCGTCTGACCGCTGTTGTGATAGATGACACCTATATTGCAAAGTACAGTGCCGAGAGCATCCTTGTCGTCACAGTACCCCATGCATTGCATTAGTGCCTGAAGTTTGGCTTGTGAGGTTGTGGCAGACTGATATTGTCGCCAGTATTCATCACGCATTTCCTTGCGTAAAAAGGCGTTTGCCTGTTCGCTGTTTGCTGATGATGTTACTGTACTGGCTGATGTGGCGCTTGTTGGTGTACTCTTTGATGATGTGCTGCTACTTGTTGATGATTTCTTTGTTTTGTTCGATGTTACAGCCTGGTTTGTCTTGTTTGGAGTGTTGTATTTTGACTGTGACGGTTTGCCTCCTTTATGTGATGTGGAAGCAAGGAAATATCCTGAAGGCTTGTAGTTGCTGAAATAGCAGAATCCGTCTTTTGGGGACGAATAGTACATCTTCTCAGTCATCCATGGTGTGATTTGGACGCCAAAGTAGTCAAAGTAAGCATATTGACCATCATTTTCTGCCTGTATATAGCATACCCCATTTTTCTCAACACTAAAGTTTGCTGACTTGAAGCCTTTCTTTTCGCAATCTATCAACAGGTGCCCATCCCAGGTGTATAGCTGCAAGGTTGAAAAACGAGGTTCCAATTCGTCGTCACTTGATGGAAATACAGAGAAATACTGGCTTGTGGAATGATATACAAAGAGATGCCTTGTCGGTGGTATGATTACATTTCCCTTGGCATCGGCAACGCCCTTTTTCCCGTTGGTGTATTCCTGTTTGTAATAGATGAATCCGTCTGGTTCGACTATTTTTTCGTACCCTTTAATCTTGCCATACTTGGATGTTTTGAGTCGTTGTGCTGTCTGTTTGTCTGGCTTGGCATCCACTTCTGATGGCTGTACCACAGGGAAGATGTGTAGTCCTGTTATTTTGGGTTTTACCTCGGACAACTCACTTTGCTTTACAAGTTTTGCTGTCGATACATCAACCTTAGTGTGAGAGAGCAGGTTCTGCAATGGAGTAGTAAGTTTCTCTTGTGCAAGTTTCTCGTTCTCCTCTTTCCTCCAAAGGAAAGGTACAATACACTTCTTGTAAGCCTTTTTCAGTAACTTTGATACTTCCCCACGCTGAATCAGTTCGCCTATTTCTCGTCCGTCTGTCGAGTATATAGTGAATACCTGATTGTTCTGTGTGGTAAAGACTTTCAGTTTTTCATACTCTTCTCTTGCATAAATGGACTGAATGTCCTTTCCAGCTTTGGAATATGGAATGACGGATGATAGACTCTGGTATATTGGGTTTGGAATTTCCTTTACCAGTATGTCACCTGCAAGATTATAAAGATTATAGCGTGTGTCATCGGCTTTTGATACAATGCACTTGTTCTTTATATCTATTTCCTTAACATCAGGGATGGCTATGGGTTTGAGGTCTGGTGTCATGAACTGAACTTCCTCACCCTTATTCTTTGTGATCTTAATAAAGCTGAATGTCTTGCCATTGGGTAGGTCAATGACTTTTTCTGCGGATACATCATACAGATTCTCCATCAGGATATGACCTTTGTAGTCATAAATGTCATAAGCAGAAGTTCCCACCTTCTTTGCTATTATCAGATTATTTACGAACTGGTGGTCATATGTATCGTATGGAATAAGCAGTCTGCCATCCTGTCCAACAACAAACAGATAACCATGATATCGACCGATAACACAGTTGTTCGTTGAGTCAACCTTGCAATCGTTGAATTCATAGTTGGAAATAGCACGGCCAGAAGCATTTCTTATTTGGTAGTAGCTGTCTTTGTAGTGCTTTTCTATCTGCATGTATTGTGCCTGAATGAATGTGGAAGTCATCAATAGGACTACCAGCAATAGCTTTCGTATCATAGCGTTGTTGTTATTGAATTTTGCTTGTGCTATTCCTTGAAAACCCTCTCCCTATATAAGAGGAAGAGGGTTGCTATTTGAAATGATTGTGCAACGTGTTGCTAAATGCTTACTTTTCTTATTTCAATTCTGCATCGAGCCAGCAGATGAATGCGGCGAGTGCCGCGTTCCAGTTGATAGCTATCTCGTTGGATGCGTATGAGCCAGAAGCGTCGAGATATGACTCGTCAGGTAAGTTGGAAGTGTACTTCTCCTTCATGTCATTCTTGTCTTGCTGTCCTGGGTTCGGTCCACCAACAAGGAAACCAGGAAGAGGCTCCTTGATGTTGTCAGAAGCAGAAAGGCGCTGGTGTGGGTTCATAACTTTGTATGTACCGAATCCTGTCACATAGCAATAGCCTGTTGCGTTTCGTCCGAGAAGGTAGTCGGCGGCTTGCAGGGCACCAGTCAGGTACTTCTTGTCGCCTGTAAGTCTATAGGCGTAGAGAAGAGTTATGCCCTGACCACAGAAACTCTCTGCCAGGCAACCCCAGTGGTAGTTCTTAGGACTATTTCCACAAGGTGACTGGTAACAAGAAGAGGCTGTTGTGTTTACAAGGCTGTCTGCATATGCAACTATCTCCTTTTTGATGCCATCGAAAACAAAGTTGTATGGTCCAAAGTCAGGATATGTGTTTAATAATCCTATAGCTGTGTATGCAGTCAGTCCTCCTACATTACCCCATGAAGGAATAGAGTAGTGGTATGAAGATGCATTCTGTGTAATGACATTTACATACTTGGCGTTCATTGTGCTAACGGCAAGTTCTGCTGCAGCCCAAACAAACTCGTCGCTTACATTATAGTCATCGTAGGCACCAGTATTTACCTTAGGACTGTAATTCTTGTTCATCTCTGCCTGACGATAGTACACCTTAGGGTTCTTTGTTGCCCATTCAAATGCCTTCTCTGCCTGTATTATTGCAGCCTCTGCCCATTCACGGTATTCTGGGTATTGTCCGTATATTCTACTTGCCTTTGCGAGGGTAGCGGCAAAGTCAAGTGATGCGGCAGTAGTCTTGTGTACTACATACCTTGTTTGTTTACAGTCTGTTGGTTTTACGAATCCCTCAAAGTTTGGTGTTGTGAGTTTATGGTATACACCTCCATCCTCAGGGTCTTGCATAGTCTGCATCCATTTGATGTTGACCATGATCTCATCAAGATAGTCAGGTATGCTGTTCTTGCTTTCTGGTATGTTTGTGACGAACTTGTCAAAGTAGCTCTTGTTCATCTCATAGGCATCAAGCATAAGTCCTACTGAGAAACCTGAGTTGACGATGTACTTGTTGTAGTCGCCTGCATCATACCATCCACCGGGACTGCTTATGATTGTGCCTTCTGGTCGTGACTCAGATGCAGCACTTGGGTGAATAAGAACTTTATTGTCCGGGTGACCTGCAGGACGGGCATACTCACCGGCATATTCCTTGAGGATAGGCTCGCTACAACGGTTTAGATAGAATGCTTTCATACTTGCCACGGCGAGTTCGTGTAGAGTATTGTCCTTTATGATCACCTGTTGAACATCCTTTCCGTTTGTGAGAATGTATTCTCCTGGTTTATTGACGGAAGAGAAGTCGATGATGGCGCGTTCCTTGTCGCTCCAAGGAGATTTTGCTGTTCTTGTTGCCTTGCCTTTCCAAACAGTCTTCTTTGTTGATGCATCTTGCAACTTGTACTTCTTTGCAAAACCGTTTTGTTCAATAGAAGCAGTCTTTTCCTGAGTAGGGTAATAGCCTACTTGATTCACCTTGATAGGATTAGGATTCTGTGCAAGTGCCATACTTGCCACAGCTGATAGGATAATAGTAGAAAACGTTCTCATATATTAGTATGTTATTATTTTTAGTAAAATTTTGTAAAATGGTTAGTGTTCTCTCTATCTCAATCCTTATGATTGTATGATAGCAAAGATAAATAAAAAAAGCAACGCAAACAAATGGTTTGCGTTGCAAGTATCATAGATTGATAAAATTAGCAATGTGAATTACCTTTTTATACCATAGAAAAGTAAAAAATGCAAGTTTTACTTGCCAAGTCTCTCAACCCAAAGCTTGTAGGCTGCTTTGTAAGCCTCTGCGTCAGCAACAGGCTCCTCTGTCTTAATGAGCTTGAGAGTCTTGAATGCTTCGTCGCTATCCTTATAGATACCAGCACCAATACCAGCACCATAAGCGGCACCTACGGAGCCGTCAGTCTCGTAAAGCTCTATAGTAGCACCTGTTACGGCAGCAAGAGTACGACGGAAGAGTGGACTGAGGAAGAGGTTAGCGTGACCTGCCTTGATAGTCTTGATGTCCATACCCATCTGCTTCATGATGTCCATACCGTAAGCAAATGAGAAGGCGATACCTTCCTGAGCAGCGCGGAGCATGTGAGCCTTAGTGTGGATATTGAAGTTGATTCCATGTACTGATGCACCAGGATTCTCGTTCTGGAGAACTCGTTCAGCACCATTTCCGAAAGGTATGACGCTAAGTCCCTCAGCACCTACAGGAACACTCTCTGCGAGATCGTTCATTGCTGGATAGCTGATGCCCTCTGGAGCAACTGTACGCTTCATCCAAGCATTGAGGATACCTGTACCATTGATACAGAGAAGAACACCAAGACGAGTGTCTGGCTGGTTGTGGTTGACGTGAGCAAATGTGTTAACACGACTGAGTTTGTCGTAGTTTACCTCGCCGAGTACACCATATACAACACCTGAAGTACCACCTGTAGCAGCAATCTCGCCTGGCTTCATTACGTTGAGTGAGAGAGCGTTGTTTGGCTGGTCACCGCCACGGTAAGAGATAGGAGTACCTGCTGGAATACCAAGTATGTTTGCAACTTCGTCACAAACCTTTGACTGTACAGCGAATGTAGGAACGATGTCTGCGATGATATTCTCAGGGAAACCGAAGAACTTCATGATATCATCGCTTACCTTGTTCTCCTTGAAGTCCCAGAACATACCCTCAGAAAGACCTGATACAGTTGTGTTCATGGTTCCACCGCTGAGACGCATTGCTATATAGTCACCAGGAAGCATTATCTTATTGATCTTTGCAAAGTTCTCTGGCTCATTCTCCTTAACCCATGCAAGCTTTGCTGCTGTGAAGTTACCTGGAGAGTTAAGGAGGTGGCTCAAGCACTTGTCGCCGCCAATAGCTTCGAAAGCCTTGTTTCCGTAGGGAACAGCACGACCGTCACACCAGATGATACTTGGACGGATAGCCTTGCCATCCTTGTCTACACAAACAAGTCCATGCATCTGATAGCTGATGCCGATAGCGCCAACCTGCTTTAGATCTGCTTTTTCTGCAACTCTCTTTGTGGCGTTAACGAGTTCGTCCCACCACATTTCTGGTTCCTGTTCTGCCCATCCTGGCTGTGGAGCACTAATTGGTGCTTCTGCGTCTGGGTACTGTGCTGATACTACACACTCTCCTGTCTCAGCGTTAACAACTGCTGCCTTTACAGAAGATGTGCCTATGTCGTAACCGAGTAAATACATAATTATTTTGTTTTTTTAAGTTTTTAGGTTTCTGAAGTTTTGGGAGATTCGCTCTAATCATCCCTTTATTTATATATATTGTAACCTTGAATCTGCAAGTGCTATTTCTTCTTGAACTTGTAATAGCGGGCAGCTCTATGACTTACACCCTCTTCCTTTTCATCCAGAGGAAGCAAATAAGGCATCTTCGCCAGTTTCTTATGAAAATTCTTTATGTCCACCTTGTCGTCAGTCACACTCTCCATAAGTTTGCGTAGCTGTGTGGCAGTAAACTTTCGTGGCAAGAGGTCAAAGAACATCGTTGGGTCAAGTGCTGTCATTTTCTTGACGGACTTGACAGCCTCTTTTACAATCTCGCTATGGTCAAAGGCAAGCAAAGGAATATCCTCAATAGGAATCCATTGTGCCTCATATCCTTTGTCCAGCTTCTCCATCTTGCGGTCGATACGGAGGAGTGACAGATAGGCAATAGTCACGATTCTTTCAAGGTGATGCTCAAGATGGTGGTATCTTTCAAGCCAGATGGCATCTTGCGGGTTGGCAAGTCTGTTTGCACCACCAAAAGCCTTGAACTGTACCATCTTAACCTGTACGAGTCCTGTCAGTTGCTTAAGGACTCTCTGTGCAGCTTCATCCAAGTCTTCGTCCATGTTTATAAGACTTCCTGGTAGCTTGTAGCATCCTGTATCATTTCCTTCTGCGTTTGTCTGACGAACAACAAGTACATTGAGCTGCTCTCCGTCGAAACCGAGAAGCACACAGTCTACAGATACATATGGATTTACACTGTTGTTCATTTCTTGATGTTAGAATACTTGGTTAGTTACAAAAGCGGTTCCTCTCATGAATGAGTTCAAAATAAAGTGTTGTGTTAGTCTTGTCTAATTTTGATTGCCCACTCTTTATATATGCAAAAATATAAGGTTTATTTCACTTTACCAAAAGAAATCTTGTTTTTTTGTCAATTATTATTGTTTTTCTATTCAAAGGGTTAGTTTTCCTGATTGATACGATTATTATTCATTCTCTAATATCGTGTTATGTACGATAAGGTATACTCTTTACTTGCCTGTTTTCAGGTTCGTTCATACTCCCAAGTAAACCCGAAGTAAACATATTCTGCTTACGACTTGCTTACGACAATTGTCGTAAGCAAGTCGTAAGCAAAACGAGTTCACCTGCTGTTTACATGGGAGGAACAACGGATACAAAAAGACAAAGGAAAAGACGTTGACTTTTGGAAAAAAAGCTCGTGCCTTTCTGTCCAGTTCTTCGTGTTCTTAGAGTATGGGTAAAAAAATGCGGCTCGATGACATCTCGTCGTCGAACCGCCCGTAAAAAATACTATTATTACTAACCATTAACCTATTTAACAATTTTTGCTACCCAAGGCTTTGCCTTGAAGTCACGTCCGAAAGGAAGTGGGTAGTCTGTACGGCCTTGTATTGGAAAATCGTTTTTCCAAGAGTCGCCGTCTGTCACGCCCCAGAAAGTGATGCGTGTGATGTCCTTGGCATGCTTCTTGTATATGTTGAAGAGCTTTACCATGAACTTGTCCTGTTCTGCTTGCTTCTCAGCGCTTATACCATTCTTGAATGGGTTGAGCTGCTCCTGATATGCGAAGTTTGTGCTGATTTCTGCCGTCTGCTGATTAGATGGCCAAGGCAATACACTTACTTCAAGTTCTGTTGCCATAACCTTTACACCTTCCTTTGCGTATGCCTCGATACTCTGTTCATACTGCTTTAGGTCAGAATCAAGACCGAGATGTGACTGCATACCAACAGCGTCAATGCGGAGACCATGTGCCTTGAGGTCACGAACGAGCTTGATTACTGTTTCGCGCTTTGCAGGGTTATCCATGCTATAGTCATTATAGTATAGTTCTGCGTCAGGATCTGCCTCATGAGCAAACTGGAATGCAAGGCGTATGTAGTCTTCACCTATTATATCATAGAACTTGCTGTGACGGAAAGAACCGTCAGCCTCAATTGCCTCGTTAACAACATCCCAACCTTTTACTCTACCCTTGAAGTGTCCAACTACAGTATAGATGTGTTTGCGGAGACGCTCGATCATCACCTCTCTGGTTACAGTGACGCCCTTGTCGTTAGAGAAGAACCATGTAGGTGTCTGAGAGTGCCATACGAGACAATGTCCGGTAATAGTCTGGTTGTTTGCCTGAGCAAACTCGATGAACTCATCTGCATCCTTAAAGTTGAAGATGTTCTCTATTGGTTGCACCGCTTCTGCCTTCATACAGTTTTCTGCAACAACGGCGCTGTACTGGTTCTTGATGAGGTTGTGCATCTGTTCACCACCTTTGCGAACCTGCCACATGTTGATTGCTGTACCGATAAGAAACTTGTCTTTGAATGCTTCTCTCATGCTCAACTCTTGTGCTCCAGCGCAAATCGAAGCTGGAAACACAACGAGCATGAGCATCAACTTAACTAAACTATTACTACTATTATTTATCATTTTATTTTCGTTAATTCTGTTTTGAATTACTTTGGATAAGGCTCTATATGTTCTTGTGAAATGTTTGCGAGACGATTAACTTGGCGATAATGCAAATTGTTCTTGCGATGTCTGCTTATATTTATAGAACATTTGAGCGATACAATGCTAATTCTGCAAAGATTATATATTCCCTTTGTCTTTTTTTGACGTTGCAAAGTAACGAATAATATGACTTATGCTCTTTCTTTTATGTTTCAAAGTTTGTTTTATTTGTATCAAAATAGCCTAAAATGGTGGGTTGGAGAGGCGTATGAAACACTTTGGCAATAATTTGATACATTATAGATACATTAGGTATCGTAAAAACTTATATCTTTGTGACGTAATAAAATAAATTTATAAACTAAATAGACTGAAAAACTCAAAATGGTTGAAAACACATCTCAGGAAGCAAAAGGCTTCTACAAGTTAAACTGGATGCAGCGCATCGGTTTTGGTTCGGGCGACTTGGCTCAGAATCTCATTTTCCAGACAGTTGCGTGCTATCTCATGCTTTATCTCACAACTGTATTGAAGATTAGTCCTGCTTTCGTAAGCGGATTGATTCTTGGTGTACGACTCCTTGACTGTATCTGGAGCCCTATTGTGGGACGTTACATTGACAATAATAACCCTAAAATGGGTAAGTATCGTTCTTATCTTCTCTATGGAGGTGTTCCTTTGACAATTGCAGCATGTCTGCTCATGCTTCCTCAGGTGTCAGAATGGTCTTATACTATGAAGATTGTATATGCGACTGTCAGCTACACCTTGTTGAGTATGATTTACTCTGTGGTAAACATTCCTTACGGTTCAATCATGGCAAGTATGACTCGTGACAATGACGAGGTTCTCAAGCTTACTTCTACTCGTATGGTTTGTGCCAACATCGGACAGATTGTCGTACAGGCAGGTTTTCCAATCGGTCTTGCTTTGGTTATTAGTGAGGCAGTCAATTGGAATCAGGCTTTGTTTATGGCAATCGGAACAATTCCTGCTTTCATTATCTTGCCATCTTTGCCAGCTCTTAAGAGTATGTTCGGAAAGAAGGGACTTTATTATCTTCTTCTTGCTATCGGTTTCGTCGGCTTTGTGATTCTTTATGTTATAGGTAAGTTCTTTGATGTTGCAGAACTCAATGTGCTTGTTCAGGCTGCAAAGGTTATGACTGGTGTCGGACTTCTTGTCGGTTCTTTGATGTGGGCACTTGTTCCTGAAGTAATTACAGAGGCAGAATACCGTACAGGTAACCGTCCTGCTGCTACAGTAAATGCTCTTGCTGGTGTAGCATTTAAGGCAGGTTTCTCTGTTGCTGGTTTCATTACTCCATTGGTGATGGGCTGGGTTGGATTTAACCTCGCAAGTGAGGCGTCAGCTCTTCCTACTGCTCCATATGCATGGTTTACTGTTACAACAATATTTGCCTTGGTTGGTTTTGTCCTTTTGATCTATTGCTTCAAGGGCTGTAAGGAGAACATCACAACTACACCAGAAAAACCTGTTACTTATGGAGAAATGTTCAAGGAGTTTGCTGCAAATAAGTGCTTGCAGTTGATGATCTGTATCTTTATTGTGGTGTTCCTCGCATCATTCATTAGTGCACCAGTAAACGCTTATTATCCAAAGCTTGCTGACTACTCAGATTCATCAAAAGAGGCTATTCTTTGGTTTACTACTGTGATTCCTGCTGTTCTGCTTATCGTTGTTGGATACCTTATCTATAAGTATCCTCTTACTGATGAGAAACTCGATGAGATGAATAGAGAGATTGAGGCAAGGGTAAAATAATATAGAGACAAGGTAACACTTATCCTTCGGTATCGCTTCGAGATTCCTTCGTGATCGTTCCGAAATGATAGTTTTTTGTAAATGATAAAATAATACAAGTGCTTGAAGGAAGTAAAATGGAGTAAAAAGAAGTAAACAGGAGTAAAGAGACGGATGTTATAGTTAACAGTTAACAATTAACAGTTACAACTGACAAGTCTCCGGATGGCAGTTATGCATTAAAAAGTATCGTCTTTAACTTCTCATAACTTCTTCTAACTCCTTTTAACTCCCCTTCAGAAAAAAAACTAAAACATTATAATTATGGCAACAAAGAAAAGATATGTATGGCCAGAGGATTATATGGCTGACCCATCAGTTCATGTTTTTGATGGAAAGATATACATCTACCCAAGTCATGACTGGGAGTGTGAGAATGTAGAGAACGACAATGGTGACCAGTATGTGATGAAGGACTACCATGTTCTCTCAATTGAAGGTGATCCAATGACTGGTAAGGTGACAGACCACGGATGTGTGCTTCGTCAGGAGGATATTCCATGGGCTGGTCGTCAGCTCTGGGACTGTGATGTTCAGGAGTATGTCGTTGAGGTTCCAACAAATGCAGAAGAGCAGGCAAAGGGTATGGGCTTCAGCAAGAAGGTAAAGAAGTATATTATGTACTTCCCACTCAAAGACCGCAACGACGTGTTCCATTGGGGTGCTGCTATTGCAGATAATCCTGCCGGTCCATTCATTCCTCAACCAGCACCAATACCAGGAAGCTACAGTATTGATATGTGTGCTTTCCGTGATGATGCAGATGATGAGGTTTATGTTTACTTCGGTGGTCTCTGGGGTGGTCAGCTCCAGCGCTACAAGGATAATATCCACCTTGAGGAGCCATATCTTCCAGAAGGCAAGGCTGATTCTCTTCCAAGCCGTTGCGTTCGCTTGACAAAGGACGGTCTCAACTATGCTGAGGCTCCACGTCCAATACTCGTTGTTGACGAGGAAGGTAATCCACTTAAGGCAGATGATCCACATCGCTTCTTCGAGGCAAGTTGGATGCACAAGTATAATGGTAAGTATTACTTCTCTTACTCTACTGGTGATAGCCACCTTCTCTGTTATGCTGTTGGTGACAATCCTTATGGACCATTCACATATAAGGGTGTGATCCTTACTCCTGTAGTTGGATGGACAACACATCATTCTATTATCCAGTACCAGGGCAAGTGGTACTTGTTCCATCATGATAGTGTTCCATCAGGTGGTAAGTCATGGCTTAGAAGTCTTAAAGTATGTGAATTGACATACAACGAAGATGGTACAATTCAGACAATTGAAGGTATTGATGAATAATTTCAGTTATTCGTAAAATACTGAAATATATTGTTTTATAATTCGTGTAACGTGATGCAAAGTTCATGTTACACGATTTTTTTTTTGCTTTGTAAAAAAAACTTAAATTTGTTGCGTGAAAAAGTATGCTATTCAGTCTTGTTTTACTTGTACGTGAGACACATAAGTTGATGGCAAACTGAAGACAAAACCATATTTCCAAAAAAAGAAAAAACTTTAATACTAAAATAATCAAAATGAAACTTAATCCTACACATCGAAAAGGCTTTGCTTTTATGGCTGGCTGTGCTATGTTTGCGATGGGGGTGTTGTCTTCATGTGACGGTTATGATCTTGCAGAGCGTACACCCGATTGGCTTGGCTCAAGCGTTTATGACTATCTGAATGATGATGGCAACTACACAAACATGGTTCACTTGATTGAAGACTTAGGCTACAAGGATGTTCTTGCTAAAACTGGTAGTAAGACTCTTTTCGTAGCTGACGATGACGCATTTAATCGTTTCTTCAAAAAGAACAACTGGGGTGTTAAGAGCTATGATGAGCTTACACTTGCCCAGAAGAAATTGCTCCTCTATGGTAGCATGATAAACAATGCTTGTCAGGTGGCATAC
This sequence comes from Bacteroidaceae bacterium, assembly GCA_045641785.1. Lineage (GTDB taxonomy): Bacteria > Bacteroidota > Bacteroidia > Bacteroidales > Bacteroidaceae > Minthosoma. The sequence continues at coordinate 40,674 of JAZUHP010000028.1, forward strand.
CTTTCAAGTTCACAGGCAACAAATGAAAACACTTTGCCTGTAGAAGGTGACTGTATGCGTCGACTCACAGCCACTTCAGAGTTTGACTCTGTTCCTGTTCTTTCTCCTGCCATGATGCCGGACAATCCTTACTGGGACTATTACAAGAAAGAGAACAAGTCAATCCCATGTCTCCTTGACCGTACTGCTCCTCCAATGATTCACTTCATTGAGGCGTTCCTTACAAACAAGCTCATCACAAATGATGACTGCGATTTCCTCTTCAACTACAAAGGCAATCGTCAACCGGGTGATGCCAATGTGAACGGTGTCAAGATGGTTAATCCAAATGTCAAGTGCTCTAATGGATTCGTTCATGGAATGGAAGAGGTCATATCTCCACTTCCAAACATGGCGCAGGTCATCAAGGAGAATCCTCATACTTCTGATTTCTCAAAGCTCCTTGAGCGTTATTGCGCCCCTTACTATGTAGGTGATGAGATGACAAGAGAGTACAATCGTATATATAATAAGGATGTTGACTCACTCTTTGAGAAGAGGTATTTCTCAAAGCGTTCACAGGATGGCAAGGCACTTGAACTTACTCCACAGGATGGACCTGTTCCTGCTGTACTCAAGTTTGACCCAGGATGGAACCAGTTCTACTCATCTACTACAAGTAGCTTGTCAACAGCTGTTGCTGTCCAGGAAAACATGGGTGTCATGCTTGTTCCAAGTAACGAGGCACTTGATAGATACTGGAATGAAGGTGCAGGTATGGTACTTAGAAACAGATATGGCTCATGGGAGAATGTGCCAGACAAGGTTGTCTCTAAGTTGCTTAATGTGAACATGCTCAACTCTTTCATCGCTTCTGTACCAAGTAAGTTTAATACTGTCTTGAATGATGCAAACGATGAACTTGGACTTAAGAAGGAGTATGTTGATTCTGTGTTCATGGCATGTAACGGTGCTGTTTACCTCACAAACAGAGTATTCAACCCAGTTGCTTACATCTCTGTCTCTTTCCCTGCACTTGTAAACGAGTCAATGAATGTGTTCTACTGGGCAATAGAGCAGTGTGGCTATGATGTGTACCTTAATTCACAGAACTCTTACTATAGTCTCTTCATCCCAACAAACAATGGTCTTCTCGAATATATTGACCCATGTTCTTATGGAAAGGATCAGACACAGTTGTTCCGATTCCACTACAGGGAGTCAGCACAGACAGAGGAGAAGAAGGTTTGGGCAAGTATCTGGAACTACGATGTAGAGACAAAGACTGTCACAGACTCTATTGGTGAGGCTTCATACGATCAGATTACTAACAGACTTGAGGATATCCTCAATACACATATTGTAATAGGTAATGTAGAGGACGGCAATCAGTATTACCGTACAAAGGGCGGTAGTGTAGTGAAGGTCAATAACCCAACAATGGGTAAGCAGGGCATGACTGTTCAGGGTAGCTACCAGATTGACCATAACACAGCTGTTCCTGTAGTTGAGGTTTATGACCAGTCATATCAGGGTAATGGTAAGACTTACATCCTCGAAGAGTGTCCTATCATGACAACAAGTAAGTCTGTCATGGACATACTTGGCGAACATGACGAGTTCTCTGCTTTCAAGGAACTCCTTGCTGGTTCTGAGTTTGTGGAGACAATGCATGTCATAGGTAACGAGCTACATGGATGTGCAAGTGAGAACATCTCTCTCTTCAACACATTCCGCTATACTGTTTATGTTCCAACAAACGAGTCTATCGAGAAACTTCAGGCTTCAGGCAAGCTCCCTACTTGGCAGCAGGTAGATGATGCAGAGGAGAAGGCTGTTAGAGATAGTCTTGCAAATGAGATTGAGACATTCCTGAAATACCATATCCAGGATGATGGTTTCTTCATCGGTCAGGGCAATGCAAATGGAGAGTTTGAGACTTCTGCATATAAGATTGAAGATGATAACCTCTCTTATTATAAGTTGAAGACTGATGTTAGCAATCAGGGAATAAACATAGTTGACGGTAAGGGCAACAAGGTACAGGTTGATACTTCAGACAAGACTCTCTACAATCTGTCTTGCCGCGAGTATCAGTATGATGCCCCACTTGCTCAGCGAGCAACAAAGATTTATACATCATCTCATATCGTCGTACATCGATTGAATGGAGTGCTTCAATATAAATAAGGTGTAGGGTGTTTGACTATAGTTCGCACACTTCGTGTTCGGAGAACATCATAAACTACACATTATATAATTAAGAAATAATTCACAATGAAAAAATATATTTCACTACTCGCTCTTGCGGCAATGTCATTGACTGCATCTGCACAGAAAGCCGGAACAATGATTCGCGGTACTGTGATGGATGAGCTCGATGTACTTATGGCTTGTAACGTGGTCGAGTTGGATAAGTCTAATCGTATCGTAGCGCATACTGTTACCGATGTCAATGGTAACTTCTCGCTTCGTATCGTAGACCCAAAGGACAGATTGAGAATATCGTTCATTGGTTACGAGACAAAGTTTGTACAGATCAATGGTACAAACTATAAAATAAAGCTTGTAAGCAACAACGTGATTAAGGAAGTTGTTGTAAAGGGTAAGAAGGTCATTCCTGCCAGTGGTCTTGCTATTCCTGAACGTGAGTTGTCTATTGCTTCTCAGACTATTGACATGAAAGAGTTTGAGGGACTTGGTATCACAAGTGTTGACGAAGCTCTTCAGGGACGTATCTCTGGTCTTGATATCGTAAGTAACTCAGGAAACCTCGGATCAGGAACAACAATGCGTCTTCGTGGTGTAAGTTCAATCAACGGAAGTTCTGAACCTCTTATTGTTGTTGATGGTAACGTGTTTGAGTCTGACTATAAGAGCAACTTCAACTATGCCACTGCAACAGAGGATCAGTATGCCGAACTCTTGAACGTGAACCCTGACGATATTGCAAGCATCACCGTTCTTAAGGATGCTGCCGCTTGTGCTATCTGGGGTTCTCAGGGTGCAAATGGTGTTATCGAGATCAAGACAAAGCGTGGTCATCGTGGTAAGACACGTGTAACTTATTCATATCGTGCTACAATGACTCACCAGCCTAAGGGTATTCCACTTCTTAATGGTGACCAGTACACTATGCTCATGAAGGAGGCATACTATAACCCACGTCTCTCTAACGATGCGTCAGATATTCGTGAGTTCAACTATGACCCTTCTTTCAGTGAGTATCAGATGTATAACAACAATACTGACTGGCGTGACGCTGTAAGCAAGAACGGTCTTCTCCAGAAGCACAATGTCAGTTTCTCTGGTGGTGGTGAGAAGGCACAGTTCCGTGTGTCATTCGGTTATGACCACCAGACTGGTACAATCATCAAGCAGGTTCTTGACCGTCTTTCTTCACGTGTTGCTTTGGACTATTTTGTAAGTGACCGTATCAAGATTGTCACAAACTTCAACTTGACATACACTAATAATCAGAAGAATGCGGCTGAGCTTCTCTCAAATGCTTACCAGAAGATGCCTAACCTCTCTATCTATGAGAAGGATGATTTTGGTAATGACCTTCCTGATTATTATCACATGTTGAATACTTGTTCACAGGAACTTAAGGAGGACCAGTACAAGTATCCAAACCCTATTGCTCTTGCTTACGAGGCAAAGAATGACGAGTCTACCTATCAGATTCAGCCAGAGTTCCAGTTGCACTACAACCTTTTGGGTACAACACCAGAAGAGACTCAGTTGAAGTATGAGGGTAAGGTGCTCTTCAATATATTTAATAAGTACAATGACTCTTTCTACCCTTCAAGTCTTGTGACTAAGGGATGGGCTGATAAGGAAAACAATAAGTCTACATCTAATGCTCATAAGAGTACAGCCATCACAACAACACACCGTTTGACTTTCATGCCACACTTTAACACCCCAGATCATAGTGTGATGGCAATGGCACAGTTCCAGTTGACTGATGGTTCTTCAGCATCAACAGGAAGTGAGATATATGGTCTTCCACATGGATCAATAACAAGTTCTGTTGCAGATGGTGTAATCACTTCACTTTCTTCTGGTGCAAACCAGTGGCGTTCTGTATATCTTACCTTCTCTGCTCACTATGCATATAAAGGTAAGTACATCGCCGACTTCTCTGTACGTCGAGATGGTTCTACAAAGTTTGGTGATGACCGCCGTTGGGGTAACTTCCCATCTGTTTCTTTGCGTTGGAACTTAAGTGATGAGGCTTTCCTCAAGAACGCTCTTCCATGGATCTCAATGTTGTCACTACGTCCAGGATGGGGTAAGGTAGGTAACCAGCCAGGTGGTGAGTACCTTTATTTCTCTAAGTATTCTAATGGTTCTGGATATGCTGACTACAATTCTGTATATCCAAATAATATCCGTCTCTCATCTTTGAAGTGGGAGGATAAGCAGACTTGGAACTTGGGTGTTGACTTCGGTGTACTTGACGACAAGATTGTTTCTGACTTCAGTATCTATGTCCAGAACACATCTGACCTTATCATGAACAACTTCGGTATTCCTACATCTTCAGGATTCAAGGCTCTCTCAAGCCAGAATACTGGTAAGATGCGCAACTTGGGATGGGAGTTCAATATCCGTGGTACAAATGTTGTTAAGGCAGGTAAGTTCGGCATGGACTTCAATGTGACATTCGCCAACAACAAGAATGAGATTCTTGAGATGGATCCAACCGTTCTTGCTTCTTTGAATAATGAGTTTGACAAGAACAATGGTTCTTACCTTACTCGTGTACAGTTGCATAACGCATTCGGTTCAATGTATGGATTCCGTTGCAAGGGGGTATACCAGTATTCTAAGTATTCAGAGACAGAGGTTCCTGGAGTGAGTGGTCCAAACGCTCCTGTTGCTCGTGATGCAGACGGTAATGTCATTGTCGACAGAAATGGATTCACAACACCAATGGTATTCTGCTACAACAACACAGACAAGAACTTTATCTATCAGTTCCATGGTGGTGATGCCATCTATGAGGATATAAATCATGACGGTAACATCAACGAACTTGATATAGTATATCTTGGTAGTTCTCTTCCTAAGGTTACTGGTGGATGGGGTCTCCGTTTCCACTATGAGCGCTGGTCTCTCAACCTTCAGTTCAACTTCCGTGTAGGTAACAAGATTATCAACCGTGCAAGAATGAATGCTGAGAACATGTATACAAGTAATAACCAGAGTGCTGCAGTCAACTGGCGTTGGCGTGTGGAGGGTGACGTAGCAGAGTTGCCACGTGCACTTCACAAGACAGGTTACAACTGGTTGGGTTCTGACCGCTTCATAGAGAACGGATCATTCATGCGACTTAACTACGCTCAGATCAGCTATAGCCTTGCACCATCATGGCTCAAGCAGTACGGACTCCAGCAGGTACGCTTTGACTTGAATGCAAACAACCTCTTCTGTCTTACTGGTTATAGTGGTGCTGACCCAGAGGTTGGTTACGGTGGTATGGGTGTTGCATCAGATAATGCAAGAACACCTAATGCTAAGTCTGTTACATTCAGTATTTCTGTAGGATTCTAATAGACAGTTGAACAAACAGGATGTTACAGAAACATAAAAACAATACTACAATGATTAATATAAAGAACAATATAAAGAAGTATACACATCGTGCAGCGATACTTGCACTCCCTCTCATGGGAATGGCATCGTTGTCTTCTTGTGATGACTTCCTCTCAATCAAGCCTCTCAATGAGGTTGTGCTTGAGAACTACTGGACAGAGGAAGCCGATGTGTATAGTGTACTTTACTCTTGCTACGAGAAGATGGCGAGTAAAGACTGTCTTGATAGAATGATTGTATGGGGTGAAGGCCGTTCTGATAATATGCAGGCTGGTTCTGGAACTCCAAATGACCTGAACCAGGTTTTCAAGGAGAATATCCTTGAGACAAGTACTTATACTGACTGGTTGGCATTCTATGAAGTAATAAATAGGTGTAACACCGTTATTCACTATGCTCCTGAAGTATGTCGACTTGACCCTAACTTTACAGAGTCAGAGCTTCGTGCTACAGTAGCCGAGGCTGTCACACTCCGTAGTTTGGCTCATTTCTACCTTATCCGAGCATTCCGTGATGTGCCATATGTCAAGGAACCGTCTATTGATGACAGTAAGTCATTCCGTGTTCCTGCTAATAGCTTTGATGATGTCCTCAGTAACCTCATCAATGATATGGAGGCAATCAAGAATGATGCCGTCATTCGTTATAGTGAGGAAGGTTATGAGAACAGGTACCGTGTCACTCGTTCAGCCTGCTATGCTCTTCTTGCTGATATGTACCTTTGGCAGGGCAACTGGAACAAGTGTATAGAGTGCTGCGATTATGTTATTGACCAGAAGATAAAGGACTACAATCGTGAATATGAGAAACATCCTTCTTCTATGAGTGTGGATCTTTATGGCAAGTTCCCATTGATATCTGAGAGTACACAGGGCTCATCAGAAATGGGATTGGCATATAATAGTATCTTTGGAAATTCAGGAACAAGTCTTGTTTCAGGCTATTCTTTTGAGAGTATCTTTGAACTGTCTTTCAATACAGAAAGATTGGGAAGACAGAACTCTTCTGTATCAAACTTCTATGGTGATGGTGATGATCTTCATGGTCAGATTGGTGTTCCTGCATACCTCTTTTCTGATCCTATCTCGTCAACTAATGACTACTTTGCTAAGACTGACTGTCGTCGTGTAGAGAATATCCAGATTGACAACAATAAGGGTTACATTTCAAAGTATGCAGCAGAGGATATTAGCATTACCATGTCACTCCAGACAGGTGATATGAAGACAAAGAAATCCTATAGTTCTATTAACACTTCAAACTGGATCATATACAGGCTTACTGATATCATGCTTATGCGTGCCGAGGCATTGGTTGAACTTGCAGGTGACGTGGAAACTGGTAGCACACTTTCTGAGGATCAGGAAAAGAAGTACCGCGATGCATTCTCTTGTGTTTCTGCTGTATGGAAACGTGCAAATAATATGAGACTTGCAGTCAAGGACACTATAGCATTCGAGGACTATTCTGCATCACGTGTCAAGATGGAGGACCTTATCCTTGATGAGCGCCAGAGAGAGCTTATGTTTGAAGGTAAGCGTTGGTTTGACCTTGTTCGCCTTTGTCGTCGTGAAGGTAACAATGCAAGAATGTTGTCAAAGGTTGTTGTCAAGTTCCAGGAGAATGGAGCTGCTATACGCATCAAGATGTCAACACCAGACATCCTCTACTGGCCTTACAACCGTCATGAGTTGATGATGAACCCTAATCTCAAGCAGAACCCTGCTTATGATACGGATAAGTCTGAACAGAACTTTTAGTGATTGATAATCTTGTTTATAATGACTATAGTATATTCAATCGAAAGAATTATGAAACATAATGTTTATACATATATAAATAAAGGGATGAGAACATTAAAGGCTCAGGCATTGGTACTTGTTGCTTTGTGTTCTTCTATCTCAGCATTGACAAGCTGTTCAGATGAACCTGTGGGTGATAATTACTATACCTTCACAGGTGAGATGGTCAGCGACTATCTTGACAACAGACCAGATAGCTATAGTGAGTTCACAAAGATTCTTCACCGTTCTGGTTTGTATGGTATGATGGCTACTTATGGAAACTATACATGTTTTGCTCCAACAAATCAGGCTGTTGATAACTTCCTCCGTTCAAGAGGACTCTCTTCTGTAGAAGAGTTGTCAAAGGCTGACTGTGATACAATATCTTGGAACCACATCATTCAGGATGCATTCTTCACAACAGACCTTGCAGATGGTAATATCCCTGTAGCAAACATGAATGACCGTTACCTTACATTCTCTTGTGATAGTGACGCTGTAAATAATGGTAATGTGGCATACTATGTTAACATGGCATCAAAGCTCATCATTCGTGATGACTCTGTGGAGAATGGTGTGGTACATACCCTCGACCATGTTATTCAGCCATCAAACTCTTATTTGCCAGAGATGATGGAGAGTGACCCTAACCTCAGCATATTTATGTCTGCTCTCAGTATTACAGGTTTGGCTGACACACTCTATAGCTATATGGACCACAGCTATAGCTGTGGTGCTGACTCTGTAAATATAGGTGTAAGGTTCCACAGAACAGGTGCCGACTATACTTGTAAGTACCCAGCAATCAGATGTAAGCGTTTCACAGCACTTGTAGAACCAGATTCTGTATATGTTGCAAATGGTATTCATAACCTTGACGAGCTCAAGGCTTATGCAAAGAATGTGTATGACAAGACTTATCCAGAGGATGCCGGTCTTTATGACGATGACTGGACAAATCCTAAGAATCCATTAAGACGATTCGTGTCTTATCATCTCCTTCCTTATTATGCCGCTATCAATGACTTCACAATCTCTGAGAGTGGTATAGACTACAAGACTACTTGTGCCATGCCAAACCTTGTTGACTGTACAGACTGGTACACAACACTCTGTCCTGGTACAATCCTTAAGATGTCTTCTCCAAGTGAAGGACTCTTTGCTAATCGTAAGGGTGTAGGCAAGCGATTCAGTGTTCGTGGTGTCAAGGTGTATACTCCAACAGAGATGAAGGCAATCTACCAGTCAGGTCTCAAGGGTGCAGAAGGAACATTAAACCAGCAGGCTCTTAATGGTATCTATCACTATCTTGACAATATGCTTGTGTATGACGTTACAACACGTGATGTCGTGTTTAATGATCGTATCCGTTGGGACATCATTACAATGACTCCTGAGTTCTTGAATGCAGGAGCAAGAGGTATTACAGACCATGTCACAGGTTTCAAGCAGGTAGAAGGATGGGATTTCCATAGTGATGAGGCTCCACGTCTTGCAGTTCGTGAACGTGGTGTATGGATGGCTACATATTCTGATGCTGTCGACCTCATCGGTCAGTTCGATATCACATTCAAGCTTCCTCCTGTACCAGCTAATACATACGAGATACGTTTTGCTTACGGATCAGGTAATGACCGTGGAGTCGTTCAGGTGTATTTTGGTGAGAAAGATAACATGCAGCCTATGGGATTGCCAATCGACTTCCGTATCTGGGGAGGTGACCCAACAATCGGTTGGGTAGCAGATACTGATGACGAAGAGGAGAACCGTGCAATAGACAAGGCTATGCATAACCGTGGTATCATGAAGGATATGGACTCTTGGAATCAGGGTGGTTCAAATAACCTTCGCGCAAACAATGGTAAGTTCCGTAAGATTCTTACAACTCAGGCTCTCAACCCTGAAAAGGAATACTACCTACGTATCAAACTTGTTCTCGAAAACTCTGAGGCTGAGCTCCCAATCAACTATTTTGAGTTCTGTCCAAAGTCTGTATATGCAGGTTTGAATGCAGAGGATACACACTAAGTAAATTGTGAAATACGAATCATCAGGTTCCTAATATATAATAAGTAAATATATGTTTAACAATATAAAGAAAAAGATTAGAGGTGTAGGACATGCTGTAATTCCTTGTACAGCAATGCTCCTTGCTCTTAATTCTTCGCTTTTCACATTATCAGGTTGCTCTGACACTTGGGATGAACACTATAATGATTCTCAGAATAGAGGAACAGAGTCACTTCTGTCACTCATCGATTCTGACCCACAGTTGAGCGACTTCAGTAAACTGCTCAAGTCAACACATCTGTACAATAATAATCATCGTACAAAGGTTACATACGCAGACCTTCTTGATGCTGACCAGTCTCTTACAGTATGGGCTCCTGTAAATGGATCTTTCAATGTGGACTCTCTCCTTGCATTATGTCAAACTGCAAAGGGTGACTCTGGCGTGGCTGTTCACTTTGTAAGCAACCACATAGCTCGTAGCGTTTATAACATGAACGTACAGACAAATGGGAATATCCGCATGTTTAATGACAAGACTGTGGAACTTGAACCTACATCATTAGGTCATAGCCAGACATTGTCAAGAAATATCCCTGCAAAGAACGGATTGCTTCATAAGTTGTCTAATGATGCACCATATTATTATAATGTATATGATGCCATCACATCATTGACAGAGTATTCTCATTTTGGTGAAGAACTCCTTCGCTTTGAGCGTAGAGAGTTAGATGAGGAGTCAAGTGTTGTTGCTGATATCATCAACGGAGAAAAGATTTATTCAGATTCTGTTACATATAAGTATAACACACTCTTCAGTATGTTTGACTACATCAACGAGGAAGACTCTACATTCATGATGCTCGCACCTTCTAAGGAGGCATGGGAACCAGCTTATAATGAGGCAAAGAAATACTTCAACTATGGCAATATGCCAAAGGCAGACTCTATTTCTTCATACTGGACAACTGTTGCGCTTCTCAAGGATCTTATCTATAATGAGAATGATCAGCGTTCAATGACAGACTCAATCTTCTCTACATCATTCACGAGTTATGGAGGTTTCTCAACCAACCTTGGATATTGGGGATGGCCATACGGAGTTTACTATAATCCAGAAGGAGAGGATGGTTTGCTCACACGTGCCAATGTCGTTAGCGAGTTGAAGTGCTCTAATGGTGTCATCAAGAACATCACTAAGTGGCCATTCGACATGAAGAACTTGTATTTCCGTCCTATAAGCGTGCAGTCTGAGGCAACATGGTATATGACAAAGTATACAGATTGTTCTTTTGATGTATACAATGCCTTTGGAGATTCTATCTCAGGAAACAGTTATCTCTACATCAAGTCAAAGAGTAACAAGAACTGGGATATAACATATCAGGTTCCTGCAACACTCAGCGGAACTTATGATGTGTGTCTTGTTGTGCTTCCAAAGACTGTATACCAGTCAAACTCTCGTGATTTCCGTCCTAATAAGTTGACAGGATCAGTCACATATCCAGATGTGGATGGTGAACAGAAGACTGTGGCATTCTCTGATTTCGGAATCACATCAGGTGTGACAGTCGATACAATCAAGATTGGTCGTGTAACACTTCCTGTATGTAATTATGGACAGAAGGAGCCAACTGTAAGTGTGAAGGTCCAGTGTACTCTCGGACGTACAGAGGTAAAGTATTCGCGTGATGTACTTCTTGACTGCGTATACATGAAACCTGTTAATGAAGAAGACCTCAAGAATGAGGAAGGAGAACAGCCAACAGCTGTAAAGCCAAGAAAGGAGGTAAGTAAATGAAAACTTATAAATATAAATTATTAGCATTGGCAGCTACAGCTGCACTTCAGTCAAGCTTAGTTGTTCCTGCTTCTGCACAGGAAAAGCTTGAGAAGGCACCTCGTAAGGTTGAACAGGTTGCTATCACAAGAACCCTTCATGGAAAGGTTGTTGATGCTGCAACAGGTGAACCACTTGCCGGTATTCGTATTCAGGCATACAACTATGTACGCTCAGCTGCCATGACAGATGATGACGGTACATTCACAATAGGATTGCCAGACTTCGTTACATCCCTCACTTATTCAGGTGAAGGCTATAATCTCATACAGCAGTCTATTGGAAAGACAGATTCTGAGTTGAAGACTGTCAAGATGTACTCAGACAAGTTTGCTGAGATATATAGTGACAAGACAACAGCAACACTTGGTCATACTGAAAATGTGACATATCTCAATAATGACATGAGCATTGATAACCAGATCCAGCAGGCATTTGGTGGTGATATGCTCACAACGATGCGTAGTGGTGTTCCAGGACAGGGTATAAAGATGCTGTTAAATGGTATCAACTCTCTTAATGCAAATGCCCAGCCACTTGTCATTGTTGACGGTGTAATGCAGAACATGCAGTATAATGCATATTCTTTGCATGATGGATTCTTCAACAATATACTTGCCAATATCATGGTTGAGGACATTGAGAAGGTAAGTGTACTTAAGAACGGTACTGCTATCTATGGAGCCAAGGCTGCAAATGGTGTCATCATCATTGAGACAAAGCGTAACAAGTCAATGGCAACACGCATTGATGTGAGCGTAGGAGGTAGCTATGAACTTCTTCCAAAACTCCCAAGTGTGATGGATGCACAGCAGTACAGGGTGTATGCATCAGAGCTTATCGGTACTACAGGATCAAAGAGCAACTCATACAAGTTCCTCCAAACAGATCCAAACTACTACTATTACAACATGTATCACAACAATACTGACTGGTCAAAGTATGTCTATGATGAGGCATTCACCCAGAACTACAGTATTAATGTGCAGGGTGGTGATGAAGTAGCAAACTATAATCTTTCTGTGGGTTATACAGGTGGAGATGCTACACTCGTAGACAACTCATATTCACGATTCAATCTCCGTCTTAACACAGACATCGTGATCCTTCCTCAGTTAAGTGTACGATTTGATGCATCTTATAGTGACGTTAGTCGTAACTTGCGTGATGATGCTGTGAAGGACAATATCACCGACGGACTTGTTTCTGCACCTGCTTTCCTAAGCATGATAAAGTCTCCATTCTTGTCACCTTATGCTTATGATACAAAGGGTAACTTGTCAAGCTATCTCTCACAGGCAGATGATTATCTCAATGATGTCTCAATTGCAAATATAAGGTATAACACACAGCTTGCAAACCCAGTCAGTCTTCTTGACAATGCAGAGGGACTTAACAAGAACCGTTTTGGAAACCGTCTTGTGACACTCTCGATCACTCCAAAGTGGACAATATCAAAGGACTGGTACCTTGCTAATCACTTTGCATTCCAGATTGACAATACAGAAGACAGATATTATATCCCTGTAAACGGTGTTCCAGAATATCGTGTAGAAGGATTAGGTTATGTAGAGAACAAGTCTGCAGCAATGGCAGGCCGTCAGATCACAGTGTTTAATGACCTCTATGCAGGTTATTCTCACCGTTTTGGCGCACACTTCATTGACGCACGTGCTGGTTTCCGTTATTTCAATGACACTTATCGTCTTAACGCAGAGATAGGTTATGACTCTGGTAACGACAAGACACCTAATATGGGATCAGGACTTAGCTATAAGTCTACAGAGGGTGACGATGACCGTAACACAAATGTCACTTACTATCTCTCTGGTAACTACAACTTCAAGGAACGCTATTACCTCTCAGTGGCAGCAGCACTTGACGGATCAAGCCGCTTTGGTAAGGACGTCGATGCCGGTATTCGTTTCGGAAACTATGCATTTGGAGTATTCCCTTCTGTTGAGGGTGCATGGGTTGTGTCAAACGAGGATTGGTTCCGTACTTGTAAAGGTGTAGACTATCTCCGTCTCAATGTCGGTTTCGACATCCTTGGAAATGATGATATCGACAGTCAGGCTTCAAGAACATACTTTGTTGCAAAGCGTATGTTCAATGAGGTGTCAGGTACTTATATTGGTAACATCGGTAACACAAAACTTCAGTGGGAGACAACACGCCGATTGACAACAGGTATCCAGATTGCAGGACTTGACAACCGTGTAAACTTCTCTGTTAACTACTTCAAGAGCACTACAGATAATCTTCTTTCTATTAACCCGCTCAGCTATATTACTGGTCTTGCTTCAAACTGGAACAATAACGGTAAACTTAGCAACGAAGGTTTCAATGTGGCATTGGAAGGAAAGCTTGTGAACACTAAGGATTTCATCTGGTCACTTGGTGCAAGTGTGGGACATTACAAGAACAAGATCAAGGCTCTCGCTTCATCTACAGGTTACATGGAAACAGATATGTACGGTGCAACAATACGTACAGAGGTTGGAAAGGCTGCAAACATGTTCTATGGCTATAGAACAAACGGTGTATTCTCAACCCAGACAGAAGCAACAGCATCAGGTCTTTATCAGTTGAAGCAGAATGGTGATAAGCAGTACTTCAGCGCTGGTGATATGCGTTTCGTGAATACTGTGGCTGATAATGGTGAGATTAACAAGGATGACCGTCAGATTATTGGTGATCCAAACCCAGATATCTTCGGAACAATCCACACAAAGTTGTCATGGAAGGCTTTCACACTCACAGCCAACTTCAACTATTCACTTGGCAATGATATCTATAACTACCAGCGTTCTGTACTTGAGTCTGGTTCATACTTCTATAATCAGACAACAGCTCTTCTTAACCGTTGGACATATGAAGGACAGCATACAGACGTTCCACGTGCAAGTTTCTTGGACGAGATGGGCAACAGTCGTTTCTCTGACCGTTGGATAGAAGATGGTAGCTATCTTAAGTTAAAGAACGTAACAGTAAGCTATAAGGTACCAGTTCACAATGAGTACATTCAGGGTATCACAGTATGGGCAGCAGGAAACAACCTCTTCACTCTTACACGATACCTCGGCTCTGATCCTGAGTTTGCTTGTTCTAATGGCATCATCGGTATGGGTATTGATCGCGGAATGCTTGGAGCAGGACGCAGTTTCTCACTTGGTGTGAAGATTAACCTCTAAAAAAGTAAAGTTATGAAATTTATGACTATAAAAAAGGGACTTGCTGTAGTATTAGCTGTATTGTCACTGGGATCATCATTCTCGCTCCAGAGTTGTTCTGAGCCAGAAAGTAGTCTTGTTGACTTCAATCATACACTCAATTCTCCTAACGATACATTATATTCATTGCTTGGTATCATCAATACTATTCGCAATGTAGCAGACCGTACTATCCTTCTTGGTGAGGTACGTGGTGACCTTACATCTGTTACTCCAGATGCAAGTTATGAACTGAAGGATCTCTCTAATTTCCGTAATCTTGAGAATAGTCCTTACAACCAGATTAGTGACTACTATGCAATAATCCAGAACTGCAATTTCTTCATAGAGAATGCAGATACAACCATCAAGAAGCATGGTGAGTATATTTTCAAGAAGGAGTATGCAGTCGTTAAGGCATACCGTGCCTGGACATACCTCCAGCTTGCCATCAATTATGGTCAGGTTCCTTTCTTCACAAAGGCAATCCTTTCTGAGAAAGATGCAGATATCAATGCATATCCAAAGTATGATGTTAAGCAGATTGCTGATTTCTTCATCTCTGACCTCGCTCCTTACGTTGACTATGAGTATCCTAACTATGGTAGTATGGGTAACTTCACAAACTCACGTGACTTCTATTTCAATATTCGAGTATTGATAGGAGATCTCTGTCTTTGGGCAGAACGTTATGCAGATGCTGCAAAGTATTATCACGAGTTCCTTACTAAATTGGGAGATACTCATCCAACAGGAGTTGGAAGTGTTGGATGGAATGATCGAGAATTCCAGGGCCTCAAAGATAACTATTATAATGAATTCAGTTTGAGAACTGAGGTTATGACATTGATACCTATGGAGTCAAGCGAATACAATGGAAAGCAGTCTGAACTGTATGAATTGTTTAATTCTACATCAAAGAACAGGTATTTCTATTCTTTCGGTCACTCTGTTGCATATGACAATCTCTCACAGTCACAGAACTTCGTTCTTGTTGTACCTGATCCTGTGTCACAGTTGCCAGATACTATCAAGTATGAGCATATTACAGGACGACCATTGAGTCAAAAGGGAGATTTACGCCAGTATAGTATCTACACATTTGCAACACTTCTGTCAAGCAATGATTCTTATTCAAAGAATTATATGTATAATTATAAGTACAGAAGAGAAACAGCTGTAGTATTATCTCGTCGTCAACATGTCTACCTAAGATTTGCAGAAGCACTTAACAGAGCGGGTTATCCAAATGCTGGTTTTGCAGTACTCAAGCATGGTCTTTGGAAGGACAATATCGAGAAGTATATTCCTGAGGACGAACGTGAGGCTGCTGGTGATTTGTTATCATTCAGCGAATACTCTTTCACTCGTGAGAATACTCAGGGTGTTCATTCTCGTGGTTGTGGTCGTGCTGATGCTGATGTTGAGTATGTAATTCCAAACTGCCCAACAAAAGCAGATAGTATCCTTGCTGTAGAAAACTATATCTGTGACGAACTCGCACTTGAGACTGCAGCAGAAGGCTTACGTTTCTATGACCTTATGCGTCTCTCTATGCATCGTAATGATCCTACTTTCCTCGCAAGCAAGGTTGCTAATCGTGATGGAAGTCTTAATACAGAGATGTACAATTACTTGAAAGATCAGAAGAACTGGTATTTGCCAATCAAGTAATGGAGCTGAATAGTTAACAGTTAACGATTAAAAGTTAGCTGTTAACTGTGTTTTTTGAAAAAATAACGTTACATTTGCTGCGAAAATAAATTTAACTATTATGAAACGTATCTTATTGATGTTAACCCTTATTGCAAATAGTGTACTGCTATTTGCAGATTCATTTCGCCTTCCTGCATTCTTTAATGATGGAATGGTACTTCAGCGTGAGGTTAAGGTGCCTGTTTGGGGATGGGGTGAATCTGGTTCTACAGTAAAAGTTGAGTTTAATGGTAAGAAAGCGACAGCAGCAGTTAAGGCTGATGGCACATGGAAGGTCTATCTTCCTAAGATGAAAGCGCAGTCTGAGCCACAGGAACTGAAGATATACGTGAAGGACAAGTCTTCTTCACACATTACACTTGCTAAGTCATTCAAGAATATCCTTGTAGGTGACGTGTTCCTCTGTTCTGGACAGTCAAATATGGAGCTGCCTATCCGTCGTTGTATGGATAGGGTAGCAGACCTTGTTAAAGACTATTCCAATTCACAGATTCGTTATCTAAAGTTCCCGCATCAGTATAACTATGTACGTCCTAATGATAATGTTCGTACACTCGGATGGCAGGATATCACACCAGAGAACTGTGCAGAGGTTTCAGGAATATGCTACTTCATGGCTCGTGAACTTCAGGAGTTGAAGAACGTGCCAATAGGTATCATCAACTCTGCTGTAGGAGGTACAAAGGTGGAGTCATGGATGCCAAAAGAGACGTTGCAGACTTTTCCTGAGTATAAGGATGAGTTCAAGAAACTAAAGTATAATCAGGTCAACTGGCCTGATTCTGTCAATCGTGCAGAGATGCGTGCCTTCATGAACTGGGAACGTGAGATGATGGCAGCAGATACTGTTGTCAATCGCTGGCGTTCATCAGATTATGACTTCTCTACTTGGAAGACTACATCAATCTTCTCTGACTGGAACAAGGGTGGCAATGGTTCATACTGGTTCCGCTTCACAGTCAAGGTAGATGATGCAGATGCTGGCAAGGCAGCAGTTCTCCGTATGGGAGCAATGAAGGATGCCGACACCATCTTCGTCAATGGACAGTATGTGGGTAACACCACTTACGAATACCCTCCACGTATCTACAAGGTTAAGGAGAATACTTTACGTGCCGGAGAGAACGAGATAATGGTACACCTCATGTCTCAGTCTGGTAGACCAAACTTCACTCAAGGCAAGCTTTATCAACTTGAGATCGGTGACAAGATCTATAAGGTATCAGAGGAATGCCAGATGTGTCTTGCAAAGCAGATGCCACGTCGTCCAGCATCAACATACTTCGTTGATTGTCCAACAGGACTTTATAATGCGATGATAGCACCACTTGGTGACTTCCAGTTCAAAGGTATTCTATGGTATCAGGGAGAGTCAAACCTCGGTATGCGTAACTATGCCGACTATCTGAAAGCAATGGTAGAAAGCTGGAGAAAGCAGTTCAATGCCCAGCTACCTATTGTCGTGATGCAATTGCCTGGCTATATGACACGTCATACGGAACCTGTAAAGTACAGCAGCTGGTGTGAGATTCGTGAACAGCAGCGTCTTGCTACAAGGATGATTTCCAAGTCAGCCCTTGGTGCGACACTTGACACTGGAGAATGGAATGACATTCATCCACAGGACAAGCAGGTGGCAGGCCATCGTGCAGCACTTCAGATGCGTAAGTTAGCATATGGTGAGAACAATCTTGAGTCCGAAGGACCTCGTGCTCTTTCTGCAAAGAGACAGTATGATGGAAGTATCCTGGTGATCTTCTCTGATGGACAGCAGAAGGTTGTAAAAGAATCAACTGTTACATGGTCTATTGTTGGTGACCGTCTCCGTTATTGTTATGACGATTTCCCAGTTCCTGAGATTTTCTCTAAGGATGGCATTCCAACGCCACAGTTTGAAATTCCAATAGTAGAATAAAGGTGATTTGAGTTCGCTTTATCATTGCTTATGAAACCCACCTAAGTACATTAGTGAGGAATTAAGTGTGACAGCCTAATTCCTCATTCTTAATTTAAACTAATTCTTCCTTGTATAATCTAAATTGAAGAAACATTTATTTAATAACAAAATTAACTAACAAAACAAAATTCCGATATTGGCAAGCACCATAATCAGTTGTGAGTCACGTGGAGGAATCTGAATCCTTTTTTTATGAAACGATTATTTACTTATGTCATTACAGCACTTGCAATGGCATCATTCGGATCTGCTAATCTTTGTGCACAGGATGTTAGCAAGTTCTATGAGAAAAACACTGTGTTAAACTACAACGACGGCGACAATGCTGCTGGTGAAATTGAACAGCCAAAGAAGTTCGATCCAAATTTCCACATCTACCTTTGCTTCGGCCAGTCTAATATGGAAGGTAATGCACGTATTGAACCGCAGGACCTTCAGGGCATAGATCCTCGCTTTAAACTATTGGCAGCAGTCGATTTCCCAAGTACAGGACGTAAAAAGGGGAAGTGGTACGCAGCTGTTCCACCTCTCTGTCGCGATAGGACAGGACTCACACCTGCCGATTACTTTGGTCGCTCACTTGTAGCGCAATTGCCTGAAGAAATAAAGGTAGGTGTCATCCACGTTGCTGTGGGAGGTGCAGACATCAAACTCTATGAGGAAGAGAAAGCCGCTGATTACATCGCTGCTTCACCTGACTGGCTCAAGGGATTCTGTAAAGCGTATGGCAATAACCCATACCGCCGTATCATTGAGTTGGCAAAGAAGGCTCAGAAGGTAGGTGTTATCAAGGGAATCCTTGTGCATCAGGGATGTACTAACAACGGACAGGCAGATTGGCCACAGCACCTCAATACGGTGTATACACGTATGCTCTCAGAGCTTGGTCTTGAGGCAAAGGACGTTCCATTGCTCGTGGGTGAACTCATGACACAGGAAGACGGTGGATGTTGCTATCATCACAATGCTATCATTGATACTATTAATAATGTCATCCCTACAGCTTATCCTGTTTCATCACTTGGCTGTCCAGGAAACTTTGACAAGCTTCATTTCAAGGCAGAAGGTTACCGCATCCTCGGTCGCCGTTATGCAGATGTCATGATGAGTATTCTTAACAAGGAGAATACGTCAACCGTACTTAATACTGTTCCAGCACAGGTATACCCACAGGTTGACAAGGATGGTCGTGTTACGTTCGGTGTATTTGCTCCAAAGGCTAAGTACGTGTCTGCAGATATTTGTGGCACAAAGTACCCAATGATTAACAATAAAGGTTTCTGGAAGGTTACAACACCTCCACTCCCATGTGGTTTCCACTATTACTTCCTTAACATAGACGGTATCAATGTCATTGACCCAGCATCAGAGGCATATTATGGATGCGGCAAGATGTGTGGTGGTATAGATATCAATACAGTTATTGAAGGTAATGACAACCTCAAGAATGTACTTCACGGTGCAACAATGACAAAGGAAGAAGTCGTCCTCTATTCTTACAACAAGGACATTAATCATGGACAGGTACGCGAATGTAAGTACTGGTCTTCTGTTGAGAATAAGGAACGTCGTTGCTTCATTTATACACCTGCAGGATATGACAAGGGGGCAGACAAATACCCAGTTCTTTATCTTCAGCATGGTATGGGTGAAGATGAGCGTGGATGGAGTCAGCAGGGAAAGATGCAGTATATTCTTGACAACATGATTGCTGCAGGTAAAGTCACTCCAATGGTCGTAGTTATGGATAATGGTAACTGCAGCTACTCATTTGGAGCAAAGAAGGGTGAGTCAATGGCAGACTTCGGTGCAAGTTTCCAGAACGTGCTTCTCACAGACATCATCCCTTACGTAGAGAACAACTTCCGTGTCAAGACAGATCGTGACAGCCGTGCCATGGCAGGATTATCTTGGGGTGGCAAGCAGACTCTTGAGATTACAACTGCTAATCTTGACAAGTTCTCATATATCGGTACTTTCTCAGGTGCAATCTTTGGAATGAATGCCAAGACATTTGCAAACGGTGTATTTGCTGATAGCAAAACTTTCAATGAGAAGGTTCACTATTTCTTCATGGGTTGTGGTACTGAAGAGAACTTTGGTACTGAGCGCACAATCAACTCAATCAAGGAACTTGGTTGTAAGGGTGTCTACTATCAGTCACAGGGAACAGCTCACGAATGGCTCACATGGCGTCGCTGTTTCGCAGAGTTTGTACCAAACCTGTTTAAGTAAATTTTTGTAATTCATAATGCATAATGCATAATTCATAATTGCCGTGCGGATGGAGATGGGTTATGTTTTACCGCAAGCGGTCTGTAATTAAAACCGAGGAAAACCTTTTTCCAGCAACATCAAGAATATGTTTTCTTTTGTTTTATATGGTTTTCTTATGTTTTAATTATAGACCGCTTTGCGTTAATGTCATGTACCAGGGATTATGAATTATGCATTAAATAAAGGTTAAGTTATGAAAAATGCTCTAATAACCCTTTTCTGTGCTTCATCAACCCTTATGGCACAGAATACAGATTATAAGTCTGCCATCTTCAATGAAGACGGAACCGTGACATTCCAGTATAGGAATGATAACGCCAAGGACGTACAGGTTGATGTGCAGTTTGCTGGAAAGAATAAGATGACAAGGAATGCTGAAGGTCTATGGACTGCTACTGTAGGCCCTGCTGCTCCTGACATGTATCCATATAACTTTGTTGTTGATGGAGTAAGTATCATGGACCCAAAGTGTGAGCAATACTTCCCTAATGAGGGATTCAAAAACAGTCTTCTTGAAATACCTGCAAAGGAAGGTGTGCTTGCTCATGACATTAAGGATGTTCCGCATGGTACAATGGATTATATCCATTACTATTCTAACAGTCTTAAAGGAGTAAATAATGCTATCGTTTACCTTCCGCCTAAGTATAACCCAAGCAAGAAGTATCCAGTGTTCTATCTAATAAGTGGAACAACAGATACGGAAGAAGTCTATTACAAGGTGGGACGAGTAAACTACATACTCGATAATCTTATTGCAGAAAAGGCAGCAAAAGAGATGATTGTTGTGTTGCCTTATGGTAATCCATACAAGCTTCTTCCATCTATCCCAGGTAGTGGTATGCCAATGACCAACTTCGACAAGGACGTGTTCAGTGAAGATCTTGTGAATGACCTTATGCCATATGTTGAGTCACACTATGCCACATTAAATGACCGTGACCATCGTGCTATTGGTGGATTCTCTCGTGGAGGTAATCAGGGGTTGTCAAATGGATTACGTAACCTTGACAAGTTCTCGTACCTTTGTTCTTACAGCTCATTCACAAATACCGATATTCCAGGAGTGTATGACAATGCTTCTGACACCAACAGTAAGATTCATCTCTTTTGGTTAGGTGTGGGAACAGATGATTTCCTATATGGCAATGCACGTGACTACATGGAGTTCCTTGACAAGAAAGGTATTCGTTCTGTTAAGGAATATACTCATGACAAGTTTGGTCATACATGGATGAACGCCAAGTATTTTCTCGACAAGACACTTCGTCTGCTCTTTAATCCTGAGGCGTCGGAAGCTGCTATGAATGAAGGTAAACCAACACTCGAAAAGACAGGAAAGGAGCAGCAGTTCACTCCTGGTGTTATGGCACGCCTGTTCCCTAAACCAATAATCTCTCCTGACTACATTGATAATGATGTCATATTCCGTGTTAAGGCGGCAGATGCAAAGCAGGTGAATCTTATCTGCGAACTTGTTGAACGTCCTATCAAGATGCAGAAGGGTGACGATGGTGTGTGGGTCGTCAAACTCAAGGATATTGCACATCGTAACTTCAAGTACTGCTTTGATGTAGATGGTATGAAGGTTGCAGATCCAAGTAACATGTATCTCTCTCCTGACAAGGGAGTGAAACAGAGCATGGCATTGGGAACAAAGAACATATATAATCCACAAGTGCTTGGCAATATACCATACGGAGCCATCAGTTATCGTTATGGAGACAATGAGGCAACCTACCGTAGTGTGGGTAACGGTATAGGACGTACCATCACAATAACCCTTGTCATGGGCAAAGGTGATACTGTGGAGAGCTGGTTCAAAGATGGTAATGCCAACTATGTTGTTGATAAACTCGTTGCAGAAGGTAAGTGTAAGAGTGATATCATCCTCAACGTGGTTCCAGAAGGAACTGCTGTAAAGAATCCTCTTGTCATCCGTGCTGATGACTACAAGACATGGGAACAGAGAAGTAGAGCTTTAGAGCGTGTCCTTTTACGCTAAGCTCTTAAGTTCAAATCTGTTTTCTGGTTCTTCTTCAATTTTGTTGAAAGTTGTTAAGAACAAGAAATAAAAAAATTAAATAAAATGGTTTTTACCTGTTTTTATTTGTTTTTGTATGTTTATTCTTCGTCCGCGCTTGCGCGATAAATTCTTAACAAAATTAAAGAAGAACCTTTTTTCTTTTTTTAAATTACAGACCGCTTGCGGCACAAGCAACTGAACACCCTAAAAACCAATTCAAGTTTCTTTCAATTGAAGCGAAAGTTGAATTATTTTGTATACGATATGAAATGTAATAGTTTAATAGCAATCCTTCTGTGTGTTAGCTCTTTGTCTTATGCACAGAAAAATAACATACCAAGAGTGTATGAGGTAGAGAACACTGGTGCAAAGTATAAAGCACCAGCAATGCCATCTGTCGATGACCTACCGGAAGTAAGAACATTGCGCGATCCTCTTGAATGGTCTAATGGTAAAGGCAAGGTGACCAAGTTTAAGGACTGGTCACGTCGTCGTGCTGAGATTTCTGAGGAAATACAGTACTATGAGATAGGCAAGAAACCTATGGTTGCAAAAGAACAGGTAAAGGCACGTATGAGTGGCGATACTCTAATTGTTGATGTTACTGTGGGGGAGCGCACCATCACCCTTTCGAGTGTCATAACCTATCCAACAACAGGTAAGGCGCCTTATCCACTTCTTATTGGAACCAGTCGTATCTCTTTGCCTGGCGAAGTGTTCCTCGATCAGCCGCTGGCTCTCATGACGTATAATGAACGTCAGGTGAATGGTTATTCTCAGTTTAGAGGAAATACCGACCGCAATACCTATCCTTTCGTGCATCTCTATCCGGAACTCATAGACAATGGCGCCTATAGCGAATGGGCATGGGGATTCAGTCGCCTCATTGATGGACTACAACTGTTAGGTCCTAAAGTGACAAAGATAGACACAGGCAGGATAGGAGTCACGGGTTGTAGCTATGCTGGTAAGATGGCACTCTTTTGTGGTGCCTTCGACGAACGAGTGGCATTAGTCATTGCGCAGGAACCTGGAGGTGGTGGCGCAGCAGCATGGCGTGTGTCACGTACTATGGAAGGGGTAGAGGATCTTGACCATACTGATTACCATTGGTTCAAGGAATCGCTCAAGGAACAGTTCCACGAAGATAATGTTTATAAGTTGCCTTACGATCATCACGAACTGGTATCGATGGTCTGTCCACGTGCTTTACTTCTTCTTGGTAATCCTGACTACAAGTGGTTGGCAGATCCGTCAATGCAAAAGAGTTATGAGGCGGCGCGCAATGTCTGGGATACCTTTGGTATTGGTGACCGAGTAGATTGTAGTATTGTCGGAAATCATCCGCATTGCCAATTGCCTGAGTCGCAGTATGATATTGTAAGAAGGTATATTAGGACTTTCCTGATAGAACAATAGATTTGTTTATAGGTGGACCAGTTCGTTTTGTACCTAACATGTTGGATTTACCGCAAGTGGTCTATAATTAAAACCTTTGAACTTACCGCAGTGATATCACTGGTCTAAAGGGAAGTAAAAACAAGCAAAGCGTG
Source organism: Bacteroidaceae bacterium (assembly GCA_045641785.1). Taxonomy (GTDB): domain Bacteria; phylum Bacteroidota; class Bacteroidia; order Bacteroidales; family Bacteroidaceae; genus Minthosoma. Next base: position 64,632 of record JAZUHP010000028.1, read on the forward strand.
TTCTTTTTTGTCGCACAAAAGTGCGATTGAATTCTTCGAATTTATGCTAATTACACGAGGATTACCTGAGGAGCGCACGAGGAGTCCCTGCAAATCGTTTGCGCTCCTCGAGTAATTCTCGAGTAATCCTCGTGTAATGCTTGTACTGTATATGTTGGAAAAAAGGCATTTTCAGTTTTTTGTAGCTCTTCCTCAATTTTTGCCCAATTGTACTCCTTCAAGATTATATGACTTTGTTTTGCCGGAGAATAGAATCACGTATGTCTGCAAATACACACTTCGTTTCTTATACGTTACTAAAAAAGGTGTATCTGTGCCATGAGAGCACAGATACACCCGGGGAATTATTATTGCTTATAGAGAATTATTGTGCAAAGTACTTCTTACCGTTCTTGATATATAATCCCTTCTGATTGCCCTTTATAAGGCGTCCTACGAGGTCATACTTGTTGTTGTCTGTATTTGATACAGCAATACCATTGATGCCTGTTGTGGCGTCTGTTTCGCCGTCAATGCTGAAGAATGCTTCCTCGAAGTAGATTGACTGCACTGCAGATGTGTGGAAGCAGATGATGCGGATGTTCTTAAGGTCAAGATCCTTTCCTGCCTTTGTCTTGAGTCCCTCAAGTGAGACGCTGAATTTGGAACCAGACAACTTCTGCTCTGCGTAGTCGCCCCAGATGTCGGAACTGTCGTAGAAACGGATTGTTGTTGTACTTGTTGTTGCGATAGGACGTCTAAGCTTGAATTCTATTGACTTGTAGCCAGAGATGTCCAATGGTTCTTCATAGCGCCATCCACCAATACCGTTAGCTGGTGCAGAATATGCAGAGTATGTGGCACCCTTTGAGAATGTTCCCTCGTAGAGCAGGGTAGGGTTGAAGTAATCCTTCTCAAATGCGATTGGGTTCTGTGGTATCTCTTGTGATGTTTGGTAGTGCTCGTATGATGGGTAGTTGACCTTTGCATATTCAGCGTACCACTCAAAACATGCTTCACCACATGCCTCCTTTATTCCAGGGAAGGCCGGAACGATGGCACGACTCTTGTCGTATGAATCCCAGTCGAAGTAGCAATGTGAACCGGAAAGTGTCATTGATATATTGCCGTAGTAGTCGAGTACTGCCTTGTATGCTTTTCCCCATTTTGATGTAGAACCTGTTGCCCATGTACCATAGTTTGACTCTACATATTTACCATGCTCGTCATAGTGTCCTGTACCTGGCTTGTAAGGACTCCAGTCAACCTCTGTGATGACGATAGGGTTAGTACGTACTACAGGTACAGCTTCTCCAAAAGCCTTGATGGAATTGTTTATGTCGTACTTGCTGTCAGATGTGTCATACCATCCAACATAGTCGTGCACAGCATATCCAAGGTTGTGAAGAGGATCAATGACAGGATATTTTGCATAAGGACGATAGTTAGCCTGCCATCCTGAACCAGGTACCCAGATGATGCCCTTGAATCCGTTTGCACGGATCTTGTCAACGACAGGCTGGAAGAAGTCTCTCAATGCCTGATCGCTCTCACTACCGTTTGCCATCTTGACTCCTACAGGCTCATTTGCAAGTTCGATGCTTACATGCTTGTAGTTCTTGAGTACAGAGTCGTTCTTTGTTACACGATCCCATACGTCAATAAGGTATTTCTGGTAGTAGTCACCAACCTTTATTGTTCCTGGACATACTCCTGGTGGACGCATGATGACATGCATACCTTTTCCGATTGCAGACTCTGCAATCTTCCAGTAAACAAGTTTCATGTATTTATCAAGGCGTTTGCCATCGTACTGGTGGATATCAGCTTCGCCACTAACTTCTGTGCCGTTAGGATCATACCACTTATCATTCTTCTTCGTGAATCCTGTTGCTGTTACAGAGGAGTTGTTTGTCCAGCATGGGTCTAGGTGAAGACGGAATAAGTTACAGTTTGTTCCCTTCTCTGGCTGTGTTGTTGCTGTGAAGATTTTCTTGAAGTAGGTTATGCATGCAGCAGCGTTGGCATCTGTTGCAGAACCTCCCCATCTCCAGTTGTTGAAGTAAGGACTTGGTGTGTCCATGAATCCATGTAGCACGACAATGTTACCAGCATCATCTTTGAGCTGGTTGCCGTCAACATGTATGCCGGCAGCACGGTCGGCATAGGCGTTGATTAATGCGAGACACGCTAGTGATAGCGTTACTAAGAGTTTTTTCATAAAAGATTTTTGTTGAGTAAATTTAATTCGTTGCAAATGTACACCATATATTATATTGTCACATACGGCAAATGTTAACAATGTTTTGTAATTTGTTACATTTCGCCATAAAAGCCACAAATACAACAAAAATAAAAATATTTGAAACCTATGACAAAGTGTTTTTTTTGAGAACGCCATATCTTTGCAACGTCAAACACAGACGAAGAGATTCGGTTGTATTTGTAGTTAGTGGATTTTATTTATTAGGTTATTTGGGATAATTTTTTTTGTTAGTATAGAGATATTAAAATTAAGTTAGTATAATGAAAGACTGAATCGGGATACGTGATATTCGATTTTAGTTAATGAGATTTATTGATAGGTTAAGTTGGAAAAAGGTTATTTAGGATAATGTTGATGCAAGTGATTATCTTCATCAATAAAGGACTTGCTTTCAGTGATGATTGCAAGTCTTTTTTTTGCTCTAAATGAAGATTCTTCGGAATGAGGATCTTGCATGTGGATTATGGGTGCCAAATGTTATGCGTACCCCCAAAACATAAAAAATCTGCAGACTTCTCTAAAAGTGAAAGTCGAGAGAATTACTAATAGAACAAAAACTAAACTAAACTATAAAATTCGAGTCTAAAATGACGAGAAAAACAAAAAAATATTAAATGAAAAAGTATCTAATCTTTACAATGCTGCTATTTGGTGCAGCAAACATGAATGCACAGAAGTCTCCAAATGGAAAGGTATGTGTTAAAACTCAAAAAGGACAGGGCCTCGTAGTTAACTATGAAGGCCGTAAATTGTTTGATGTAAATATCAATGGGATTGGTAAAGTTGCATCAAAAGCAGTTAATGTAAGTGAATCATACGATATGAGAGTGGGCAAGCGTCTTCATTGTGAGAATGACGGTCGTCAGATTACTTATATGATGGAGGATGGCAAACAGCTTGTTGTCCGTGCTTATAATAATGGTGTGGTATGGAGAACAGTTGGTGGTGATATCAAGGACGCTACAATCGATATGTGTGCCACAAAGAACTCTTGGTTGCAGAAATGGACTGAACCTTATGAATTCTTTTACGACAAGAATGTTGAGGAGAAGGATGGTAATAGATGGGCTTATCCATCATTGTTTGAGTATGACAAGGATGTGTTCGTCCTTCTCTCGGAGTCTGGTGTGGAGAAATATAATAGTGCATCATGCCTCTATTCTGCTGGTAAGAAAGGTTTGTTCCGTATTGTGCCAGATAATAATGATGTAGAGTGCAAGCAGTCGCCATGGCATGTAGCAATAATTGGTTCGAAGAATGACGTGGTTGAGTCAACACTCGTTACTGATGTTGCTGCAGATAACCGTCTTGGCGATGTGTCATGGGTAAGACCTGGCGTTGCTGCTTGGGTGTACTGGGCATACAACCATGGTTCAAACGACTATGAGATTATAAAGAAATATGTGGACATGGCAGTTGCTCTCCACCTTCCTTATGTGCTTATTGATGCAGAGTGGGACGAGATGAAGGATGGCAAGTCTATTGAAGATGCTGTTAAGTACGCTGTTAATAATGGTATAGATCCAATCATCTGGTACAACTCGTCAGTAGGATGGATTAATGGCGCACCTGGTCCAAAGTTTAGACTTAACAAACCTGAAGATCGTGACAAGGAGTTCATGAACATTGCCAAGATGGGTGTGAAGGGTGTCAAGATAGACTTCTTCTCTGGTGATAACCAGATGAACCAGCAGTATATGATAGAGCTCCTTGAGAGTGCAGCAAAGCATCATCTAACAGTCAACTTCCATGGTGCAACACTTCCACGTGGTTGGCAGCGCACTTATCCTAACCTTGTTAGTACAGAGGCTGTGTATGGTGCTGAGTGGTATAATAATGTACCTACATTCACAAAGAAGGCAGCAAAGCATAATGCAACACTTCCTTTCACTCGTAATGTGGTGGGTTCAATGGACTATACCCCTTGTGCATTCACGGATTCACAGCACCCACACATCACAACCCATGCTCATGAACTTGCACTTACAGCGCTGTTCGAGTCAGGTGTGCAGCATCTTGCCGACCGTCCAGAGAGCTTCCTCTCACAGCCATGGCCAGTCAAGAGCTACCTTTCTACACTTCCTGCAGCATGGGATGAGACACGCTTGATAGATGGCTATCCTGGTGAGTATGTCGTCATGGCTCGCCGTAAGGGTAACAGATGGTACATAGCAGGTATTAACGGAACTGATGAAGAGAAAGAGATGACTACTGGTCTTTCTGCCATTGAGGGAGATAAGAAGAATATGTATCTCTTTGCAGATGGCGACAGCAAGGAAGAACCTTGGAAACTTATGCTCGCAGAGTCAGAAAAGTATGTACCTTCATCAATCAAGTGTAAGGCTCGTGGTGGATTTGTACTTGTAATCTATAATGATGATTTCAAACTATTCAGTAAGTATCAAAACTAACCATGGAATGAAAAAGTCAGTTTCTATTATACTTTTTGCGGTTGTTTCGTTATCAGCATTCTCACAGAATCCTATTGTTTCACATTGCTTTACAGCAGATCCTGCGCCTATGGTTTTTGAAGGAAATGATAGTCTGTATGTGTATTGTGATGAGGATATGAATGTTCCGGGTGTCAATGACTTTTACTATATGGAGAGGTGGAGAGTTTATTCCACTGTGGATATGGTGAACTGGACTGACCATGGTAATGCAATGCCACGTACCAATTTCTCTTGGGCAAGGGAGGGTACTTGCTGGGCAAGTCAATGTGTGAAGAAGGGTGACTACTATTATTGGTATATGTGTGCCAGCAAACCGAATGACTGGCGTCATTATATAGGTGTTGGTAGAAGCAAGAAACCTTCTGGACCATTTACAGATCCTCGTGGCACTCATATCATATCTACTGGTGATGGTGGCGATATAGATCCTACTGTGTTTGTTGATGATGACGGTAAGGCTTACATCTATTGGGGTAACAACAAGTTGTATTATGCAACTCTTACCTCAAACATGTTAGGTGCGGGTGGTAGTGTTAAGGTTGCTCTTACAGAGGAAGCCTTTGGTGGTAAGAAGGTTACCAACTCTGAGGGCAAGGAAGTTGTGCAGGGCAAAGACTGCTATGAGGAAGGACCGTGGCTCGATAAACGTGGTGATAACTATTACCTTATTTATGCTGCAGGTGGTGTTCCTGAACACATATCTTATTCTATGAGTAAGTCTCCAAAGGGACCTTGGACATATAAGGGATATGTTATGAATAATCAGGACACAGGTTCGTTTACAAATCATAGCGGTATAGTAAACTATAAGGGCAAGGACTATTTCTTCTACCATACGGCTTGGGCAAAGAATGGTGGTGGCTTCAATCGCAGTATGGCTGTGGAGGAGATGCACTTTAATGAGGATGGAACCATTCAACCTGTCAAGGCTACTAAGACTGGTGTCGGACCTTTGTGTACTCTCAGTCCTTTTGTGCGTCAACAGGCAGAGACTATAAACAAGGCTGAAGGTGTGTCTGTTGTTGGTAATGAAAATACTGGAGTGTATGTAACTGGTATTCATTCTTCTGACTATATTAAGGTGCGTAATGTGGACTTTGGCTCAGAGTCGCCTGCAAGTATTACAGTTCGTGTGGCTTGTAAATTGCCTAAGTATTGCTATCTCGTTGTACGTAAGGGAACTACTACAGGTAGTATTATTGCGAGGTGTAAGATAGAGTCTACTGGTGGTGACAAGATATGGTCAGAAATCACCTGTGACCTTAGTTCTAAAATCACAGGGGTGACAGATCTATATTTCACCTTTGCGGGTACGGTTCCTGATGGCGATTCAACTCTTTTTAACTTCGACTGGTGGAAGTTCAATACTGCAGAAGAAACAGCAATTAATGAACTGAACATGACAGATATGGAGAAGGATAAGTCCATCTATGATCTTACAGGACGTAGAGTTCTTGTTCCACAAAAAGGCATCTATGTTATTGGTGGCAAGAAGGTTGCTCAGTTTTAACAGTTAGTTGCAAACCTACGAAACATGTGCCGCATGGGGTAATGCATTAGTCACCTCCCCCTATATGGGGAGACAGGATGAGGGTCCTTCTTGTGATCGAAAGACTTAGCAAAAGCTAAAGCCGAATAAATTATGAATAGAAATAAAAATAACAATAAAAAATGAAACTTTTATCTTTAATATCATGCCTTGGAATGTTTGCTGCGGCAAGTGCGCAGACATTGAATCTTCCTATTATTCAGACAAAGTATACAGCGGACCCTGCTCCTTACGTGCATGGTGATACTGTTTATCTCTATACAACTCATGATGAGGAGGGCGCAGGCGGTTTCCTTATGAAGGACTGGTTGCTCTATACTTCTACAGACATGGTGAACTGGGAGGATCATGGTGCTGTTGCATCATTAAGAGACTTCAAGTGGTATAAGGGTACTAATGGCGCATGGGCAGAACAAGTCATCGAGAGAAATGGAAAATGGTACATGTATTGTCCAATCCATGGCAATGGTATTGGTGTGCTTGTTGCTGACTCTCCATTCGGTCCTTTCAAGGATCCTCTCGGAAAGCCACTCGTATGGCAGAAGGAGCATTGGGATGATATTGATCCAACTGTATGGATTGATAATGATGGACAGGCTTATATGTATTGGGGTAATCCAAGTCTCTACATGGTTAAGCTCAATGAAGATATGATATCATATTCAGGCGAAATCATCAAGCATCCAAAGATTACAGATTATCAGGAAGGACCTTGGTTCTGGGGACGTAAGAATGCCAAGGGACAGCAGAAGTACTACATGGCTTTTGCCTCTACTTGTTGTCCAGAGGGTATCGGATATGCCATGAGTGATAAAGCTACAGGTCCTTGGGAGTATAAGGGACATATTATGAACCATACACCTCAGACAAGAGGTAATCACCCAGGAATAATTGATTTCAAAGGCAAGTCTTACTGCTTCGGTCTTAATTATGATGTGTATCGTTTTGAGACAAGTGCTCATGCAGAACAGCGTAGCGTATCTGCTGCTGAGATGACATATAATGAGGATGGAACAATTCAGGAACTTCCATACTTCCTCCATTGTAAGCTTGATCAGGTTGGTTCTTTCAATCCTTACCGTAAGGTTGAGGCAGAGACAATGGCTTGGGGATATGGTCTTCGTACTACTCGCGAGAATCCTTCTGGTCCTTGGAACTCAACACTCTTCGTTACAAACATCGATGATGGAGAGTTCATCAAGCTTCGTGGTGTTGACTTCGGAAATACAGGAGAGAAGATTAAGTTTACAGCATCTTGCTCTACTCTCCTTGAGGGTGGTTCAATTGAGGTTCGCATAGATGATGTTGAAGGAAAGGTTATTGGTAGCGTGCAGATTACCAATACTAAGTTCAAGTATAAGGAGTTTACAACAGTCCTTTCTCCAGTAAAGGGAAAGCATGATCTCTTCTTTGTTTTCAAGGGAGGAAAGCTCCAGAAGAAGAATCTCTTCAATTTCGACTGGTGGGAGATGAGTCCTGTCAAGAAGGGTGAGGTCACTCGTTCACTCGTTGTAGAGGAGGGTGGTACAGGTAAGTATAAGGCAATCATGCAGGAGTATGATGGTCTTGATGCTCATACTGTATTTATGCCTCAGGATCTCTCTAAGTTCAATAGCAAGAACCCTCTTCCAGTTCTCGTTTGGGGTAATGGTGCTTGTACAAACTCACCATGGGAACATTTCAAGTTCCTTAATGAGATAGCTTCACACGGATACCTTGTTATTGCAACAGGTTACATTCCAATGGAAGAAAGACCTTATCGTGGTCCACAGTCTACAGCTCAGCAGCAGGTTGAGTCTATGGACTGGGCAGTAGCTCAGAATGCAGACAAGAACAGCCCTCTCTACGGAAAGGTGAATACAAAGGCAATATGCGCATCTGGTATGTCATGTGGCGGTCTTCAGACACTATATAACTGTGCAGACCCTCGTATCTCTGTCCTTATGATCTGCAATAGTGGACTCTTCAAGGATGCTGGTGCAGCCATCCCAGGCATGCCAATGCCTGGCAAGGACAAGCTTGCAGAGATACATACGCCTATCATGTATATGCTTGGTGGTCCTACTGATATCGCTTATGAGAACGGTATGGATGACTTCAAGAAGATAAATCATGTTCCTGCTGTAGCAATAAATCTTCCTGTAGGTCATGGAGGTACTTATCGTGAACCTCATGGTGGCGAGTTCTCTATCCCTGCTGTTGCATGGCTCAACTGGCAACTTAAGGGCGACAATGATGCCGCTAAGATGTTCATTGGTAATAAACCTGGTATTGCAAAACGTAAGGGATGGACAATTGAGAAGAATGCTCTTCTTAAATAATTATATTCAAGTTACACAAGCTTCACTTGTATGGAGTTAAAGGAAGTTAAGTGGAGTGAAAAGTAGTAAAAAGACGTATGATTGTTCGCGAAAACTCCATTCGGTGCAGAGTGTCGTCTTTTAACTCCCAAAACGACGAAGGAGTGATAACTTCTTTTAACTACATTTTACTCCTTAAGTGAGCAAGTTAAGAACTTGCGGAACTTGATTAATTGTACTAATTGAGTATGGAGAAGTAATACTGGGCAATTTCTAGATTTACTTCTCCTTACTCTAAAACATGTTATTCATCGTGAAAAAGATTTGTACCATATTATTCATTTTTTCTTGTGTCGTTAGTTCGTTTGCAAGAAATATCTCCACAGATACACCAAAAGGAAGGTTAAGTGTGGATTTCGTTAGTTCCGACATAGTCCGTGTCAGGTTTGCTGCAGATGGTAAGGTGAAGGAACAAAGCAATACTGGTGTCTGTATTGACAATGATTGGCATAACAATTCATTGAAAGTTGTCACAAAGTTGGAAGGCAATAAAATGAAGATGAGTAGTGACAATCTTATTGTCTTGTACGATATCAGAACAAATGTACTGTCGTTTGTTGAAAAGAAGACCGGTAAGATACTTCTTTCTGACGCTTTGCCTGTTCGTGAAGCAGAAAAGGTTGTACAGGAACGTATCATCTATGACGAGAAGTCTGCTCATGTGGAGGAGACTGCTAATGGTAAGGTTACTGTCAAGAACGAAATACGTAGAGACACAATAGGTCAGAGTTGGCGCTATCGTAACTATTTCAATTGGGCTTATGATGAGGCTATCTATGGTCTTGGTGCTCACATGGAGGACTATATGAATCTTCGTGGCAAGACAATGTACCTTACTCAGCATAACCTCAAGGCAATGATACCTATGCTTGTGTCTACAAAGGGTTACGGTCTTCTCTTTGATGCTGGTTGTGCCATGAAGATGGAGAACAATTGCATAGAACTGGAGGCTGCTCCTCAGATGGATTATTACTTTATTCTTGGAGAAAACTTTGATAAGGTGGTTGCTGGTTATCGTTATCTTACAGGTGCATGTCCTATGATGCCTCGCTATATGTTTGGCTATACCCAGTCAAAAGAACGTTATGTGAGTTCTGACGACCTTATAAAGACATTAGGCGAGTACCGTCGTCGTCATGTCCCTATTGACATGATTGTTCAGGACTGGAACTATTGGCCACAGGGATGGGGATACATGAAGATGGATGCTAAGTACTATCCAGATCCTAAGGCACTTGCAGATTCTATCCATACCATGAATGCAAAGCTCATGGTCAGCATCTGGCCGAACCCACAATGGTGTCCTGAGGCAGAGGATTTCAAACAGCGTGGCATGATGCTTGAGCATGATGTGTATGACGTGTTCAATGCAGAGGCACGCAAGCATTACTGGAAGTATGCAGATGATGAGTTCTTCTCAAAAGGCTTTGACGCTTGGTGGTGTGACAGTAGTGAACCACTTGATGGTGACTGGAACAAGATACCTGAACCTGTAAATGGCAGACAGTATGGATGGGATGATAATGAACGTCGCTGGCACTTGAATCAGGATGTGCTGTCAGATGCACTTGGTGCAGAACGAAGCAGTCTTTATTCTCTTTATCATGCAATGGGTATATATGAGAATCAACGTGCTACGTCTTCTGATAAACGTGTCTTGAACCTTACACGTAGTTCCTATGCTGGTCAGCAGCGTTATGCTACAATCACTTGGAATGGAGATACTCATGCTTCGTGGAAGTCTTTTGCACAACAGATTCCAGCAAGTCTTAACTTTATGGCTACAGGTTGTCCATATTGGACAGTAGATGTAGGTTCTTTCTTTACTCGTCCAGGTAGACAGTGGTTCTATAAGGGTGAGTTCCCACAGGGTGTGAATGATCCTGCATACCGCGAATACTACACTCGTATGTTCCAGTGGGGCACGTTCCTTCCTATGTTGAGAAGTCATGGTTCTGATACTCCACGTGAGATATGGCGATTTGGTGAGCCTGGGACACCATTCTATGATGCCATCCTTAAGATGATAAATCTTCGCTATGAGTTGATTCCATATTCTTACAGCATGGCAGGATGGATTACACGTTACAATTATACTATGGCTCGTATGCTCGCTTTTGACTTTGCAGACGACAAGAATGTGCTTGACATAAAGGATGAGTATATGTATGGTCCTGCATTCCTTGTAAGTCCTGTTACAGAACCATCTGTTAAAAGCAAGATGATATATCTCCCTAAGGGTGCAGATTGGATTAACTATTGGACAGGTGAGAAGTACGAAGGTGGCAAAACTGTGGAATGTAAGTTTACCATAGGTGAGATGCCTTTGTATGTTCGTGCTGGTAGTATAGTTCCAACAGCTCCAGTCACAGAGTACTCTTCTGCTCAGTTAGGTAAGAACTATACCATCAACGTGTATCCAGGTAAGGATGCTTCTTTCCTTTTCTACGAGGATGAAGGCGACAACTACAATTATGAGAATGGCAAATTCTCTGAGATTCCTATTGTGTGGAATGATAAGTCGCATACTTTGGAATTAGGAAAGCGTAGTGGAGAATTCGATGGTATGCCACAGTCACGTACCTTTATTATCCGTGTAATAGGCGGTGAGTATAAAAAAATAGTCTATTCTGGTAAGAAAATGGTAGTGAAGTTGTAAAATAGGTAGTTACCATTCCTAAAAATGTACATATTATAAAGTTTGTGATACATTTCGACAAACGTAAAAGCAAGAAATGTCGTTTCTTTGCATTCGGTAATCCTTAATTATTATTTACCAATACATAATTAACCGAATGATATGAAACGAGCATTTCTTGCTTCTTCTTTTGTGGCCTTGCTGTCTTTTACAGTTGTTGGTTCTATCAAGGCACAGTTGCCTTACCAAAATACATCTTTGTCTGCGCATGAAAGAGCTGTGGATCTTTGTGGACGCCTTACTCTGGAAGAGAAGGCTAAACTTATGCTTGATGATTCACCAGCTATTCCTCGACTTGGAATAAAGAGATTCCAATGGTGGAGTGAGGCTCTTCATGGAGTTGCAAATATGGGTAATGTAACTAATTTCCCAGAACCAATAGGTATGGCTGCATCATTCAATGAAGCTCTCATCTATAAAGTATTTGATGCTACAAGCACCGAGGCGCGTGCCAAGTGGAATGAACTGATGAAAAGGGGAGATGATGTGACTCGTTTCCACGCTCTATCAGTATGGACACCGAACGTCAATATCTTCCGTGACCCACGATGGGGACGCGGACAGGAGACATATGGCGAGGATCCTTATCTGTCAGGTGTGCTTGGATCTGCTGTGGTTCGTGGACTTCAGGGACCTGAGAGTAGCAAGTACCGTAAGTTATGGGCTTGTGCAAAGCACTATGCTGTACATAGTGGTCCAGAGTGGAGTCGTCATACTGCTAATCTTGTGAATGTGTCTGCCCGTGACCTTTGGGAGACATACCTCCCAGCCTTCAAGACTCTTGTTGAGGATGCAAAGGTACGTGAGGTCATGTGTGCATATCAGCGTCTTGATGATGAACCATGTTGTAGTAGTGGTAGACTTCTTCAGGATATTCTTCGTGACGACTGGGGATTCAAGTACCTTGTGGTAAGTGACTGTAGTGCTGTGTCTGATATTCACCAGACTCACAAGACATCTTCAGATGCAGTCCATTCTGCTGCTCGTGCAGCAATAGCAGGTACAGATGTAGAGTGTGGATATGACTATGCGTATAAGAGTATTCCAGATGCTGTAAAACGTGGTCTCATAAATGAGGCAGAAGTAAACAAGCATGTCATTCGTCTCCTTGAAGGACGTTTTGACCTTGGCGAGATGGATGATCCTTCTCTTGTGGAATGGTCAAAGATTCCAAGTAGTGTCCTTGAAAGTAAGGAACACCTGCAGATTGCTCTCGATATGGCTCGCCAGTCTATGGTACTTCTGCAGAACAATAATAATGTTCTTCCTCTTTCAAAGAATGAGAAGATTGCTGTTATAGGTCCTAATGCGGCAAATAAGACTATGATGTGGGGTAACTACAATGGTACTCCAACTACTACAGTTTCCATCCTTGATGGTATACGTATGGTGAACAAGGGTGTGACTTATTTGCCAGGTTGTGATTTGACAGATGATAAGATTGTAACAGATGTCTTTGACCAGCTTTCATTTGGTGGCAAGAAAGGATTCAAGGGTACTTTCTGGAACAATACCGATTATGAAGGTAAACCAGTTGTGATAGAGTATTATACTCGTCCATTTGCAAAGACAACAGCAGGTAACTATCAGTTTGCTCCAGGTGTTAATCTTGTCGGTTTCAGCGCAAAGTATGAGACGGTGTTTAAACCAAAACAATCTGGAGAGGTCGTTATTAATGTTGAGTCTGTAAGTAATTTCGACGTATATGTAAATGGAGTGAAGAAAGTAGCCCATAGCACTTGGCGTGTAACCCCAACTCGTACTCCTATCCAGGTAGAAGCAGGTAAGGAGTACAACATAGAGATTCATTTCTCTCATATACGTACTTATGGTGCAAGTATCAAGGTTAATGTGGGTATAGAGTCGTTGATTGACTATAATGACATTATCAAGAACCTTAAGGGTATAGATAAGGTTGTGTTTGTAGGTGGTATAGCCCCTTCACTTGAAGGAGAAGAAATGCCTGTGCAGATTGATGGATTCAAGGGAGGTGACCGAACTCATATAGAACTTCCTGCTGTACAGCGTAATTTCCTCAAAGCTCTTAAGGATGCAGGCAAGACTGTTGTGTTTGTTAACTGTTCAGGTTCTGCTATTGCACTTGAACCTGAGACTAAGACTTGTGATGCAATCCTTCAGGCATGGTACCCTGGTATGAGAGGAGGTATTGCTGTCGCAGATGTGCTTTATGGCAAGTATAATCCTGGTGGTAAACTTCCTGTTACTTTCTATAAGAACTCTGATCAATTACCAGACTTCGAGAGTTATGACATGAAGGGACGCACATATAGATATATGAAGGATGATAGTCCTCTTTTCCCATTTGGATATGGATTAAGCTACACATCCTTTAAGATATGTAAGGCATCACTCTCTTCGCAGTCTATAAAGAATGATAGTAAGAGTGAGATAAAATTGACTATCCCTGTAGAAAATACAGGTAAGATGGACGGTACTGAGATAGTACAGGTTTATGTAAGAAACCCTCAAGACCCAAATGGTCCAGTAATGCAGCTTCGTGGCTATGCACGTGTAGATGTAAAGGCTGGTGAGACTGCAAAGGCTGTTGTAGTTCTTAACGCTAAGTCTTTCGAGTGGTTTGATGAAAATACTAATACAATATATACTAAGGATGGCAGATATGAGGTTCTATACGGAAATAGTTCTGCAAAAGAGTCATTACAGTCTGCTGTCGTAACGATCAAATAATCAAACAAAATCTAAGGGAATGAAAAAGTTATTATTCGTCATGTCAGTATTTTCTATGAGCATATTCGGAGGCAATACTGTTCATGCACAAAATTTCGGATTTGGAGGTAACCAGCAGAGCGATGTAAAGGCTGAGTACTCTGAGAAGTTCACTGACATCAATTATGCAGGAGATGATCAGGCGTATCATACACTTGATGTGTATTTGCCAAAGAAGGCTGCCAAGTCTTATCCTGTAATCATTCATATCTACGGCAGTGCATGGTTCAGCAATAGTAGTAAGGGAATGGCAGATATCAACACAATATGTGCGGCTCTTCTTGATGCTGGATATGCTGTAGTTTGTCCTAACCATAGAAGTAGTGGTGATGCTAAGTACCCTGCCCAGATTAATGACATCAAGGCTGTAGTACGTTGGGTTCGTGGTAACGCAAAACAGTATAAGTTTGACACCAGTTTCATAGGTACATCAGGATTCTCTTCTGGAGCTCATCTTGCTTCATTATGTGCAGCCACAAATGGTGTAAAGACAGCTTCTTTAGAGAATAGTGCTTGGGGGGAAAAGGCAGAGTACGATATTGAAGGCTCTGTAGGTAACTACACAAAGGAAAGCAGTAAGGTTGATGCTTGTTGTGAGTGGTCAGGTCCTATCGACCTTATGAATATGGATTGTGATGGAGTAGAGAAGAAAGGTTTCAAACCAGAGGATGCTCTCATGGGCTTTGCCTATCCAGGTCATGAGAATGCCTATCAGCTTCTTTCTCCTTGCTACTTTATAAACAAAACTACAGTACCTATCTTCGTGTTCCATGGTTCACAGGACAATGTCGTTCCATGTTGCCAGGGTGAGGAACTCTGTAGTGTGCTTCAGGAGAAGGGCGTTAAGAACTGTGGATTCGTAAAGCAAGAGGGTGGTGGTCATGGTTTCAACATGTACACAAAGGAGAATCTTGCAAAGATGGTGAAACACTTTAATGACGCAAGGAAATAATCAATTCTTAGTTTAATTCATAATTCATAATTGGGCTGTTCAGGACATAGGCAATTATGAACGATTATATCCGAATGGCAATTATGAACAAGTCTCGCCGGATGGCAATTATGAATTATGCATTATGAATTATGAATTAAAAAAATAATCTTACCTATGATATCAATTTTCAAGAAGCTGCTACTGCTCGGAACTATCGCAATAAGTGCAGTAGGTGCAAATGCTCAGCAGTACACCTATAGATGGACTGCAGACAAGGGAAATGGAACCTTTGTGAATCCTATCGTAAATGGTGACTTCCCTGACTGTGATGTGATTCGTGTTGGCGACACATTCTATTTTGTGAGTACTACAATGTATCATTTCCCTGGTGCAACATTGTTGAAGTCCAAGGACCTGGTAAACTGGGAATATTGCGCTAATCCGCTCCTTCAGATAGAGAGCAACAACGCATATAATCTCTTGGGTGGTGGTTCACACTATGCTCAGGGCATGTGGGCATCTTCTCTTAATTATCATGACGGTAAGTTCTATATCTACTTCATCAGTTATGGTCGCAATGGCTATGATAGTGGTAGAAACATACTCCTGACAGCAACAGATCCTGAAGGAGAGTGGAAGATGGAGTACTGGCCAGAGCATTATTATGATGCAGGATGGCTCTTCGATGATGGCGAGAATGGCGATGGCTATGTCTATGTGGCATGCGGCATCGGCAATATCTACATAAACAAGTTGAGTGGCAAGACATTGAATAAGATATCAAGCACTCAGGTTGTGAAGGACAAGGATGGATACGAGGGTAGCCACATGTATCATATAGGTGACTATTATTATCTGTATGTCACAACAGGTGGTTACTGGAAGGGACAGACCATCTATCGTAGTAAGAACCCTATGGGACCTTACGAAGAGGTGCCTTACACATTGTTCCAGGGCGACGCCATTCATCAGGGTGCGTTGGTTGATACACCTACAGGCGAGTGGTGGACAATACTCTTTAAGGATGCAGGAGCAATAGGTCGTGTGCCTTACCTCGAACCTGTTAAGTGGGTTGACGGATGGCCTGTTATTGGCAATAATGGTCGTGATGTAAGTAGAAACGGAGCAGCTTATCCAAAGCCAAGGATCTCTAATGATGAGGCTGTACAGAATGCTGATTACCGTAGTTATCTTCCTACAAACGATGCGTTCTCTACTCCAACTCTTGGCAAGCAATGGCAATGGAATCATAATCCTCAATCAATGGCTTGGTCGCTTACTGATAGACCGGGATGGATGCGTCTGTATTCTTGTACCGTGACGGATAACGTGGCATGGGCTCGTGGCTCTCTCACCCAGAGGATATTGGGTTATAGTCCTAATGGTACTGCTTCCACATCGTGGAAACCAAACTTCGGAATTGCAAAGGTGGATATCTCGGCAATGAAGGAAGGTGATGTCGCAGGACTTGCTGTTTGGTCAAACCCATATTCATTCATTGGCGTAAAGGTGGATGGTGGCAAGAAGAAGCTCTATTCACAGCGATGCAAGTTTGATAGTCAGAAGGTGACTGTGGCAGAAGAGAAGAATGGTGCGGAGATCACATCAGATATCGTGTATTTCCGTGCTGTCACAAACTTCGGAACGAACACCTGCTCATATCAGTATAGCGTCAATGGAACAAAGTGGACTACCTTTGGTGTGACAATGACGATGAACTATACTCTTGACTTTTTCGTTGGTCAGAGATATTATCTGTTCAATTATTCAACCAAGGCAACAGGTGGATATGTGGATATCGACTGGTTCACTACCGAGAAGGATGCTCCAGTAGCAGACTTTGAGAAGATGGATGAAGATGCCGCTTCTCTGTTTCCTTCTGATGAAGAAGAAACATGGTACGGTTTCTCTTTTGACGCAGACAAGTTGACTCGCAATCTGACTGAGGACAATACTTTGTCGAGCAAGAACATCACGTTCAAGCAGAATGGTATGGCAGGATGGGTGTACTCAAAGCCATGGGACCTTTCCAAGTGTCCTTATCTTGTCATCTCGCTCCGTCGTCAACCATCACCTAATTGCTACCTATGCGTGTATGACAATAAGAATATATGGGCAGAACCATATAAGTTGAAGATAACAGGCAAGGTTACAACTGTAGATCTTAGCACTATGGTTACAGAATCTGGAGTAAAGATTGATCCTGCGAACATAAGTATCATTTCTTTCCAGAGTACAGTTGCCCAGACGTTGTTCTTTGACGATGTGTATCTAAGTGTGGATGGCTCAACGCCAATATCTACAGGTATTGAGAGTGTCGGAGTTTCTGATAATGCTCGTAATGCTTTCTATGACCTGACAGGACGTAGGGTGACAAACCCAACAAAGGGTGTCTATATCAAGTCTGGAAAGAAGGTGGTGAGATAGTGAGGTTTTAAGGCAGGTCTTAAGGTTTTAAGGTCGCTACGCTGGTGAGGTTTTAAGGTTTTAAGGTTTGAATGACGGTTAGTCCATATCTCCTATGGTATCGTCTTCTAACTCCTTCTAACTCCTTCTAACTCCTTTTAACTCCATAAAAATAAATACATAACCAAAATATTAACCTTTAAATAAGTGTATGGATTCAATTAAGAAACTAGTGAAGAGTCCGTTTGTTGGCTCATTTTTGCTTCTTTCATCGTTCACTTTGACTGCAAATGCGCAGGCTAAGGACGGAGGTCTGAAAGATGCTTACAAAGATTATTTCTCAGTTGGTGTAGCTGTAAACAAGCGTAATCTTGCTAATCAGGACGAGATCAAGATTGTCCTTGACAACTACAACAGTATAACTGCTGAGAACGACATGAAGTCAGGTGAGATTCATCCTAAGGATGGTGTATGGCATTGGGAAGGTGCTGATAGCATCGCAAACTTCTGTCGTCAGCACAAGATTAAGCTTCGTGGCCATTGTCTTGTTTGGCACTCTCAGTTCTGCAACTGGATGATGTACGACAAGAAGGGTAAGCCAGTCAAGAAGGAAGTGTTCTATGCTCGTCTTCGTGAGCACATCCATGCGGTAGTAAACCGTTACAAGGACATCGTTTATTGCTGGGATGTAGTAAATGAGGCTATGGCTGAGAGTGCAAATCCAAACAGATGGAACCCAAATCCATCACCTTACCGTCAGTCTGAACTCTTCAAGAACTATGGAGATGAGTTTATTGCAAAGGCATTCGAGTTTGCTCATGAGGCAGATCCAAACGCCCTCCTCTTCTATAATGACTATAATGCGGCTACTCCTTCAAAGCGTGACCTTATCTATAACATGGTCAAGAAGATGAAGGACGCAGGTGTACCAATCCATGGTATCGGTATGCAGGGCCACTACAACATCTATGGTCCTAAGGTAGAGGATGTAGATGCTGCAATCACAAAGTACTCAGAACTTGTAAGCAATATCCACATTACAGAACTTGATGTTCGTGCTAATGAGGAGATGGGTGGACAGCTCCAGTTCCGTCGTGACAAGATTGATATCAAGCCACATATCAAGACTCTTCAGGAGAATCAGTATGCTCAGTTGTTCAGGGTTCTTCGTAAGCATAAGGATGTTGTCAAGTGTGTCACATTCTGGAACGTAAGCGATAGGGACTCATGGTTGGGAACAAACAACTATCCACTTCTCTTCGACAAGGATCTTAAGGCAAAGAAAGCTTATAATGTTGTAAAGAACTTTAATGCTGCACTTGACAATCAGCAGATAAAGGAAGACTTCGTTCCTTGTTCTACAAACCAGCCTGGTCAGCAGTATCCTATGGTCAACTCACAAGGCTATGCACGTTTCCGTGTTGAGGCACCAGACGCTAAGTCTGTTATTGTAAGTCTTGGTCTTGGCGGTAGTGGTGGTACAGTTCTCCGCAAGGATAAGGATGGTGTATGGGTAGGAACAACAGAAGGTCCTATGGATGAAGGATTCCACTATTATCACCTTACTATCGACGGTGGTGTGGTTAACGACCCAGGTTCAAAGAACTACTATGGTTCAACACGTTGGGAAAGCGGTATCGAGATTCCAGCACATGATCAGGATTTCTATGCTCTCAAGAACGTGAAGCATGGTAATGTACAGAAGATCCTCTTCCACTCTCCAAGTACAAACTCAGAGCGTGTAGCTTACGTATACACTCCAGCAGATTATGATGCAAAGGGACTTGAGAAGAAGAGATACCCAGTTCTCTACCTCCAGCATGGATGGGGTGAGGACGAGACAGCATGGAGCAACCAGGGATGTGCTAACCTTATCATGGACAACCTCCTCGCAGAGAAGAAGTGTGTACCATTCATCATCGTCATGACTTATGGTATGACAAACGAGGTACGTTGGGGACACATGGGTGAGTTCAAGTGGACAGACTTCCAGACAGTTCTCATGGACGAGCTTGTTCCTTATGTAGATAGTCATTTCCGTACAATCGCAAACCGTGATAACCGCGCTATGGCAGGTCTTTCTATGGGTGGTATGGAGACACGTAACGCTACACTTGCACGTCCTGAGATGTTTGGATGGTGGGGACTCTTTAGTGGTGGAACATACGCACCAAAGGATCTTGAAGGTAAGGCAACACCAAAGCTTATGTTCATGACTTGTGGTAGCAAGGAGAACCCAGATGGTGTGAACAAGGCTGCTAAAGATTTGAAGGCTGCAGGATTCAATGCTGAGTCATTCGTATCTGATGGCACAGCACATGAGTTCCTTACTTGGCGTCGTAGCCTCTATCACATGGCACAGAAGTTGTTTAAGAAGTAATGTGGTTTGAGGTTGTGAGGTTTTAAGGTCGCTACGCTGGTGAGGTTTTAAGGTTTTAAGGTCTTTAAGGTTTTGAGGTCCGAATGACTGTTAGCGCATAAGTCCTATGGTATCAAACCTAATAACCTAATAACCTCACAACCTAATATAGCCAGAGATGTCGGAATACTGACATTTCTGGCTTTTTTGTATCATCATAAAAAGTGTATGCAACATTTTATGTTGGTGGTATTCACTTATTCTTCATACCTTTGCATTGTAAACATAATTTCAAATCCTTAATATGAAGAAACTTATCAACTTGGTTGCTATCGTATCTTTATTATTGCAACCATACGTCGCATTTGCTCAGCAGACAACAGGTGAAAAGGCAAAGACCGTTACAGTTAAGAATCCATGGATGTGGCTCGACACTCCTGACCCAGATATCATCCGTGTGGGCGACTACTACTATCTCGTCACAACAACCATGCACATGACTCCTGGCGGTCCTATCATGCGAAGCCGCGACCTCGTCAACTGGGAGACTGTCAGCTATCTCTTCGATGAGATCCATGATACTCCTCGCTATGACCTTGAACAGGGTACTGTCTATGGTCGTGGTCAATGGGCTACATCTATCCGCTATCACAAGGGTACATTCTGGGCACTCTTCGTGGCAAATGATGAGCCACACAAGTCTATGGTGTTCAAGACTGATGATCCTGCCAAGGGATGGAAACTCCACAGCCGTCTTCCTGCATACCATGACTCATCACTCTTTTTCGATGATGACGACAGAGTGTATGTGTTCTCCGGAAGTGGCGACATCACCCTCGTAGAGCTTACAAGCGACCTTACAGCAGAAAAGCCAGGTGGCGTGCACAAGAAGCTCCAGCTCAACGGCCGTCCAAAGGGACTTCATGAGGGAAGCCGCGTTATCAAGCACGATGGCATGTACTATCTCCTCTGCATCGCATGGCCAAACACAGGTCGTTGTGAGATTGCCTACCGTAGCCGTAACATCGAAGGACCATACGACTCAAAGGTTATCGTTAAGTCTGAGTTCGGAGGATTCCCATTCGTAGGTCAGGGAACTATCGTCGATGGCAAGCATGGCGAGTGGTACGGAGTGATCTTCCAGGATAGAGCGGGTGTAGGTCGTGTCCTCACTCTCAGCCCTTGTACATGGGTTGACGGTTGGCCAATGATCGGAGAGGTCATTCGTGAGCAGGGCAATGGTATTGATAACTACCGCTATACAGCCAAGGTACCTGAGACCATGACACTTGAGGAAGAACCAGAGGAATATACAGGCAAGTATGGTACAAAGATGACACTCGACGGAGGCGTGTCACTCACAAAGGACTACCAGTTCAACCATAACCCTGTAAAGGAAGCATACACAAAGAATGGCAATACATACACATTCAAGACAACAAAGGTTGTGGACAATATGTTCATAGCTCGCAACACCCTCACATGGCGCATGTGGGCACCTACATGCTCTGATACAGTCAAGATTGACGCCAGCAAGATGAAGGATGGTGACAAGGCAGGATTCTGTGTGTTCAGCGACAACGCAGCCATGATGTCTGTTGTACGTGAGGGAGGCAAGTACTTCCTTGTACTCTCAAATGATGTATGTGAACTTGAGCCACGCAACAAGGCTGTAACAAAGGTCAACAGCACAGAGATAGAGCGTGTAGAGATACCAAAGTCAAAGATCAAGAACATCCAGCTCTCTATTGACGGCAACTTCGTGCCTCGTACCGACATTGCCACATTCAAGTATTGTCTTGACGGTAAGAACTGGAAGTCAATAGGTAGTCAGTTCAAGATGACGTTCAACTGGCAGAAGATGTTCATGGGTTGCCGCTATGGTGTCTATAACTACGCCACAAAGGAAGTGGGTGGTAGTGTGAATATCAGTTCGCGCACTTTCTAGGAGATAAAAAGAAGTTAAAGGGAAGATAAAAAGAAGCTTCTTTTTATCTTCCCTTTAACTTCTTCCAAAGAAACAAGTGACGAGGTCAGGAACACAAAAGGAGGGTGTGTCAAAATTGATACACCCTCCTTTGTGTCTATTTTTTCTGCGTTTTAAGTAAGTGATCACAATTATTTTTATAATAGATGCTCTCTATTTGGAAGTAGATTTTCGTATTCATTTGAAGGAGTGATGCGGGCATCATGACTGAAAATGAAACGGAAAGATACGACAAAGAGAGTGCAGATATTATGAAAATCACTTACTGTAATATTATAAAATAATTTTGATTACTTACTTA
>JAZUHP010000029.1:0-18724 GCA_045641785.1 Bacteroidaceae bacterium
AACCACTTTGCCTGTGTTAAGGTCAACGACAACCATATCGGAAGCCTTCATTGCATCATAATCGACTCCCGAAGGTTTGATAACTACAAGGCCTTTCTCACGATCGATACCAGAGACGTTTCCCCAAGTGAAAATCACAAGGCCTTGCTTGACTAGATCAAGGTTAGCCTTAAATACTTTTTCCTTTAATTCTTCTAACATATTACTTATATATTATTAGTTAATAATTGAATTCATATAGTGTTGCTCCTCTTCTTGATGAATCTTTGTCAATCAAGTTTGTAGCCTGAACATACGATTTGTCTGCAATTGCACGTCGGAAATTACGTTTGTCAACAGTTGTTCCGAGAATGCTTTCGTGCAACATCTGCAATTGAGTAAGTGTGAAGTAGTGTGGTAATAGCTTACCAGCTACTGGCGTATCTTTAATGTCTTCGCCAAGAACCTTTCTTGCTCTCTCTACCATCTCGTTATGGTCAAAACAGAGAGTTGGTAGGTTGTCTACATCTATCCATTCTGCATTATGTAGAATAACCTGTTGTTCGTCATATTCTGCAAAGTCTATCAAAACATAATAAACTACAGAAATAACGCGTTCTCCTGGGTCACGGTCTATTTCACCGAAAGCTGCGAGCTGCTGGAGATATACTTTGTCAAGACCTGTGAATTCCTTAAGGATTCGTCTTGCAGCAGTTTCGAGGTTCTCTTCTTTTTGAACGAAACCTCCGATCAAGGACTTTTCACCAAGTCCTGGTTCATATGGACGCTGATGTGTCAGCACTTTTAGTTTTCCCTCGTGGTATCCGAAGATTACACAGTCAACAGATACAAAAAAACGGGGATATGATGAATAGTTAGTCATTGGATTATTACTTTTGGTAACAAGGAATAGTGGAATTATTATATATATTAAGCTAGTAAATTGGAAAATTTAATGTATGATAGGGAGCAGGTCGTACCTGCCCCCTACATATTATTAAGATGAATTACCAGAGAAGCACGTAAAGAATCATTGTGATAACAGAGATTCCTATAGCTCCATAAGCGTAACCCTTTGTTGTTGCAAAGAGTGTGAGGTTGATAGGAAGTGATTTAGGGTCAGCCTTAGTATCAACAGAGTTGCTATAAAGCCATACAGCATTGCAGCCTACAAGTACTCCGAAGAAGATGAATGCCTGGAAACCTATGTCATTGAGGTAAGCTGTGCAAGCTGTTGAATCACCCATTGCAACTACAACAAGAGCAAGGATGATGAGAAGAGCACCAACTGAACCGATAATCTTTGCCCAGAACATCATAGCCTTCTGGTCAGACTCTGATGGACGTTCAACACTGATGAACTTCTTATCGAGGTAAGAAACGAGGATAAAGAAGCTTACAACAATGATGAAGATGTAACCAGCACGGAACTGGAATGGGAGATCGCCAAGGAAGATCTTGAAGAGTACTCCGAGTGGGATAGTGATGATTGCTGTCCAAACTGCTGCTGTAGAAGAAGCACGCTTCCAGAGAAGACCAAGACCGAATACAGTGATGATACCTGGGTAAATGAAACCAGAATACTCCTGAATGTACTGGAATGCCTGTGGGATTTCACCGAGAAGTGGCTTAACTGTGATAAGTGCAATGATGAGTGCACATACAGAAACGATACGACCAGTATTTACAAGATTCTTGTCTGTTGCATTTGGATTGATGTACTTCTTGTAGATATCCATTGTGAAGAGGGTAGAAGTACTATTGAACATAGATGCAAGAGAAGAGATAATTGCTGCTGCGAGAGCTGCAAATGAAAGTCCCTTGATACCTGTTGGAGTGAAGTTACGGATAAGCCATGGATAAGCATCATCTGGGATGTTAATCTTACCCTGAAGGTTCATTGATGCAAATGCTTCTGGGTTCTGAGCGATATAGAATGCACAGATACCTGGGAGAACAACGATGAATGGAATCACAATCTTAAGGAAACCTGCGAAGATGAGACCCTTCTTTGCCTCGTCAAGGTTCTTAGCAGCAAGACCCTTCTGAATGATGTACTGGTTGAATCCCCAGTAACCGAGGTTTGTGAGCCATACACCACCTACTACAGCAGCGATACCTGGTACATTAGCAAATGCATCTGGCTTAGCGCTCTCACGGATGATAAGGTGGAAGTGTGGGTCAGTAGAGTAGTTACCTGTTGTAAGGTCTTCGTAAATCTTACCAAGAGCACCGAGAGCAGAAGTGTCAAATACATGACCCATCTCAGCAAGTGCAACGTAAGCTGTGATAAGACCACCACCAACGAGGAATGTAACCTGCATAACGTCTGTCCATGCTACTGATGCAAGACCACCATAGATTGAGTAGATACCTGCGATAGCGAAGAGGGCAAATACGATAATCATACGGATGCTGATTACCATACCAAGCATCTCAACCTCAAGTCCCTGAAGACCGAGAATCTGTTCGATTGCAAGTGCACCGAGCCATGCAACAGATGTAAGGTTTACAAATACGTAAAGGAAGAGCCAGAGGATTGAGAATGCAAGACCTACACCGTCATTGTAACGTTCACGAAGGAACTGAGGGATTGTGAAGATCTTGCGATCAATCATGACTGGCAAAAGGAACTTACCGATAACAACGAGAGTTACGGCAGCCATTACTTCATAAGCTGCAATTGCGATACCATCAGCAAAACCGGTACCGGACATTCCGATAAACTGTTCTGCAGAGATGTTTGCAGCGATAAGAGATGCACCTACAGCCCACCAAGTAAGGGTGTTACCTGCGAGGAAGTAGTCACTTGCGCTCTTCTCTTGACCATCTTTGCTACGGCTTAGGAACATACCAAGTCCTACAAGGACAATAAGGTATATAACCAAGATAGCAAAGTCAATCATCTTGAATCCAGAAGATGCAATTGCTTCTGATAAACTGTTCATTTGATTTTGTTTTTAGTTTTTGTATTGTTAATTAATTAGGTTATTTACTTTTCTACAGAGAAAGCAAACTTGCAGTAAGAATGGTAAGGCTTCTCTGGTGTTACGAATGGGTTACTGAGTTCCCAACCTTCCATAGTGTACTTGTTTGGAGAATCTGGATACTTCTGTGTCTCAAGGCAGATAGCACAGTGCTTCTGGTACTTGATGCCACCCTTACCAGTGCAAGTTCCGTCCTGGAAGTTTGCTGAGTAGCACTGGATACCTGGCTCGTTAGTGTAGATGTCCATCTTGATGCCAGAACGTGGGTCTGAAAGTGTTACAGCGATAGTGTTCTCATCGCCCTTAGTGTTAAGACACCAGTTGTGGTCGTAACCACCACCAGCCTTAACGAGCTGATCGTCGTCAGAGTTCATGTCCTGACCGATAGCCTTTGGTGTGCGGAAGTCGAATACTGTACCTTCAACAGACTTGATCTCACCTGTAGGAATAAGGAAGTCGTCACCAGGAGTGAATGCGTCTGCATTAACATAGAGGATTGACTCGTCAACAGTGTTGTTAAGATCACCAGAAAGGTTGAAGTATGTATGGTTAGTCATATTGATGACTGTTGGTTTGTCTGATGTTGCATCGTATTTGATTGCAATCTCGTTGTTGTCTGTAAGTTCAAACTTAACAGTTGCTGTGAGATTTCCAGGGAACTTGTTGTCGCCCTCTGCTGAAACCATCTTGAGAGTAAGTGAGTTCTCTGTACTCTCTGCAATGTCGTATACCTGATACTGCCAGCCTGTGAAACCTCCGTGGAGACAAGCATGGTCATTATTGTTCTTGTCAAGTGTTACTGTGTCACCATCGAGGATGTACTGTCCACCATCGATACGGTTAGCGTAGCGACCTACTGAACATCCATAGTCAGTTGTGAAGTTCCATGGGAAGTAGTTTTCTACCTTGTCGAAACCGCAAGCTACATCTACAAGTTTACCATCCTTGTTTGGAACCATGATGCTTACGATACGGCCACCGAAGTTTGTTATGCATACTTCCATGCCATTAGCATTCTTGAGGGTGATAAGCTTTACTTCTTTTGCATTTGCAGAGTCTGCAACGAATGTCTTTGACTCGTAATCATATGCAACTGCGATACAAGTGTCAAAATCTGCAGGGTTTAGGCCAGATGCAGTTAGTTCTGGAGTAGCCTGCTGACCACCTGAGCATGCACAAAGGAATGCTACGGCAGCAGCACTTCCTAAGATCATTTTTGAAAGATTCTTCATAATTTAGGTTAGAAATTAATATTAGTTTATAAACTTTTGCCAAATTTCGTTATTTTATAAGTGGAAAAAGCAATAAAAAATATGTTCTACAACATAAAGTGTGAGGTAGACACTTATTGTGTGCGTTTTTATGAAAAAAAATGAGTGTCACTATATTTCAAATAATAACAAAAAGGCGTTTTTGTAATATCCATTGAACAAAAAATAATATAACAGTCCGCCAGACATCGTACTTGGTCATTTGATTCTTTGAAAACAAAGAGAAGGGTAGCTTTTGTTTTTGAGTAAGCCTCTTATTGTTTTTCTTGCCTCCATTTTTTGAAACGATTCTGCACATCCTTCAAGCATCCTTTTCAAATTTCTACTGACATGTTTTGTAATAAAGCGAATCCTGTCAGCCATGCTATCACCATACAAGAAGGCTACAAGCATTGCACGAGGATTACTCGAGGATTACTCGAGGAGCGCACACGATTTGTGGGGACACCTCGAGTGCTCCTCGAGTACTCCTCGTGTAAACTTAATTCAACTTTAGCTGAGTTATACAGAAACAAAAATGAAAGAGGCGGTTTGATTACAAACCGCCTCTTGTCAAAACTATGTAAAACTATATTAGTCTACTTTTATGTCCTTGTTTACGTTCTTGCATCCAGAGATAGAGTACCAAAGAATGTAAGCAAGCATAGCTACAATGAGCCAATATGAACCAAGATAACCTGTGATAGGGCGAACTACGAGATCCTGGAAGAATGGCATCATACCGCCACCAAATACCATTACCATGAAGAGACCTGATGCCTTAGCTGTATATTTACCAAGTCCTTCTGTTGAAAGGTTAAAGATACCTCCCCACATTACAGATGTACAAAGACCGCAAAGGAAAATAAATACACATGAAAGTGGAACTGTAGCATTTTCAACCTGAATGAAACCGAGGTTGATATTCAATGTTGTTGTGACATCACCTGTAAAGATTGCTGCTACCACGAGGACAATACCTAAAGCAGAAACAGTAATCATCTGAGTACGAGTAGATACTTTTCCTGAAATGAATGTAGAAGTAAGACGACCAACAAGCATAAGGAACCAATATATACCTGCAAGAGAACCTGCAACTGTAGCAGCTCCTTCAAATCCACCTTCACGGCTGATCCACTGGTTCATCATACCAGGTGTAGCAATCTCGACACCAACATAGAAGAAAATGGCAATAATACCAAGAGTACAGTGACGGAAGGCGAGTGGTGACTTTTCATAAGTTACATTCTTGAGGTCACCCTGTGGCTCTTCAATCTTAATGAAAGAGATTACAGCAAATGCAGCGAGGAAGATAACGATACCTGTTATGATAAGTGGTGCAACATCTGGGAAAGAATCCTTTGTAAGTGTTCCGACGAGAGCACCTGCAAGGATTGGAGTTGCTGTTCCAGAAAGAGAGTTGAGTGTACCACCTGCCTGAACGAGCTGGTTACCTGTGTTACCACCACCACCGAGAAGGTTAAGCATTGGGTTAACTACAGTATTAAGCATACAAACACAGAATCCGCAGATAAGAGCACCGAGAAGGTAAACATAAATGTTTCCAACGATACCAGATGTAAGCTGAACTGCAAGACCAATAGCTCCAACGATAAGTGCTATAAGTGCTGTCTTCTTATATCCATACTTAATGAGCATGTTACCAGCAGGAATACCCATAATAAGGTAAGCAGTAAAGTTCATTAAGTTTCCTGCCATACCTGCCCATTCATATGACATGCCCCAGATGTTTCCGAATGGTGCTGCCATGTTAGTCACAAAACTGATCATCGCGAAGATGAAAAACATAGTTATAATTGCGACCCAATTTCTTTTTTGTTCTTGTGCCATATTTATTCCATAAGAGGGTTCAAGCTTTTTTGAGGCTTGAACCCATCTATTGATATAGTTAATGTAATTATTTAATTATAATTGCTTATCTTGTTGATTAAGCGAGTTTACGAGAACCGTCACCAATAACAACATCGATGATGATAGGCTCCTTGCCATACTTCTCCTTAAACTTAGCAACAACAGTCTTTGTAAAGTTCTCATAGAGTTCTTCAGCAACGAGGTTGATTGTACAACCACCGAATCCACCACCCATGATACGTGATCCAGCAACTGAACATTCCTTGGCTACGTCATTGAGGAAGTCGAGTTCTTCGCATGATACTTCATAGTCCTTAGAAAGACCATAGTGAGTTTCATACATCTTCTGACCTACTGTTTCGTAGTCACCCTTTTCAAGAGCATCACATACTGCAAGTACACGATCCTTCTCTCCAAGAACGAATGTAGCACGCTTAAGATCCTCAGCAGGAACATCATTAGCAACTTCCTTGAGTTCGTCCCAAGTAGCTTCACGGAGAGTGTCAATCTTCTTCTCTGGGTGCTTAGCCTTGATAGCTCTTACTACATTTTCGCAAGAGTTACGACGGTCATTGTATGGAGAACCTACAAGTTCGTGTTTTACGCAAGAGTTTACGAGAACAAGCTTGTAACCCTTTGGATTCCATGGGAAATACTCGAATTCGCCAGAGCGGCAGTCGAGACGCATGAGGTTACCCTTCTTTCCGTGAACAGAAGCGAACTGGTCCATGATACCACAGTTAAGACCGAGGTAGTTGTGCTCTGTAGCCTGTCCAGCCTTTGCCATATCCATCTTTCCAATCTTGTTGTCTCCGAAGAGGTCATTGATTGCAAAAGCGTAGCAACTCTCAAGTGCAGCAGAAGAAGACATACCAGCTCCGAGTGGAACATCACCAGCGAAAGCTGTGTCAAATCCCATTACAGGAACTCCAAGCTTCTCCATCTCCTTTGCAACACCATAGATGTAGCGGAAGTGGCTTCCCTTTGGTCCTGCAGGATCATCGAGAGAGAACTCGTCATAATCCTTAAGGTCAATAGAATATGCTTTGATTGTGCGTGTTCCGTTAGGGCGAACCTCTGCGATCATACCCTGCTCAACAGCACCTGGGAATACGAAACCTCCGTTATAGTCTGTGTGTTCACCGATAAGGTTGATACGACCTGGTGAAGCATAAACTGAACCTGGTTCACCACCAAGGTGCTTTTGGAAACGCTGTCTTACGTCATCAATAGTTAATCTCATAATCAATTAGTGTTTGATAAGGTTAATATTTGTTTTAATTATTCTCTATTTGTTAGTATAGTATTTGACAAGAATCCCAAGAATTCCCTGCCCATAAGGCAAAGAACTCTCAGGAATATAAATGTTTAGATTGTGCCAAATTTGTAGATTGTCTTCTGACTGTATTTCTCTCCTGGATTGAGAACAGTAGAAGGGAAGTATGGGCGGTTTGGAGAGTCAGGGAAGTGCTGAGCCTCGAAACATACTGCAGAACGACGAGGTGCTGTACATCCATTCTGAATCTGGAAACCAGAAAGGAAGTTACCAGTATAGAGCTGTACACCAGGCTCTGTTGTGTATGTCTCAAGAACACGACCAGACTTAGGGTCTGTAAGACGAGCAGCAAGAGTCAACTCACCAACTTCCTTCTTGTTACATACATAGTTGTGGTCATATCCAGAACCGAACTTAATCTGCTCATCATCAGCATTGATGTCTTGACCGATAGTCTTTGGCTTGCGGAAATCGAATGGAGTACCTTCAACCTTAAGAATCTCACCTGTAGGAATAGAAGTCTCGTCAGTTGGTACATAGAAATCGCAATTCATTTCAAGGATCAAATCATCAACAGTTGGAGTTGGATTTGCAATACCCTGAATTGAGAAGAATGCGTGGTGAGTAAGGTTGATGATTGTCTTCTTGTTTGTAGTAGCGAAATACTCAAGAACAAGTTCGTTGTCATCAGTCCAAGTATATTCTACTGCAATCTTAACCTCTCCTGAGAAACCTTCATGTCCATAAGGAAGTACGCAATTAAGTGTAAGGTTCTGCTCACCTGTCTGGTAAGCATCCCAAACCTGAGCATGGAGACCTGTAGGACCGCCATGGAGATGGTTCTTACCATTATTGATAGCAAGCATATATTCCTTGCCATTCAACTGGAACTTACCGTCACAGATACGGTTTCCGAAACGACCGATAAGTGTCGAAAGGAAAGGTTCGTTACCCTTCAAGTACTCATCGAGATTGTCGAATCCCTGAATTACATTCTGAATCTTTCCATCCTTATCTGGAACCATGATAGCAACGATAGCACCACCATAGTTAGTTACTGCTACTTCATAGCCATTTGCGTTTTTAAGGATATAGAGGTCTGTCTTCTTGCCATTAACCTCTTTCTGAAATTTAGCGCGGTCAATACCGCAAAGGTTCTGAGATGTGCTCATGATTATATGATTTTTAGTTTGTATTTTTCATGCCGTCCAGTCACCTGTTCGTGACCTTCAACAAATTTATTGCAAATAAAACTATTTTTTTTCATTTGAACGAATAAAAACAGTATTATTTTTTCTTTTTGCTAAAACTTTTTAGTGGAATACAGGAGCGAAGAAAGAAGGTCTGCTACAACAAAACTGCTTCCTCCTATGTAAATGAAGTCATTAACATCAGCATCTTCCGTAGCTTTATTGAAAGCCTCGATTACAGAAGAGTATGCATTTCCATATAGATGGTGATTTGACGCTAATTCTCTTATTTCGTTATAAGGCATAGCTCTTTTCACACTTGCCTGAGTAAAATAGTA
Organism: Bacteroidaceae bacterium; assembly: GCA_045641785.1. GTDB lineage: Bacteria > Bacteroidota > Bacteroidia > Bacteroidales > Bacteroidaceae > Minthosoma. Next base: position 8,893 of record JAZUHP010000029.1, read on the forward strand.
GATTGCATCTGTTGGTAACATGGATAGTACGCCATTTATATCTTTATCATTGACCATGCCTAATACAATTCTCATGTTGCCATTCTTCTCTTTTATATTGGTTAGGATAGCAGATAGTTGTTTCGAGATATAGTCAAATCCACCAACATTATGTCCTGTATCGCAAATGGTAGTTGGCTGTTCTTTAATCTTTTGCCATCTACCCATTAAACCTGTACTTTTGCATACGTTGGCAAAGCCTTCCTTAATGTTTTCTATAGATATTCTGCCATTGAGCGATTTGTTTATCTGTTTAATTGCACACAAAATGGTACGTGTGTTCTTTACTTGACATGCGCCACATAGTTCAGCATGTATTGTTCCAAAAGATGTTGTATTGTAGTCAATGCCACCTTCTGGAATGAATGTGTGAGATATTATTTCGTTATCTTCCTCTGCAAAAAAGATCGGAGCATCGATATCCTTTGCCTTTTCCTCAAACACAGGACGTGTCTCTGCTACTGTTTCTCCTATTATGACAGGTATATTCTTTTTTATTATTCCAGCCTTCTCGCCAGCTATCTTTGCAAGTGTATTGCCGAGGAATGTCACGTGGTCAAAACTGATGTTTGTTATTATTGATACAAGTGGAGTAATGATGTTTGTACAGTCAAGACGACCGCCAAGTCCAACTTCAATGACAGCAATGTCCACTTCTTGCTCTTTGAAATACTTGAAAGCCATAGCTGTAGTTAGTTCAAAGAATGAAGGGTGGAGAGGTTCAAAGGAATTTCGATGTTGTTCTACAAAATCTATGACATATTGTTCTGAAACCATTTCTCCATTCACTCTTATTCTCTCTCGGAAATCAATAAGGTGGGGTGAAGTGAAAAGTCCTACCTTATATCCAGCAGATTGAAGAATAGATGCAATGGTATGGGACGACGACCCCTTGCCATTTGTTCCGGCTATGTGTATAGTCTTGAACGAATGGTGAGGATGGCCAAAATACTCATCAAGAGCTTCTGTGTTGTATAGACCTTCCTTGTAGGCATCGCCTCCAACATTTTGAAATAGAGGCGCACTTGTGAAAAGATATTCTGTTGTTTCCTTATATGTCATATTGTTTGAATCTTTTATAACACTCTGCACAATTAGCATTTATGTTAGAACTCTACCAACAATCGTGCGTTTATCTGTCTTCTTGTTAAGTAGTTTGGAACAGCAAACTGATTGTTTGTGATATCTGTAACCCAGTAGTAAGAGTTAGTATTGCTAATGTCAAGAACATTGAATACGTCAAGTCCGAGCCATACATTCTTAAAGTGTTGTCCAATACCTTTATGAATAGAGTGGTTCTCGTTGTCGAGTATTCTGTAGCTCATGCCTATGTCGACACGACGATATGAAGGCATACGGAACACTTGTTTCTCTCTACCTGTATGTGGCGGACCAAATGGAAGTCCTCCTGCATAGTGTCCACGAAGAGTCATCTTCCACTTTGTTGTTCCTGGGAAATAATCGCTGAAGAACATTGCAAAGTTTAGACGTTGATCTGTAGGGCGAGGCATCCAGGAGTTACCAATCTTCTCTTCCGTCTTCATTATGCCACAACTAACCCAAGAGTCTGTTCCTGGTACAAATTCGCCATAGACTTTTAAGTCAAGTCCTGCTGCATAACCATTAGAAATGTTTCCTCCATAATAGATGACACGAACATTGTCCACATTATAAGGAATGAGGTTGCTTAAAGACTTGTAGTATGTCTCTGCTGTGAACTTGAAAGGGCGATTTCCAACCTTAAACTTATATTCTCCTGCAAGGACAAAGTGAACGGAACGCTGTGACTTGATATCTGTCTTTAGGTATGCCATTGTGTTTCCGTTTATTGTGGATGTATCACGCATCTCCTTATAGAATGGAGTCTGATAATACAGTCCTGTAGAGAAACGTAATGTCAGGTTGTCATTTTTAGCAGGAACAAAGGCAATAGTAGCTCGAGGACTGAATAATGTTTCCTTGTTCCAGCTCCAGTTGGTAAGGCGCATACCATAATTGAGTATTATTTCACCTTCCTTGTATTCCTTGCGGTATGAATCTTGTGCGAAGAACTCAAAATGGCGACTTGACTCATTATTTATTGATGTCATATTATAAATAAGGTCTAGTCGGTCTGCATGGTGAGGAAGGGAATACCCCGCAGAGTCACGCATCTCCCATTCACGCATGGTTTCATCTACTTTTTCCAGCTTAACCAAAGCGCCATATCGCATGTCGTGTTTACCGAATCGACTTCTTCCTGTCAGTCCTATATTGATAACAGAGGCATTAAGTCTATTTCTGGCATGTTCAAGATACTTACCGATAGTACGTGAATTGTCCATCTCGTTGTCAGATTTGTCAATCCAGTATTCGCCACTTATATCGTATGTCTCACGTTCTGCGGTCTTAAATGCCGACATGTTAAATGTGAGGTCATTGAACTGGTTGAATTTGTGACTGGCTGAGAAAGAACCGAAATAAGTCTTGAACACATCCTGTTCCTTTCCGTCAAAGTAAACCGTAAAGTTATGTACTATATCTGTAGTTCCGAAAGTAGTGCTTCTTGTAGAAGGAGTGAAGTTATAGTCGTTCAGTGAGATAACGCCAATTAAATCGAAAGACCATTTCTTTGAAGGACTCCAATTTATATAGGTCTGATAGTCCAAATCCTTAGGCTCGTATTCACCTTGTGTGTCAAGTGAACCAAGTAGATTCTTCATCGTCTTATATCTGAAAGCATGAGACATGCTAAACTTTTCATTACCATATCCTATATAGGCACTTGCTCCAAGAAGACTTGCAGATACAGCACCCTCAAAGCCTTTTGCTTTCTTATATGTTATATCGAGAACAGAAGACATCTTCTCTCCATATTTGGCTTCAAATCCTCCGGCAGAGAAACTTATCTTTTCCACCATGTCAGGGTTGATGATGGATAAACCTTCTTGTTGACCACTACGGATAAGGAGAGGGCGATACACTTCTATTCCGTTGATGTAAACGGAATTCTCGTCGAAAGAACCACCTCTTACATTGTATTGTGAACTGAGTTCGTTGTGTGTACTAACACCAGCTTGTGTTGCGATAATCTGTTCTACACCACCTCCAGAAGCGTTACCCATGTGTTTCATGTCTTTGATACTGACATCAGTCATGGCATTTGTTTGTCTACGTATAGTTGAAACTTCTATGCCACCAAGTTCAATGCCAGCAGGGTTAAGCATGATATTGATTGTAACGGTGTCCGTCGGATTATTCAAGGTACGTTTGCGAGTCTCATAGCCAAGCATGGAGAAAACGACAACGAGAGTGTCCTTGGTGTCGCAAGTAAACTGGTACTTGCCTTTTAAGTCACATGTTGCACCAAAAGCAGTCCCCTCAATGCGAATTTGTGCAAGTTCGATAGGCGACCTCTTGTCGTCCATGACCTTACCTTTAATAGTCACGCTCTGTGCCAGCATGTTTGTGGCAAAGAGGAAGAAAAGGATAATATATAATATGTGTTTGAGACTATTTCTCATTACTTGTTTTTAATTCTATTACATTCTTGTTCTTTCGGAAAAGGCTCTTAAAAGATTCAAAGTCATACTGTAAACTTACTCCAAGACCTTGAGTGTTGAGAGTGCCTTTTGTGAAATACCTATCGTTAGTCATGTTATATGCCTTGAGATAAGTGTTTCCGTTTTCCCAAAGACGCCATTTCAATTCAAAGTCACCGATGAAACTCTGAGTGTTGGTAAGAGCATTGTCTCTATAACCAAAGTTTCCGTTAAGGAGAAGGCGGTCATTGAACAGTCTACCTGTAAGTATTCCTTCTACATCCATGTCTTGCCATCCTTTCTCTCCTGTAGATATACCTGTACCGAAATTCCAGTTGCTATTTGTTCCAATGATACTTGACAGCATCTGGTTAATCTGTCCGCTGAGTGTAGATGACACAAAAGAGTTGACAGCTTGTCCAGACTTGTCTTCACCATTTGCCCTTGCAAAGTCGTTAGGGTAGAATCGATTTACTGCAAGGAGATAGATCATCTGTGTGTTCATCTCCTCTTCAGAGTTAATCATACTCTTGACAAGTTGGCGTGTCTCATCGTTCACGTTTGGCAGGTTGATGTCGAACTTGAAGTCCATGTTGCTGACAGTACCTGTAATATCAAGAACGCAAACAACCTTTACTTTATTGTTCTGTGAATATGCTGTTGTTGACGTGAGGTCAGAAAGAGGCACATTATGTATCTCGTGATTACATATAAGATGAATGTCCGCATCAAATGGATTACCGTCAAATGAGATGGCGCTACCTGGTTGAATGCTAAGGTCACGATATACAAGGTCATGCATGTATAGGCGGTAGCTACCGCTGCTCACGTTGTAGGTTCCGAACATCTGGAAAGCACCCTTGTTGTGCCATTTTGCCTGAATAATTGAATTTCCGTAGACGCTGATGTAAGCATCGTCCTGACGGTCCATACGAAGCTTGACTTCACAATTTGGGTTAATGTTACAGTGGAAGTCCATGTAGATGTCACCTTCATAGTTGCTCTTCTGCTTCTCCTTCTTTATAATATATTGGGAGAGGTCATCCTCGTCGTATGAGTTGTCTATGAAGTTCTCAGGAATAATGAAACTGCTCTTAACGCCATTGACCTTTGTTACATCTCTGAACTCAATGAAGTTGCTGCTCACGAGAGCATCTGGCGAAACATTGTCATAAGCGAAAACAGATCCTCTGCTGGTCGTTATGTTTCCTGATATGTTTATCGGATGACCATCAGAACCGTCAAGGTGGACATTACCTGAGGCAAAGACTGTTGCCATAAACTTGCTTGCATTGTATTCCTTCTCGTCATATACCAGCATATTTCGGACATCTGCATCGAAAGTGTATGCAAAGTTACGGAGGTTGGAGTGGGTTACCTTACCGTTAAGTAATCCTACATTATTCTGGTAGTCATACATCTTCACGTCATCGAAGGCAAAGAGTCCTTCTCTTAGATGTATAGTGTCACCGTCAAACATATAAGGAACATTAGTTGCCTTCAAGACCATAGACATCTGACCTGTAACATCTCCTATCAGGTCAATCTTGTTGAGTGGTCCCACTACGTTGACATATCCACGAAGATAACCATCGATGTCGTTGAAGACAACATCGAGGAATCCTTGAAGTGCAGAGGCATGGGTATCCTGAACGTCAACGTGAAGGTCTATATAATTATTAGGTGGTGACACATATCCCTTCACCCTGGTTATACCCATCTTTTCTTTAGTATCTGAGGTCAAACGGTCACGATGACTGTACATATCCACGATGTTCGCTTCAAGAGCAATACCGTTTATTGCATCGTCCCAGTGACCTTTTATATCTGCGTTTCCGAGTAATCCACCTTCAAGGCAGAAATTCTTGACATTAAGGTTTGCGTTGAAGTGTGGCTTGTCCAGCAGATTGTTCAATGTTGCTTCACCTGTGGCAATACCAGAGAAGTCTACAGCTGTGAAGTTTACGATGTTAAGAACATATTCAATCTCTACGTTCTTGAGTCTTGCGATGAGTGAATCTGTTGGATTCTCAGATGCTCTACCTTCTACGGTAACATATTTGTCACCGCTGAAAATCTTAAGGTTATGGCATGAAATGTCTTTACCGTAAACAGATATGTCTGCAGGGGTTACGTTCCATACCGTGTCGTTGATGATAAACTCGGAAGGACGTAGATTGACTAATGTCTTTAGTTTGCCGAGACTGTCCTCTAAACTTACTCTTGAAGTCAGGTTCACATCTATGTCATTCCTGTTCTTCATCTTAAGTTTGATGTTAGAGTCTATCACATTATTTACAGCAATGGCATTTAGGTCAACCTTAACAGCCTGATCGTCATTATGTGTGAGACCATTTGCCTTAATACTGAGCTGGTTTGCATTGTTACAACACACAATGTTTACATTCTTGTATGTGTCCTTACCGTAAGATACGAGAGGTGCATTGATATCAAGGTTCAAGATGTCCTTTTCTGCATTCATGGAACCAATGATGTGGATTGGTTCGGAAACCGTGTATTCGTCCTTAATGAAGTGGTGTAGGATAGGGCAGTCGTAGAATGCAATGTCATAGTCAAAGTTAGAATTAGACTTTACAGACTCTCCCTTTATTATTGAGTTTAGGTTGGTTGATACCACCTGTTTGAAATCGCTTACTAAAGTTGACAGTTTACCGTATCCCTTTATTCTTGCATCAAGGAAATCGCAGTCAATGATGATGTTGGTGTAGCCATCATTGTGCTGCTCTATGTTAGCGTTTATGTTGTCTAAACGTAAAATGCTGTCAGCAACATGAAGCACAACATCGTTGATATCTAATGTACCGTTCAGGTTGTCTATGTTTGAGCCGTTCAGGTGAGCATCCATGTTGAGTGAAAAACTATTGTCAGCATAGTCCTTCAGTAGTTGCATGGCATTAGGGTTTAGGTTGTTCACATCCAAGTCGAGGTCTATGGCATGACTCTTATTCTTAAGCGCATAGTTTATGATAGCCTTTACGTTTGCATTGGCATCGTCAACAGCGAGGTCTATGTCTGCCTTGTTACTCTTGCTTGAGACCTTTATCTTTATGTCGTTGTATTCGTAATTGTTATATGTAAAAGAAGGAACAGATACTTCAATTAAACCGTCAGGCAATTCCTGCTTGTCTACGAATGTCACATTGGCATTTATATTAGCGGAAAGTGTACCAAAACTTTCGTTGCCGATTATCTTGCCAATGTCTACATTTGAGGCAGGAACAGTTGTTACCTTACATTGCAACTGTTTGTTATCTGCAAATGTTGCGTCATACTCAATAGCGCCAACCTCTGTGTTTACATTACCTTTTGCATTGATATTCGTTTTGTCATAGTGTATGGATGACTGTAAGTCTATATCGCCAGCATTCAGCAATGGCATGATGCTGTTCTCCTCAATATTCAAATTGTTGAGTATTTGTCTTATACCGTTGTTTGAAGCACTTAGACGCTTTATGTCAACATCAGCAGAAAGGTTGTCCTGCAGGTTATAGGCTGTTCCTTTGATGGATAGGTCTATATCCTTGTTCTCGTTATAGACATTAAACTCCTTTATGTCCAGTTTGTTGTCATTTCCGTCTATTAATAGATGGATATTGTATGGCTCGTTAAACGAGTTTAGTTTTGGAACAAAGCAACCAAAGTCGCAAAGGCATACATGTCCATCGAGAAGTACAGGTTCAATAAGTACGATGTGATCATGTTTGTCCTGTTTCGTGTGCTTTATCGCTATGGTAGGTATGCCAATAGATGTGTTTTTGGTATCTATGTTAAAGTCTGTGACAAACACATCTTCTTTGTTTGCCTCACATTTTAGATTAAGATTCTTTATGTAAATACCTGAATTGTACTCTAATGTAGAGAAACGCTTGAGCGATACATTAAGAGAATCTTCAGTAAGTGTCTTGAGTGAAAGATTAAATATAGTGTTGCGAGCATCAATATGGTTGGTGTCAAATCGTCCTTTAGAATAAGGCTTGTCGTTGATGTCAAACTTAATGTTTGTGTGGCGGACAAGCAGGGTGTTTATACGCAGGTTTATTGGACTTGACTCCTCCTTGTCTTTTGATGAGAAAGCGTCAATGACAAATTGAATGTTAAGTGGAGCATTTGTACTGTCCTTGTAGATTACAGCAGTTGTACCGAACAGTTGGGCAGAAGGAATACTTATCTGTCCCTGTATTATTCGCATGATGTCGAGTGATGCCGATACACGTCCAGCCTTGAGCATCATCACTCCCTTTTGATCCTCTGCTTCGAGGTCATTTACAATAATCCTGTTGAGGAAACCGACATTGACAGAACCAATGCTTACCTTTGTGTTTAGTTTTTCAGATAGGGTATCCGCTATCTTATTGGCAATAAGTCTCTGCATAAAGGGCAGGTTCAATGCCACAATGACTATTGCGTAGATACCAAGTATCCACGCAACAATCATTCGCAGTAAATGTCCTGATTTCCTAATATGCCTGTACTTAATGGATATCAAAGGATGTTAGAATTAAGGCGGGCTTTATTAATTAGCTTGAATTAGTTCATAGCAGATTTGTTCTTAGATGTGAAGAGTTGTAGCAAGCTACGCTTCAGGCAGATAATGGCAATGATGCCAAAAATATGCAGAAACAAATCAAGATAATCCCACCGAGATTCATGAATTTATAGATTACACCTTAGCTGATTGTTGATTTGCTGGTAAAAAGTAAACAAGCAGGAGCTTAGTTGTTCACGGTTGTTGCTGTCTCCAATTTGCCTCTTTTGTAGAATCCCTTTCTTCTAACAGTACCATTCTTGTCCTTTTCGACAAAAGAGCCATCCTTGAGGTCATCAACAAATCCTCCTTCGTACCTTGAACCGTCAGAGTATTCCTCTATGCCTCTTCCGTTCTTGTGACCTTTCTTGAAACTGCCTTTGAACTTTGTACCGTCAGACATACGGAGAACTCCTTCGCCATGCATCTCGCCGTTTTCCCATTCGCCTTCGTAAACGTCACCGTTTGCTCCAACGAATTTGCCACGACCATGCTGCTTGTCATCGGCCCAGTAGCCTTCGTACTTTGAACCGTTAGGCCAGGTGTAAACTCCAGCACCTTCCATTAAACCGTTGACAAACTGACCGATGTACTTTCTGTTGTCTACATAAGTGAAGATACCTTGACCGGTACGTTCTCCATTTCTGTAGTCTCCTTCGTACTTGTCACCATTATGGAACTTGTAGATGCCTCTTCCGTGCATCATGTCATCCTTCCAGCCTCCAACATATTCATCACCATTAGCATAGATGTATGTACCCTGGCCGTTTCGCATGTTGTGATCCATGTTCCCTACATACGAACTGCCGTCACGCCAGTCGAAAACTCCATGGCCGCACTTCTCGTCATTTTTCCAGCCACCTCTGTAGTAGACGCCGTTAGCCCATGTATAGGTACCTTGACCTTCACGTTTGTCCTGAACCCAGTCACCTACATACTTGTCACCGTTGTAGTAATACATGGTTCCTTTGCCATGCTGGTAATCAATGTACCACAATCCTTCGTACTTGTTGTTGTTGCTGAAGTAGTATATTCCCTTACCATGCTGGTGGTCCTGGTGCCATTGACCTTCGTAGCGTTCTCCGTCCTTGAAGATGTATGTTCCGTTTCCTTGGCGCTTTCCTTTTTCATATTGTCCATCGTAAATGTCGCCATTGGAGAATGTTGTTTTTCCTTTGCCATTTGGTTTTCCCTTTAAGAGTTCACCGTAGTATGTGGCTTTATCACTTGGAAAAATATAGTTACCAATAACAAATTTCTGAGCATTTACAGTCAGTATAGATGATAATAGAAAGTACCCCGATATAATAATTTTCTTTTTGTTCATAATGAGATGTCATTAAATCGACTCACAAAGGTAATAAAAATATATGAAAACAGCCAATCTGTGAGTTTATTTAATTAATTTTAACTTCCAGATTGGCTGTTGTGGTAATATTTTGTAATTTGAGTAATGGCTGTTTTCTCTTGTCTCTTGGTTCTTTTTTTTGTTGTTCTTCATAAATTTTGTTGAAAGTTAATAAGACGCGAACTCGATGAATTTAATCGCGCAAGCGCGGACGAAGAAAAAACCGATAAAAACATAAAAAAACGGTTCTTCTTCAATTTAGTTGAAAAGAAGTTCATATAATGCTATGCTTTAGAATATGCATATTGCAAGACTGTTAAATATTAAACACAAAGAAACTTGTTTTAAGTATAATTAACTAACAGCCAATAATATATA
>JAZUHP010000030.1:0-9752 GCA_045641785.1 Bacteroidaceae bacterium
TAAGCATAAAGATTGAACACCTTGTGGAAAATACGATCAACATCCGTCTTTGAATGCGAAGGTGTATTGGCAGAAATGAATCGATGATACTTCCCATAGATTGTGGCTTTTGCTTCATGTGGCTTTGCTTCACAAGTTGCTTTATATTCGTCAAAGAATCGTGTAATTCCACTTGACTCTGCCACTCTCATAAAGAACTTGAGCATAAAGTTGTAAGCATTACGCTCTTTAGTGGCAATGTATTCCAACATGGTTTCATCATTTACGCAGAAATCCAGTTGCCTACCAATGTACGTCACTTGTAACACATGAGCATATGCAAGCAATTTCAGCGGTTGACACAATACCTTATTATACTCGTTACGTGCGCTTGGATCAGAAGGCGAAGGCTTACCGAAAATCACTCGACAGTTATCTATGAAGTAACGTTCTTCCCAAAGGTCGTTCACAGAGAAATGCTTTGTAGCGCATGAAGTACTGATAATACAATCCGCAATAAAGCAAACTATGTCTGGCGTACACTTCTGGTCAACGTAACGCGCATCATGGTTCTGACGAATATCGAAGTCGTCATATCTGCTCAGGAAATTATCAATATCTACCACCATATCTTATTTCTGTTTTAGTTTGCCAAAGAAGAAAACTGAATTGTTATCGATGTTCATGGAGCGCGTTGCCTTGTTGCGTGCAATAGCGTAAAAATGACGATACTCATCTGTTGCATAATAAGCAAGGTCAGCTTCTGTCACGCTCTCATTCCCTTCTATAAGTGTAAGAATTGCAACAGAACCATCTGCAATACAATTCTTGGGGAGAAAACATGCACGAGGATTGTACGTCAGGTTAGGCAGAAGCACGCAATTCGGCAGATTCAGGTATTTGCTCACGTCATAAGCAGATGCATCATCCATAAAGCAATCGTACCCCTCAATGTCTTCAATACAGTTGCTTCCAATGTTTCTTGATTTAAGCACGCGAATGCTTCCTGCATCCTTCGTGACCGTCTTTGTAATAGCTCTATCGCGATAAGCCTTGAAGATGCCAAATTGCATCTTTTCTGCTACAAGGTCGAATGCTTCATTCCTGTAAATCAGCCAATAGGGATAAGTCCTATCCGTGATGTACGATTGTGCTGTAGTCGTAATCGTTTCCGAAATATATGATTCAACAATCGTGTCAGCAGGCTTCTTATCGGTACGCAACAGGAAGTTGATTGTTTCTATCTTGACTCCCTTGAAACCTTTCTCGCCAAAGTCGATGATACGTTCCATTCTGTAGCGTTCCATCAAAGCGCGAGTAAGGTTAAACTCTGGAGCATTGATAAGGCTCTTAGGTACAATCAACGAAACGAATCGTCCGAGACGAATGCACTTTTCAATGAAGAACGAGAAGATGTTGTTCGTTTCCTTATTCGCCATCCCTTTCTTATACTTTGCCAGCAAATCCTTATCGCCAGTTATCTTCATGTAAGGTGGATTGCCTATCACTACATCGTACTTGCTATCAGCAAAATCATGCAACAAGAAATCATCGTTGATAAAGTTAATGCGTATGTTTTCGGGGATGGTAAGTTTGCCAAGGAGAGCTTTAAGCGTAGCAATACTGTTGGGATTAATATCCACTACATCGATCGTTACACTCTTTGCATTCTCATACTTTCTGATAAGCGTTGGGAGGAAATTGCCGACACCCACAGATGGTTCAAGAATGCGAACGTCCTGCCCAAGCTCTTTCAACTCGGGAAGGTCCTTGATTATAGTGTAGCAAATGTCTTGACGAGTGTAGTATGCAGCATTATTCTCGCGTTGAGCATTGGCGAGTTCTGCCACTTTGCTTAATTCGGCAAAGCTGTACGAAGTGGCATGTCGGATAAACCGAAGCAGGTTGTCCTGATCGGTAAGATTATTCTTGCTGATAAGGTTCTCTATGTCGGATTCGGTTAGGATTCTGCGAGTATCAATCTTATGAACATTGTGAGCCACTTGCTTGAAGATAACCGTAGGAACAGCTTCGCCAAGATTCTGACGGATGTTCATTTCCTCTTTCTTCAAGAATGCTTTCTTGTCGGCTAATGGCAAGGCATTCAGTTGGTCAAAAGGAATCTCCGACCATTGGAACTCATTGGGGACGGACATCATGAGCATAACTTCACGAATGCTGAACACACGATTATCCACGGGATGAACTGTATTCTGACTCGCCATGATGTCATTTCGGGTGTGGATGCAAGGAGGAACTTTGTCCCAATACTGGCGTGTGTATTTGTCGCCATTCTTCTGTGCGTTGAAGATTCGCACCCCGTCCTTGATGGTGTGAGGCAAACGTTCTGGCTCCGTGTTGTCAAATGCCGATTGTCCTTCCTTGATGTTCTCTATCCATGCCACCATCTTCGGGTCGTAATTGCGGAAGTTGTGGTAAATGTCCTCATCCCAAATTTCGCCCATGGTGTTCAATGATGGTAGATGACCAATTACCTGTCGAAGCATTCTTTCTGGCTGTTTCGTTGGGAACAGATCGTAGGGTGTAATCTCCTTCAAATCTTTGCGTACACCAATAACAAGGGTACGAGTGCGGCTTGAAGGATTGCCGTAATCCTTGAAGTTCGCCACGTTAAAGAGGATGTTGTAGTTGCCTGACAGGTTGTTGTTTATCGCCTCACGAATCGGTTTGTCCCGACCATCCACATCGGTACAAAGCGTTGTAAGGAATGCTCTAACATTCTCAAACACAAAGTAGCGAGGCTTGATTTCATTGACCATTCGGATGGATTCCACAACCAGGGAGTTGCGCTTCATCTCATCCTTCTTCTTGTGATTAGCAACCGACATTCCTTGGCAAGGAGGAGTTGCAATCACTACATCAATATCATCAACATGGAAGAAATCATGCCAGAACTCTATCTGACCAAACACTTTGTCTTTCGTTTCCTGTTTGGTCATGTCGCCACAAATGTAACCGCTCTCAACGCTACACTTGCGATTGAATTTTTGTATCTTGAGTCTTCGTTCAAGCAATTCCACCGTTGCCACACAATGGAATCCCTCCTGCTTGAAACCAAAGCATCCCACGCCAGCACTACTGAACAAGCTGACGTAGGTATGCAACCGCCCATAACGGCTTTGAGATTCCGCTACAGGCTGAACCTCCTCTTCGGGAATATCGTATTTGAATTTCTTTTTCGCCATCTTCGTGATAAATCGTTGCAAAACAACTGTAGCATCGATCTACCACTCGCGTGAGCGCACAAAAAGGGCATGAACCTTCTTATGCGTTCTCCGAGGCAGCGTAGGAATAGAGACCTCATCCATCGTTAAGATATGCCCATGCCCTAAAGCACGAACATTGACATCTTAATACGATGGATAAGGCACACTTCTCCTATGGAAGTTGCCTAACCACTATTTTTTGTGTTCTTATCTCTGATTAAAGTTTCCTACGCTTTTCAGGAGAACGCAAATAATAGTCAATGCGTTATTATTATATGTTATTTAATCTTTATTTCTGATTCGTATTTGCCCAAGCCGAAGCAAGGACAGAGTGTATTTTAGTTTATATTTGTTTGACAGTATATTTCTTTAGCAGAACACGGCATTCTCCACCTCGTTTTTTAAGAAAGAGGCAACATAACCGACGCTCTGGAAGTAGAAGTTGGTATTCGTATCTTGCAGACGATCGAAGGTTTCGGAGGTGTAGAGGATGTCAAGCGCCTCGCGTGGAGAATAACCATAGGTTTCCATCAACCAGTCAGCCAATTCTACAGATAGTTCTTCCTTCATTGTCTGTATCTGTTGTTCGTTCAATCTTGTCATAAAGCTTTCAAAGTTTTGAGAGCACGCTCCGTACCGAAAAAATACTGGAAGGTAATGCCCTTGGCGTATTTGAGTTCTTCGATTAACTTGGGTAGTGTAATTACGCCACCCCAATAGCGACGCAACTGATAGTTGACGCCATCATCTGCAATTGGTCCATAGACAATGTCATAATCGTGTGAAGGCTGGGCAATCTTGTGATCTCGGTTCATAAGCACAAATTCTGCCCATTCCACACTGTAGTCATCAAAGAATTTTACTCGTAAATCACCTGAAGTCATGAATCTCTCATCAAACTCGAACTCGTTGACAATTGGTTCTCCAGTCTTCATCTGATCAACTTTGGAAATCGACTGTTCTTTTGCCTGCTGTTCATCAGCAGACAAATAAAAACCTTGTCCGAAATCCTTAAAAGGTTTTGAGCGCCTGATATCAGGCTCTGTGACTCTCATATTTGAACCATGATACAGTTTCATTACAACTTTCCTCCATTATTCTTGCACACCTCAGACATTACATCAACAGTATCTTCAAACGAGTATGTATGCAAGATGTTATAGTGGTTATACAGATGGTCAAGCCCTTTGAATCTTCTAAGATATGCGTATGCCTGACGTGGCATTATTTCATATCTGGCAGCAAATTCACTGACGAGAGCCACCACATAGCCTACTGTGTTATGTTCCTCTCTTGACATAAGCTTTATATTATCGTCATTGTATCATCTCACGCACAGAAATAATCCTCAGTTTATCAAGTCTTTCTTTTTCTGAACGCAAATAATAGTCAATGCATTATTATATGTAATTAATCTTCTTTGTATGTATATTGCTTTGCCATAATCAATGTGCTTATTTTGTTAGTATAGAATGCAAGTACAATCGCTTGTTACTAAAACAGATCACTATGAGTGCCAGTACTTAGCATCAGGAGTGTGAGTTCCGTATCATTCTGCTCCCAAATCAGCAATCAATTAGGGGCAATGTGACACTCCCACTCTCCTTCATGATTGCCCGACAGTTTATGTGGTCGGCAAGAAGGAGGTAAAGGTTCGCCATTTTGGAGTTTACCAATGACACCCCAAAGCTTTTCAATGTCATAACCTCGTTTCTTACATGTTTTTCAAGTCACGCAAGAAGTTCTTCGATGTGGACAATTTGTATTTCATAGTTTTTCATAAAATGCTTTGAGCGCATCCAAATCTTCGAATTCAACTATTCTTCCTGCTTCCACATCTGCACGAGCACGCTCGTATGACTTCATTGCAGGACTTTTCTCGACACTTACCACACCTCGAATCATGCTGATGGCACGCTTGATGTCCTTCAGCATGGAAACATCCTCGATATTAACCATAATCTGAGCAGGTACTGGTGCTGCATCAGCATAGCTAACAGCTGGTTCTGCTGCCATCATGGAATCCGTATCAGGTATGTCATACTTCTTACTTGCCATAATCAATGTGAGTAAAATTCTACTTCTTTTTCATCACGCCACAAAATTAGCATTTTTATTTAAGACAAACACAAACATACTGCTATTTTGTTTGTTATAAGAAACAAAAAGGTGTGACACATTACTGCACCACACCTTATAATTCTATTTTGTTTTCCTTCTTAAATTCTTTCCACAACAAGTTTTATAAGGTTATCGATAGTGTTCTTGTAACCAGTGTTTGCCTCCTTGATGAGACGGTTAGCAATTACCATACATACGGTTGTGGCGCGATGCCCCTGAAGACGGGCAAGACCTGCAAGGGCACTTGACTCCATCTCGAAGTTTGTGATGCGATAGCCTTTATATTCAAAGTTCTCCACCTTCTCATTCTGATTAGGATCTGCAAGTGGCACACGAAGTTCACGTCCCTGAGGGCCAAAGAAACCACCACAGGCAATAGTGACACCCTTTACGCAATCACCATCGCCACAGATACGCGCTGTGAGTTCTGGGTTGGCATCAATGACGTAAGGAGCGCAGTTGAGCGGGTTCCAGTTCATGTGTGCCTTGAATGCCTCCTCAAAGGCAAGGTCACACACCTCGTTACGACCCGCATAGAAGTTGAGAAGTCCATCAAAGCCAATGCTCTTCTCTGACAATACGAATGTACCCACAGGGGTGTATGGCTGGAGTCCTCCACAAGTACCGACACGTACAAGTTCGAGAGAGGTAAGTTCATCTTTCTCCTCACGAGTATTGAAGTCGATATTGACAAGAGCGTCAAGCTCATTCATCACAATGTCAATGTTGTCACAACCAATACCCGTTGAGACAACAGAGATACGCTTTCCCTTATAAGTACCTGTTATGGTACGGAACTCCCTGCTCTGGATGTCACACTCTTGAGTATCAAAGTGTGAAGCCACAAGAGGTACTCGTCCTGGATCGCCAACAAGTATTACCTTGTGTGCTAATTGTTCTGGACGTACATGAAGGTGAAACACGCTTCCATCTTCATTAATAATCAATTCTGAAGGTGCAAAATATTTCTTTTCCATAGCTTATGATAGTTTGGTTTGTTATCTTTTAGAGTCATTTTCGTTCTTTCACGTTTCAACTAAAATGAGGAAGAACCCTTTTTAGTTTTCTTGTTGAATTTCCTTATCCTTATGTGGCAATAAGGCGAACCTCCTGTCTTGTCATAATAGTCCTGATGGTACTCCTCTGCTGTCCAGAATCGCTCGGCAGGACGGATGATGGTGTTGACCTCGTCACCCATACCACGCAGAACGTCAGCAACAGCTTCTGCTGTTTGTTTCTGCTCTTCATTGAGATAGAAAATCTCGCTACGGTACTGAGGACCGATGTCTGGTCCTACCCCATCAACCTGTGCAGGATCATGTATCTCGAAGAATACCTGGCACAGTTTCTCGTATGTGACTACAGCAGGATCATACTCCACGATGACAGCCTCAACATGGTGTGTCTTATGGTCACGTACATCAGCATACGAAGGACATTCCTCACTTCCTCCGGTATAACCAACAAGCGTCTTGACCACTCCTGCCTCACGTTCAAACTGGTGTTGCGCTCCCCAGAAACATCCGCAGGCAAAGATGGCAAGTTTATTGGTTGGAACAGTAACCGTTAACCCATGTTCACGAACCACAGATGCCGCCTCTATTGCAACCTTCACAAGGTCAAGTGCTGGTTTATGCTTCGCCTGTAGTTCGGGATGATCCTTGCCCCTCTCATAGTTATGCTTGAGGTCATTATACTTAACCATCATTGCCACAGGATTGCACGATGCCACGATGTTGTTTATATAATCCATATAAGGCACACCCTCGTCATGCGTAAGGATTCGCAAGGCATTGACAATACCCTCTGGCACACCCTCGTGGAGCAACTGCTCGAAGGTGTAATCGGTATCCTCTACCACATCATGAAGGAACCCTGCCTCACGTTCCTCATCTGTCTTACCCATAAGTCCTACAGTAAGTGGATGAAGGATATACGGGTTACCATCCTTGTCCAACTGTCCTGCATGAGCCTTAGTTGCAATCTGTAATGCTAAATCTATTGTATTCATAAATGTTTAGTTTCAAGCCTTATCTGGTTCATGTTAATATTTGGCACAAAGATATACATTATTTTTGGGCAACGATACACAATTTGGCACAAAATTCTCAACTTGAGTTGGGGATTTTTTTAGGGTGTCCTATTGCTTGTACAAAAAAAGTGAAGGCATTACCGCAAAGCGGTCTGTAATTAACCTGAGTTCGACGAAAACATATCGCGCAAGCGCGGACGAAGAAAAAACCTTTAAAAACAGATAAAAACCTTTAAAAACATACTTTGTTCTGCTGCAGAATTAAAAATACTATAGGTTTTTATATGTTTTTCAAAGGTTTTTATATGTTTTTTCTTCGTCCGCGCTTGCGCGATTAAATTCATCGAGTTCACGTTAATTATTTTTATAATAGATGCTCTCTATTTGGAAGTAGATTTTCGTTTTCATTTGAAGGAGTGATGCGGGCATCGTGACTGAAAATGAAGCAGAAAGATACGACAAAGAAAGTGCAGATATTATAAAAATAATTATGATCACTTACTTAGAATTTGATAGTTTGGGGTGCAGTGCTCGGCAGGTGAAAGGCAACCGAAGGAAGCCGTATCAGCAGACGCTAAGCACAAAGGGGAACAAAGAGGCAGGGAGAGGGTCCGCCTTAAAACCTCACCAGCGAAGCGACCTTATAACCTTATAACCTTATATCTTAAAACCCTACCATTTTTCTCGAATTCACCAATCACAATGCCCTTTGCACCATCCTTTGCATGCTGGCCAGAGATTGTGAATGCAGGTCTATCAGACACCTTAGAAGCATCTGGCATAACCACACCAGTTACCTCACCAGCACCACCCTGCTCAGTCTCGATACACAGGTTAAGGTTACTGATAACCAATGCCCATCCATCCTCAGCACTCTTGTCCTTGCTCTCGAAAACGATCTCGTACAAGCCCTTAGGATCAGCATTGCCTGTGTTGAAACGAACCTCAAACGCATCAGGGTTTGACAATGAATCAGCCACGCAAGCAGCAGGAGTTACATCAATCTGCTTCACAAGTTCACCTGTAGACTTCTGTATAACAGAGATAGTTGATGTATGAGTCTTCTCAGACTTGGCAAGAGTAGACATCATACCAGAGAACACATAGTTCTTGCCAGCCTCAAGTGCCAACTCGTAACCTTCCTCTCTACCATACACATACTGAGAGTTGACAGAGCAGAAAACATAATCACCTAACTTGTCAAAGCTAAGTACCGCAGCTGTACTGTGATTATATGGCTCACCATTCAAAGTATATAACTCTGAACCTTCAGCATTATTGAAATTACGGAAGGCAACATCCTCCTTTGCGTAAGCACCACCCATGACACCAGTACTTGGCTCCGCAACAGTATTGTCAACAACCTTCCATCCAAACATTACAGAATAAGGCATGTCGTGCTCCAAGATTCTGAAGTTAGGGTTGAAGATAAGGTTTGCATCCAAAGGACTGACATACACAAGGTGGAAATTGTCGACGCATGAACGGTTGCCACCAGTACTCTCATTCTTGAATCCAACCTTAAGAGTGCCATCCGTCACAATGACATACACCTCGCAATAGTCCTTGCTATTTGAAAAGACATTACTGCCAGATGAAACATTATTGGCAACAAGATAAAGACCATCCTGAACCTTATTATCAGACTGCTGTTCACATCTCACGTTAGCAGAAACCTTATAAAGACCATTTGGAAGACCCGTGATATCCTGGTATACCTCCTGATTGTTCAGAGTAGCAGAAGCCTGACACGATCTCTCCACGAAATAGTTTCCTTCTGTATACTTCTCCCAGTTCTTACTGTCAGTCACATGGAAAGAAGGATTTTCTGAGCCCAATCCAGTCCATCCCTTTGTGCCTTCCTCAAAACTTGGATTGACAATGAAGCTTGTCATATCTGTACCAGGGGTAGGGACAACTGCAGACGATCCGTTGTTTTCATCATTCTGTGCATACATATTTCCACAGAATCCAAAGATAGCAATAGCCATCATCATTAATGACAGATGAGTCTTTTTCATAACTTTACATTCTTTAGTAAACATAATTTATCAATATAGTTGTTTTCGTTTATGTCTTGAGTAATATCCGATAGTATCACCAACTGTAAACTATGTTTGCAAAGATAACAAAAAATCCTGATACCACAAAGAGATTATCGGTCAAGTGCTTTTAATTCATAATTCATAATTACCATGCGGAACAAGGGAATCGCGCATGGCGCGGAGAAAGATGCGGTTAAACGAATACAGAATGAAAAAGTATTTTAATTCAAGTTTCTTTCTGCGAAAGCGCAAGCGATAACGCAAGTTTGCAACTTGCTCACTTTAGGGAGTTAAATGGAGTTAGAAGAAGTTATCGCTCCTTCGTCGCTTAGGGAGTTAAAGACAATA
>JAZUHP010000031.1:0-7390 GCA_045641785.1 Bacteroidaceae bacterium
GTCCGGAAAACCCGGTCCTCACGGATACAGAAAACCCGGAAAATCCAGATATCTGGATTTTCCGGGTTTTCTGTATCCGTGAGGACCGGGTTTTCCGGACTTTCCGGATGTTCCGGACTTTCCGGATATACCGGATATACCGGACAATCCGGAATAACCGGAATAACCGGAGCATTCCCTTTACCAAATCTTCACTCTCTTTTCAGGAGCCACATACAAAGGATCACCTTCCTTGATACCGAATGCCTCATACCACATATCAACAAGTGGAAGTGCACCATTCACACGCCACTCACCAAGTGAGTGAACATCTGATGTTGTGCGGCGACGCATCTCTGCTTCTGTGATGTTCTGTGCCCAAACACCTGCATAAGCAAGGAAGAAACGCTGTTCAGGAGTCAATCCGTTGACTGTCTGGAGTGGGTTCTCCTTCATTGCATTCTTAAATGCTGCATAAGCAAACTTAAGACCTCCATGATCACCGAGGTTCTCACCACAACAAAGGTCACCATTACCATTAAGACCTGGAAGGATGGTGATTGCTGAGAAGAAGTCCTTGATTACCTGAGCACGCTCATTATACTTGTCTCCATCTCCGTCTACCCACCAGTCACGGAAGTTACCGTCCTTATCAAACTGGCGTCCCTTATCATCAAACCCATGAGACATCTCATGTCCAATGACTACACCAATAGCACCATAGTTGAAGGCATCATCTGCATTCATGTCAAAGAATGGGTACTGGAGAATACCTGCAGGGAAACAGATCTCGTTTGTTGTTGGGTTATAGTATGCATTTACTGTCTGAGGAGTCATGTGCCACTCTGTTGGGTCTACAGGCTTCTTCCAGCGACGTGCGAGTCCATCCTCACGTGACCATCGGCTGATAACCTTTGAGTTCTCATAGAGTGACTTGCTTGGGTCAATAGTCATACGACTATAGTCCTTCCAAGTGTCTGGATAACCAATCTTGATGTAGAAGGCGTCAAGCTTCTCGTGTGCAGCCTTCTTTGTTGCCTCACTCATCCACTCCTGTGCATCAATACGCTCTCCAAGCGCCTTCTGGAGGTTCTTCACGAGCTGAAGCATACGTGCCTTGTTCTCTGCAGGGAAGTACTTCTCGCAATACAACTTACCAACTGCATTGCCAAGAACACCATTAACAGAACCTACGCAACGCTTCCAACGAGGACGTGGCTGCTGCGCACCTGTCAACTTACGAGAGTAGAAGTCGAAGTTTTCTTCAAACACCTTATCACCAAGATAACCAGATGCACTTGAGAACACGTTCCATACCATATAATCCTTAAGAACATCAAGGTCAGTGTCGGCAAGTACCTTAAGAGCTTCCTTTATTGCCTCTGGCTGACGTACATCGATGACGTCAATGTCTGTATATCCAAGTGTATTGAAATAAGTGTCCCAGTCAAATCCTACATACTCCTTCTTGAAGTCAGCATAAGACATCTTATGATAGTTAGCAGCTGGGTCACGAAGAGCAACATTATCCTTACCTGCCTTTGCCATACGTGTCTCAAGAGCGACAATGTTCTTCATCATCTTCTCTGCTGTTGCTGGCTTCTCACCTGAAAGGATCAACATGTTCACTACATGCTGCTTATAGTACTCAAGAATCAGCTTATTAGCCTCATCATCTTTTACATAGTAATCACGTTCAATGGTGTAACCACCCTGTCCTATTGCAAGGATGTAAGCCTTTGAGTTCATCATGTCTGTAGTCAAACCTGTACCCCAGAGTTCACCGAAACTGACATACTCAGCATTGAACTGGTTAATGAGATCGCAATACTGCTTGATGTTCTTAACCTTCTTTACACGCTTAAGTTCTGGAAGGATTGGCTTAACGCCATCCTTGTTAAGGCGAGTAGAATCCATCATCATATTATAAAGGTCTCCAATCTTCTGACCAAGCGAACCCTGCTCATTCTTCTGGTTGGCGAAACCTTCAATAATATCACGAATACGTTTGTTGTTTTCTTCGGCAACAATGTCGAATGCGCCGAAACGAGCATACTCTGGTGTAAGTGGATTGTTCTTCATCCATTCACCACAAGCATAGCGATAGAAGTCTGTACCAGGCTTTACGTTCTGGTCCATGTTCTCTAACCTGATACCAATATTCTGGGCACCAGCTGTTGCAGTCATAGCCATAGCTAAAACAGTAATAATTGATTTGAAATTCATTGAGAGTATTTAGTTTTTTATTTGTCGGGTGCAAAGATAGGACATTTTACACATACAAAAAGCGAAGAAACACAAGATTTCTTCGCTATACTATGATTATGGCACAAAAGTGTCAAATATTTTTACACACAACAGAAGCAAAAGAGCGATAAATCACTCCCAGCATTCGAGTTTATCCTCTGGCATCTGTGAACGGTGGAACTCTGGAGTGTTATACCGACGGAGCTGTTCCTTATAATCTTCCAAGAGATACACCACCTTAGGGAATAGTGCCGAGATAGCCACAAGATTAGTGATAGTCATAAGTGCCATCACTATATCCACGATGGCAAAGGCTGTCTGGAGATCCACAAGTGACCCAGCCATGATTACTGCGCCTGTGAACACGCGGAACAGCTGCACCATCTTCTTGTTGCCTGTTATGAATCGTATGTTTGTCTCTCCATAAAAATAGTTGGCAATGATTGTGGAGTATGCAAAGAGGAAGATGGCTGCTGTAATGAAGTAGCGTCCTACACTTCCGACCTCTGATTCTATTGCCTCTGCTGTGAGGAGTATACCGTCCTTTCCACAGTTGAACTTGCCTGAGATGATGATGATGAAGGCTGTGCATGTACAGATGACAAGTGTATCAACAAACACCCCAAGTGCCTGCAAGAGTCCCTGATTGACCGGATGACTTGTCTCGGCAATGGCAGCAGCATTAGGCGCACTACCCTCTCCAGCCTCATTACTGAACAGTCCTCTCTTTACACCCTGCATGATGGCCGCACCTACTCCTCCACCTGCTATCTGACGGAATCCAAGTGCATCTTCAAGGATGATGCCAAACACATCAGGAAGATCAGTAATGTTCATCGCTATTATCACAAGAGCAAGGACTATGAACCCTACAGCCATGAATGGTACAACAAGTGATGCGAAATGAGCTATTCTACGAATACCACCAAAGACGATGATAAGGGTGGCAATGGTAAGCACCACTCCTACTGTAGACTTGCCCACAGAGAAGGTGTCTGAGACACTATCACAGAGGGTTGTGCTCTGTACCACCTGATTAGCAAGACCGAATGTGACGGTGATAAGGAATGCAAAGAGTATACCCATCCAGCGCTTGCCAAGACCAGTCTCCATGTAATATGCTGGACCTCCATAATAGGAGTCCTCACCACGTCTCTTATACAGCTGTGCAAGCGTTGACTCTACAAAGGCTGTAGCAGAGCCAAAGACTGCCATTACCCACATCCAGAGCACTGCACCCGGTCCTCCTATGAATATGGCACTCGCCACTCCTGCAAGGTTACCTGTGCCTACACGACTGGACAGGGCTACAGCAAATGCCTGAAAGGAACCTATTGATCCTTTCTCCGACTTTGCGAATATCACCTTAAACATTTGTGGCAACATACGAAACTGCATGAACTTGAGTCGTATTGTGAACCATACGGCACAAAGAACAAGCATGGCTATCACAAGTTGCCAGATATAGTCATTTGCTGTATTGAGTAATTCCATTTTATAATTAACAATTAATAATTAACAATTAACATGCCTCCGGGAATAAGTGGGAGTCGCCTAATGTCTCTAAAGCCTCTAAAGCCCCTAAAGTCCCTAAAGACCCTAAACTCTAAAAATGAGTCACAAAGTTATTACTTTATTGCCAAAAGAAAAGAATAAAGACATGACTTTTTGACTTTTTCATAGCACGAGGACACAAGTCGTTTGATTTTTAAGTAACTTTGTAACGAAAATATAATATGTTGTTATTGATGTTGCATAATCATTTAGATAAGTTATGAAAACAAAATACATACTCGGAGCCTTCATCCTGACGATTGCTCCATTAGCATTTGCTTGTTCACAAGGCAACAAGAATGTCAAAGAGAATGACTCCCTCTCTGTGGAGGATTGCCAGGACTGTGACACTGTTAATGATGCGGAGAAAGAGACTCCTTACTACATGAAGACTGCCGAATACACGAAGGAGGACAGCGCACTCGTCATCAAACTTCTCGCTGACGCAAAGAAGGAAAGAGGCGAAGAGAACCGTATGCTTTACTTCGGAAAGAAGTTCCTCGGTGTACCTTATGTGGCAAGCACTCTGGAGAACGGCGACACAGAGCACCTCATCGTGAACCTTCACGAACTTGACTGCACAACCTTCGTGGAGACTGTTACCGCTTTATCACTATGCGACAAGGAGGACACACGTACATTCGAGGACTATTGTCGTCAACTTGTCAGGATACGTTATCGCAATGGCGAGATGACCGACTATACAAGTCGCCTACACTACTTCACATGGTGGGGTGACGACAATCAGCGACTTGGTATTGTCAAGTGTATCTTCTCTACAAGAAAGCCATTCACCGCCATACAGAAGGTGAACATCAACTATATGACCAAGCACCCTAACCTATACAAGCAACTCAAGGCACACCCTGAGTTTGTGAAGAAGATAGGCGAGTATGAACGTGGCACATCAGGAATGACCTTCAGATACATTCCAAAGGAGCTTGTAGGTGGAAGGCAAAGCGGTTCCCTTGGTATAGTAGAAGATGGCGACATCATCGCCATGCTCACTTCTAAGGAAGGACTCGACACAAGCCACATAGGTATAGCAGTATGGCAGAAGGGCAAGATGCACCTGCTCAACGCCTCTCGTGTTCACAAGAAGGTCGTGATTGACACCAAGACCTTCTACGAGTACCAGCAGATACAGACAAGTCAGACAGGAATAAGAGTTTTCAGAGTACAATGATAAATATAGACAATCTCTCCGTGGAGTTCAGCGCGACTCCACTCTTTACAGACGTTAGTTTTGTTATCAATCCTAAGGACAGGATTGCGCTTGTGGGCAAGAATGGTGCCGGAAAGAGTACCATGCTCAAGATAATCGCAGGTATCCAGGAACCTACCCATGGTGTTGTTGCACGCCAGAAGGGTATTACCATTGGTTACCTCCCTCAGGTCATGGTTCTCTCTGATGAGCATACCGTGATGGAGGAGGCAGAGACTGCCTTTGCACATATCAGCGAGATGCAGGAGCGCCTCAACAAGATGAACAATGAGCTTAGCACACGTACTGACTACGAGAGCGAGGAGTACATGGAACTTGTGGAGCGCTTCACACATGAGAATGACCGTTTCATGATGATGGGTGGTACAAACTATCACGCAGAACTGGAGCGCACACTTATAGGACTGGGATTCCAGCGCAGCGACTTTGACCGTCCTACGAAGGAGTTCTCTGGTGGATGGAGAATGCGTGTGGAACTGGCTAAGTTGCTCATGCAGAAACCTGACGTGCTTCTCCTCGACGAGCCTACAAACCACCTTGACATCGGTTCTATACAGTGGTTGGAACAGTTCCTTGCTCAACGTGCCAATGCAGTTGTCCTTGTCAGTCACGACCGTGCCTTTATAAATAATGTGACAAACCGCACCATTGAGATCACCTGTCGACGTATCAATGACTACAAGGCAAAGTATGACGAATACATCAAACTTCGTGATGAGCGTCGTGAACAGCAGATTCGTGCCTACGAGAATCAGCAGAAGGAGATTGCTGAGATAAAGCAGTTCATAGAGACATTCAGATACAAGCCAACAAAATCAAATCAGGTACAGTCACGCATCAAGCAACTTGAGAAGATTGTGCCTATTGAGATTGACGAGATTGACACTTCAAGTCTCCGACTCAAGTTTCCTCCATGCTTACGTTCAGGCGACTACCCTATCATCTGTGAGGATGTGGCAAAGAGTTATTCGCACAACATATTCAAGGACGTGAACCTTACCATAAAGCGTGGTGAGAAGGTAGCATTTGTGGGTAACAATGGTGAGGGTAAGTCTACTCTTGTAAAGTGCATCATGGGAGAGATACCTTTTGATGGTAACCTCAAGGTTGGACACAATATACAGATTGGCTACTTTGCCCAGAACCAGGCACAGCTGCTTGATGGTGACATTACGGTATTTGACACCATCGATCGTGTTGCAAAGGGTGATGTACGACTCAAGATTCGTGATATCCTTGGCGCATTTATGTTTGGTGGCGAGGCAAGCGACAAGTTTGTGAAGGTCCTCTCTGGTGGAGAGCGCTCTCGTCTTGCCATGATACGTCTACTTCTTGAACCTGTAAACCTTCTAATCCTCGATGAGCCTACCAACCACCTCGACATGCAGTCAAAGGACGTGTTGAAGCAAGCCATCAAGGACTTTGACGGTACTGCAATCATCGTGAGTCATGACCGTGATTTCCTCGACGGACTTGTAGATAAGGTGTACGAGTTCGGTGGCGGTAAGGTTCGTGAACATATCGGCGGTATCTACGACTTCCTCCAGAAGAAGCAGATTGAGAGTCTTAATGATCTTGGTAGAAACATGAATAGTGCTGGTAGCCCTACAGGTAATGCCACAGCAAGCAATAGCAATGCTCAGGCACCTGCAGCACAAGGCAGTTCAAACGGTTCTGGCAGTACAAGCAATCTCTCCTATGCAGAACTTAAGGAGCGCAACAAGGCAATAAAGAAGATGGAGACTGCTGTAAAGAACGCAGAAGCAAAGATTGAGAAACTCGAAACTGAACTTGCTGCACTCGAAGAGAAACTTGCAACTCCTGAAGGTGCATCCGACATGAGCCTCTTCTCCAAGCATGCTGATCTCAAAAAACAGATTGATGCTGCTGTTGAGGAATGGGAAAACGCAAGTATGGAATTAGAAGAAATGAAGGGTTAAAATGTAAAAACTTTTATTCTAAGATAGCTTTTTGAGAAATTTACTGTCTTATTTATTCAGTACACCACTTAAAAAGCCATCTTTTTTCATTTTTTCTTCCCCATTCGCTTGCCAATTAGAAAAAAGTCCATACCTTTGCATCGCTTTTGAAAGGAAGCACATATTTAACATCGCGGGGTGGAGCAGTTGGTAGCTCGCCAGGCTCATAACCTGGAGGTCGCCCGTTCGAGTCGGACCCCCGCAACTAAGGTAAAAGAAGAATCAGAAATGGTTCTTCTTTTTTTTGTTTTGTCCATATCATTTTGAGGGTACACTCACCGACTTACCAGCACCCAAGGAAAGCACAGTCTGCTTACGACCTGCTTACGACAAAAGTCGTAAGCAGGTGGTAAGCAGGCTGGGTTTTGCCCGAGCAATGCATAGAGGGACATTGGGTGACTCCACT
>JAZUHP010000032.1:0-31566 GCA_045641785.1 Bacteroidaceae bacterium
CGATACATATGGGCTAAGTACACGTTTTTCTATGATTTTTTCGGCTATACCAAACAAAATGGGACTGCAACACCAAAATGTTACAATCCCATTTTATTATTTAATGTGCCTCAGCAATCAAGAGGGTTTTTCAGTGCCCTCTCAAAAGGCTTCCTTTTTTTGTGGCAAGAGAGTGGATGAGAACCAAATGAATTTGACAAATTCAATCGCACTTTTGTACGAACGAGGAAAATTTCTTTAACCTTACCTACCATAAACGAAAAAGTCCCAACATCATACTCGATGCCGGGACAATTACTCTTTTTCCTATAAGATACTCTTCAAATCCTAATACTTCTTGAAGTCGTACTTTTCACGAATAACCTGTTGTTCTTCCGCACTTAGTGATGTGAAATAGCCCTTCCAACCTGGACAGAAGTTAATGTGCCAGCGCCAGAAACGGCCAAGTAATGACTTCGGATTCTTCTCGTAGTTAGCGCGAAGTTTACAGTTCGCACATGGTTTTTGTGATGCTTCCATATATTGTCCAATTAATGTAATTAAAATGGATTGAATTATAGCAACCCCTCGATAGCTGGAGCCAAGGCTTCCTTTGTGGCTGTTGGTTCAAAGCGCTCCACTACCTTGCCGTCTTTATCAATGAGAAACTTTGTAAAGTTCCATTTCACATCAGGTTTCTTAGTATAGTCAGGATCAGCCTTGCTGAACATGTTGTGAAGGATTTCAGTCAAAGGATGAGCAGGGTCAAAACCGGCAAAGCTCTTCTGCGACTTGAGGTAAGTGTACAATGGCAACTCATTCTCACCATTCACATCAATCTTCTTGAAGCGTGGAAAACGTGTGTTGAACCTGAGAGTACAGAACTCATGTATCTCCTCGTCTGTTCCCGGTGCCTGTGCTCCGAACTGATTGCAAGGGAAATCAAGGATCTCCAGTCCCTTGTCTGCATACGCCTCGTAGAGTGCCTCAAGTTCTGAATACTGAGGTGTAAATCCACAAGCAGTTGCTGTATTGACAATAAGCACTACCTTACCCTTATACTGAGACAAAGAAACGTCATTGCCCTTGTTGTCCTTGACTGTGAAATCATATATACTACTCTGTGCCATAATTGTAAGGTTTATTAATAGCGTAATTATTACGATTAGTTTTCTCTTCATATTTTATTTATTGAGTTTTGCATTGATACAAACAATACAGAATGGATAGAACTACCTTACGGCATTACCTCATTGATGTCCGATGGTGTATAACCAAAGCAGAACAGGACAGCAACAGCCGCAAACATAAGTATTATTAAAGAGCTATATATGGTACTGAACACCTTAAGACGTGGGAACCACACTCTACTGTTCAATCCAAGTGTCTGCATGGCACTCCATACGCCATGATTGAGGTGCAACCAAAGAGCTCCTAACCATACGAGATAAAGGAGGGTGTACACATAGCCTGATATGCTATGCTCGCCAATGCCATGGAAAGTGTTTACGATATGGAAGATACCGTTGGTTGCCAATTCTGAATCTGCAGCACCAGACAGCTCCGCAAACATCATCTTTGACCAGAAGTTATAGAGATGCAACGCAAGACCAAGTATAACCACAGTTCCAAGACTGAACATGTTCTGACTTGACCATTCCACATCATCGGGACGTACCCTTATGGCATAAGGTTGTGGTCCTCGTGCCTGCAGGTTCCAAATGACAAGATGGAACGCAAGTACAAAGTGCATGAACACCAGAAATGCAAGAATAGCCGTAGCTACAACAGCATACCAGTTGGCACCAAGGAAAAGGCATATGGAATTGTATGCCTGCGCACTTATAAGTGCTACTACATTCATAGACGCATGGAACGTGAGAAACAACACAAGGGCTGCTCCCGTAACCGCCATGATCACCTTACGTCCAATGGACGACTTCATCAACCACATATTTATATATTCAATTAATAATTAACATGCATACTAGAATATGCAACTGGACAACCTCTTATATAAGTCTCCAAACATGAGGCCTCTTGCCATTCGGCTTTTAACACCTTTGCCCTAATGCTTTCCAAGAACAAGTTCCTCGTACAGATCTCGCAAGCGTTTGCGGATATGAACAACAGCATAATGTTTTCTCGAAAGGAAAGTGTTAGTCGGCACCCCCATCTGCCTTGCAGCCTCTTTGACCGTCATGCCTCTAATCTCAGTCAACTCGACAGCTTGACGCTGCTCTGGAGGTAGTTCTGCCAATGCTTTGTCCAACTCCTCCCACACCATGGCACGCAACATCAGGATGTCAGGGTTCTCATCATCAGAGGCAACCATAATCTCGGACAAGTCACTCATGAACGAGTCATCACCACCAAGCACAGTTCTCGGCATTTCTTCCTCACGCCTTTTCTTTCCACGATTGATGATGAGATTACGTGCTACCGTATATAGCCACGACGTTACCTGTCCTACCGGGTTATCCATGATGGTGATGGTACGCACAAACTGATAGAACGTGTCCTGCACAATATCATCTGCATCATCACGATTGCCAACCCTGCCTCTCACAAAGGAGCGAAGCCGGGGAGTGTTTTCCTTTATTATGTCATCCAGATTGTCACTTTTCATCGCAATCTGCCTCTGTTTTTGCATTGCAACATCCTCTATGGGTCTCGATGATGCGCTCACGCTCTTCTGGAGTCATACTCTCCCAGCGCTCACGTAACTTATTGCCTCCACAATGACAGCCACCATGTCCGTGTCCATGATGACCACCGAGCATGCCTCCAAACAGAATCTTGCACAGCAGGAGCAAACCCACAGCCTGCCAGAAACTGATAACCTGCATGCCAAACAGTTCAGGCATGAGCCAGTTCCATAGCAACATTACTATCCATCCAAACAAAGTTGCAAACACCACGAAGAAGAGTGGTATAAACACTAAATGCTTTTGCAGTATTGTCATATTCTTTTATTTTTTTGTTGTTCTACTCCTTTAGACAACTCTACGTCACGAATATTTTAAAAGACCTACAAAAAAAACGGGGAAAAGTCGACATTCATATTATAAGGAGACAATATACACTCATTTTTTTCTCCTTCTAAAAAAAAGTTATACCTTTGCACAAAGTAACTAACCGAAAATGGAAATACATTAACCCTAAAATAAAAGGAATGATGAATAAAAATTTAATTACATCTTTACTATTCAGCACATTTGCATTATGTGCAAATGGACAGAGAGCACAGCTCTTTGATGCAGATTGGCGTTTCAGCCTTTCTGATGACACTACAGCTTACAAGACAAACTTCGATGATGCACAATGGAGGAAACTTGACCTTCCACATGACTGGAGCATCGAGGGAGGATTTGCCAAGTCGAACCCTACAGGGGGTGAGGGCGGCTACGTTCCTGCAGGAAAAGGATGGTACCGCAAGACATTCACCCTTAAGGACAAGGGCAACAAGGTGTATGGTCTCTACTTTGAGGGCGTTTACATGAACTCTGAGGTATACGTGAACGGTACTAAGGTAGGCGGTCATCCTTATGGATACAGTTCTTTCTATGTGGACATCACCAAACATGTTAAACCTGGTGCAAAGAACACCATTGCTGTCAAGGTGGATAACTCAATGCAGACAAATTGCAGATGGTATTCCGGTTCGGGAATATACCGTCATGTACATCTCATAGAGACAGCACAGGAGCATATCGCACATTGGGGAGTTGCCATCACTACACCAGAGGTCAGCAAGAGCAAGGCATCTGTCAACGTGAGTGTAAGGATGCAGAACGAGAGTGCTGCAAACAAGCAACTTTCACTCCGTACTACCATATACGAGTATGAGACATTGAAGAGCAAGGATGCCTTAGCCACTACGACTAAGAACATCAGCATCAATGCAAACGGTGAACTCACAGAGTCCTTATCATTATCAGTAGACCAGCCAAAGCTATGGAGCCCTTCTACACCTCATATCTATAAGGCGAAGGTTGAGGTTCTTGACGGCAACAAGGTCATCGACGAGAAGACTGAGGAGTTCGGTATCAGAAAGATTGAGTTCTCTGCAGAAAAAGGTATGACGCTTAATGGCGAATCAATAATCCTCAACGGAGGATGTCTGCACCATGACAATGGTATTCTCGGCGCTGCAGCCTTCGACCAGGCAGAATGGAGAAAGGCAGAACTCATGAAGGCTGGTGGTTTCAATGCTGCCCGTACTTCACACAACCATCCAAGCGAGGAGTTCCTCCGTGCCTGTGACCATGTAGGTCTTCTTGTCATTGACGAAGCTTTCGACGGATGGCGCGATGAGAAGAAGCCTCACGACTACCACACTCTCATTGACCAATGGTGGGAGAGCGACGTTGACGCCCTTGTACTCCGCGACCGCAACCACCCTTCTATCATGTGCTGGAGCAATGGTAACGAGGTTATAGAGCGCAAGAAACTTGAGGTGGTACAGACTTCAAAGAAGATTGCTGAGCGCATGAGAATGCAGGATCCTGAAAGACGTCCTGTCACACAGGCTCTCGCAGCATGGGATCGCGACTGGGAGATATACGACCCACTCGCTGCCACTCTTGACATTACTGGATACAATTATATGATATTTAAGGCTGAATCTGACCATGAGCGTGTACCTGAGCGTGTAATGTGGCAGACAGAGTCTTATCCTCGTGATGCCTTCAGAAACTGGAAGACTGTTGTTGACCATACCTATGTTGTTGGTGACTTCGTATGGACAGCCCTCGACTACCTTGGCGAGTCAAGTATTGGTGCGTTCCACTATGATGGCGAGAACAGAAACGAGAGCTGGATTGGTGATCATTATCCTTGGCATGGAGCCTACTGTGGTGATATAGATATCACAGGATGGAGAAAACCAATATCTCATTATCGCGACATGCTCTACAACTCTTATGGCAAGAGCGAGAAGATATACATGGGTGTTAAGGAACCTGATGGCTATACAAACGGTAAACTTAGCGAGACAATGTGGTCTGTATGGCCAACATGGGAGTCATGGAACTGGAAGGGACATGAAGGCAAACCTATTGACGTGGAGATATACTCACGCTACGATAAGGTGAGACTCTATTTTAACGACAAGCTCATAGGCGAGAAGAGCACAGGACTCAAGGAAGAGTTTAAGGCAGTCTTTAACCTTCCATACACTCCAGGTACACTAAAGGCTGTAGGAGTGAATGCAGATGGTTCTGAAGACAAAGACAACGCCAAGACTCTTAGTACAACAGATGAGCCTGCAGATATCCGTCTTACTCCATCTACTACTATCTTCCACGCAAATGGACAGAGCCTCAGCTTTGTCACTGTTGAGATTGTTGATAAGAATGGAAATGTAGTTCCTAACGCTGACAACGAGTTCTCTATTGCAATAAGCGGCCCTGGAACACTACAGGGTGCTGGTAATGCCAACCTTAAGGATGAGACATCATACGTGAGCAAGGTTCACAAGGTATGGAATGGTCGTGCTATGATTGTAGTACGCTCACAGCAGAAACCAGGAAAGATCACCCTCTCCGTAACTTCAGGAAAGATGAAGTCTTCTAAGACTATAATTGCAACAAAGTAAGAGGCTAAGGGGTTAGCATTAACCTCAGGAATACAAGTTTCTTTCTGCGAAAATGCAAGCGACAACGCTTCATTTTAATGGAGTTAAGAAGTAAAAAGAAGTTATCTTTCTTTCGTCACTCAGGGAGTCAAAAGACGATACTCTGCTGACCGAAGGGCACCTTAGCGAACAATCACTCGTCCTTTTACTCCTTTTAACTTCTTTTACTCCCTTTATCTCCCTTTAATTGAAAATCACTTAAGTATATCCTTGTGGTCAAGTTCATTTAACTTGACCACATTTTTTTTATCATTATAGAAAATGCCCTCACAGGTGTTGGCATCATCCTCTGCAAGGATGCCAGAGTGCTTTCCTGCACTTACAGTTCCATACCTGCCAAAGGTTTTGACAGGAGAAAGACTGTGCATTATCTCCTTGACCTTATCACTTGTAAGTACCACCCTCTTTAATCTATAGCATTGAGCAAAGGCACCAGTCTCAATCTCTGAGACAGATGGGGGGAGGATAACCTCTTCAAGTGAATGACATTGATAGAAAGCCCTGCCAAGCACCTTTGCCGTCTTGCTTGGCATAACCAGTTCATGAAGGTTCTGGCATCCCCAGAAGAGCATAGGACCGACAGCCTTTGCTACTGTATAATAATTGACATAGTATCCACCATTTTCCTCCACAAACTTATACCCCGTACCACTTGCCATGTTTGTGGAGCGAAACTTACGGAACTGATCCGGCGTCATCTCTGAGAAACGGAAGGATGATGAACCAAACAGTCCTGCTACTTCATAGTAACAACTTTCTGCAGAAAATCGGCATACGGCATTATCCTTATCTGTCACAAACGATGCACCAGAAAGGTCAAGTGAACGAAGCACTCCAAGAGTGGCATCAGGGTGTCTATCATCATAAGCACCTAACATTCGACGAATGAAATGCATGTCCTTGCCGTTAAGCGTGCCTTTCACCGTCAACTTGCCAACCGTGTTCATTGCATCCTTTGGCAACAGACTCTCTAACGTGCCAGGTACACCTACATACACATCACGTTCCACCTTTTCTTCTATGGAAGAAGGTTTTATGCCATACACTATATTTGATGCTATTCGTGCAATAGTCTTGTCATTAGAAAGTGCAGGAGACAGAAGCATACGATAATAGCCATTACCCATACCGTTCCATCCGAGATTGAAGTGAAGGTATCGGTCTTCACTACCATCACATACATAAGCATGACCTCCACCAGAAAGAATGACAGGACGTCTTTCTGCCAGTTCCTCTCTTATGGTCCTTTCTATCTTTATTGCTGACTGATCAGCACGAACAGCACACTTAGGGGAGTACCCCCACACATTGATAAGGACAGATGGTACATAATCCAATGCTGCAGATGTCTCCACATCGCCAAACTGACTACTCAAGGCTACTGAGTTGGCATACACAAACTGCGATATCGCTTCTATGTTCTCACCTGCCACGGGTGCCATACTATAAGATGGCTTTATTTTTGTCCAATCGATATTAAAGGAGTCATACGACTTCTCCTGCCTATTCTTGCCCCATGAATACGAGAAACAGCCATTACCCTTATGAGGATAGCGGTAGAAGTACATTACTTGTGAAACTGCTATTGAAACACATCCCGTCAACTTATGTCCACTTGACACAAGAGCATTAGGACAGGCATTATTATAAGGATAGAACTGTCCCCATATCGTTTTTCCAAGTAAAGGTGCCACCGTTCCCTTCATAGACGCCTTGCCAAAAGAGAAGGACTTGTTATCTGATGCATCTATACCCTTATCCACGACAGCATGTAACTGTTGTCTGTACGATTCAATAAGATTAGCACTCCACGATGCCTCCGAGTTTGAGAACACAGTAGAAGCAGAATAAGCAAGTACACGATTGTCAAGAGACTTTGAATATGCTTCCTTGGCAACGATAACAAATACATTATGCTTAATATCCTCAAACACCACAAGTTCATCATATTGTTTTGTAGGAACCAAGTTGAATGTATTCTTTGCCACCCCCTTCTGCACAAGCCAACGCACAGCAATATCCTTTTCCGACTGTGCATGCATGCATACACACATCACCATCGAGAATATAAAAAACAATATCCTTTTCATACATAGGTTTCTTTTAACGATGCAAAAATATATTTTTTTTCGTACATTTGCAACAAAGAAATTAGAACAATTAAATGATTTACCAATTACCAGAAGAATTAGTATTTCCGAATCCGAGACACGGGGAAGAAGATGGATTATTGGCAATAGGTGGTGACCTTTCTGTTGACCGCCTTCTTTTGGCATATTCCAACGGTATCTTTCCATGGTACTCTTTCAGGGATAGCGTCATAGAATGGTGGTGTCCGATGCAACGCTTTGTGATATTCCCGGACAAGATACACATATCACACTCCATGCGTACTCTTATAAACAAGAACAAGTACCAGGTAAGTGTAGACCGTGCCTTTAAGGATGTCATACACAAATGTGGCGAGCTGCGCATCGACATGCAGGGTGCATGGCTTGGTCCTGATATGGAGGAAGCGTACATTCGTCTTCATGACCAGGGTTTTGCACGTAGTGTAGAGGTTTGGGAAGGCGAAGAACTTGTTGGCGGTCTATATGGGGTATGTATAGGTAGATGCTTCTTTGGCGAGAGCATGTTCTCACTTGTCCCAAGTGGTTCAAAGCTTGCCCTCATCTATCTCGCCAAGGTGATGCTGGAGGTAGGAGGCGTTATGATTGACTGTCAGTTTGAAACTCCTCACCTCAAGTCCATGGGTGGCGAATATATTTCCTATGACGAGTATATGAAATACGTGAGAATGGAGTAAAGAAAAGGAGGTATAACAAATCCTCACCAATATCTCTGATACGACAAGACTCAGAAGGCATGGTTAATGCCGATATACAAAAAAGGTCTCCCCCTCTCATGAGAGAGGACGAGACCTTTTTTGTATGTCCAGTCAACTTACACAAGCATACCTTCTATCACTTCTCTTGCTAGTCCAGTAACATCTATTATTACTTCGACTGGTATATTCTTTGCAAGAAGGTTTCTTGCTATTTCTTCTGCTTTTGAATTTGCACCTTCAGCACGACCTTCTGCACGACCTTCTGCACGTCCTTCTGCACGCCCTTCTGCACGACCCTCTGCACGTCCCTCATTACGTTCATGCTCCATCACAGCCATGTTGGTACGGAAAGAATCAAGACTTACTTGATAGTAGTCACGCTCTTCTCGTGTCAACTGTGCCATATCGGCTATGTTCTCCAACTTGTGGAAGATAGGCTTCTGTGCCTGGAATGGTACTGCTGTGTTCATAGTCTCCAAATGTGTTAAATTGTACAACCAATAATCTATGTTTGTCTTGCAATCTGACTGCTTCATCCTTCGGTAACGAGGAAGTTCAAGTAACCAGAACTGCAACTTGTTCGAGAACATCTTGCCCTTGTCAACATCCATAAGTGCTATGTGACGGATGTCTTCACGAGGGTCATCAGACTTTTCTGTTTTCTCATTTTCCTTGAGGTGGAAGTTCATGAAGAACACTCCATACACAGGGTGAATGTCAAAGTGCCAGCTTTCATTGCCCTTCTCGCCCTGAGTTGAGATGGCACGAGCCATATAATAGCAGATACGGTCACGAAAATAGTCCTGTCCCCTATTTTGCATCTCCACTATCACTTCCTCACCAGAGGCAAGAAGGCACCGCATATCATAGATTATGCCTGGCTCATACTTTGTCTCGGGAGGCATCTCCTTGTCAAGGAATGTGAGTTTGACTATAGGTGACGAAGGTTCAATAATATCATTGAGGAAATCGCACATGATGTCCTCATCGCCAAACACCTTCTTGAAACCGAAATCGGTAAGCGGGTTAATATATCTTGCACCTTGTTCCATAGTCGTTTTATTATTTTTGTGCAAATATAAACCTTTCTTGTTTATCTTACAAATAAATAGAGACAAAAAAATCCCCCACCGGCTTCATAGCAGATGGGGGATTTGTTCTGGTAACTTTATACTTATCTAATCAAAGGATTCTTCAACTGCTGTTCCTCTGCCCTTGATGGCTTATCGAAGAGATACTCAATATTCTCTATTACGATAGCCTTTGGAGCAATAATTGAAAGCATAGCACCATTGCTTAAATTTGTAACACACTCTTCCTTTGATGCAGCAGAGATGTGCATAAGATCAGACTTCGAAGGTAAAGGGATTTCCCCTGAACGCACAATCTGCTCTTCACCCGTATTCACATCAAGACGTACAAGGTAACCTGATCCATACTTTGGAGCTTTCACGATATAAGCATGATCCAATCCTGCACGTTTTGCTTCTTTCACAAGCACTGCTTTCATTTTTGAAAGAGCTATGCCCTTGTCTACATTGGCATAGATAGTACCAGGGAGCACGTTGGAGTATAGTCCCATCGGTCTCATGTTTCCTGTAGACTCAAGTGCACCAAGTGCAGGGTGTGTTCCACAGATAAGATTCTTCAAGATACCATTATCTATGATAGCCATATCCTTCTGTGGTGTCACTCCGTCTATATCCACACGATAGTCTGCATATAGACCTTCACCTTTATACTCTGGAGTATCCGTCCACTGGTGAATACTGAGTTTTGTGTCTGTAACACGCTTTCCAAGCATCATACTACTCTTTGAACTGCCCTTATACATGTCACGCTGAGCAATGCCTACAGTACGAACCAATCTACCATAGAGAGCCCCGCTCACAGCCTCATCCTCCAACATGATAGGACCAATATAGTACTCCTTGATTGCAGGCGCCTGACTCTTCTTGACCAACAGTTCACAAAAATCACGCACTCTTGCTACAAGCTCTTCTTCGGAAGGAAGATGACGGTCATCATCAACATCTATATTGATATCGTCCCTGATAATACTTCCATCCACAGCCTGAACTTGAGTATTCACATTTATATGCAAGACTGTATGTGGCACACGAATCTTTACACCTTCAGATGTAAGACGGTATAGATCCATCAAATTCTCTTCCAATATAACATCATTATCAAAGAGTGTTGGATAATCCAAGAACACAGCAGACATTGCTGTCACCAAAGACTTGAGCCTAACTGTATCAATACGATGTTCTACAACAGACTTCTCAAGATACTCACGAGCAGGCATCTCTATACGTTCAGGAATGACCTGTTCCTCCTCTGGCAACGGTCTCTGCAGAAGCCTGTTCTTCTTCTCGCTGATGTGATTAACACAGTACTTATATATTCTGTCGCTCACCTTCCAAAATACATCGCGGAAGATATCATAGTCAAGGTTATAACCAAGATTAAAACCTTCACCATTATGATTATCCTGCAACTTACTTGTAACCATCTTGTCACCAAGGCACATATGAACAAGACCAGAATACTGGGAAGGAGTGTAATCCATATTAATAAGTCCTCCAAGCGAAGCTCTAACTCTTGCATACTGGGCTTCGTTTACACGATAGTCAACAAAGTAAGGCAACTGTCCATTCTCCATCTTAAGACTATCCTTAGTACGTCGCATCTCATCTTCAAGCACATTGAAAATAACCTTTTCTTTTGCGCCCTTATTGATGTCAGGATTAGAAGCATACTCCGGCTTTGCCAAAACCAAAGGTACATTTTTCTTATCACCACTACGCTGTGTCTCAATCTTTGTCACAAACACTGCAGGTGATGGCGCTGTTACTGGAACCCATCCAGACTCGGCACCACAGTCACCAAAGAAGAATCCTTCATCATAGGCACCACCTGCCTCTATACAAGAGAATACTGACAGAGGCGTTCCTATGAGATTAACTGCCCTTACAAGTTCATCTTTTCTTCCGTCAACATATATCCTATACACCTCAAGAGGAGTGATGTTAAACATGTTAAGGTTTATCATCTCTGTGAATCCGCCTGATACAGAATGGAAATAATAGCCATATTCCTTTCCCTGTTTCTTAGCCTCCTTGATAAGCATCTCACGAAGCTGTGCATCTGTATAAGGATGCTCACTTTCTACAATGAGGTTTGACTGACGTGCCACTGGGTCACGACGTCCTTGCGCTCTACCATGACCATTGCTTTGGAGGAATCCATCAACTGGTATTCGTGAACAAAGGAATGACTTAAAGATACCTTTCTCCACATTGTTTACTCTCTGTGCCTTCACACCCTCATCGTCATAAAGATAATATCCTCTCATCGCCCTACCATGATAATAGTCGATATTTGGGTCGCTATACACGTTGAATGTTTCAGGCAGAACCTTGTCATTAATCATCTTCTTGAATGTCTGACCATCCATCTTGGCACGATGACTCTCCAGACGGTGTCCAAAGATCTCATGGAAAAGTACACCACTGGCGGCAGCCGAGAATATTGCAGGACCGGTGTAAGGGTCAGCAAGAGGAGCATCACGAAGTGCAACAAGTCGTTCAACAAGTCGCTTGGCATCAGCCATCAGTTTCTCCTCACTTGGCAACTCGTTCTCCTTGAATCCAAAATAGGAATTGTAAAGGCTACATACCATACCGTCATTAGCCTTAATACTCGCAGATATGAAAAGCGTTGCTGTACGACTATTCTGTACAACAGCAGTTCCATCTGTATTGACAATATATTTTCTTTCCGTGGTAAAATTTACTGTTGCCACACCCTCTTCAAGCAACCTGGTATCCTTGAAATACTTTGTCACCTTATTGATGATTTTTTTCAAAGACATAGTATCGGCAACCATCTTCGGCAACGCCTTCTCGTAGTATTTCTCTACGGGAGAAGAGGAATAACATGGCGCTTTATCCTCGGTCTCTGCCTCCGTCTTTGCTCTTGTAACAGCCTTCTTGTACTCTTCAACGGCTATCTTATACCTCTTCATGCTCTCTGTCCAAATCTCATCACGGTATGTAGACAAAGGTGCATCTGTAAGAGGCACACCCCCCTCTCCATCATTAGGGGACTGCTGATTTACATATTTGTAATTGTCAAGTTCCATGCTACCAACACGTATCATTGGAACAACGTAACGACTATGACCATCGTTATAATCTGTTTGGCCAAAATTGCTTGACATGCTCACATACTGATTGTCAACAAGTCGAAGACTCATGAAATAGGCAGGTACAGGCTTGTTCTTAAGCTGATTCATCGTACTTGTCAACTCCTCTTGCAGAGTCTTGACAACAGGGTCCGTTTCAAGTGTCTGAGCATTTGTACAGACAATGCACATCATCATTAAAGCAAATGTGCTTTTCAGTTTTTTTGCAAAATTCATAATAGTATGGGTTATAAATCAAAATTTACATTAGCTTCTTTTATCACAGTATTCGTAATCTTAAAGCATATACGAATACAAAGGTAATACTTTTTTATTTTTCCAAACCATTCGTCTACAAAAAAAACGAGCAGAACCGGTATTCCATAAACGTTTTCTTTGGCGCAACAAAAAAAATTGCACGAAGGAGCAAATAATCACCATTACTTATTTGGAATTACAAAAAAAGATGTTACCTTTGCACCCGCAATTTGCACCAAGGCTGCCGAAATGGTGGAATGGTAGACACGAGGGACTTAAAATCCCTTGGGCATATCGCCTGTGCGGGTTCGAGTCCCGCTTTCGGTACCAACAAAAACGATGTGATTCAATGAGTCACATCGTTTTTTCATTACAAGTCACAAAACGAATACTGCCCAATGTTGCTTTATGTTGCAAAACTGATTCCATATTATACCATTATAGATAGACGAGGACTATAAATAACACAAATCTTTCACTATAATATGCACTATAATCTCAAATCTTTCTATATTTGCAACACAAATGAGACAACAAAAACAATAAAAACAAATAGAATATTATGAATAAGAAACTTTATCGTTCTAATGATGCTAAGCTGTGTGGCGTCTGTGGAGGCTTGGCTGAATATTTCGACATCGACCCAACTATCGTACGAATACCTTATGCAGTATTAACATTGTTTAGTGCTGGATTTCCAGGAATAATACTTTATATAATCATGGCTCTTATTATTCCACAAAAATAACAAAGCATTGCCTCACAACATAAAATGCCTTCGAATTCATTTTCGAGGGCATTTTTTGTATCCAGACAAACGATTATGCCATATCACTATGAGACACAAAAAAATTTCAAACCGTGCGTATGCAATACAGCTTTCTCCCTAGACGCTTTTAAACAATTACACATCTTCATTCTACCTCCAAAATAGCACTAATCATAACCCGTGGTGAACTCGGTTTGCTTACGACTTGCTTACGACAATTGTCGTAAGCAAGTCGTAAGCAGAATATGTTTACCATGAGTTATGACTGGAGAGCAACAGGAAACAGAACGAGAGATAAACAAACACTATAGAACCAGGATTTCTTGCAAGGATTCACAATGCAAAAAACATGACAAAAAGCAATTATGCCACAAATACTTTCAATTTAAAAGTTAAAAGGCAAAACTGATATCATTTTTATAAGCACACAGCGTTAATTCTTACAATCACTAACATGCTGTGCACCCACACAACACAAAAATGATACAATAAAAAAAGATTTGTTAATTCTCGCGAATTAGCAAACCTCCAAACCTTTGTTTCATTCAAACGTTTAATAACCAAATACTAATACCTTTAACCTAAAGCTAATTTAATTCTTTAACTTAAGCCTTTCTAACCAACCTAATACTAACTAACAAAACAAAACCTAACCAACCTTTTACTAACTAATCATCATGAATTACCTACAATCTTTTTACCAACTAATACCTAAATTCAATACAGGTTAAACCTGTTATATTTTATTTTTACTTAACTTCAATTTTAGTTACCCTATTAAAACAATCTTTTATTACCCTTAAAAAACTAACGTACCATGAAAACAATTACCTTAATACTAATACCTTAACTAACCTATTTTAATAATCATCGTGTTTTCTTTCGAAAACTTAAGGATTCACATCCTGATGTCTTAAGAAATAAT
This sequence comes from Bacteroidaceae bacterium, assembly GCA_045641785.1. Taxonomy (GTDB): domain Bacteria; phylum Bacteroidota; class Bacteroidia; order Bacteroidales; family Bacteroidaceae; genus Minthosoma. The sequence continues at coordinate 14,586 of JAZUHP010000032.1, forward strand.
GTAATCGATAATTGCTTATCTGTTGTCCTTATTTCCTTTTGACACTGCAAAGGTATGCACTTTTATGAAATCACACCAAGTTTTTAGTATAAAAAATGCAAAAACTGCGTGTTTTCTTAGCAAATATCAACTAATGTGCGCCCACACACAGTAAAAACCGTCATTTGTGCGCCCACACACAGGATTTTCAAACACAAATAAGGGAGAAAAGGCAATACCTATCTATTTAGCAAAGCACAACGCACTTCATCACTATTTACGCTTTTTCCAACGATTTTTCTTTTTTGTTTTATATAAAAGGTGTAACTTTGCAACAGATTAGTAACAAATTATAAGGTGCGGCTCCATTATTAGCAAACATTTTTTTGAAAATAAAGAGCGTGCCAAAGTCAGGAAACAACAAAATCAGATATGATAACAGTCGACAATCTTGCCGTAGAATTTGGAGGCACAACCCTCTTTAAAGACATTTCTTTTCAGATCAACGAAAAAGACCGTATTGCCCTTATGGGTAAAAACGGCGCAGGCAAGAGTACCCTGCTAAAGATACTTGCAGGAGTAAGACCAGCAACAAGGGGTACTGTATCTGCCCCAAAAGACTGCGTAATTGCATATCTGCCTCAGCACCTTATGACCGAAGACGGCCGTACGGTATTTGAGGAAACAAGTCAGGCATTTGCCCACCTCAAAGAGACTGAGGAGGAGATAGAACGTATAAACAATGAGCTTGCCACACGTACAGACTATGAGAGCGACGAATACATGGCTCTTATAGAAAAGGTAAGTACTCTGAGTGAGAAGTTTTATGCCATTGACATGACACACTTTGAGGAAGACGTTGAAAAGACCTTGCTTGGACTTGGATTTGAGCGCAAGGACTTTGACCGCCCTACAAGTGAGTTTTCCGGTGGATGGAGAATGCGAATAGAACTTGCAAAGCTTCTCTTAAAGGATCCTGATGTATTACTTCTTGACGAGCCAACAAACCACCTTGACATTGAGTCAATACAATGGTTAGAGGATTTCATCAAGGAATCAAGTAAAGCTGTTGTTGTAATCAGTCACGACCGCAAGTTTGTCGACAGCATTACAACTCGTACAATTGAGGTCACAATGGGACGTATCTATGATTACAAGGCATCATACTCTCATTACCTCGAACTAAGAAAGGAACGTCGCGAACAGCAGCGTAAGCAATATGAGGAACAGCAGAAGATGATAGCTGAGACGAAGGACTTCATAGAGCGTTTCAAGGGCACATACTCCAAGACGTTCCAGGTTCAGTCAAGAGTCAAGATGCTTGAGAAACTGGAGCTCGTAGAGGTTGACGAAGAGGACACAAGTGCACTTCGTCTTAAATTCCCACCTTCTCCACGTTCGGGACAATACCCTGTCATCGCCTCTGGTGTAGGAAAAAGTTTTGACAAATGCATCTTCAAGGATGCTTCATTCACTATAGAAAGAGGCGAGAAAGTTGCATTTGTTGGACGAAACGGTGAAGGTAAATCAACCATGGTTAAGTGTATCATGGAAGAACTTGACCACGATGGAGAACTTCAGCTTGGCCATAACGTACAGATTGGATACTTTGCCCAGAACCAGGCATCACTCCTTGATGGCGAGCTTACCGTGTTCCAGACAATTGACGACGTTGCAAAAGGGGACATCCGTAACAAGATTCGTGACCTTCTCGGCGCATTCATGTTTGGAGGCGAAGAAAGCACAAAGAAGGTAAAGGTTCTATCTGGAGGAGAACGCACACGTCTTGCTATTCTCAAACTTCTTCTTGAACCTGTGAACCTACTTATCCTTGATGAGCCGACGAACCACCTTGATCTCAAGACAAAGGATGTACTCAAACAGGCTCTCCAGGACTTTGACGGTACACTTATCGTTGTGAGTCACGACCGTGACTTCCTTGATGGTCTTGTTAATAAGGTGTACGAATTCGGCCATCAGAAGGTCAAGGAACACCTCTGTGGCATATACGAATTCCTTGAAAACAAGAAGATGGAAAGTCTTCAGGAATTGGAAAGAAAATAATAGACCTGATTACGCAATTAGTTTGCGAAGCCCTGTTCCGAATAGCGCTTCCCTCCTCAAAGAGAGGGAGGAACCGATGGATAGGGTCCGGGTCCATAGGTATAAGTAACCCTATAAAAAACTTAAAAATGTATTACGTAACAAAAGAATTAGAGATATCTGCGAGTCACGCACTCAAGTTATCTTACAGAAGCAAATGCGAGAATCTTCACGGCCATAACTGGATTGTGAGGGTTCATTGCAAGTCTAAAGAATTGAATGAAGACGGTATGGTCATCGACTTTGCCCATATCAAGGAAAAGATTCACGGTTACCTGGATCACGGTAACCTCAACGAGTTGCTCCCTTTCAACCCTACAGCAGAGAACATCGCCAAGTGGATATGCGACCAGTTCCCATGTTGCTGGAAGGTTGAGGTACAGGAGAGCAAATGCAATCTCGCTACTTACATAAAGGACGAAGACTAAAACCAATGAGGAATTAGAAATGAGGCTATGGGGTAAGATGGTTATTGTGGCAACACTATAGCAAGCCTACATCACCCAACATCTCTCATTACTGATTTCGTTTTACTCATTATATATAAGTTATGAAAGTAAACGAGATATTCTACTCTCTTCAGGGAGAAGGACATTATACTGGTACGCCATCTGTCTTTATCCGTTTTGCAGGATGTAACCTCAAATGTAGTTTCTGCGATACCGATTTCACATCCTACACAGAGATGAACGAGGAGGACATCATTGCAGAAGTGAACAAGTTCCCTGCCTCACATGTTGTAATCACAGGTGGAGAACCGACGCTACAGATTACCACCTCATTGGCCAACAAACTTCATGAGGCAGGAAAGTATATACAGATGGAGACAAATGGTACAAATGCCCTTCCTGCAGGATGCGATATTGACTGGATAACATGTTCTCCAAAATACAAGGCTGTAAGGCTTCAGCATATTGACGAGCTGAAAGTTGTATTTGAAGGCAAAGACCAGGACATGAGTCTGTATAGCCACCTAAAAGCATCAGAGTATAGGCTTCAGCCATGCGATACACAAGATGCAGAAAAAAATGAAGAGATTCTAAAACAAACAATAGACTTTTTATTAAAGAATCCAATATGGAAACTATCACTCCAAACGCACAAGATATTAAAAGTGCAATAAGAACCATCATACAAGCTATTGGCGAGGACCCCGATCGCGAGGGACTCATTGGAACTCCTGACCGAATCATGCGTATGTTCAAGGAGATTTACCGTGGATACGATGACGAGCAGAAACCAAAGATCACAACATTCTCAAATGACGCACACTCATCCGACATGATATGCGACACAGGCGAGTTCTATTCAATGTGCGAGCACCACATGATGCCATTCTTTGGTGAATACCGTTTCGCATATATACCAAGTCCTACGGGTAAGATTCTTGGCATAAGCAAGGTTGCAAGAGTCGTAGGATACTGCGCAGCACGCCTTCAGTTACAGGAGCGTCTTGGACATGACATTGTAAATATGCTTTCAGAAGCCCTTGATGGCGAGGCATTAGGTTTTGCAATCATCCTGAAGGGCAAACACATGTGCAAGTCCATGAGAGGTGTAAAGAACAATGGTCCTATGTGCACATCATACTACACAGGCTTATTCAAGGAGGATGCACAATTAAGAAACGAGTTCATACTTTTAACAAGCAACAAATGATGAAGAAACTTGCATTAATGCTTCTATTTGCCTGTAGTATGGTAGCTTCCAGTTGTAATGGTCAGGACAACGAAAACAAAGAAACAGAAGTTCTAATCGAGACAACAGAAGGTGACATCCGCGTAAAGCTATATAACGACACTCCAGGTCATCGCGACAACTTCATAAAGAACATCAAAGATGGCAAATATGACGGTACACTCTTTCACCGTGTAGTTCGCAATTTCATGATACAAGCAGGTAATCCCGACCACCGTCCTGGTGAAGTTGTAGATACAACCAAGGAAGTGGAAAGAATACCTGGAGAGATAAAGTTTCCTGGGCACTTCAGCAAACGAGGTGTCCTTGCCATGGCACGAGACAACGACGACATCAATCCTGAGCGTAAGTCTGACAAATATCAGTTCTATATTGTGACAGGAAAGAGTATCACAGATGCCGACCTTGACGGTTACGAGAAATTACGCGAAGAGAAACTTGCAGAAAAGATATACGAAAAGAAGCTTACCGACCCAAAGGTAGAGGCAAAAATAAAAGCATACCGAGAAGCAAGAGAACGTGACAGACTCGGATACTACCTTCAAGATCTTATGACTGATGCCAAATTCGAAGCTTCGGAAAACCCACCACTCACATACTCAAACGCAATCCGCAGAGCCTATAGGATCCACGGTGGAGCACCATGGCTTGATGACGACTACACCATATTCGGTGAGGTAACAGAAGGAATGAAAGTGGTGGAAACAATTTCAAAGGCAAAGACAAATGCTAAAGAGGTTCCACTAAGAGAAATAAGGGTAAAGAAGATTAGCGTTATAGAATAAGAAAACTCACGTTTCGCAAGTTGTGAAACGTGAGTTTTTTATCTGAATACATTTTTCCATATAACCATTCTGGCACATAGATCAAAATAGCGCGTCTTCTTTAACACCTAATTATTCAAAGCTCTTCCACAATGCATCATTTGGAACAGGAGCCTCAACAGATATCTCCTTCTTGCTTACCGGATGGATAAACTCCATCTTGCGAGAATGCAAGCAAATACTGCCATCAGGATTACTACGTTTTGCACCATATTTAAGATCACCCTTTATAGGGCATCCCATCTTTGCAAGTTGACAACGAATCTGGTGATGACGTCCTGTCTTAAGATTGACCTCTATAAGATAATAGTTCTCACTTCGACCTATAACCTTATAATCAAGCTCTGCCCTCTTTGAGTTTGGCACCTCCTTATCATAGGCATACGACTTATTCTGCTTTTCATTACGAACAAGCCAATGAACAAGTGTACCCTCCTCCTCAGGAGGCATATTCTTAACTATAGCCCAATATGTCTTATGAACATCACTACCAGCAAACATCTTATTAAGTCGTGGCAATGCCTTGCTTGTTCTGGCAAACATTACCAGACCACTGACTGGTCTGTCAAGACGATGTACAACGCCAAGAAATACATTACCGGGTTTAGCATAAGCCTCTTTAATGTATCTCTTCACCTCCTCGCCCAATGGCTCGTCACCTGTCTTGTCACCCTGAACAATCTCTCCAGAGCGTTTAGATACTATTATAAGATGATTGTCTTCGTAAATTACTTCCATAGAAAATGCAGAATAAAGAATGAAGAATGAAGAATCACGCAAATATTCGTTGGAAACGAAGAACAAAGAAACCTCTACTGTATACTACAGAAATAGAAATAAGAATGAAGAATTACCCAGATGGCAATTCTTCATTCTCTTATCTTCATTCTTCACCAAAAAGAATTACATATTCATACCGCCATCGATCTGGATAACCTGTCCAGATACATAGCTTGACATGTCAGAAGCAAGGAATACACAAACATTAGCAATATCCTGAACCTGACCACCACGACGAAGTGGGATCTTTGTCATCCAGTCCTTACGAACCTCTTCTGGAAGCTGAGCAGTCATAGCAGTCTCGATGAAACCAGGAGCAACAGCATTAGCACGAACACCCTTAGGACCAAGTTCCTGTGCGATAGACTTAGCAAGACCAATCATACCAGCCTTAGAAGCAGAGTAGTTACACTGACCAGCATTACCGTGAACACCAACAACAGAAGACATGTTGATGATAGAACCACCACGCTGACGAAGCATGATAGGAGCACAAGCATGAATGAAGTTGAATGCTGACTTAAGGTTTACATTAAGTACAGCGTCCCACTGCTGCTCAGACATACGGAGCATAAGACCGTCCTTTGTGATACCAGCATTATTAACGAGTACATCGATAGAACCGAAATCTGCGTGAATCTTCTTAACAACCTCTTCTGTCTCAGCGAAGTCTGCAGCGTTTCCTGCATAAGCAAGACACTTAACACCAAGAGCCTCAATCTCCTTACGAGTAGCCTCAAGGCCAGCAGCCATATCGTCATTAAGAACAAGGTCAGTGAAAGCGATATTAGCACCTTCCTGAGCAAACTTCATGGCAACGGCCTTACCGATACCACGTGCAGCACCTGTAATAAGGGCTGTCTTACCTGATAAAAGTCCCATATTAAAATTATTTGTTTTAATGTTATTATCTTATTTAATCAATAAATTTCTTCCAAGCGACTTGAGTACAAGTCTTCGTACATATGGATAGAGCTCATCCGAGTCATTAAGACCATATCGTCCATAAATGAAAGGAATCTCGCATCCCTTGAGGCAGAAGTGAGCGATCTCTGCAGTGAGTCGTACATTACGGCATTCAAAGACACCCTTGTCAACGCCCTCATTTATGACACGACGCAAAAGGTTTATCTCGTTCTTGTCAAATGTCTTTCTAACAGACTCCACCTTCCATATATCTCTAAAGAACTCAGCACGAAGGTTTCCATTACGATACACAGCCTCTTTTACCACTTCGAGGTGTGCAAATATCAACTGCACAATTTTCTCTTCTGGAGACATATTGCGTCGAGCAACCTCCTCCATTCTCTCATACAGACGTTCCAATTCCGCCTCTATGACAGCAAGGTAAATCTCTTCCTTGCTCTTAAAGTATGTATAAAGAGTACGCCTACCCTTGTTTGATGCAGTAGAAATATCATTCATTGTGGTGCCTTCGAAGCCGTTCTTCGCAAAGAGCACTCGCGCCACATCAACAAGTAAGGCTCTTGTTTTTGAGAGTGCCATATAGTATATCTTTTCAATTTTACATTCTGCAACGATTGACTCGCAGTGTCAAAATAGCGTTTCCGTTTTTGACGATGCAAAAGTACAAATAAAAAACGATACGACAAAACCTATATTGCACATTATTTGTGCGAACGATTCTTAAAATCCTGATGTTCTGCAAAATATTTTTTGCACACTTTTGAAAAAAACTTATCCAAAGAGTGCTCGGATAGCTTCCTCAACCTTTCTCACAGGCCTTACTTCTATTTTGAAGCCCTTCTTATCCAGCCCGTTCATATTGGCACTTGGAATGAGGATAGTAGAGAATCCCAACTTCTCAGCCTCTGCTATTCGTTGAATAATACGACTTACAGGACGAATCTCACCACTCAATCCAACCTCGCCAGTCATGCATACAGTCCTGTCAATACCTGCATCTATGTTACTCGAAACGACAGCAGCTATTACACTAAGGTCGATTGCAGTATCTGTTACCCTTATACCTCCTGCTATATTAAGATATACATCCTTCTGTCCTATCTTGAACCCGACCCTCTTTTCCAGTACAGCAAGAAGCATGTTCAGGCGTCGAAGATCAAAACCAGTAGCGGAACGCTGTGGAGTACCATAGGCTGCGGTACTAACAAGAGCCTGTGTCTCTATAAGTAAAGGTCGTACTCCCTCTACAGCACTTGATATGGCAACACCGCTAAGTCCCTCACTATTATCTACATCAGACAGCAATAGTTCCGAAGCATTGGTTACAGGTCGAAGACCACTTTGCAACATCTCGTATATACCAAGTTCTGCAGTAGAACCAAAACGGTTCTTTATAGCTCGAACAATACGATACATATAATGCTGGTCACCCTCAAACTGAAGAACGGTATCAACCATGTGTTCAAGAATCTTTGGTCCTGCTATAGAACCTTCCTTAGTGATGTGACCGATTATTATTATCGGCGTATTCGTCTCCTTTGCAAACTTAAGAAGCATAGCAGCACACTCACGAATCTGTCCCACAGAACCAGGAGCAGACTCCAGTTCTTCTGTTGCCATCGTTTGTATAGAGTCAATCACCACAAGTCCTGGTTTCTCTATCTCAATATGCTTGAAGATATTCTCTATCATCGACTCACACACCACAAGAACTTCCGATGGCTCTGTCGTTATACGGTCAGCACGAAGCTTTATCTGCCTTGCACTTTCCTCGCCACTACAATACAATGTCTTGACATTCTGCAAACGCAACACAGTCTGAAGTATGAGTGTTGACTTACCAATACCAGGTTCACCACCTAATAATATAAGAGAGCCAGGGACAAGTCCACCTCCAAGAACACGATTGAGTTCATTGTCACCCATATTTATTCGTGGCTCCTCACTTGTCTTTATTGTGGACATCCTAACAGCACTCGACTTAGGCGCACCTATACTTGAAAACTGTAGACGTTTGTCATAGGTAGTTTTTCCCCCTACCCTTTGTTCCACAAAGGTATTCCACTCACCACATGCAGGACACTTGCCAATCCATTTAGGACTGTCATACCCACAAGCGTTACATACATATTGAACCTTATCCTTTGCCATTGTTATAAATTATGAATCCTACATTTCCCTCATTTGAAGGGCTTGAAGATTGTTATTGCAGAACCACCCTGCGTTCCGAATTAACGAACATTCATTCGTCTTTTAACTTCTTTTACTTCTCTTAACTCCCTTTAGTGATGATAAAATAATAAGTTGGTACGATTTTGCTTTAGATTGTTGAGATATTTTGGAGTTGAGACGAAGGAGCATAGCGGGCTATGTGACTGAGGAACAGCTTCAAAATAGCCAACAAGATAAAGTAAAGGCGTGCCAAGTTATCAAAACATTTTGTACCAAGTTATTTTTTTATCATCACTTAACTCCTTACAATTGAAGCGAAACTTGAATTCTTTTATCTTTTCTCGTACTTCTTTCTCAGATAATCCATATAAATACGGACACCTGTTTCAACCATACGGATGCAAGGTCTCTTCTTATAGTACTCATCCGTACGAGCCTCAGGAGTTGCCACAATCTTTATCTCCGGGATAGTACCATCAGCACGTTGCTTATTCAATCCCAGCAATTCCTTGCAGATGATACTTCCAGTTTCCTTTCTAAAGTTCTCTGCCAGCATCTGTACCACCTCATAGTCCTTCTTTTTCAGTTCCTGACTTGGGTATGGACTTAGTTCCTGGTCACAAGTTAACGCATCAGAATCACAGCAAGGAGAATCATAAACATTTGTAACTTCAAGACCTGCTAAAAGGAACATCGCACAGGCAGAACCACAAGTCTCACGCATACGTCCTATTCCGCCTCCAAACGAAGCTGAGATACGGGACATCATTGGTTCCGTAAAACCATAGACATCAGCAAATGTCATAGCAACCGACTGGGAACAGTTATAGCCTTCCTTAAAGAATGCCACAGCCTTTGCCACACGTGCCTCTGTTTCTTTGTCCCAATTATTTATTTTAGTCTCTATTGCCATTATAGTACACATTTATTCTTTTAGAAAGGATATCCCACAGCAAAATGGAAAGCGACACCATCTGCAAAGAAACGAGGGATATTATAATAGCCAGACCTACTTGTCTTATATGGAGCATGTATTGCAACACCGACATCAAAACGAAGTACAAGGAACTCCATATCATAGCGAAAACCAAGACCTGTTCCAAGTGCAAGCTGGTCAAAGAAGTTATTAAAACGGAAAGTCTTGACTACTGACTCATCCTGAACCACCGAGGTGGAATTATCTGCATCCATCGGATTCTTCAGTTTCCACACATTACCAGCATCAACAAACAAGGCTCCATAGAGGTCACCAAACAAAGGGAAACGATATTCCGCATTTGCCTCTATTCGCATATCACCACCATGATAGAGATACACATCCCTATCGCCACATGGATAAGGAGTAGAACCAGGACCTAAAGATCTTGCTCCAAATGCACGGACACTATTTGCGCCACCGATGTAGAACCATTCAGAAGTAGGTGTAGCGTCTGAGTTGCCATAAGCACAAAGGACACCAAAGAGAGCACGAGTTGCCACGCTGCTCTTCTGGGTAAGCATAAACTTGTTGCGCAATTCAAACGTGGCTTTCAGGAACTGGCTATACTCAGAGAACACAAAGTCCTTGCCTTTTGTGTTGAATCCCTTTCCAAACAAGCCCTGTACACCACTGATAAGGTTACCAGACTCCTTCACAATTGCAGAAAAATGAGTGGTTACATTTAATGCCCTGTTAGAAGAATTATTATACGTGTATTCATACTGAATGGCAGGTATATACTCATCTGTAAGGAAACCAACTGTACCAGCCATTAAACTGTTATTACCGACATTACTGTCAAGATGGCGGAGGTCACTCAATGTTATCTGTAAAGGTGTAAACACATGTGACTCATACTTAGACGTCTGGTACTTGTAGTCGACACCAACAGAGAGTCTGTTTATTCTATAGAAATTAGCTACATTCTCTCTGGTGAAAGACACTCCAAACTTAGTAGATGTTGGATACTTGGTAAACTTATTTGCCAACGTAGGAAACACAGTCCAAGGGTAAGACATGGACACGTCTGCACCATACTGATATGTATCCATCTCATTGGCACTATAGTTCCTATCACGTGTCTGCCAGAAATATGCACCACGCAGTTTCAAAGAGAACGTCTCTCCATAGCGGAATGCATTTCGACGTGAGAAAGTGATTGAAGCATCAGGACCTACCTGAGAGTTACTCTTCTGCGAGAAGTTCAGTTCCACCTCCGAGTCGATGAGTTTATCCATCGTAGCATCAAGTCGTACATCAAGAACAGAACAGGTATCTGTCGTATCATGAGGAGTAAAGGCAAAATTCACATTGGTAAAGATACCCATGTTTCCTAATGCCGTAACAGTATTTGCCACTCGTTCCTCACTATAAGTACGTCCTGTCCAGAACTTGAAGTTACGGAACATTACACGTGGCTTAATAGGTACAACCTTTCCCTGATACGCAAGAGTAAGACGTTTCATGAAAAGGGTATCATCATACGCCATCATACGAGCGCCACTTCCACCACTACGATTACCTGTTGTCAATCCACTCTTACGTATGAAACCAGAGACACGTCCAAACTTCCACTGTCGCAACGCCTTTTCAGGCACGTCCTGATCTTGAGCGACAAGGAGAGTCACACCACCAGGATGTGCAACCGTATCTGCAAGATAATTGATATAATCAGGACGATAATAGTAATATCCGTTATTATGGAACTCTGACGTAAGACGTGACTTCTCATTAAGAAGATCTACCACAGCAAACTGCTTGTTCTTCCTTAGGAAACTTTCGCCAGATGTTGCATGGATAATGCTGTCCTTCTCATCAGGAAAAACGTATGCAATAGAATCAAGGTGATATGCCTGACCAAGATGAATGTCATAGGCAATCTTCTTTGTACGAGGATTCTTTCCCTGAATGAGTCTGTAGTCTACTGTTCCCTGAAAATAACCATAGTTTTGGAGTACATTCTGTGCAATCTGGGTACGAGTGACAGGAGCTGCCATGCCTATGGTACGTGGCGTTGCACCAAACGTATTGAAGAACCACTTGCTGATACCCTTATGCTCCTTACCTCCCATACTATTATATACCCACAATCCTATAGGAAGAGGAGTGCGCAATGTAGAACTACCAAAGAAAGAGTTGTTTGGGGCATATGCCAATGCACCCTCTACTTCTTCAAGGACTGCAGCCTCAGCAAGAGTACCTTTCTTGCCTTCAACCTTTATCTCCTTGATTCCGGTATAGAGAAACTCATCCTCTGGCAGATTGCTCGTAGTAGAACAAGCTGTCAGAAAGACAAATAATAATATGTATGATATAATCTTTTTCACTACGATTCTTTTAAGTTTCGCAAATCATCTAACTGTGAGGTACACGATTCAGCTTTTAGCAGAAGATTCCCAAAACAGATATTTGGAAAAACACCACAAGCAATAACAACTGCACAACCGAAGAATTATAAAAGTTCAGTTTATCACTTAAACAGGAACAGATCCGTCCACTTGTCCACTTTCTTACGGAACACAGCACCGGCACCATTCTTCTCAAGCACGCCCTCCATTATATTCTCAAAGTCCTTGCCATGGAACAGACGAACATATCGAGTAGCACTATTATCAAGACGCCATTCAAGTGATACATCGTCAATGAAAGAACCAAGTCCAGAACTCTTGTTCACATCCTTATTGTCTGACACACGGCCTCCTATGATAACGGTGAGACGGTCATTGAAGAAACGCTTACTGAACTTGAATGAGTAGTCCGTACCTGTTATACCATTACCATACGTCTGCTGGTCTATACCAAGACTTACATCGACAAACGAGTTAAGTGCCTTACCTGCAATGTTATTGATCTCTGACTGAAGGAACGTGTTAAGTGCGTTATTAGCAGTCAAAGACGAAGAGTTACTGTCAGAGATATACATACCTGTGGCAAGGAGAGCAACAGCAAGCTTGTTCTTCTCTTCATCAGTACAAGACTCCAGTTCACTTCGTATTGCGCCATCTGTTGGGGCATCGATAGTAAATGCAAGTCCCATGTTAGACAATGTGTTTGTAATCTTCATTCCCACATCAAAGACAACACTACGAGTAGCGCCATCACTTGACACAGCCGCCTTTGTACGTTCTGTTGCTATGATATTGAGAGTTGGATTCATCACCTCACCAGTAAACTCAACATAGCTGCCACTCTCTATGGTGAATGTCTTGAGAGGAATGACAGGAAGAGTGTACTTCATCTCACCATCATTGACTGTAAGTCGACCTATCACAGAGAACACACCCTCTGGAGTAGAAGTGACTGCCAAAGAACCACCACCTCTTACATATATATAGCTCTGCCTATCCGCAGAGAACTCACAATTGATCTTTGCTCCGTCCTCCACAGTAAGTGTGATGTTCATGTCAAGTCCCAACATAGACTTGTTCACGTTCTGTTCCTCTGCATTAGAAGGTTTTGACAAATCAACAAACGTGACAATATCATCAAGTCTATCTCCCTGTGAAAGTGGAGTCTCTGTCATTATGTAAGTCACATTCGTAGAACCAAGTACATTTACCATACCACGAACTGACAGGTCATTAAGAGTACCCGACATTCTACAGAAGAAGTCACCATACGCATCGCCAAAGAGTACAGACTTTCCTGTACGCTTGGACTCTATAAGCTTAAAGTTCTTGCCGTAGATACCCATAGATATTCCCATGTTATCCATGTCGGCAAAGTCCACACTACCATTGATAGTTATAGGTGTCTTATCTGCAGCATATATAGGGAAACGATCAAACATCAGTTTACTGTCCTTGATGCTGATGGTGTCATTCTCAAGACTCAGGCGAAGCGAGTACATGTCACTCTTTACCTTAACATCATTAGGCATGATGTCACCGTTATATATAAGGTGATCCGTTGGACCACGTACAGACAATTCTCCCGCAACATTTCCATCAAGGGCTATAAGTTGGTCAGGAATGAATGGATTTACTAACGAAACAGGAATATCAAGCAATGTGAGTGAGGCATCAAGAACTCCATTATCCTCTGCCAGATACGTACCATTAAGGTATGCCACATCCATACCATCATATGCCAACTGTCCCTGTACGGTGTGCTTCACAAGACCATCAGGCTTATAGTCAAAGTCGGCATCAAGGTCACCAACCTTCATGTTTTCATACGTATAGTCCTTGACACCTGCCGAACCACCAATCCAGAAGTTATCATCATCCCTGTTCTGGTTAAACATAGCATCAAGGTACATCTGTCCTGTCATCTTTGGAAGGAATGGCACGACAGCAACAATCTCTCCAAGATTAAGGTTCTGGACAGATGCATTTGCCCACTGTTTCCTGTAAGAATTGAGTCCTGCTGTAAGACTTATGGCACAGCTGTCTGACATAGAGTGCAGATGCACATCTGCATTTATGTGATTATCCTTACAGATATTAACAAAATTATTATCGTTAAGTTTGAACTTACGGAATGCTATAGTAGGTGTCTCCGGGAAGAGATAGAAGTTCACAAGCGTATCTGATGTACCAATCTCCTTACCGGAAGAGTGTATACCCAAGTCTATACCCTTGTCATTATTCTTGTCAAAGAATGTGAGATGTGCCTCTGCTTCACGTGCAGCAAGATATCCATCGAGATAGGCACGGAAGGCATCAAACATTGGTTGGTCGCTACATACCACACCTGCCTTATAGGATATACGCCTGCTCTCCTGATATATATTCACAAACGTGGTGTCTATCCTTACCGTATCATAGCATAAGTCATATAGATGAGCTGTTCCCACGATACCTGCCTCTGGTCCCATATCCACATCAGCAACCATGTCGGAGAATGACACTCCATAAGTACGCAGAATTGCAGACAAAGGATTCTTCTTACCTGCACTTGCATTTAAGCAAAGCTCAGGGAAGTATACCTTGAGTTCATCTATGTTGAGAGCCTTATCCTTCAACTGTCGTTGCATCTTTCTTGACAGGACATCAAACTTATCAAGCAACTTAAGAATGTTGTATGGAGTATCAAAGTTAAATGACAAGTCACCTGTATACAAAGAGGCATAAGTAGAGTCAACAGTTGTTTCGCCCTTAAAATCAAAGTCATTTGTAGTAAGACTGTCTTTACCAATAAGGATATTAAGCCCATCAACATGTGCGCTGCACTTAAGCAGGTTTTCCATATTGGTATTAAGTGAGAACTGTCCCTGAGTACTAACCTTCAGGGTATCATCATACAGTCCCATGCCATGAATATCAGCATAAGGAAGGTCTATGTTGAGGTTAGCATCCACCCCACGCTTCTTTACCTCACCAGTCAAGTCAAAGGCAGTCTTTAGCACATCATTGTCACATACGAGATTAAGATCGAGAATATGATTCTCAAGAGTCAATTCTGCCTCAGTAGAACTAAGATTCACTTTTCCCATCCTTGCCTCGCTGAGAGCCATATTGACAATAGCCCTTGTTCTTTCAGAGTATATATCTATGCCTTGTCCATTAGCCTTAACAGTTCCCGAGACAACAAGAGGTTCATCCATTCTCATCCAGTCACTTGTACGGAATCCGTCAAGAGTCAAGTCTGCACGATACTTCTCTGTATTCAAGTTATAATCTGCATTTACCTGAACACGGGCAGACTTGAGGGTTGCCTTTGCATCTGCTTCCAACTGTTCCCCTCTCTCCATGCTTGCAGTTGCGTCCAACGTAAGGAATCTATCAGCAAAGGCATGCAACTTATTCACATAGAGATCCACAAGATTACCTTCGGCATCAAGTTCCACCTCTATCGGCTTGACAGGAAGGTTCTGTGCAATCATCAGTCTCACATCCTTCAAGTCAGTACCAGGTTCAAGGAATGACTCTGCCATCTTTGTTCCAGCAAGAATATCATCCTTACCAATCTGTGCCATTATATTAGTGGAGAAACGACCAGGATTGATACTGTCAAAAGCATTCATGTCCATCTTGGCTTTCATATCCAACTTGGAGTCAGATGTCAAAACGGATAAGTCAGGAACAGTCAAACTAAGAGAGTCCATAAGTACATGACCATTCACATCCTTCACCTGCAATCCGTTCTTCTCTTTGGCGGCAAGGTGTTTTATGGCAACAGTCAAGTCCCCATTACCTTTATATATGACAGAGTCAACCTCTGCACTAATATCCGAAAGGGACAACATGTTGGAATACCCTACTGAGGAACCACTCATCTTGAACTTGTCAACCTGATAAACCTCATTTGCAAGATCAAGTGAACCTCTTAGGGAAGCTTTGCCGAGACGTGCCTTTACATCCATTGCATCAGCACCCTTGTCAATGATCCACTTATTTGCAATAGAGTCCCACGCTCCAGTGTTTAGTCGAAGAGAAACATTATCAACAGCGATATCCTCAAGAAGCACTTTCCAGTTGACAGGTTCAGAAGTAGTAGTGTCTTCTGGCACAGAATCTGCAAGAACAATGGCAAGATTGGCATCATTAACCCAAGCTTTTGACAAGACTGCCTCTTCAAGTTTAAGACTTGTAGAATGCGAATTAAGACCAAGTTCACCAACATGTCCCTTAATCAAACAAGCCTCCACAAGGTCACGAGTATAGACTCTCACATTATGAAGACACACCTCATCCACCTCAACAACACTCTTGAAGAGAGGAATCATCCTGACACTTACATCAAGTCCTTCTGCATTGAGAATGGTATCACCTTCCTGAATAGCAAGCATACCACCAGCATGAAGATCGAGAGGAAACTTAAGGCGCACATTATCCACAGTCACCTGCATACCCATCTCTTCTGACAGATATCCAGATGCCCAATCAACTGCAGCCTTTTGTACAGGAGGGAAATATATCAGTAAGGAAACAAAAAGAAACAACAAAAAAGGAGTAAGCGCAATCCACATTAGCACACGAAGCAACTTAGACTTCAGCGTGTGCTTTGGAATAGCACCTACAGAATCATCTTCCGTATTATTATGTTTACCTTGTTTATCGCTTTCTTCCATCATATTATTTATTATGCAAAGATACGACTAAGCGAATACAAAACCAAATTTATTTGAGTTTTGTTGAGTGTGAGTATCTTCGGCGTAGCCAACGCACATACGATTAAGCGAATACAAAACCAAATTTATTTGAGTTTTGTTGAGCGTGAGTATCTTCGGCGTAGCCAACGCACATACGATTAAGCGAATACAAAAAAATAAAAATTATATCTCAATGCTTGCGTGTTCGCAATAAATGATATAATTTTGCACCGTTTTTAGTACAATTTCAACTTATTAAGTAAGTGATCACAATTATTTTTATAATAGATGCTCTCTATTTGGAAGTAGATTTTCGTTTGCATTTGAAGGAGTGATGCGGGCATCATGACTGAAAATGAAACGGAAAGATACGACAAAGAGAGTGCAGATATTATGAAAATCACTTACTGCAATATTATAAAATAATTTTGATTACTTACTTATGATAGAATTATTAAATTTTCAAGAATTCATAAGCGCATT
>JAZUHP010000033.1:0-6507 GCA_045641785.1 Bacteroidaceae bacterium
ACCCTGGTTTACGAGTCAGACAGCGAACGTATAAGAACCATTAAAGAATGATCAATGATGATTGACATCTTATCTTTGGTAAAGTCTGGCGGTCAGGTAAAACTTGAAGTGACCGCTGACGACCTCCAACACTTTGGAGAGATGCTTATCAAGCAGGCTCGCAAGGAGTGGGAAGAGGAACGTGCGCTCGCTCATGAAGAGGAACCAGAAGAGAAATTCCTCTCTACAGACGAGGTCTGCAAGATTTTCAATGTGACAAAGGCTACTCTGTGGACATGGCACCGCAGAGGCTATCTGTGTCACATCAAGTTTGGTATCAAGAATATGTATGCTCTGTCTGATGTTAATGCGATTAGGAGCAAGAGGGCTAAGGACGTAACCGTGGCGACTTATTGCAAGAACTCAAAGAACATTGAACAGTCTGCATCACATACTCTGATTAACAAGAAAGGAGACAAGAAGGTATGTTAGTACAGGAACTTTGCAATGACATCCGCAGTGATGTGGAGGGCATCGAGATTTCAAGATTCCCTCTCGATGTGTTCTCTGAGAAGGTTCAGGAGATATTACTTGATTTGTCTGCTTACGAGAACTTCAACATCGAGTATGCTGCAGCAGCCATGCTTTCAGCAGCATCAACTGCTATCGGTAACAGTCACGAGATCCTTATCAAGGGAGAATGGGCGACCTCACCGGCACTCTACATGATGCTGGTAGGTCGTCCAGGACTTGGCAAGACTCCTCCCATGAGCTTTGCCTACAAGCCCATACGTGAGAAGGATGAGATCAATCGAGAGAAGTACAACAAGGAACTGGATGCTTACGAGCAACATGCAGGTAAGAAGGAAGAGGATGGTGCAGGACGTTCTGGGAAACCACATCTTGTAAAGACGGTCGTATCAGACTTCACTCCTGAAGCACTCATGACTGTCCACAATGACAATCTCCGTGGTGTTGCTGTGTTTACAGATGAGATTCTTTCTCTCTTCAAGCAAGCGAGCAGGTACGGCAAGGATAGTATTCTGCTTGAATTGCTCCTGTCTGCTTGGAGTGGTCAACCTTTGGACACCATCCGCAAGACTGATCCTCGTCCGATTCACATCAACACTCCATGTATCAACGTCATCGGTTCCATCCAGACACAGTTGATGTCAGAGATTATCAAGAAGGAATACACAGCAAGTGGACTTACCGACCGCTTTCTGTTTGTATTCCCTCATAATCGTAAGATTTCTCTCTGGCAGAAGCAAATGGCTAATACGCCAAGACGGGATATGACCGGAAGATGGCGAGACACCATCGGCAAACTCCTCTCATTAGAATGCATGGTAAACGAGAAGGGCAACGGTGTCGAACCTAAGCGTCTGACAATGGCTGATGATGCGCTGGATTATTTCTACGGTTGGTACAATGGCATAATAGAATCAGTCAATGCCGTGGAAGAAGACAGTCTCGTGGAGAGTCGCCAGATGAAGACTTGCAGCAATGCGGCACGCCTGGCTCTCATCATCCATCTTCTTCGATGGGCTTCTGGTGAAGTGCATAAGGACTATGTTGACTTACATTCTGTCAAGGGAGCCATTCGCATGACAGAGTATTTCGAGGATTCCTATCAGCGCATTGTCAATGCTATGGAAGAGGCTGAGGTCGGTGATACCAAAGAACTTTGGTTCGAAGGCTTGCCAGACAAGTTTACCACCGAGATGGCAAAGACCGCAGCCAAGAAATGGAACATTCCTGACCGTACTATGTTCGATATGCTCAAGAAGATGTCCAAGCAGAAACCTCCAAGAATCAAGAAGGTCTCTCATGGCTGCTATGAGAAAATGCAAGATGACAAGTCTGCTGCAGTTTGCACTATTGCAGTTTCGCAGTTTGAACAAGCGAAGGAACCCGCTGTCGAAAAGAGAAACTGCAAAAGTGCAGAAATGCAAACTGCAAACGAGGATGATTCTTGCACTTTAACCCCAAAAGATGAAGACAATGGCTGAATACAGATTCCATCTTGAGAAATACAAGACAGGTAGCAAGGGGACTTGCCCCGCCTGTGGGAGAAACAAATGCTTCGTGCATTATGTTGATGCGGAGGGATTGATTGTGTTTCCTGACAATGTAGGCTTGTGCGACCATGTCAATTCTTGCGGTTACCACTACACTCCCAAGGATTACTTCTTTGATAATCCATCGGAGAAACCCTTGGAGTCGAGGGAGTCTGCAAATGTGCCAAACAACAAGGCAGCTGAGAAGAAGGAGCCTTCCTTCATTTCCCCTTCTGTCATGCAGAGTACATTTACATCCTTTGGCATCAATCCGCTGTTTATGTTCCTGAAAGAACGATTTGGCGAGAAAGAGACTAAGCGGCTGTTTGATTTGTACAATGTTGGTACGGCAAAACTATGGGGAGGTTCCACCATCTTCTGGCAGGTCGATTCTCTTGGTAACATTAGAAGCGGTAAGGTGATGGCGTATGATGCCAAGACTGGACATCGCATCAAGGGTGATGGTGTGCACGTCTGTTGGGCACATAGTCTTCTGAGGCAGGAAAACTTCAACCTTTGCCAGTGCCTGTTCGGGGAGCATCTTCTGGCAACCATGCCTAATGTTCAGGTCGTACTGGTGGAGAGCGAGAAGACTGCTATCATTGCCAGCCACTTCATCCCTCAGTATGTATGGCTTGCTACTGGTGGTGTGCAGGGATGCTTCAAGAAGGATTGTCTCTCAGTTCTTCGCTATCGTGATGTTGTTCTGATGCCTGACCTTGGTGGTTGGGACGTATGGAGTCAGAAAGCGACCGTCCTGAAAGATATTTGTCGTTCAGTTCACATGTCTGATATTCTAGAAAAGAGAGCGACTGTTGGACAACGATCAGCAGGACTTGACATTGCAGACTTCCTGCTCATGGAGGAAACGCATCAGCAGATTCTTCAGCGGATGATTCAACGCAATCCTGCGCTCCAACTGCTCATAGATACCTTGGATCTGGAACTTGTCGATGAGAGTGGTTAGTCATAAGCGGGAGGATATGGGAGGCAGCCTCGACAACGGGTGTGAAGCGGACTTTTTTTAAAAGTCCTAAACATAATAGGGACTTTTAGAATCACCACTGACGATGGTTCCCTTAAAAAGTCCAATTATGCTCAGGCGCTGCCCGAGACCCGATGCCACATTTACACACATACTGCCAGTGGTATCACTGGATTCTAAAACAAGACAACAAATATGGAAACGAATATTCCGCGCGCCTCTATCCATGTGGGAGAAGACAAGAAGTCTTTCTCAGCACAAGTCGGAAACGAGGCAGAGCGCAGAGGCTGGGACGAGAAACGTTACCAGCTTAAAAATGCGGAGGAGGACAAGAACAACCACTACAACTTCTCCCGCAAGCACCTCAACTTTGAGGTCACGAAAGGAGCGAAGATAGTGTCTCTTGGTTCTAATCCAACTCCGTTGCACATGCGCCTTCAGCAGCGATTTGATGAGCTTGGGTTCAAGCCTTATATGGATGCTGACCATCCTGGACAGGTTTCAAAGAACACTCCGAATTGCGTTGTGAACATTCTTTTTGGTGGTGACCATGATGTGATGAAACGACTCGCATTCGGTGATCAGGAACTTGACACCTCTGACCCAAATGCAGATCAAAGTGACATCGTCCTGATGCAAGCCATCCGTGACTGGGCAGTGGACACCTACAAGTTCGCTTGCCGTAAATGGGGCGAGGAAAACATCATCGGATTCTGTGTTCATTGCGATGAGACTAGCATCCACGCACATGTCCTCACGGTTCCTGTTGAACAGGTCAAGAAACGAGGACGTATAGGCAATGTGTATGTCAGAAATGACAATCCTGATGTAGAACTCACTACCAAGGAATGGAAGGCTTTGCCAAAGGACGAGCGAGACAACTACACCAAGCGAGAAGCAACCAAGGGCATGGTTGAGCGTGTGTCATACGCCAAGGTTTGGGGTGAGACCCGAAAGGATAAGTCTGACTACCTCACACAGCTTCACACCGATTATCATAATGAGGTTGGTTGCAAGTATGGACTTGAACGTGGCATCCCTTACGAGGAACTCTCTGATGAGGAGAAGCGTGTGCGCAAGCACAAGGACAAAGTCACACTTGAAGCAGAGCGTAAGGCAAAGTTAGCCATCGAAGAGGCAAAACAGCAGAAAGCAGAGATTGAAGCAGAAACGGCAATCATCCAACATCAGAAGGATGAAGCACAAAAGGAACTGAAGACAGCTCAATCAGGATTCCTTGCCAAGATCTTTCAGCCTAGCAAGTTCAAGAAAGAAGAGGCAGAGAAGATTAAGGATGCATACAAGGCAGGAGCCAAGGAAACCATTGAGAGTGTCGTCAAGGCTTCTGGATTGAAGTGGAAACAGACTCCAACGGCAGAATCTTTCGGGCAACAGTATCGCATGTCATGGGACAGCAACAGGAACCTCGCAAAGGAACTGAAGGATAAGGACTGTCTTATTTCGAAGAAGGAAGCAGAGATTAAGGAACTCAATGTCAAGGTAACCAAGTTGACAGAGGAGATAGATGGTCTCAAATTTCGATTGACTCTCATTGATGAGGATGCTGTACAGAAACTCCGCAATAACAGAATAGCAGAGAAAACTCGCGCAGACAAAGCTGAGAGAGAATTGGGAGACCTTCGTTCTGCTTATGAGAATCTTTCTATTCAGTGGAATGCTCTTTGGAAAGAGCCAGAGTTCAATGAGGCTGCAAGGAAGTTCAAGGAACGCAAGGAACGCGAGGAACGTCTTGCAGAGGAAGCCAGACGAGAGGCTGAAGCACAGGCGTCAAGACGCAATAGCGTTCTTGACAAGTTTATATCAGAAGGGCGATCTGCACTCCGTGCCTTTGCACTGACCACCAGAACTTCATTCACCCCAAAGGAGGTATCATCGATCTATTATGGGATAATGGCATCTGCTTCAAAACATAACCTTTCGCTGTTCAGCAACAATGGTATTGAAGCATCTGTAAAAGAGTTCCTGTCAGACATGTCATGGAAAGACTGCAGCAATTTTCGTGAAGAGTGCGTTTGCAGCTGGACAAGGTTGTTTGCTTCAAAAGAGGTTGATTTCTCGGAGTCTGCCATTAACAACTTCTGTGCATTTGTAGATCACATGTCATGCAGTGCAGAGACGTATGTGTCTCTTGGTGGTTCCAATGGATGTGCTGACCAGCTCACTAATTGGGATGGCACTCAAAAGCAAGGGTTGGGAGCACCAGAAAAGAAGAAAGGTTTGTCGGTGTCATAATTATAGGGGGACTTGAAAACGCCCCCCTATAATATCTTAGAATAAATAATTCCGTCAAGATATGCTTATTCACAGTTTTTATGTCAAAGTATGGTATTTTCAACCACTTCACCATCAAAGAGGTTGATGATGCGGTTAGCATAGGCTGCATCGTGCTGGCTGTGAGTTACCATCACGATTGTTGTGCCTTCGGCATTGAGCTGCGAGAGCAGTTCCATGATTTCGAGACCATTCTTTGAGTCGAGGTTACCCGTTGGCTCATCGGCAAGAATCAGCTTTGGCTTACCCACCACCGCACGGGCAATGGCAACGCGCTGCTGCTGACCGCCCGAGAGTTGCTGAGGATAGTGCGTGGCACGCTGTGAGAGGTTCACCTTACGAAGGATGTCCAGCACACGTTGCTTGCGCTCTGCCTTTGGCACCTTGAGGTACTTCAACTGCAAGTCGATGTTCTCTTCCACGGTCAGTTCATCGATGAGGTTGAAGCTCTGGAACACGAAGCCGATGCGCCCCTTGCGGTATTTGGTGCGATCCTTCTCCTTCAGGTGACCGACCTCTTCACCACCGAGGTAGTAGTTGCCACTATCGGGATTGTCCAGCAATCCGAGGATGTTCAGAAGTGTTGACTTGCCACAACCCGAAGGTCCCATGACTGCCACGAACTCGCCTTCCTTCACTTCCAGGCTTACACCATTCAACGCTGTTGTCTCCACATTCTCAGTGCGGAATACTTTCGAGAGATTTTCAATCTTAATCATAATTGTATATTGTTTTAATTTTGTTTATTCTGTTTTGATACTTTCCACAGGATTCATGGTTGCCACACGCCAGCTTCGGATGATGACAGTAAGCAAGACAACCATGCTGACAATGACGAATGCCACAGGGAACAACCACCAATAGATAGGCGTATGCTCGGCAAAGTTCTGCAGCCATTGTTCACTGATGTAGTAACCTACAGGTGCTGCTATCAAGAAAGACAGAATAAGCGGAATCGCATAACGTCTTGTAAAGAGCAACAGAATCTCTTCCACACTGCTGCCCATCACCTTGCGGATGGCAATCTCCTTGCGACGATACTCCGTCTCGAACATCGTGAGGCAGAATACACCGATGATGGTGATGAGGAAAGCCAGGATGGTACTTGCCTCTATCTGTGTCATGAAACGCGTTTCGTCCTTATAAGCCTGTTCCAGACAGTCATCCATAAACTTCATCTCTGGTATTGTC
>JAZUHP010000034.1:0-5099 GCA_045641785.1 Bacteroidaceae bacterium
GAGTAACTCAGTCCCCTCCCTGTAGGACAATCGGAAGAAAAGATTGAATATCTTTTCTGAACGATTGGGGCGCAGCGCTCGACTGAAACAAGAGCAACGAAGGAAGCTCGCAGTTGAAGGCGTTAAGCGCAAGGGTGAACAAAGGGTTAGGGTGGGTCCCCATTTTAACTACTTCCTAAAAAATATTATAAACAATGAAAAAGTATTTTTCTTTTTTCTGCTACATCGTCATGACAATAGCAGCAGTATCATTCGTATCTTGTGGAGATGATAAAGATGACATAACCGAGGGAAATAAGCAGGAAGAGCAGAAACCTCAGACGGTAAAAATCTATACTGTGTCATACGGTATCAATGTACTTGACGTCTATGATGTCACTCTCAAAATCTATCGCAACGGTAAGCATCAGGATGTCGTACTTTCTACATCTAACTCTTCTAAGGGCTTTGATTCCAAACTCAACAGGGAGTTTTATAAATATTACTGTGCATCAGTAAATGGCGAAGAAGGTGTGGATAGCGTTGCCGCTGTTGTGGCAACCAAGTCAAACCTTGAGTCTGTTATCGCAGGCAAGAACCAGAATGCAGATTGTGATCTGTCATGCTATTCTGGTGTCAAGGAGGTATATACGGTAGCTAATGGTGATTACTCAGAAAATTGCCGCGTTCCTAATTACTCAGCACCAATGTGGGGTGATCTTATCGGGGAAGATGAAAACTACGAAATGTATGGAGAGTACACATGCGAGCTTATGCGTAAGCAATTAGTAATAGGATTTTCTGCAAAATAATTTGAAGTAATGAAGAAACTTATATCAATGGTTGCCTTCATGGCGGCAATCGTATGCGGTACATTCACTTTTGTATCTTGTGGCGATGATGAGGTCACTCCGGAGGCTCCTAAACCATCTTATACGGATTTCTTTGCCCGTGTGAGAATCGATCGTGACAAGGACTCTAATCCATTCCAGACTGATCCGGAAGGAGAAGAGAGGGTGGTGGAGCATCTCACGAAGATTATGTATCAGGAACTCGAGAAGATTGATGGAGTCATAGAAAAAGATGGTTCTCATTTTTTTGATGTTAATAGGAGGAATGAAATCTATGACGC
The DNA here is from genome assembly GCA_045641785.1 of Bacteroidaceae bacterium. Taxonomy (GTDB): domain Bacteria; phylum Bacteroidota; class Bacteroidia; order Bacteroidales; family Bacteroidaceae; genus Minthosoma. The sequence continues at coordinate 1,112 of JAZUHP010000034.1, forward strand.
GATGATTAGTGCCATGAACCTTCTTGAATCAACAATGCAGAACCAGGATCTTTACTTGGATGGCAAGATCAATTGTGCTGTTCGGACAAGTTCAGGCTTGACCGCAATATGGGAGAAGGAGTTTACTTATACTCAGCCTTCTAACCGCTTCTCGGATAATGACATCAACTATTGCGTCATCAACGACAATGAGGTTGGAGTTGTGTACAAGGATGTTCTTTCCAAATACACAGGTGAAATAGTTATTCCTGAGACAGTAGAGAACAATGGCAAGACATACACCGTCACTACCATTGGTCCAAAGGCATTCTACGGCTGCAACATTACAAGCATCTCGCTGCCAAAGACCCTCACTACGCTGTACAACGAATGTTTCAGTTTCGCAAGAGAGTTGAAGTCAATCACTTTGCCTGGCAAGCTGAAGAACTATGTGAACACTGATAGTGGTAGTTTAGGAGGTATGCGTATATTACGTTTAAGTGGCGTAACAGAGGTTGTGCTTGAGGAAGGCATAACAGATATGTGCGAAGATATGTTTAACGAAGTTCAGAACTTGCAGAAGGTTGTACTGCCAAGCACAATAACAGAGATTCCTAAGAGCTGTTTCGATTCTGAAATCAATCTGACAGACATAACAGTCAATGGCGTCATCACCAACATTGCATCTTTTGCTTTTGTAAAGACTGGTATCCGTGATCTGTCTGTCTTCAAGTTCAATGATGCTAAGCTCGGCGAAAATGCATTCGGAGCATGTCCAAATCTCGAAAAGATAAACATACCAGACGGAGTGTCATCAATCGGTGATGATTGTTTCTCTGATTGCAAATCTGCGGTTTCTGCTACAATCCCTGCAAGTGTCACTTCAATGGGACTCAATGTCTTCGCAAGGGATAGTTCGCTGACAAAGATTCATGTCAAGGGCGACAAGCCAGCCACTCTCAAAGAACTTGCCAACGGAATAGCCGTTGATGCATTCTCTAAACTGGATTTCGCAGGTAACGGCATAACAATCTATGTTCCATCTTCCAGTGTTGAAGCTTACAAGAAGGCACCTGTTTGGTCTAAGTATGCTGACTACATCAAGGGAGAGTAAGAGATATCTTCATTTTATCTACTTCAAAAACTTAAATTATTGAAATAATATGAAAAAGTTTTATTCTGTTATTGCACTCGTTGCAATGGTCTGCACTTCAATGTGCTTGTTTACAAGCTGTGGTGATGATGAAGATACACTACGTCACGAGAAATTGGTAGTGTCAGCACTTATGCCTGACTATGTAGCAACTAACGGAAATCTCTCAAACGCCACAGTTGAGGCAGTTAGCAAAGCTATGATAGCAGCTCAGAAAGCTCTCGCAGAGATTGATTACACATCTCCGGAAGGAATTGAAAAACTCATGGCAGATGCCATCAAGGCAGAGGTCGAGAAGCTTGACAATGATGTGAGATATGAACTCAAGAAAGAGAAGGTTAAGATTAAACTCTGGTGCTCAAACCCAGATCCAGACATAGTATACATCTTTGACTGTAGCACCCTTGAGGCTTCTGTGCCTAAGACTACTGTCACAATCAACTCTGTTAAGTTGCATAATTATGCTGTAAATGCTTTCTCCGAAGAATCTCTCACTAAGTTGAACGAAGTGGTTGACTTCCTCAATAATGCATTGGCAGGCAAGACTGTTGAAACAGACCTTGAGAATGCTTACGACGTGGTTGGCAATCTTGCTATCGATTGCGTACGTGAGAATTTCAAGGATCTCTCTTCTCTTCCAGAGGCATCTGACCCATACTTGAGGCTTTATGAATGCATCGAAATTTCCTATTCTTCAAAAGTGAATAGCAATAAGGTTGCAATCGTGCGTTTGAATTACCTTATTTAAGAAGTAAGATGGAGTTAGAAGGAGTTAGCGGTCATTCGTCTTTTTACTCCTTTTTACTCCATTTTATTCCTTTTTAACTCCTCAAGAAAAAAACTACATCTATGAGAAAAGTAATTCTATTGCTTGTGGCAGCAATAAGCATGCTCGCAATCAACTCGTGTACGGAGTCGGATGATACTCCCAACGAACCATCTGTGGAGGGTCCCAATTACCTCGTAATGATTTATGGTGTTGGTGGCGGCAATCTTGATAATGGTATTTTATCCAACATCATGCAGGCTATCGATGAGGGTGGTGACGAAAATGTCAAGATTACTTTCCAGTACAAGCTCTCACGCAATTTGCAAGAGGATGACAGATATGGTAATTTCGATGGCACTCGACGATTCACATACGATGACAACGCAAGATTCAAGGGAACTTTCAAAGAGATGTCATCCATCTACCCATTATTGGACGCTTTTTCTAAGCAATACTATATAGACAACTTAATGTCTGAGAGGATAGGCGATTATACATACGACATGTCGTGCGAGGAAGGACTTGCAGACTTCATCAAATGGAGCAAAAGCAAGTACCCTGACACTAAGCGTACTTTACTCATTATCGCCGACCATGGTGGAGGCTGGGATATAGTACAAGATGGTAAAGGTTCAACACGTGCCATACTTTTTGACGACAATTTAGATTATAAGTCGCTTACCGCTGCTGACGTGACAAACGGTATTCTTGATGCTGGTGGCGTTGACGTGCTCTACACCGATGCGTGTCTCATGAATATGTATGAGAATATCTATACATACGCAAAAGCTGCAAAATATCTGCTTTCTTCAATGGAGATTGCGCCTGACGAAGGCGGTAACTACATAAAACTGATAAGTCTTCTGAAGAGTGCAAATGCTGACGATGCAGGTTTGGAGAATGCTTTTTGTCAGTTCGTGGATTACTGTGCTTCTGATGAATGGTGGGGAGGACATAAAGATTACTATTTAGATCTTGGATTCTACAACCTCACAAAACTTAACAGCATCACTACTGTATTGAAGAAGGTTACGGACACATTGACAGAGAAATTCACCAACAATGAGTCTATTCAGCCTTCTACTTCAGAATTGCCAACGTATGGCGATACATTTGCTCCTTATATCCGTTTGGCTGCAACGGAATGTGCGATGGCAAATGAGCATTATTTGTACACATTGGATATGATTCCATCGCATCTAAGTCCATATATGATTGCAGATGGACTGTTTGACAATACCGAAGACATTGATGGCAAAAAAATCTCTGTATGCAATGGGTCGGATTTGGTGCACTGGCTCAGATATGCTCCTACAGAAGGTGCTACGGAAGCATTCGAAAGATATCCTAAGGAAAGAGAAGATTTACAGTATTATGTTACCGTTTGTATGGCGTGCTCTTACTCTGTCACAGACATGCTTCGCATCCTTGATAACAGGTTGACTGAGGTTGGTGCTAAAAACAATCCTTTCAAGCAGCTGCGTACCGAGCTTCTTCGTGCCATCAAGTCGGTAAGTCACATCGCTTGTACAACTCCTTATCCTTGTGAAGGTATAGATGAACCATACGAGTTGTGTTCACCAGGTGTTGTCATGTTTCCTATGAATAGTGATTTGTATGACAATTCGTACAACAGGGCTGCCTATTATATCTCGGATTACAAAGAGGCTCTGGGATACTATCAGGCAACAGAATTCGATAAGGAAGTAGGGTGGAGCAATTTCCTTAAAGTTATTGATGTGCAGTCATCTCCATTCATGAACAAGCCACGTATGGAAATAGAAAGAAACTTCAGTAAATAAGTAAGTAATCAAAATTATTTTATAATATTACAGTAAGTGATTTTCATAATATCTGCACTCTCTTTGTCGTATCTTTCCGTTTCATTTGACACCCTTGCGCTTATCTTCATCTCGTTCGTCTTCGTTCCTTGACTCCGACATGAAGAGCGCTGCGCCCCAACATTGCGTCCGAAACACTTAGTTTCGTACTTATGTTGTCCCGCATCAATCCTTCAAATGCAAACGAAAACCTACTTCCAAATAGAGAGCATCTATTATAAAAATAATTGTGATCACTTACTTAAT
>JAZUHP010000035.1:0-49475 GCA_045641785.1 Bacteroidaceae bacterium
TACAGAAAATCTCAGTAATTTTGTCTTCGGTAATCATGCGAAATTCTTTAGTTTCATTGTTTTGTGCTTATTACAAAGTTACTGAGAATTTCGCTAATTACCAAATTTATAAGCATTTATGTTTCGTCGAACTCACGTTAAGATATACTGGTTAAGACGCATATTCAACCGTAAATTCTCACTTGTGTTGAGATTGCGCACGCAACTCAGTTCCGATACATAATCCACACTGTTCCGATAATTAACGTCCGTAACAGAATTGAGGATGAAACGCTGTTTCTTGTCCAGCGTCTTCTGATAATCGCCAGAAAGACTTGCTCTCCAATTGCCATCTACATTGCGCGGTGAGTAAGTGCGTACACCTGTGGTACTATCGTATGTCATGGCATGTGCTATGGCATTTTGAGTCATATCCCATGCGGCATGAAGAGATAACTTCCAGTTCTTATTCCGATTGCGTAAATAGCGTCTAAAGTCAAAGGAATGGTTGGTACTGCGTTTTAAGGAAGGATTTCCTCGATAGATATTCAGAGGGTCAGCATTATCAACATAGGATAAAAGGCTTATCATATCGGGATATGAAGAAGAAAGTCTATAATCGATGTAACAGTCTTCAAAGCCCCATGAGACAGAAGGAACGAAGACTGCATTACTTCTATGAGGGGTCGCGTCCAACTGACCACGACGATAAGTGAGATCATCGATATGCCATTCTACCTCAGGACGAATATCTATTCTGTGGCTTGGCAGCTTTCCAGGAATCCAAAATAGCAAGCTTGCCCCCACATGCTGTACCAGAGTGCTCGATCTGGACGTGTAAGAGTTTTGTGTATCCATACAATTCATCAATGCAGAAATAGTAGAGGGAAGTTCGCCGAACGATAGGGAATTATCGCCAAGCTGATCTAATCTATACATAGAAAGATTCGCATCTCTATATTTCTCAGTCAACTCATAAAATGGTGTTATTTTTCCCCAATCAGGTCGATACACGTAGGAAGCATTAAGATTTGCATCAATCGAAAACAAGGGGTTAGTTACATATTGATTGCGATAATCGCCATCTTTCCCAATAGATGGGTTATAGAGGAGGTAATAATCCGAAAACGTGGTAGCCTCTTGTTTCTGCACCCGAAGATCTGCCGTTAGATTGATATAGTCGGGCGTATGTGGAATCTCTATGAAGCTTTTCATGCCGACAGAGCCATCCCAATGATTGGAGTTTTCTTTTCTCTGTTCTCTTCGTCTGTTAACAAATAGGGCTGCAAGTCGTTCACTGCTTCCAGAGAAAAGACTGTCAAGCGATGCAGCACGATAGCTGTCATTGGGGTCATTAGTAAACTCTGCTCCCCAGCGGTTTGCTTGATTTCTTCCTCTGTGATAACCGCCCTTACCATCAAGTGTTATATGGCCATGTGGCTTCTTGTAGGTCAGCTGGTGAGTGGTTTTTATATCAAATTCTCGATTTATATTTTCACTCTTCAAGCGGGAATAAGTACTTCCACTAAGTGTCGGATGGAAGGTTTCTACGGATATTACATTTTGGTCATCTATTTTACTATGTGCTACTTTTGCGTTACCCGTGTATTTCCAAACCCCTTTCTTATCTTTTATCAATGCCTCCAATCCGCCTGTTTGAAGATCAGTGCGTCCAGATGCTGTCCCCTGACCATTCCAGTCACCCGTGGTGCCCGGCTCGCGTGTGTCGTTCCTGTTATTGGCATTTCCGAATATCGCAAGCCGTGAGTTGTCCGTAAACCTAAGTCCGAACAGACGTGCCAGATACCTGTTGTTCAATCCATAGCCTGCACCAGCATTCGCAACCCATCCAATGGAATACTGGCGTTTCAGGTTCACATCTACCACTAACGGTAGTTCCTGTATGTCTTTCTCTTTTGTTATATAGCTGTATTCATGCTCTTTGTGATAGACCTTAACCTTATCCACCATATAGGCTGGCAGATTTTCCAAGGCAACACGTGGGTCGCCACGGAAGAAGTCTTCTCCGTTTACCAACAGACTGCTGACATAATTGCCATTAACGCGTATCTGTCCGTTTCTGAGTTCAAAACCAGGCAGACATTTTATTAGTCCGTCAAGCATAGAACCTTCTGCCAACTGAAAGGCATCGGCATTGTAAACAATCGTGTCGCCTTTTACCACCATTCTGACCTTTGATGCTGTAACTGTTACCTCACCAAGTTCCTGTTCCAGGGCTCTAGGCATTTTCTTCATAAGTATTTCACCAAGAGAGATACGTGTTTCACGCTTACCTATATCTTTCTTCCGAAGATTGACGGTCTGGGTCAAATATCCCTCCTTGGAGAATCTGAAAATACAATTGGTGCGAGGTATGTAGAGATAACCGATCTTATCAATGTTATGGTAATAGCCTCCATATCGGTATATCTGATCTACCAGAAATTCATCAATCAGTGTACTATCGGGATACATTATCTCGACATGTAAATTCTTCAGTATTTCGTGTGTAAAACTGTCTTTCACGTTTCCATAAACAGCAACGCTGTCCTTCTCGGTCTGTGCAAAGATGCTAATACACACAAAGAACACCAAATATAAAGAAAAGAGGTATCTCATAGTTTTGACCTTAAACTGATGACTTTACAAACTTGATTGCTTATTATTGCTAATATCAAAATTGGGTGCTATTATCAATAGGGATATAAAAACCTTATTTTTTCTTTGGCATCGCATTGAACTTGTAGATAACGTGTAGCATAACATAACGTGGTAGAGTATTTGTCCATGTCTCAGTTTTACCCTGTGCATTGATATTGTATTGAATATTGCTTATCTGCGCCAACATATCGACCGCATTGAGTCGGAGGGTGAGGTTGCCTTGTAGCATCGTCTTAGCAATGGATGCGTTCCAAACGCAATAGGTCTTATTAAGCAGATTGTCTGTATAACCATTGCGAGAAAGCACGTTCATATCAGTAGTAAACTGCCAGTTCTGTGGCAGATTGATGGTCGTGTTTGCTGTAGCACTGACGTTAAACGCATCGAAGTTGCCATAATTAGAATACTCAGAACGACTATGTTGCCACATTACACCCAAGCGTCCTCCGATGATATGTTTGCCGAGTTTGTAGCTTAAAGAGGCATTCTCATTTAGCGAAAGATTACCGACCGCATTACGAACGGGAAAGTCTGTCTCTGATGCATAGTCAACAGAATGATTATAGACCACGGATGTGTTATTTGAGAAATCCAGAAGACGCTTTTTGCCAAGCGGTGTAGTGAAGTTGACCGAGGCACTTGTGTTCCAGTTTCCATCAATGTTCTCGGGCTTCCATGTGTTCATGCCTGTCTGTCTATCGTGATATTTTGCATTGGCGATGGCACGATCTACGTGATTGTACGAGGTCGTCAATGTCAGATTCCTGTACTTAGTCTTGTCATAGCGGTTGTAACTGAAATTGAGAGAATTGGTTAGTGGTCTATCCAAGTCGGGGTTGTCAACATAGATGTTCAATGGGTCACTGCTGTTGACGGTTCCTATTCTATTGTAGATACTGGGCAAGGACGAGCGAAATTTATATGATAGTTCCAACTGATGCTTTTGCTGTTCTCCATCATAAACATAATGTAACTTCACCAAAGGTAACAGAGAATGAGAGAATCGGGTCAAGGTGGTATCGATCAGACTTTTGTTGTAATAAAGATGCTCTTCTGTCATGTCGTCATCAATACTAACATTTACCTCTACTTGTTTGTTTGATGTTGCAGAGGGAACATATGCCCAGGTAATATCTACTCCTGGTTTATAATGATTCTGTGAGAATACGGAATTGTAACTGTTATCTCTATCTATGGCCAATTGCATTGCAGAGATTGAGGATGGAGGAATGATGCCGACGGCATCAGTCTGATTATCAGATGTCTCGTGTAGCTGGTAGATGGTGTTGGCACGGTCGTAATGATTACGTCTCGCTTCCAGGTGCGGCTCAACAATAATAATACTCCAGTTTCTCTCCTTATAAGGCCAGTAGTTCCACCTGTATGCAACATTGCCATAGAGATTATAGTTATTCGAAACGTAACGCGTGTCTTGATAGGTGTTGTCTGACTTTTCGCTAACGTTTGTCATGCGATTGATGCTTACCTGTGACTCGTTGTCGTCATTGCGATATTTTCCTCCTGCAGTCAGTTTCAATACGTCTTTTCCAGTCTTGGGGAAAGCAATTGTGGCTTTGGCATCTGCTCCTGCTATAAGCCATCTATCTACGCCGTCCGCCTTACGGCTATATCGATTAAGAAGCAATAATGCATAGCGCGATGTCTGCCAAGAAGGGGAAAACAAAGAGTCAAGCGCTTGAAGCCTGTAATTTTCCAGTGGTTCAGCGGAAAGTTCTGCACTTCTGTTCAGGCGAGTATAATTGTTGTGCATATAATCCAATTGGGGCTTTACCTCAGCATAAACACGATCACCACTATATTGGAAGTTATGATTCGACATCAGGTGAATCTTCTCATCTGTGGTTCGGGACAATGAACGGCCGAAGGTGTTGCCAGAGGTGTAGAAGTTTGTAGAGCTGGTCTTTTGTACGACAAGAGGTTCTTCGTGAGTCAGTGTAGCGTTGGCTGCATATTTCATCTTGCCTCTCGAGTACAGATAATCTAATCCGCCCATCTGTATATCCATCTCTCCATCTTGCGTCCAACCGCCTCCCCAGTTACCTCCGGTACTTCCTGTCTGAGTATTCTTGATGTTGTTGATATTGACAAAGGCTGCTATACGCGAATGTGCAAAATATCCCAGTCCGAAGGCCTTGCCTTGATACATATTTTTGGGGAATCCATAACCTGCATCCACGTTGCCCAGGAATCCTCTCGAATATTCTTTCTTCAAGACAACATCCATAGCCATGTGCTCGTCAGTCTTCAGTTTTTTTGCAGCCTCGCCTTTCAGATAGTCATCATTCGCAGCGCGATCATACACCTTAATCTTCTTTACCGTATAGGCGGGCAGGTTCTCCAGTGCCACCTTTGGATTGCCACTGAAGAAATCCTCACCATTCACCATTAGGCTCTCTATCTTCTTGCCGTTGACCTTTATTTCTCCGTCTTTCAACTCTGCTCCTGGCAACATAGCCACAAGAGCATCTAACATCGACCCTTCTGCAAGTTGAAAAGCATCGGCATTATAGACAATGGTGTCGCCATGCATAACCATCTTGATTTTAGTCGCGGAAACACTGACTTCTTTCAGAACCCGTTCTTTGTCTAGATAAATGTTGCCCTCTCCTTTCATACTGTTTCTATAGTTGGTCATGGAGAAAGTGTGTATTCCTGTAGTATATCCATCTTTGTCTATAAGAATCGTATAGACCCCGGCGCGGTAGTCAAACTTCAATTTGTACACGCCATTGCCCTGTTGAATGGTTTGGTATTTCACTGGTATTGTGTCTTGATAGAGCAGTTCTATCCGCGCGCCATTGATATTTGCTTGCGTGATACGGTCGTAGACACCAAAGGCCACAAGGCTCTTCTGCTGGGCAGAAGCAAATTGTGCTATTAAACAAGTTAGTAAAATTGAAAGAAGTCTTTTCATTGTTCGTTTACTTTATTGAGTTATAAAAAGCAGTATTTGAAGTCTCTTTATGTTGCATCTATTTATAATACGATGAGATTTGAAAAAAGTTAAGTCGGATACTTTCTGGGTGCAAAGTTACGATTTAATATTCTTGCGAACTGCAACAACTTTGTTGCAATGTATTTCATAGATGCAAAATAATTATAGAAACAGTTATGGCTCAAGCATATAGAAAAAATACTTCCATTGATCCAGAAAACAAACAGATATAACGAGTGAAACAAGATGAAACAACATTCTTGCTCACAACTCGAATTATATTCGTAAATTTGCACCCAAAAACGTGACATCATGAACTACAAAGTACTTCTCGCATTATTACTGCCTCTGCTGCTTGCTTGCTGCAAGGACAATAGTCTGCTCAATAAAATGGAGCAGATAAAACGCATCGGAGATGACCAGCCAGAGTTGGCAATCAGTATGCTCGATTCCCTCAAAATGGAAGTCAACAATGCTTCGGAATACGACAGAATGAAGTATGAACTTCTCTCTATACGACTGCACGACAAAGCAGACATTCTCCACACATCCGACGTTTCGATCAAGAAATTAGTGAAATACTTCGAGCAGAAAGGCACCGTGTTGGAGAAACAGGAAGTGCATTACTATGCCGGAAGTGTGTATCGGGATATGAACGATACCCCAAGAGCGATAGAGCATTTCCTTAGTTCACTGAATTATGGTGAAAAAGCAACTCTTTGCGATTCTCTAACACTCCGCAACACGTACTCTAATCTTCAGTACATCTATTATAGAGTACAAGATTATATAGATGCCCTTGAAATGGCGCAACATGAGCTTTCATTAGACAAGAAGCTGAATGATGATCTTGTATTGCCGTATATGCACATGGGGTCATCTTATTTTGCAATCGATAGCCTCAAACAAGCGGAGAAGTCTTTTGACTCAGCTTTTGCTCAGATAAAGAGATCGAATGACGATTCTGCATATCAGGCAGCACAGATTCTGTTGCTTTGCCAGTATGCCGATTTGGATTGTATGACTAAAGCCAAACAGGTAAAGGCGAGAATAACCACAGAGCCTCTGGATGAATATGACGCATTCTCATGTATCGCTTTTGCCCAGTACTACGAGTCACTTGGAATGCTGGATTCCTCCGCTATATACTGCGAGCGAGTTCTTGACAAAAGCGATGATTTATACAATATGTATGATGCTGCAAAGATGCTCTACAAAATCTACAACAAGCTGGGCAATCTTGAGAAAGCAAACTACAATGCCAACATCTACATACAACTGAGCGACTCCATAGATTTGGGGAAACGCCAAACCGAAGCCGCTACGGTCAACAACCTATACAAATACCACCGTGACGTGGAAGCCGAACGTGCTGTAATGGAGGAGGGTGAACGAAACAAGCAACAAATGCGAATGGTGTGCCTCATATCTGCTTTAGGATTCCTTTCGTGCGTCATCTTCTTCTATTATCGGAAGAACAAACATCTGCGACAGATACTTGAAAAGAGTCTTGAGCTTCAGCAGATGAAGCAAAAGAACCAAGAGCTGTTGGACGAACTGGACGAAACGGAAAAGGAGTTGCAAAGCAAAAGCAAGGAACTTGGCGATAAAGTGGAGCAGAACAAGCTCTTCCTGCGCATGCTGCACAAGTCGGAAATGGAGCTGAATGCCGAGGATGTCATCCGTAACATTCACGAAGCATCCGTTGGCAGACACAGGATAACCGCTCGCGAATGGCAGCAGTTGTTGACTGCTGTAGATCAACTCTATCCCGATTTCAAGGATGCGCTGGTCATGCGTACAGAAAGCCTGTCGGAAGAGCAGATGAAGTTCTGCTATCTGCTCCGTATAGGCCTGAGCAATCCCCAAATTCAGAATGTCACCGACATGTCGCGTGCCACCGTTTGGCGATGGTCAAAGAAATATGGTTGGGTGATAACCTCAAATGGCAAGTAATATTCAATTTTGATATGTTTAACATCCATTTTGGCTAAAAATACATAAAACTGAGCTAATATTGTGAAGCTTTCTTCCATATCTGAAGTTTAATTTAACTTTGCAATTATGTATATCAACTTTTATGTCCATGACAAAGAATGTTATAAAAAATCTCACTATATGTAAAACACCATTAAATTCACTCGCATAAAAATTAAAGAGAACAAGCTTGAAGAAGAGAAAGTGAAAGAGTTTGAGAGTGAAATGAGCCTAAGAAATATGGAAGAGTGCACTGGTATCAGAAGAAAAAGCGAGTCACGCTTTTTGATAAAGGATTAACGGGTATGGAACGTTACCGTAGCTGTGCTTGGCTCTAATTTTGCCGTAAATGGCTGCCATTATGGCATAGGTGGTGACAGAATGTATGGAAAACCTCTCGCGCGTAGGAAGAATGGTTGGCATGGTTGTTGTTATAGTATTCATTGCATTGTTGATGCATATGATAGAACTGATGCTGATTTCATATATGAACGAAAAGACTGACGAAATCTTGCATATATGAAAGATAAAGGTGCTAAAATTGGCATTTTAACATTAAAATACGTTAACATTTATTAAACTTTGGGGTTCAAAGGGCTTCAGAGTGCTGGAATATAAATAATAATTTATATATTTGCAAATTAAAAACAACTTAATTCTTCAACTTATGGCTTTTAACTTACCAAAACAAGAGCATTGTGTTTATAAAAACACATTTCTTCATGTTACTCGCGTTGAGGTGGGAATTAGTAGTCCATCTCAAAATAATGACTTGGGAACGCGTATCAAAATGTTCTTTAATCAGTTTTTCGGATTAGATAAGACCATTAATGAATTGAATTCTCCCGAAGGTATTATGTTGACGAGTGAAGATAATGAATCTTTCGTTTTTACAAATTCAAAAGTGTCATATACTTGCACTAGAAAGAAGTATGTGTCCTTTATCGAGAATGTTCTGCCTTATTTCGCTCATATAAAGGTGTTTGCGTTTCATATACTTAAACTCTTAAAACTTGAATATCTTGAGGAAAAGAAAATCAATGTCTTTCCGATAGAAGTTTACGATGATAAAAGTGCAAGAAAAGCAAAGAACGTAATCTATAGAAGTTTCTTTTCAGATGATTTTTTAAGTCTTAAATCCGTCCCCAAGGATAATCTACCAGATTCAATTATTGACCTGAACTGTATTGAATTAAAGGATAACAATGATACGGCAATTATTCTCTATGGACTTTCTAAGACTAACACTCCAAGAGTTTATAATGTAGTTTTGGATACCACTGTAAGAAGGTCTTCATCTGTAGGAATTTCAGAAGGTGATTTTGATAGTAATATGCTTGATCTAAACGCCTCTCTTTTTGATATATATCATTGGGCGGTTAGCGCTAATGTAAAAAAGATAATGAAGAAGTAGTTATGGCAAAGTTTTATGATGCTACAAATTCAATAACAACCCCAGTTTCTGATAGCCTATATTACGAAACTGGTGGCAATGCTATTGGAAAAATTAAAGGTAGTCTTCGAAAGAGTGCTTTTGTTTTCATGATGTCTGTAGGTACGTCCTTTGCTGTTCCTCAATCAGCATCTGCTTATGCATATATTGATGCAGTAAGTCCAGTGGCAGAAACAATTTTTGACTCAATAACCAAACCCGTAGAGGAGAACCTTGCTAGTACATCTTCAATCAATAAGGATATTATTGCTAATGTTCTTTTGATGGAGATTGGAGAACTTGGAAGATTGTCTGATAATTGGGATGGATATGGAGCTTCTGCACCAATACCTACAATCTTGGATAATGCTGAACGCTTTGTCAAAAGTCTAATTACACAAGGATTACAGTTGCCAAATGAAGACTCTATGTATGCAACGCCTTATGGTACCATCGTTATAGATATACAAAACGAACGTGGCATTGTATCTATAGAGATTGGTAATGAAAAACTTGGCTTTTTTACTGATTATCGTGGTGGAGAAAATTATGGCTCTGAAGGTATTACAACGGATTTTGAGCATATTCCAGAGGAAATCGCAATGCACCTCTCATAAGGAGATTGTTGACAGAAATATCCTTGATGAAGAGGTTTGTATTCGATGTGTTCTGAATCCGTTGATGATAAAATCAAATAGAAAGAAGGCATTCAAGCACTCTGCGGTACTTCCACCAAAGGATGACTCGGTTGTTTCAATCCTTCGTTTAAGGTATTGTAAGGAGGAATTTACTATACAGCATGGCAAACATCTTGAGGAAGTAATACCTGGTCAAAGGTTTCATGGTATTATGAAAGTAACTCAGAATGATATTAATGCAATAAATGAGTGGGCAATGTCTGAAGAATCTTGTTTAAATGGAGTTGATGGTGTTAATGGGATAAATGCTCATATCATATCAAGTCCAATGATAAACGATGATGACTATGTTGGTTGTGATGTAGAGATTTATTTGGAAGACCCTACTATCAGGTATCCGATGCATGCAGAAATCAAGTACCCCATGAATCATACTGTAGAGTTACAGGTACAGACACGACTTCGTAATTACGCTAATGAATTATTAAAACGATTACAGTGTCGACTGATTGACGAAGATGGTAATTTGCAAGAAAACTGGGAGCAAGTACCACTATAAGTGCACTTTTAGGTAATCATACATTTATGCAAGAATGCCCTCACGCGTCTCTCTACGAATGGAAGACTTTGAACAATGTAAGAACGAAAATCATAAACATTTGAGTTTGGTGAATATATAGGTTAGCAGAACGAGAATGCTGATGAAACCGATGTAGGCGAGAGCTTCTGTCCAAGGTTGTGTATGACGTACTTCCTTTATTTCGGTAATCCTAACTTCATAAGGTATGCTGTCGTGCTGGGTTTCGAGTTTGATGTGTTCGATGGTATCACGGAGTAGTTTGTATTTGTACTCAACATCAGGCTGACGGATCAGGATGGTGTCTTTGCTGCGGTCAATGTAGTGATCGAAATCGACATAGACGGAATCGAACAGGATGTTGTGAAGGTCTATGGTATCATGGACCTGAAACTTTTGAATGGATTCGATGGAAATTTCCTTGGTACTGTTACACGAATAGCACACAAGGTAGAAAATCAGGAATGAGAATCCTAACAAGAATGCGCTCGAAAGCCTTACTTTGAGGTGACATTTATGAGGGATTGCTTCTACGAAGCTCAGAATCCTACGAAGATCTTACTGAAAGTCAATCTTGAACTTTTCGTGTTGTCTTAAAATAAAGTTAAAATTGTTAAATCTCCACGATTTTACATCCTCAAAACATCCTCGATAGGACTTTTCTACCGTATTACGCGCAACTGGTTGATTATCAATGTGTACCACAAACTATGGTTGCTCAGGTCTCACATCCGTAACAATTCCAAGCAGTGTGACAAGCATTGGAGGAAATGCTTTCGATGGTTGTAAACTAAGATCCGTTGTTTGCAAGGCCGCAAATGCCCCATCACTATATTCTTCTAGAGTATTCTCTATCCCGACACTTTATCACACAACATTACTTGTTCCTGTAGGTGCATGGGATAATTATGCTTATGATGATGGATGGTGCTCATTCATCAACATTCGTGAGGCAGCTATGGATACTGAAAGCATTTCAAATGCACGAGCATTTACAATCAGGGATATTGAATCGGACTCTTATCTATGCTATGACAAGGTAAACGGAACAATAGGCACAATTGGCGTTGAAGGATTGGATGAAAGTGAGCCAAACGACTCTTGGATGGTAACAACGGTAGAGGGAAAGCAGTATGTGTATAACCTCGGTGCAAAGAAATATCTTGTGAATATTAGTGCCAATGCAAATGCAAGGCGTGCAGCATCAACTCAGAATGCCTTCACATTAACTGACATACCAACTCCTATCAGTATCTCAAATGGTGACTCTGGCATAAAGGTTGGAGACAGCGAGTTCTACTTCGTAATTAATGACAATCTTAATGAGGAAAAGAACCTTGAGAACAAGATTGAGGAGGCAACAGGCATCGCTGTTGTGGCATCTGATATGAATGAAGATACTCCAGCCTTTTCTATTGATGACCGCAAGGCTACAGGTGACAAGTCTGGTATCATCATCAAGAACGGAAAGAAGTACATTAAGTAACCAAAATAAAGAAGTAATTCCCAGCAGGCCGTGTCAACTGACACGACCTCTTTTTGTAAATAAATAGGGTGTCCAGTTGCTTGTTCCAAAAACTTTACCGCAAGCGGTCTATAATTAAAACCAAAGAAAACAAGAGAAAACCGAGGAAAACAGTTTCTTAAACTACTATTTGACTATTTACAATTTGACTATCTCCATCCGGTTGACATGTTCCGAATGGCAATTGTAAAATAGTAATTTGTGAAATTGCAAAATAAAACTGTTTTCTTTTGTTTTGAAAGGTTTTACTTCCCGTTGGTCAGTGAGATCGCTTCGCTAAGTTCAAAGGTTTTAATTACAGACCGCTTGCGGTAATAACAAGCACGATTAACTAGACACCATAGTAAATAAACCATAGAAGGTCATTCAAGCAAAACACTCTCTATATTTTCGCCACTAAAAACCATTTCGAAAACTTGCATTTGCGATAGATATTTTGTATATTTGCAGAGATAATGCAAAAGCACATTTACCCCTTAGTAGCAACTTACCATAACACCATCATAACATATTCTGCTTACGACTTGCTTACGACAATTGTCGTAAGCAGATCGTAAGCAAAAGAGGTTTTCAACGGGTTATCATAAGAGTATGACGGAGGGTAAAACGCTACAACTTACATATTGATGTCCCATTCATAAATACCCATTCCTCTATAGACAAAAATGTCCCTGCAAAGCGTATGACCAAACAACCTTTGTAATCGTAATAAGAAAAAATGAATGACACTTTTCGTTTTTTTTTGCAAAGTAAGTATTGTTTAAATGAAAAATACATACCTTTGCAAAACAAAATAGCTTATAAGACATCATTCAACTTATAAATACAAGAGCAAGAAAGTACAACAACATCTTTTAGCACAATCTTAGAATTAATTTCAAAGTTTCGTGACTAAATAATTGTTTTGCATAATATAATAAACATTTATAAATACTAAGCAATGAAAAAACTTTACTTTGCAATTATTGCATGCATCCTATGCTGTATTGCAGCTAATGCACAAAAGAAAGACATTGAGACACCTTACGGTTTTGTTAATGTACGTGGTGGAGCTCAGACTATCTTACTCAAGAAAAATGCCGGAGACTTCAGATTATCTCCAACAGCTGCAGCATCACTTGGCTACATGTTCAATCCTTACATCGGTTCTCGTCTCGACTTCCAGGGTATATGGAATAAGGTAGACTTGAACGGTACAGATTTCAATTATAAGAATCTCACAACAGATCTCGATGTTCTCTTCAACATCACAAACTGTTTCCGCAAGGATAAGTCAAACCCATTCAACGTATACTTGGTTGGAGGTGCAGGAGCAATCATGAACCTTTACGAGGGTAAATTTAGCGATGACAGTTTCGTGAACGATTGGTACAACTTCCGTGCTGGTGCCATCGCTGACTATCGTATCTCACGTAACATAAGTGCAAACTTTGAACTTGACGGCAACTACATGGGCGGTTCTAAGTCTGAGATCTATGGTAATGGCAAGTGGAAGATTGCAGCCTTCCTCGGTCTCACATTCAAGTTCCCTATTTCAAGCAAGAAGCCACAGGCTCCAGTAGAGATCTACACAGAGCCACAGCAGACAATCGTTGAAGAACCAGCACCTGTTGTTGTTGAAGAGCCAGCTCCTGTTGTTAAGGAAGAGCCAGCACCAGTAGTGAAGGAAGAACCTGCTCCAGCAGCTAAGGAAGAGGTTAAGAAGGAAGAGCCACTCAACGAGACTATCTACTTCGAGATTCGTGAGTTCGAGCCAGAGTCAGAAGCAACTCTCAACAAGATTGCTACTTGGTGCAAGGACAACCCAAAGAAGAAGATCACTCTTGACGGTTATGCTGATAAGGGCACAGGTACTCCTGCTATCAACATGAAGTACTCAAAGA
Source organism: Bacteroidaceae bacterium (assembly GCA_045641785.1). Lineage (GTDB taxonomy): Bacteria > Bacteroidota > Bacteroidia > Bacteroidales > Bacteroidaceae > Minthosoma. The sequence continues at coordinate 13,629 of JAZUHP010000035.1, forward strand.
TGCGTACAGACAAACTTGCTGAGAAGCTCAGAGCACTTGGTGTATCTAAGTCTCAGATGACTATCAAGGCACATGGTGACACAGTTCAGCCATTCCCAGAGAATGACAAGAACCGTTGTGTAATTATCACAGGCAAGTAATTAGAACAGGAAACAAACATTCCAAATAATCATAAGGCTAAGGGCACATGCTCTTAGCCTTTTTGCTTACTTGGGGTTCTTGTTGGCTGTGCATTTTTTACCGCAAGCGGTCTGTAATTAAAACCTTTGAAAACCAAACAAAACCAAAGAAAACCAACTCTTGAAACTGCAGAAGTGCTGTTTTCCTCGGTTTTTAATCTGTTTTCTTTGGTTTTAATTATTGGCCGCTTGCGGCAAAATCCGGTACAAAAAACAGGACACCCTACTTGATTACTTTAACTTGAGTTCGACGAAAGTATATCACGCAAACGCGATAAATCGATTTCTACAAAATTGAAGAAGAAGCGTTTTTTTGTGTCTTCTTCCAAGATGCTAAAGGTCAGACAAAGGTTCCCTACCCCACCCAATTGCTGTTTTTCTTGCCAAAACTTGCAAAATGTTTCTATTTTCTTTATCTTTGCTCATCATAAGTAGGTGCTCATAATTATTTATACTTGTCGTAATCTATTTGAACAAGATTTTCTTTCTCATTTGAAGTTTGGATGTATGCATCTTGACAACTTAAATACCAAAAGAAGTTTTTATGTTCACTTACTTAGAATGGCGACATACTAATCAAGATTAATCTATCAATATCAAATATGAAACAATTACTAACTCTTTTGGCTATCAGTTCATCAGCCTTAGCAATGAATGCACAGGAATGCAGCCATTGCGATATCATGAAAAGTGTAAAGTATCAGTTTAATGCACTTCGTAACAATGTAGAACTACCAAGCAAGGTTAATGGCATAGACGTGAAATGGCTCTTACAGTCTAAAGACTCAAGTCTCACAATGCAAGGCAACACACTTTGCGTCAATGCACTTCCTAAGGGCGGCTACAAGGACGGAGGTTTCATCTGGGCAAGCATAAACAATGGAGAGACACTCAAGTTCCCTCTTACCATTGCCCCTGACGATGAGATGTATGGATACCTATACTGTCACATGGCAGGCAATAGCGAGAACACTATCTATGCAATAGGAACAAAGGAGGACAAGGGATATAAGTTCACTCCACTTATCAATAACCAACCAGTATACGACGCAGAGAAGATGGCAGGCATTGAAGGTGGTGTCCGCGACGCCTTCATCTATCGCGCAGTTGATGGAGGTTACCTTATGGTAACTACAGACATGAGTAACCGCAAGACTCGCACCTGGTTCAACCACGGTATGAATCTCATGAAGAGCAACGACCTCGTGCATTGGACCTCAACAACATTCGACTTCCGCAAGGGAGCAAGTATCTTCTGCGATGGCGAGACAAACAAGCACGACGTGTATAAGGACTATAGCCTCATCAACCGAGTTTGGGCACCACAGGTAATATGGGATGCAGATTACGACTGGAAGGACGGTTCGCCAAAGGGTGGATACTTCATCTACTACTCTATGCTCTCAACAAATGCTGGCGATGACCATGACCGTATGTACTACAGCTATGCTACCCGTGACTTCACAAAGATGACTAAGCCTCAGCTCTTCCACGACCGTGGCATTGCCATGATTGACTGCCACATCGACTGGAACGACTGCGACAAGCAGTATCATATATTCTTCAAGCGTGAGGGTGCCAATGCTACAGACAGAGGCATATACAAGGCGGTGTTTGACAAACTCCCAGGAGCATGTCAGGGACAGAGCGACTTCACAGGCAGTTTCGGTCAGTGGAAAGATGTTCTTCACATCACTAATGAAGGCACTAACCTTACAGAGGGTCCATCGGCTATCCGTCGCATCAATGAGAATGCATGGAACGTGTCATACATCCGCTATTCTGGCGGTAAGGCATACAAGATAAACGGTGCCGACGCCCTCATCGAGAACATAGATAAGGGACAGGTCATTGAGGGTGACGTAAATCCACAGCATGGTTCATTCATGACTCTCAACGAGACAGAGTACAAGATGCTTGAGGCATGGTCTACACTCACACTCAAGATGCAGGACATAGAGAAGAAGTCGCCAAAGTCAAGCAAGGTAAAGACTGCCAAGGCTGCACTTGCACAAACATTCGAGACAAATGCCGTTTCACAGCTTCTTGATTTATACACCAAGACACTTAAAAAAATAAAATAAACAACATGAAAAAGCAACTTATTCTTGTAGCAGCAATTCTTGCTTCAACAGCAATCAAGGCTGCAGATTGGACAAAACCCGTATACTCAGGTTCTTTTCAACCATTGAGTACAACTGACACAGTTTACATCTACAATACAGAATCAAAGATGTTCCTCACAGAAGGTAACGACTGGGGAACACACGCTTCTGTAGGAGATGAAGGAATACTATTTGCCATAAAGGAAAGCAAGGCAGAAGGCAAAGACTGGGATGGCAAGACATACGTTATCCGAAACTACAGCAACACAAAGAAAGGATGGAAAAACATGTTTATCACAGATAATGGTGGTATATACGTAGACGCAGGTAATACCGCCATTGACACATGTTTCTATTTCATCGATCTTGGAGACAACACGTACCGCATAACAGGTGCTGACAGCAACGAAACATGGAATGCAATAGGAGACATGACAGACTATATGTTTGGTCATTTCACAGGCTACACCAACAGCAAAGATAACGTGCAGACAGGAACAGGAGTCATCTATGACTACTATGGTGTAGATAATAACTATAACGAAGGCGAGTTCTTTACTAAATGGGCATTTGTTCCTCAGTCAGAGTATGAGGCATTTCAGGTAAAGATGAAAGCATACAAGACATCTGAGGTTCTCAGACCAATGCTTGAGCAGGCAAACGCCTTCGGCATCGACGTTGCCGACATACAAAAGGTGTATGACAACACAGAGAGTACAGAAGCAGAACTGAACGCTGCCATCGATGCTCTTAATGCCAAGTTCCTCTCATACTATGAGCAGAGCGTGACACCTGACACTCCAAAAGACCTGACAGACATGCTCATGAATGCAAGTTGTGATGCTGTAGACGGATGGACAAACGACATCAACGCTACAACATGGAACACCCAGACATGGATTGGTGACGGTTGGACAGGATTTGAAGGTACAACTCTCAATATCTGGGCGGCATCACTCAACGGTAAGGTATACCAGAAGTTGACTGGCCTTCCTAATGGAATCTACATCTCAACATTTGCAGCATATTCTGAGAAGATGGACGGATATGTATATGCAAACGAGAACAAGAAGACTGTACTTGGAGGTGCAGCCGGTAATGCTTACACTATCACAACCGAGGTTAAAGACGGAAATCTCGAAATAGGTTTTGGACAGGATACTGAAGGTACAAACTGGGTTGCACTTGATAATGCATCAGTAAAGTACTATGGTTCTGGTGTAGAGGCATACCGCTATTGGCTTAATGGTCTCCTTGAAAGTGCACCATCCTATGACGAAGAAATCGTTTCTGATGCACTTGTTGAGGAATACACAAACGTACTCAACTCTGTCAATACTGTACAGACAAAGGAAGAGATACTTGGTATCATTCCTTCTTATGAGGACGTACTCAATAGAATTACAATCAACATCAACGCTTACCTTGCTCTTGAAAATGCAAAGAACTCTGCAGAAGCAATCCTTGAAGGAAACCTGAACAAGTACTACTCTGACGAGATTGGAAGCGAGATTGACGACATCGATGAAATCATAAACAACCATACTGCAAAGACAGAAGAGGTGACAGAGGCAGGTAAAAAGTTCCAGGATCTTCTCGATGAGGCACAGGCATACATCTGGAATATGGAGACCCTTACATCAGAACTTGAAAAGGCGGACAGCATCTATAATGCAAACAAGAATATCTGTACACAAGTTGCCATTGACAACTATGTTAAGTTCGTGAATGACTACGAGAAGGCAGACAAGGACGGATACACAGCAAAGAGCGTAGAAGAACTTATCCAGTCACTCTACGACATAGAGTTCAATCTTCAGGTTCCTGCCACACCAGCAAGTGACGAGAATCCTGTCGACTACACAGCAAAGATCTCTTTCCCATCATTCGACAATGGTGCAGAAGGCTGGACAAATGACGGTTTCGGAACATGTGGACTTAATACATGGAACGGTTTCGCTGATGGTGAGGTTATCGACAAACTCTACCTCAACCTCTGGAACGAGAAAGCTGCTGATGTGTACCAGACCCTCACAGGACTTCCTAACGGAGCATACACATTCCAGATCAGCGCCTTTGCAGATGCAGAAGGATTCCAGGTATATGCAAACGAGAATGCTACTGACGTTAAGGTTGGAACAAATGAAGATGGAATACCATGCACTTATGGTAACATCTACACAATCAACGTCATTGTTACTGACGGCACACTCAAGATTGGAGGACGCATAAGTAAAGACGCAACAGTATGGGCTATGCTTGACAACGCGAAACTTACTTATTTCGGAACAGAGTCACAGATCATTACTGGCATCTCAACTGCAGTTGGTAACAACGTATTCCCAACAGCATCTTACTCAGTTTCTGGCATTCGTATTTCTGCCCCACAGAAGGGCATAAGCATTGTCAGAATGAGTGACGGTACAGTAAAGAAGGTAATAAAGTAATATCTAATAGAATTAGGTATGCGAGAAGGATTTAGCGGTTCACGCACAATCGTATTGCCCAAGATGGCTATTGACATGATGAGGAAAGACCCCATCATGTCACAGCTTCACTTGACAGACATCGGCTACTACCCTCACGCTCACCAGCACTACGTGAAACGTGAGGAACCAATAGGACAATACATCTTTATATACGTAATGGATGGTACCGGACACTACTGGTTCACAGATGACAATGGACAGAAACAAGAGTTCAGCGTGTCACCAAACCAGTATTTCATCATACCATCCAATTCAAAACATGCATACTGGACTGACGAATCTGCTCCATGGACCATATACTGGATTCACTTCGAAGGTTCACTTGCCATGTACTACGCAAAGATGGCGCAGTCACCACAGACGGTGAAGCCAGAGCTCTATTCAAGGATAAGTACACGTACAGACCACTTTGAAGAGATATTCAACATCCTCAACATTGGTTACACGATGGACGACCTTGGCTATGCATCTTCCCTCCTCAGTTACTATCTATCGTCCCTACGATACATAAAACAATACCGTAATGCCGTACAGCAGCAAGACGACAAGGAAGGAAGCATCAACATAATAGAAGAGTCCATTCACTTCATGAAGGAGAACATTGAGAAGCGCCTTACGCTCAAAGATATTGCAGATTACACAGGCTACTCTTCCAGCCACTTTACTGCATTATTCAGACAAGCTACAGGTAATGCTCCCCTCGCCTACTTCAACATACTCAAAATGCAGTATGCGTGCGAGTTACTCACAAATACCAATATGCAGGTCAATCAAGTGTGCCACAAGATTGGACTTGAGGACTGCTACTATTTCTCTCGCATATTCAGCAAGATAGTGGGAGTTTCGCCTTCAAAATACCGAGACTCCGTAAGGAATAATAATTTTGTCCATTAAAGTGTTTTTCACATTCTTTATAAGGATAATAAAAAAAACTCTACTTTTGCATTGTCAAAAGAAACATAGCGCATTTTGATGCTTATGTGACTTTTGACAATGCATTTTTTTTACGCAAGAACTAACAACTAACAATTACTGTTTATACTAATATCTAACTATCTATTAAAATAATGAATCGATCATTTCTATACTTCATCTGTATGGTATCAGCCATGGGTGGTCTACTTTTCGGATACGACTGGGTTGTCATCGGAGGAGCAAAACCATTCTATGAGCAGTTCTTTGACATTGCAAACAGTCCTGTACTTCAGGGTGTGGCAACAACAACAGCACTCATTGGTTGCCTTGTTGGTGCCATGGTAGCAGGAGCCCTTGCAGACCGATACGGTCGTAAGCCACTCCTTATAACATCAGCCATCCTCTTCACAGTTAGCGCTGTTGCAACAGGACTCTTTGACGACTTCACCATGTTCAATATCGCCCGATTCATTGGAGGTATCGGAATTGGTGTGGCAAGCGCCCTCTCGCCAATGTATATCGCAGAAATATCACCTGCCAATATACGAGGCAGGATGGTAAGTCTTAACCAGATGACTATAGTACTTGGAATACTTGCAGCGCAGATTGTCAACATGTTCCTTGCACAAGATATGGGAACAAGCGATCCTCTGGTGAACCACGCAAATGAGATGTGGAACATGAATATGGGTTGGAGATGGATGTTCTGGGCAGAAGCACTCCCAGCAGGACTATTCCTCTTGATGAGTTTCTTCATTCCAGAGAGCCCAATCTTCCTTGCCATGAAGAATGGCAAGAACGCCGTAACAGAAAAAGAAAAAACTACTATCAGCGAGTTATGGAAAGGAAACAACCGCAAGATACTTGTACTTGGTCTCTTCATCGCTGTGTTCCAGCAATGGTGTGGTACAAACGTGATATTCAACTATGCACAAGAGATATTCACATCAGCAGGATTTGATGTCAACGGAATGTTCATAGACATAGTCATCACAGGAATAGCAAACGTGCTCTTCACATTCGTTGCACTCTATACAGTAGAGAAATGGGGACGCCGCACGTTGATGCTCATCGGAGCAGGAGGACTTGGAATGATCTACCTCATATTAGGAACATGCTATTTCTTTGAGGTAACAGGAATGGTGATGGTAGTACTTGTTGTAGCAGCAATATCATGTTATGCAATGACACTCGGTCCTATCACATGGGTACTTCTCTCAGAGATATTCCCAAACCGTATCAGAGGTATCGCGATGGCTGTATGTACATTCGCACTCTGGACAGGATGCAGCACATTAACATTCTCATTCCCTTCAATGAATGCAACAATTGGATGCAGCGGAAGTTTCTGGACATACAGTATCATCTGTATCATAGCCTTCGCATTCCTTTACAAGAACTGCCCTGAGACAAAGGGACAGGAACTTAAGTAAAGGGTTAAAGGGTTAAAAGGTTAAAAGGTTAAAGGGTTAACGATTAAGGGTTAACGGTCTATTGTCGATGAGCAAATAGTAAATTGTAAAATCGTCAATTAGTAAAATTGTCAAATAGTAAATTAGCTAAATAGTAAAATACACATATGGTCAAAGCATGGAAAGAAAAGGTAGTCATTCCTACCTACGAACCGGGCAAACCGGAGAAGAACCCAATCTTCCTTGAGAAACGAGTTTATCAGGGCAGTAGTGGTGTTGTTTACCCATATCCAGTCATCGAGAGCATGGCAGACGAGAAGGTCGACAAGGAATATCAGGCTGTATACATCGAGAACGAGTACATCAAGGTGATGATTCTTCCAGAACTTGGAGGTCGTGTTCAGATGGCATACGACAAGATTAAGCAACGTCACTTCATATACTACAACCAGGTTATCAAGCCTGCACTTGTAGGTCTCGCAGGACCTTGGATAAGTGGAGGTATCGAGTTTAACTGGCCTCAGCACCACCGTCCATCTACATTTATGCCAGTAGACTGTAAGATTGAAGAGAACAGCGACGGTTCTATTACAGTATGGGTGAACGAGCGCGAGAGAATGTTCCATCAGCAAGGACAGGCAGGATTCACACTCCGTCCAGGATGCGCATACCTCGAGATCAGCGGTAGACTATACAATCCAACAGAGACTCCACAGACATTCCTCTGGTGGGCTAACCCAGCAGTAGCTGTCAACGACGCATACCAGAGCGTGTTCCCACCTGATGTAAATGCAGTATTCGACCACGGAAAGCGTGCCGTAAGTTCATTCCCTATCGCAACAGGAACATACTATAAGATGGACTACTCTGCAGGTGTTGACATCTCTAACTACAAGAACATCTATGTTCCAACATCATACATGGTTGCCAAGTCAAAGTACAACTTTGAGGGTGGTTACGAGAATGACACACGTGCTGGTATGCTTCACGTAGCTGACCATCACATTGCACCAGGTAAGAAGCAGTGGACATGGGGTAACGGCGACTTTGGTCGTGCATGGGACCGTAACCTCACAGACGAGGACGGACCATACATCGAGCTTATGGCAGGTGTATACACAGAGAACCAGCCAGACTTCACATGGCTCATGCCATACGAGGAGAAGTCATTCGTTCAGTACTTCATGCCATACCGTGAACTCGGTATCGTCAAGAACGCAAGCAAGGACTTCATGATCAATATCGACGAGAAGTCTTTCAAGATATTTGCAACAAGCAAGCAGACAATAAAGATTGTCCTCAAGTCTAAGGACGGAAAGGTCATCTATGACTCAGAGACAACTGTAAGTCCTGAGAGCATCCTTGAGGTTCCAATCAATGTGACAGAGGAAGAACTCAAGACTCTCCGTCTTGACATCATCAAGAACGGCAGAAGTGTATTAAGTTGGGAACCAGAACCAGACGAGATACAGCCTATTCCTGATGCAGCAGAGGCAGCTCTCCTTCCACAGGACATAAAGACTAACGAGCAGCTCTATCTCACAGGTCTTCACCTTGAGCAGTATCGTCACGCAACATGGTCAGCACTCGACTACTACGAGGAGGCACTTCGCCGTGACCCACTTGATGTACGATGCAACAATGCCGTAGGTCTCTGGTACCTCCGTAGAGGCAGATTCCAGAAAGCAGAGGCATTCCTCAGAACAGCAGTTAAGGTTCTCCAGAAGCGTAACCTCAATCCATACGACGGTGAACCAATCTACAACCTCGCCCTCTGTCTCAAGTATCAGGGACAATTTGACGAGGCATACGACTGGGCATACAAGAGCACATGGAACGCAGCTTGGCAACAGGCAGGTTATATGATGTGTGCACAGATTGCAACAATGAGAGGCGACTACGAAGATGCTCTCTACCTTGTTGACAAGTCACTCATCTCAGGTTGGCATAACCACAAGGCACGTGCACTCAAGGCATCACTCCTTCGCCTCATGGGCAAGGAAGATGAGTTGAAGACATTTGCAGCAGATTCACTTGCCATCAACCAGTTCAACTATGCAATCCTCTTCGAGACAGGTCGTACAGAAGAGATGAAGGAACTCATGCGTAATGACTCCAACAACTACGATGAGCTTGCACTCGACTATGTAGCATGCGGACTTACAGAACAGGCTCTTTCAATCTGGAAGATCGCTATTGAGGAAAATGCTGCAACAGCACTCACATACTATTATATGGCATGGCTCACAGGCAAGGCAGAAGACCTCGTCCTCGCAGGCAAGCAGTCTGTAGCATTCTGTTTCCCTAACCGTATGGAGGCTGTTCAGGCACTCAGCTGTTTCCCAGATGATGCTAATGCAAACTACCTTCTCGGTAACCTCTTCTATGACCGTCGTCAGTATGACAAGGCAAAGGAATATTGGGAACGTTCTGAGGCACTCAACCCTGCACTTCCTACTGTACACCGTAACCTCGCACTTCTCTACTACAACAAGGAGAATGATGCAGAACGTGCACTCAAGGAGATGGAAATGGCATTCTCTCTTGACCAGACAGATAGCCGTGTGTTCATGGAACTTGACCAGCTCTATAAGAAACTGCAGCACTCATTTGCAAAGCGTCTCCAGAACTTCGAGGCACTTCCAAATGTAATTGCAGAGCGTGACGATCTTATCCTCGAACACGCTACCCTTCTCAACCAGCTTGGCAGATACGAAGAGGCTAAGGCTATCATTGACAATCATATCTTCCACCCATGGGAAGGTGGAGAAGGCAAGGTGTCAGGACAGTATCAGTTCTCACGTATTGAGATTGCAAAGAAGATTATCAATAATGTAGAGGCAAAGAAGGAAGACGCAGAGAACCTCAACCACGCCATCCAGCTCCTTGAGGAATGTCTCGTATTCCCACAGTCACTTGGTGAAGGCAAGTTGTATGGAGCACAGGACAATGACTTCTACTACTTCCTCGGTAAGGCATTCGAGATGAAGGCACAGCTCTGTCAGGACAATGACCAGGCATACGAGGCTGAGCGCTTCTTCAGCAAGGCAAACAAGATGTTCCGCCTCGGAACACAGGGTCCTACAGAACCAGCTGCAGCAATGTACTACAACGATGCTAAGCCAGACAAGATCTTCTACGCAGCCCTCTGCTACAAGGCACTTGGTGACGACTCTATGGCAGCAGGTCTGTTCCACAAACTCATCACTTACGGTGAGAAGCATATCTTCGACCACATCACAATGGACTACTTCGCCGTATCACTCCCAGACCTCCTTGTATGGGATGGCGACCTCGACGAGCAGAACCTTATCCATTGCAACTATATGCTTGCACTCGGAAACTACGGTCTTGGAAATGCAGCAAAGGCAACACAGTATCTCAATGAGGTGATCAAGATGAACGTCAATCACCTTGGAGCATACAATCTCAAGACCTACATCGAAAGATAAGAAGTAAAAAGTTAGAAGGAGTTAGAAGACGACAGTCTAAATGTATAATTCATAATGCATAATTACCATCCGGAGGCATGTTAATTATTAAATGTTAATTATCATCATTCGTCTCTTAACTTCTTCTAACTCCACTTTACTACTTGAAGAAAAATATAACTATTCATACCAAACTATCATTGTCTCATGCCTCCGGTTAAATGACCGGAGGCATTAACCTTACTAAGGTTATTAAAGGGTTAAAGGATTAAAGGGTGTTCGTTGAAAAAACACGAGCAAGGTATCAAACCTTACAACCTGAAAACCTTATAACCCAATAACCATAAAGAATCCAATTAGCAACTTATAAACTATAGATCCTACACTTAACAAGAAAGGTATGAAAAAAATTTACACATCAATGGCTGTATCGGCTTTAGCAACAGGTGCTGTTGCTTCATCCCTACTATTCAGCCAAATCACATCTGAGAATCAGGGAAACACACCTGCAGAATCAGACAATACTGTCACAGCAGAAGCTCAAAGAAGAGCTGCAGGGGCACAAGATACAGATGTGACATCACAGTACATCAAGAACCCTTCATTCGAGTTGGACAATGTCAGCAGTATGACAAAAGATACTGGTAGAAATGCTTATGTAGTATCAGGCCTCAACTCATGGACATTGACAAAGGCAACATCCGGCTATGCTCAGAATGAGATCATGACTGATGCTACTACATCTACAGACAACAACTACGGTGATCCTGGCAAGCCATCAAATGGCTACAACATGCTTTACATCCGTAACTCATGGACAAAGAACACAGCATCTGTTAAGCAGAGTGTCAAGTTGCCAGCAGGTTCATACAAGCTGACAGTTGACAGCAAGTGCGTATCAACAGCAGCAAACCACTCTATCAATCTTGTTGCAGGTGGCGACTATGCAAACTTGCCAATCTCAAGTACTATGCCATCAGCATGGAGAACAAGTGAAATCACATTTACCTTGTCCAACGAGGCAACTATCGACCTTGGCGTTGTCGTCAACTTCGAGAACGCAGCAGGTCTTAGTGTCCTTCTCGATAATTTCCACCTCTATTCAGTAGCGTCACAAGCATCTCTTACAGAGAATGACGTTCCTTCATACACAGAAGGTGTTATCAACAACACATTCGTACCAGAAGCAACCATGCAGAGAGACCTTCTCCAGATGCTCGCAGACTTCTCAAAGTACCTTGTCAATGACTTCCAGGAGTGTCAGGCACCAAACAGCATCAACGAGAAGTGCGGATGTTTCAGAGGCGAGAACTCACTTGGTAGTGACGAGAGGGGTGTACGTCCTAACGCAGACCTCTCTATGGTATGTGCTTTCCTTGTAAAGTATGCAAAACCTGCAGGTATTCAGTTGCCATCAGGTATCACTTATGACAAGATAGAGGACATGGCAAGAAAGTCACTTGTTTTCGCATATTCTACTCACAAGGCTAACAAGCTCAAGGTTTGTAATGGAGGCAAATACTGGGGATCTACATCAACAAGCGACTTTGTGTGGGAGTCAAGTCTCTGGGCAATGTCTGTTGCATACTCAGCATACTTCCAGTGGGACAAGCTATCTTCACAGCAGAAGAACTATATAAAGGCGATGCTCGTTGCAGAGTGTAACTATGAACTCTACCGTGGCATCCCTACCGGCTATGCTGGTGACACAAAGGCAGAGGAGAATGGTTGGGAGGCAGACATCCTTGCTGCTACTCTCGGTCTCTTCCCTGACGATGCTCTCGCAAGCAAGTGGTTTGACCGCATGCGTGAGATGGCTATCAACTCTTATTCACACCCAAGCGATGCAACAAACAGAACCGTTATTGACTCATGGTACAATAACAAGACTGTTGCAGACCTCTACAGAGGACAGAACCTCTATGACGACTACTCTCTCCAGAACCATAACCTCTTCCATACATCATACCAGAATGTGGTGATGCAGGAACTTGGTGAGGCAGCACTTGCACTCAAGATGTTCCAGAAGGGAATCAAGGGTACTGAGAAGTGGAAGAGCAACGCTCTCATGCACAACAACCAGCAGGTGCAGGATAATATCCTCAACTGGCTTGCCCTTGCTGACGGAGAACTCGCTATGCCTAACGGTAACGACTGGTCACTCTTCCTTTATGACCAGATCACGTCATACACTACACAGGCATGTTTCCAGAGAGACCCTAACGCTCTCATGCTTGAGAACCTTGCATACAAGTATATCAAGGCTCGTCAGAAGACTACAACAGACGGTTCATGGCTTCTCCGTGCCGATGTAGGTGCACGCCGTATGGGTGTAGAGGCACACCGTGTCATGATGACTTACCTCATGCACGACCAGATGTCTACAGCCGACATGACTCCTACATCATGGGATGCATTCAACAAGAGATATTCAGAGGCACGCCTTATCCCATGCCAGAATGTTGTACGCGCATCTTCTGACTACCGTTTCACTTGTTTCTCTTGGTCAACTGGTCTCAAGAGCTACACAGGCTATTTTGCTTCTAACTCTGCAGACAAGAACAAGATCGTTGTTCCTTACCGTGCAAACAACACAGGTAACATAACAGGTTGGTACGAGGTAAGTGGAAAGGTAACAGACGCTTCACCTGTTGTTTCTGGCATCTACCAGTTCAAGGGTAACAGCTATGTGATGAATGGAGAACTTAACTGCAACGGCGGTTCACTCAACAACCGTTTTGCCCTCTACTCTACTCCTAAGAATGCGCTCATCTATCTTGACTATGTAACTGCAAATGCAAATGTCACTATCACAGCAGAAAAGGGCGGTCTCCTTGCTATCTCTACAGACGAACTCATGAAGACTCAGCGTACTCTCTACTACGGCGACACTCGCAAGCAGACAGACGGTTCTTCATTCTTCAGCGCATCAAGCAACTGGGTTAACATCGACAACGAACTTGGTGTCATCGGCAACAACAATAAGAAGATTGCATTTGGTGACCGTGGCGCAAACAACTCAATCTACACTTCAAAGCTCTACCCAATGTACAGCAATGCAAGTCGTAATGTCACAACAAACAGCGTTGTTGATGCTCGTAACCTCGTTTACTACAGTCTCATCAATGCTGACAAGACAAAGGCTTATGCCAATGCACTTGTATCACTCCGTGGTTCACTCCCAACAGGATGGAACGGTGTAATCGCTCCAGACGAGAACACAGCATACATGCTTATCAGTAACTTCAAGGGACAGAACTCTGCAACTGTAAGCAACATAGCTTACAATGGCAAGGCACCTGTATTCAATGTTGAGACATCAATCTCAAGTAATGGTTCTTCTGCAACATTCAATGTAAACCAGAACAACTCATACGCACAGGAACTCAATGTACTCGTGAAGGCAAGCAATGCTACAGCAAAACTTGAAGACGACGGTTCTGCAATCATCACAGCAAAGGCAGACCAGACTATCACAGTATCTATGAGTGGCGCTAAGTCTGATGCAACTATCAATGCTAAGAACGGAAACAAGTACAAGGTCTACCTCAGCAACGGCAACATCGTTGTTGAGAGCAAGGCTAATGAGGTTGACCTTACTGGTTCTATCATCAACCCATCATTCAACAATGGCAAGAACGGATGGGCAGGCGATCCTGTAGTCAACTACTCATGCGCTGAGAAGTGGAATGTTAATGGTGATGTCTACCAGACAATCAGTGGTCTCCAGCCAGGTAAGTACATCGTCACTTGTCAGGGATTCTACCGCGAAGGTGACTATGTTGATGCTGTCAAGAAGTACAATAGCGGTACTGAGACTATCAATGCATTCCTCTATGCCAACGGCTACTCTACTCCACTCAAGAGCATCTTTGCTGATGCTAACAAGGCAGGTACAGCAGGTATCAACACTTCTGGCTATTACATTCCTAACACAATGCAGCAGACAGAGCAGTACTTCAACAAGGGACTCTACAAGAACACTCTTGAATGCTACGTAGGTGCAGACGGTGTACTGACCATAGGTGTAAGAAAACCAACAACTGTTCTTCACGACTGGGTAATCTTTGACAACTTCACCCTCACTCTTGTTTCTGGCGAATCAGAAAGCAATGTTATCAAGCAGGATGTAACAGGAGTTATTGTTAACCCTACATTCAATGGCAATAGCAAGAACGGATGGGCTGGTGATCCTGTAGTAAACTACGGTTGTGCAGAGAAATGGAATGTAACAGCTAATATAAGCCAGACAATCTACGGTCTCAACCCAGGTAAGTACATCCTCACTTGTCAAGGATTCTACCGCGAAGGTGACTATGCAGACGCTGCAATAAAGCACAATAATGGAACTGAGACTATCAATGCATTCCTTTATGCTAATGGCTATTCTACTCCACTCAAGAGCATCTTTGCTGATGCCAACAAGGCAGGTTCAATAGGCGTAAGCACATCAGGTTATTGGGTTCCAAATACAATGCAGCAGGCAGATCAGTACTTCAGCAATGGACTCTACAACAACACTCTTGAGTGCTATGTTGGGGCAGACGGAATTCTAAAGATTGGAATCAATAAACCAGTCACAGTACTTCATGACTGGGTTATCTTCGACAACTTCACTCTCACCTATGTAACTTCAATAAACGAGGCAAGAGCTATCTCATCTCTCGATTATGAGAACCAGGAAGAAGCAACAGCAATTACTACCGTGAAGAGTGATAACGCAGAGGTAAGATGCTACAACATGGCAGGCCAGCGTGTTGATCCAAACACTAAGGGTATTGTCATCATCAACGGACGTAAATATATTAATAAGTAATAAGTAATAATCTATGATCTAAGGACTTTAAAGTCTTTAAAGGCTATAAGGGCTCTGCTGCCTAAAGTCTTTAAGGACTTTAAGGTCCTTAGAGTCTTTAAAGGGCTAAGGTCCTTAGGGTCTTCAAGGGCATAAAGTCTTTAAAGTCCTTAAGTTTTCATTCTAAACCGCACGTAATTCAATAGAATTTCTATATATTTGCAAAAAAATTTAACAACTAAAATAAATTATAACCCATGAGTACAAAGCAAAAGAGATTCTTCCTCACAGAAGATCAGATACCAACACAGTGGTACAATATTCAGGCAGACATGGTAAACAAGCCAATGCCACCAATCAATCCAGGAACAAAAGAGCCTCTCAAACCAGAGGATCTCTATCCTATCTTCGCAAAGGAACTCTGTCATCAGGAACTTGACCAGGAGAATGCATGGATTGACATTCCTGAAGAGGTTCGCGATATGTACAAGTACTATCGCTCTACTCCACTCGTTCGTGCTTACGGACTTGAAAAAGCTCTCGGCACTCCTGCTCACATCTATTTCAAGAATGAGTCTGTAAGCCCTGTAGGATCACACAAACTCAACTCTGCACTTGCACAGGCTTATTACTGCAAGGAAGAGGGTGTAACAAATGTAACAACAGAGACTGGTGCCGGTCAGTGGGGATGCGCCCTTTCATATGCAGCAAAGGTATTCGGCATTGAAGCTGCGGTATATCAGGTAAAGATCTCATACAACCAGAAGCCATACCGTCGTAGCATCATGCAGACATACGGTGCACAGGTCACTCCTTCACCATCTATGTCAACTAAGGCAGGAAAGAAGATCCTCACAGAAGATCCAAACAACCAGGGTTCACTCGGTACTGCAATATCAGAAGCTATCGAACTTGCAATTGGAACTCCAAACTGTAAGTATACACTCGGTTCTGTACTTTCTCACGTTACTCTCCACCAGACAATCATAGGTCTTGAGGCAGAGAAGCAGATGGAGATGGCTGGCGAATATCCTGATGTAGTAATCGGATGTTTCGGTGGTGGTTCAAACTTCGGCGGTATCGCATTCCCATTCATGCGCCATAACATCAAGGACGGAAAGAACACTCGTTTCGTAGCAGCAGAACCAGCAAGCTGTCCAAAGCTCACACGAGGTGTATTCCAGTATGACTTTGGAGATGTAGCAGGTTACACACCACTTCTCCCAATGTACACACTTGGTCACAACTTCATGCCAGCCAACATCCACGCAGGTGGTCTCCGCTACCATGGTGCTGGTGTCATCGTATCACAGTTGCTCAAGGACAAGATGATGGAGGCAGTTGACATCAAGCAGTCAGAGTCATTCCAGGCAGGAACACTCTTTGCAAAGGCAGAAGGTATCATTCCTGCGCCAGAGAGTTGTCATGCTATCGCAGCAGCTATCCGCGAGGCAGAGGAATGTAAGAAGACAGGTGAGGAGAAGGTTATCCTTTTCAACCTCTCAGGTCACGGTCTCATTGACATGTCAGCATACGACCAGTATCTCTCAGGTTCCCTCCTCGACTTCGAGGTTACAGATGAGGATGTACAGAAGAACATCGCAGAACTTGAGAAGGTGATCTAATTCAAGTTTCTTTCTGCGAAAGCGCAAGCGATAACGCAAATTCTTAACTTGCTCACTTTTAGGAGTGAAATGGAGTTAAGAGGTATGACATATAATCAAACAAGATAACACAGAAGGTGCATCAAAGTCAAACAGACGATGATGCACCTTCTTTCTCTTTACCTAGTACGCTTCTTTCCGTTATTGAAGACAATTCCCTTGTAGTTACTATCTGCCTTCTGTCCGCGAGGGGTATAGACATCTGTGTTGTGGGCAATTGTCTCCTCTGATGTCACAACTTCAATAGCGTTAACAGCACTTTCACGTATATTTGCAAATTCACACCATACAGAAGCATCCTTATATGTATCCATACATCCTACTGGGACATAAAGCATACAATTTTCCATGTCTATACATTCATAAACACATCTGATTTAATCGAGATTAGTTTCTCAACATCACAAACTATTGTTTTTAAGATCAGAGTCCATGCGAAAAGCTTTCTCCGATGCTTGTTACACCGCTTGATATTGTTATGGATGTGAGACCTGTGCAAAACCTGAAAGCACTTTCAAAAATGCTTGTCACACCATTTGGTATTGAAAGATACAGGTATTATCTTCAACGACAATTTTTTTGAAGCAAAAGAGACCAAGTCAACATATCTTAGGAATAAGACATAAAACAGGCATAAAAACAGTCAACTTTTTTAGGAAAGCACAGCTCCTCTCCCCCAGCCCCTCCCCATAGAGGGGCTGGGGGGGAGAGAGGCTGTGTCTTCATTAAGACATTAAATATGACTAAGGGCTATGAAATGGCAAAGCAAGGATAAGGGTATCCCTATCCTTGCTTTATTCTATTTTTATGTATTTACATTATTTGGCGAAAGCTATATGCATACGCCTTCACACCTTATGCATTGTTCGCAATAACCTTTACGGTATTCAAAATTAGATTAGTGGCATTCCTGCCACTGCACACTCCTTGCGCATTGACTCTGGCCAGATACTTGCCTGAATCTCTCCGATGTGTGCCTTATGGAGAAGTACCATACATAGACGACTCTGACCGATACCACCACCAATAGAAAGTGGAAGTTCACCATTAATAAGCTTCTTGTGGAAATAGAGTTCCTTGCGGTCTTCCTTACCAGTAATCTCAAGCTGATGAAGAAGGGCTGTCTTGTCTACACGAATACCCATAGAACTAAGCTCGAATGCACGGCCAAGGATTGGATACCAGATCATGATGTCACCATTGAGTCCCTTATAACCATCAGAGTTAACAGTTGTCCAGTCATCATAGTCAGGTGCACGGCCATCATGCTCTTCTCCATTAGAAAGCTTGCCACCAATACCCATGATAAAGACAGCTCCATACTTCTTACAGATGGCATCCTCACGCTCCTTTGGAGTGAGGTCTGGGTACATCTGAAGGAGTTCCTCAGAGTGGATGAAATGGATATCCTCTGGAAGGAACTGTTCAATCTGTGGGAATGTCTCGCTTACGAGATACTCTGTACGACGGATAGCAGAATAGATGCTACGTACAATCTTCTTGAGGAAGTCAAGATTACGTTCCTCAGCAGTCATAGTACGCTCCCAATCCCACTGATCCACATAAAGAGAATGAAGGTTGTCAAGTTCCTCATCGCCACGAATGGCGTTCATATCTGTATAGAGTCCATAACTTGGCTTTATTCCGTATTCACCGAGCATAAGGCGTTTCCACTTTGCAAGTGAATGTACAACCTCGGCTACCTGATCGCCCATATCCTTAATAGGGAACGAAACAGGACGTTCTACTCCGTTAAGGTCATCATTGATTCCAAGACCACGCATTACGAAGAGTGGAGCAGTCACTCGACGGAGTCGAAGGGCTGTTGACAGATTCGCCTGGAAAAAGTCCTTAATCTGTTTGATACCTTGTTCGGTCTGAATTGGGTCAAGCACCTGCTTGTAACCCTCGACCTTTATCAATTTGCTCATTGTTTAACTGTTTTTCGTTTTATTTTGCGATGCAAAGGTAAGCTATTTTTTACATTCTGCAAAACAAAACGGCAAAATAAATGATAATTTTTATCTATATCACGCGTTTTCCTTTCAATTTGTATCAAAAGGGTAAGTACATTTATACGGTAAAGTGACTCATGTTTCTCCTGCGAAAGCGCAAACAATAATGTAAGTTCTTTTTCTTCACTCAAACTTCATAGTCTTTGCAGGTGAACTTATACCTATAAAGAATGATGAGCCAAAGACTACGATTGAAGAAATGATGAGGGTTAATACATTCAATCCTGCAATCAAAAGCCAATCGAAATGAACAGGAACAGAATTGAGATAGTAAACCGACGCATCAAGTTTAATGAGTGAAAATTCTTTCTGGATAAGGCATATAAGTATACCTATGATGTTTCCAAGAACCATACCTCTACCAACAAGCATGACAGAGAAATGAAAGAAGATACTTCTCACACCCATGTTTGTTGTTCCAAGTGCCTTCAGAACACCTATCATACTTATACGTTCAAGCATTATTATAAGTATACCTGACACAATCGTGAAACTTGACACACAAAGCATAAGGACAAGTATCATGATCACATTCATGTCGAGTACGGCAAGCCAAGAGAAGGTGTGCGGAGAAAGTTCCTTTATACTAAACACTCCATAAATGACGCCATTTCGGTCGCGCGAGCCATACATCTTGGCATGCATCTTGGCTGACGTAAGTTGTACACTATCAAAATCGTCAACGGTGATCTCTATTCCTGACACCATATCCTTGTCCCAACCATTGAGACGGCGGACAGTATAGATATCACAAAGCACATTCACCTTATCATATTCCGCAAGGTTCGTCTCATATATGCCACATATAGAGAATCGTCTGGCACGCATCCCTGACTCCCCATCAAAGAAATAGGCATATACCTTATCTCCTAACTGCAAACCAAGGTCTGATGCAATTTTCTTGCTTATGAGTATCTTATTTGTAGATTCCTTGCTACTGAACTTCGGAACTGAGCCCTCTACAAGGTACTTATGGAAGAATGCCGTATCGTAGTTCTCCCCTACCCCCTTGAATGTCACTCCACAGAAATCCTCGTCTGTCTTCAGGACACCAAGTTTTGTAGCATATTCCTGTTTGTGGCCAAGTCCCTTGAAGGACTTAAGCACCTTGCGTAGAGAATCGTTATACAGTACTGGCATCATCTCGTATTGCTGTGTCTGAGTCAAACTGACCACCTGCACATGAGAGCCAAAACCTATAACCTTGCTACTTACCTCCTTCTTGAATCCAAGTACAACGGATAGACTTACAATCATTACCGCAAGTCCAATCGCTATACCCCATATAGCAATACGAACAGCGGAGCGAGAAAATCGTTTCTCGCTCCCACTATCTGAATATATTCGTTTTGCTATGAATGAATACATGCTTGTCTATTTATACCTGTAAAGGTTGCACGGGGTAATAGGCAATTACCCACTATTCTGTTCTTCCTGGATAAGCCTCAAGGGCTTTTCTCAACACAAAGAGTGCACGAACGAGGTCTTCCTTCTTGAGGACATAAGCAATACGAACCTCATTCTTTCCTGCTCCTGGTGTTGTATAGAATCCTGATGCTGGCGCCATCATTACAGTCTCGCCCTCGTACTCAAACTCAGAGAGACACCATGCGCAGAACTTCTCACAATCATCAACTGGAAGTTTTGCCACTGTATAGAAAGCGCCCATCGGTATTGGAGAATAGACACCTGGTATACGGTTGAGCCCGTCAATGAGACACTTACGACGTTCAACATATTCGTCATAGACCTCGCGACTATATTCCTCTGGCGCATCAAGACTTGCCTCCGCCACAATCTGACCGATAAGCGGTGGCGAGAGTCGAGCCTGACAGAACTTCATGACAGCCTTACGTATCTCTTCGTTCTTTGTGATAAGCGCACCTATACGAATACCACACTCGCTGTAACGCTTACTAACCGAGTCGATAAGTACGACATTATCCTCGATGCCTTCAAGATGACACGCAGAGATGTAAGGAGAACCGGTATAGATGAACTCTCGGTATACCTCGTCTGAGAAGAGATAGAGATCATACTTCTTCACGAGATCACGGATCTGGTTCATCTCACGACGTGTATAGAGATATCCTGTCGGATTGTTTGGATTACAGATAAGTATGGCGCGAGTACGTTCGTTGATGAGTTCTTCAAACTTCTCCACCTTAGGAAGGGAGAATCCCTCTTCAATCGTTGTTGCAATTGTACGGATAACAGCACCAGCAGAGATGGCAAACGCCATATAATTCGCATATGCAGGTTCTGGAACAATAATCTCATCTCCCGGATTGAGACAAGAGAGGAATGCAAACAATACAGCTTCAGAGCCACCACTTGTGATGATGATGTCGTCTGCAGTAAGATTGATATCATACTTCTTATAGTAACCTACAAGTTTTTCTCTGTATGAACGATAGCCCTGAGATGGACTATACTCAAGAATCTTACGATCAACATTACGAATAGCGTCAAGGGCAACCTGAGGTGTTGGAAGATCAGGCTGACCGATATTTAGATGATAGACATGAACACCACGCTTCTTGGCGTCTTCTGCAAGTGGAGCCAACTTTCGGATTGGCGAGCTTGGCATCTCTGTTCCACGAATAGATATCTTTGGCATTTATATGTTTTTTAAAGGAGTCAAATGTCGCAAGTTTTTTCAATACGGGAAAAAAGGACGAGTAGTTACTTATAAGCAGGCACTTACCAATTATACTCATCACCCCTTACCTATGACATTCAAACTGCTCAATTTAACTTCACGATAGATTTAATTTTGACTAAGGTGTTGTATGCACCCCATTAGTCGTGCAAAGGTAATGAATTTTATTGGTAAAGCGGGAATATATGGAAAAAAATTCATAATTTTGCCGAAAAATTTAATGAAATGAAAGTAGGAATTATTCAACAGTCATGCTCTACCGATGTAAACGGTAACAAGGAAAAACTTGCCAAGTCCATAAGGAAGGTGGCAAATGACGGCGCCGAACTGGTTGTTTTACAGGAGCTGCACAACTCCGTTTATTTCTGTCAAACGGAGAACACAGAGTTGTTTGACCTTGCAGAACCAATACCAGGTCCTTCTACCGAGTTCTATGGTGCATTAGCAAAAGAATGCAACATAGTTTTAGTCACATCCCTGTTTGAGAGAAGGGCTGCAGGACTTTACCACAATACCGCGGTCGTATTCGAGAAGGATGGAAGTATTGCAGGAAAATACCGTAAGATGCACATTCCTGACGATCCTGCATACTACGAGAAATTCTATTTCACTCCTGGAGACATGGGATTCCACCCTATCCAGACAAGTGTGGGCAAACTGGGAGTGCAGGTTTGCTGGGACCAATGGTACCCGGAAGGTGCAAGACTAATGGCGCTTCAGGGTGCAGAACTACTCATCTATCCTACAGCCATAGGATATGAAAGTAGTGATACTCCAGAAGAACAAGAACGACAGAGAGAAGCATGGACAACTGTACAGAGAGGACACGCTGTTGCCAATGGCATTCCTGTCATCGCCGTCAACAGAACAGGACACGAGCCAGACCCATCTGGCCAGACAAACGGCATACAGTTCTGGGGCAGCAGTTTCGTTGCAGGCCCACAAGGCGAAATACTGTTCAGGACACCAAAAGATGAGGAGATTACACATGTCATCGACATTGATATGAAGCGAAGCGAGAATGTTCGTAGATGGTGGCCTTTCCTCAGAGACCGCAGAATTGAGGAATTTGCAGGTCTATCTAAAAGATTTATCGACTAATGCACGAAAAACAAGCGGAAAGATTTGGGCGTAAACAAAAAATATTGTACCTTTGCACCCGATTTATGCCGAAGGGGCTATACAAGTGAGTCACGAGTTGGCTTCGCCTCCCGGTGAAAACCGTTTAATATAATAAATAAAAATGTACGCAATCGTAGAAATTAACGGTCAGCAGTTCAAGGCAGAGGAAGGCAAGAAGCTTTTCGTTCACCACATGAAGGATGTTGAAGCTGGTGCAACTGCTGAATTTGAGAAGGTATTGTTGGTTGACAACAACGGCACAGTAACTGTAGGTACACCTGTAGTTGAAGGCGCTAAGGTTGTTTGCGAAGTAGTTAGTCCACTCGTAAAGGGCGACAAGGTTCTTGTATTCCACAAGCGTCGTCGTAAGGGTTACCGCAAGCTTAATGGTCACCGTGAGCAGTTCACAGAGTTGACAATCAAATCAGTTATCGCTTAATTTACTAACTAAACAAAAATCGTAGACAGACATGGCACATAAAAAAGGTGTTGGTAGTTCTAAGAACGGCCGTGAGTCACACTCAAAAAGACTCGGTCTCAAGCTCTTCGGAGGTGAATTTGCAAAGGCTGGTAACATCATCGTTCGCCAGCGTGGTACAAAGCACTACCCAGGTAAGAATGTAGGTATCGGTAAGGATGACACTCTCTTCGCTCTTGCAGACGGTATCGTAACATTCAAGAAGGGTCGTCTCAACCGCAGCACAGTATCAATCGAACCAGTTTCAGCTGAGTAAGATACAAGATACAATCTCATTAAAAATTAAAAGAGGTAAGGTTCTCTGAACCTTACCTCTTTCTTTGTTTAATCAGAAGTTATTATTTTAGATAAGCACAACAACAAGCAAGTGACATTAATCATTAAACAAGAAAAACCACTTACCACACTTAGTCCTTATTCGACCACCTTTACCCCTCCAGTGGAAGTGTCAAAGGTAATCTTTGTAGTCACATCTTTACCGAAGGTTGTAGGACCAAGTACATCAACAGTACCAAACTGCGCAACAGGAATATCAGCGGTCATGTATACATCGTTCTCAGAGTACAGCGAAACAGACGCTTCACTTGGTACATTATACACAAGCCCTGTAAGTTTCCTCTTTGTAGCCTCTTTCTCTGTAGGCATTGTCACTGTATGTTTATCCTTTACACTTATATAAAGAGGTTCGCCAGCCAAATCGTCGGAGTCAACGAACCCGAGTTTCTTCGAGAAGCGCACAAGCACATGTTTTTCGACATCCTCTTCTGGTATATAAGAGTATTGGCGTGTACAATACAACGTATCAGTATAGCCCACAAACAACTGAGTCAGAGCCTCCTCCTGTAGATCGAGCGCATCAAGAACAATTTTCAGCGACTCTCCATCTTTTGGCATAGACTCAACCTGTCCACGCTTAATCTGATTCTTGCTATCACGTATATCAAGTATCTCCTGAGAAATGAGTTCTGCCAACTTTGACGTAGATGTTGCCGAGAGCATCTCTTCATTCAGATACTTGCGATAGTCAAGTTTATGATGTGTGGAATGGTCTATATCAATATCATACTGAGGTGTGTGACTCAACGTGTTTATTGACGCAAGTAATCCAGAACGGGTAAGCTGCACCTTAGGCAACAGATTCTTATCCTTCGCTTTCACCGTATACTGCTTTAGAGTATCTGGAACACCTACAGTATACAAATCCACAGACGTAACTTGCCAGTTCGTCTCCTCTTCAGAACGCGCATCTGAGAAATGGAGGAAACGATCTGCGTACTTAGCATACTCCCCAGGAGTGAAAATGGTCTTTATTGCAGAAACAGTAATACGAAACTCTGTTTTTGGCAACACATAATTAACGCCATCTGCCGTAACAGCAGGGTTAAACACAGACACTTGCGCCATCATGTTAGAGAACACAAAGCACACAAGTGCAGCTATACTTATCTTTTTCATAATCATTTACAATTTCTTAATCTCATAAAGGTCTCTGGGACAGACTCAACAATATCACTTGCAATGACACCTTCATAACCAAGTCGCTCAGCAGCAATATCTCCCGCAAGTCCATGAATATACACACCAAGTCGAGCCGCATCAAGTGACGCATACCCTTGAGCAAGAAGAGAAAGTATTATGCCAGTCAACACATCCCCACTACCCGCTGTAGCCATTCCCGGATTACCTGTCGGATTTAAAAAGACATCTCCACCAGGGCATACAACCGCAGAAAATGCACCCTTTATCACGACACAAAGCTGTTGACGCTTGCATAGTTCTATAGTCTTTTGCAACTGGTCATAAGAGTTATTTGTGGAACCGATTAGACCGAACAACTCTTTTTTATGAGGCGTTAGAATACAATTCTTTGGAAGTTGAGCAATCCATCCCCTATGACTACCAAGTATATTTATCGCATCCGCATCAATGACAACAGGAACCTTAGACTTACTCATCTGCTCTATAAAAGCCTGAGCTGTTTCTGGTTCCGTCCCCATACCAGGACCCATAGCAAGCGCATCATAAGAATCCATACTGAAAGAGTGGCTGAAACATGCGTTACCCGAATCAATTCTTAGTATCGCTTCCGGAACAGAAATCTGCAAAGGCAGGACATTACAATCTGGAGTGCAAACAGTGAGTTTTCCTGCCCCCGATCTCATACATGCCCGAGCAGCAAGTATTGCAGCACCTACCATCCCTTTCTTTCCCGCAACAAGCACGCCATGCCCCACACTACCCTTATGCGCAAACCTTGCCCTGTTTCGTAGCATCATGCGAGCATCATCAGTCTCTAAAAGACAAAACGGAGTCGCAGTGTCTTCATTACAAGGATCCTTCAATCCTATATCTATCACCTCCCATAGACCTACATAGCCTTCATTCTCCGGGAAGAAGAAAGCAAGTTTAGGATACTGGAATGTAAAAGTGTAACTTGCCTTGATAATATGATCAGCCACATTATTATAGTTGTCCTCACACATTAATCCAGAAGGGACATCAATAGATACGACCGTTGCCTGTGAGGCATTTATATACTTCACGACAGATGCGAAACCGCCACTCAGAGGACGTGTCACACCAGTGCCGAACAGCCCGTCAATGACCACATCTTCTTTTCTCAATACAGGAGGAGAGAAAGACGCTGTCACCTCATGAAATTCAACATTCCGACAATCATTTATCCATCGCTTGTTCTCTTGGCAATCTGGAGACAATTTTCCTGTCGTATTAAACAGATATACTCTAAGGCGATAACCAGCCTTAGACAGCAATCGTGATACTGCAAGTGCATCACCACCATTATTTCCAGGGCCTGCAAATACGATAAAAGAAACGGTACGATCCCATAGTTCCATTACTTTTTGAGCAAAGGAGGTAGACGCTCTTTCCATGAGGTCAAAGGAACTGATTGGCTCATGTTCTATAGTATAAGCATCAAGTTGACGTATTTGTGCAGCTGTCAATATTTTCATAATGCAAAGATAACTAATGGTAATCCAAAAATAGCAATTTAACATCTAAAAAAGCACACAGGCACCATTTTTTCAACAAAAAGCAAGGCTTTGACAACATTTATAGGTCAACAACTTCGTTAATCGGGTAATTTTGTGTAAGTTTGCACCAC
This sequence comes from Bacteroidaceae bacterium, assembly GCA_045641785.1. Taxonomy (GTDB): domain Bacteria; phylum Bacteroidota; class Bacteroidia; order Bacteroidales; family Bacteroidaceae; genus Minthosoma. Next base: position 40,023 of record JAZUHP010000035.1, read on the forward strand.
CAAAGCGACAAATGCGTTTTACTTTGCAGCATACGCAGCTTTGTCACGGGGAAAAATGCTGCACACGATTCCGGCAAAAAGAATCGAAACACAAGTTGTTTTATCAAAAATGATAAGAATAAAAGACAAAGATTTTGAAATCTCAATTAGGCGTGACGAAATAGAAGAGAAGATTTCAGCCTTAGCAGAGAAACTAAACAAAGACTACGAGGACAAATGTCCTTTACTTGTAGTCATCCTTAATGGAGCATTTGTTTTTGCAGCAGATCTTGTTAGACACCTCACATTCGAGCACGAGATACAGTTCGCAAAATTCTCCAGCTACGAGGGAATGAATACAACCGGTAAGGTCAAGGAACTTATCGGACTTAACATAGACATCACAGACAAAGACATCATCATCGTTGAGGACATCGTAGATACAGGTATCACAATGTCAAACGTCCTCCCAAAATTCAGGGAGAAGGGAGCAAGATCTGTAGAGATAGCCACGCTACTCATGAAACCAGAGAAACTCACGGTTGATCTTGACGTAAAATACTGCGCCATGGAGATTCCTAACGAGTTCATCGTTGGTTACGGACTTGACTATGACGGATTAGGCCGCCAGTATGCGGACATTTATACAGTTGTCAACAAATAATATAAACATTATAAAACACATTAAACAAAACAAAGGTAAAAGATGAAAAATATCATTATCTTCGGAGCCCCAGGTTCAGGAAAGGGAACTTACAGCGATAAGATTGTCGCAAAGTATAACTGCGGTCACATCTCAACAGGTGATGTACTCCGTGGCGAAATCAAGAACGGCACTGAACTTGGCAAGATTGCAAAAGGTTACATCGACAACGGTCAGCTCATCCCAGACGAGCTCATGATCGACATCCTCGCTAAGACTTATGACACATTCCCAGCAGGTCAGGGTGTTATCTTCGATGGTTTCCCACGTACAATCCCACAGGCTGAGGCTCTCAAGAAGATGCTTCAAGAGCGTGGTCACGACATGGGTATCATGATCGAGCTCGTTGTTGAAGAGGACGTTCTTATGGCTCGTCTTCTCAACCGTGCAAAGGAGCAGGGACGTGCTGACGACAACGAAGAGACAATCAAGAAGCGTTTTGAGGTATATCGCACTCAGACTTCTCCACTCGCCGAGTGGTTCGAGAAGGAAGGTATCCGCAATATCTTCAAATGGGCAGACCACGACACTATGGATTCAATGGTTAACGCAATCTTTAGTGCAATCGACGCTGCTAACAAATAATTTCTATAGTTAGGAGTTTTAATAAGGGATTGTTACTCTTAATAGAGTAGCAATTCCTTTTTGCATTATATTCAGTAGCATCAGTTTTTGAACATGCTACTCTCAACATTTTAACATTTGAACAGGAACTTACAATGGCACAGGAATCAAACTTCATAGACTACGTAAAAATCTACTGTCGCTCCGGACGTGGAGGTCGTGGCTCATGCCACATGCATAGAGGCAAATATATGCCAAAAGGCGGACCTGACGGAGGAAACGGCGGACGAGGAGGACACATCATCCTCAGAGGCAATCGCAACTACTGGACATTGCTACATCTAAGATATGACCGTCACATCCACGCAGAGCATGGAGGCAATGGTTCCAAATGTAAGAGTTCTGGCGCACAGGGCGCAGACAAATACATTGAGGTGCCATGTGGAACTGTTGTTTATAATGCCGAAACAGGAGAATACATCTGCGACGTTACAGAACACGGACAAGAAGTAATTCTTCTCAAGGGAGGACGCGGAGGTCTCGGAAACTTTAACTTCGCCACTCCAACAAATCAGGCTCCACGCTATGCACAGCCTGGAGAACCAATGCAGGAGTTAAGTGTGATACTTGAGTTGAAGCTCCTTGCAGACGTTGGACTCGTAGGTTTTCCTAATGCAGGAAAGTCAACACTCGTAAACGCTATGAGTTCAGCAAAACCAAAGATCGGAAACTACCCATTCACCACACTGGAGCCTTCACTCGGTATTGTACCTTATCGTGATGGACGTTCTTTCGTCATTGCCGACATACCGGGAATCATAGAGGGCGCAAGCGAAGGCAGAGGACTTGGACTACGTTTCCTTCGTCACATAGAGCGAAACTCCCTACTCCTATTCATGGTTCCTGCTGACACGGAAGACATAAAGAAAGAGTACGAAATACTTCTCAATGAGCTCGCCACATTCAACCCTGAACTTCTTGAAAAAGGTCGAGTTCTTGCCATTACAAAATGTGACCTGCTGGGACAAGACGAGGAATTGATAGAGATGCTCAAAGAAGGTCTTCCTGACGATCTCCCAGTAGTGTTCATTAGCGCCGTTGCACAGCAAGGCCTACAACAGCTTAAAGACCTCCTGTGGCAAGAGATGAACAGCGAAAGCAATAAGATTGCCGCCATCAACACTCAGGACACCGTGGTGCACAAGAATAAGGACTTCTCTAACCTTGCAGACTTCGTTGACGAGGACGACGAGGGCTGGGGTGACGAGGACATCATTGATGACGACGACATCGAATACATCGACGAGGAAGATTTCGAAGACCTTGAAGATTTCGAATACGAAGACGATAATGAAGATTCTAAATAAATTAAATGGCGGGAAGAACATCGCAAGTTCTTCCCGCCATTTTCTTTTAACAGAAAGAAATATATACAGAAATTTCGCTGACTAATTTGCTAGCGTGTCCAGTTGCTTGTTCTATATTTTGTGCCACAAGCGACCATTTCTTAAAAACGATCCTCGCAAAACCAAAGAAACCGTTTCCTGAAGTACTATTTGGCTATTTACAATTTGACTATCTCCATCCGGTTGATATATTCCGAATGACAATTGTAAAATAACGTGAACTCGATGAATTTAATCGCGCAAGCGCGGACGAAGAAAAAAACATATAAAAACCTATAGTATTTTTAATTCTGCAGCAGAACAAAGTATGTTATTAAAGGTTTTTATCTGTTTCCCCCGGTTTTAGTTATTGACCGCTTGCGGTAAAAACAAGCAAGGCATACTGGACGCCCTAATAATTTTCTAAATTTTCGTCCTTACAATCCTCGAGCCCGCATTAACACAAGCAACATTAATACACAAAAAAAAGCATTGCTAATTAGCAATGCTTTACTTTTGAGCGGAAAACGAGACTCGAACTCGCGACCCCAACCTTGGCAAGGTTGTGCTCTACCAACTGAGCTATTTCCGCAGTTAAACCGAATAAGTGAAGAGGATGAGACTCGAACTCACACGGGCTTAGCCCACTACCCCCTCAAAGTAGCGCGTCTACCATTCCGCCACCTCTCCATAACTGGGTTATTTTTGTGCCCACGACAAGACTCGAACTTGCACGTCTTTCAACACTCGCACCTGAAACGAGCGCGTCTACCATTCCGCCACATGGGCCTTGCGTGATTCACATCTCCTTTTAAGGAGTGGAGCGGAAAACGAGACTCGAACTCGCGACCCCAACCTTGGCAAGGTTGTGCTCTACCAACTGAGCTATTTCCGCAGGTTGCTTTCGAAAATTGGAGCGGAAAACGAGACTCGAACTCGCGACCCCAACCTTGGCAAGGTTGTGCTCTACCAACTGAGCTATTTCCGCATTAACACTTTGCTTAAATTTGCTTCGTGTGTGCTTCCTTTTCGTTAGCGAGTGCAAAGGTAGAACTTTTTCATATTCCCACCAACAAAAAACGGAGAGAATTTAGCAAAAACACTAAAAAACCTCTCCGCTTATACTATTTAGGATAACCTATGAGTAATTTTGTATATTTTTCAACTATCTCAATCGGTCCAAAGAACGTACCAAAGCCTCATCTTTGCGAATGCCATGAATTGCCAAAATGTTAAAAATAACGCTAAAAACTGGCAGTATTGACAGAAAGGCAACATGGAATTCTGGATTCTTACCAGGAATAACAGTATCCAAAGTCATGTCATACTTGTAGAAGAACAAGATAAAGCAAAGAATATAGCCCACCAAAAGTATTGTGCTAAGAATGACAAGACGTAGCTGGCGCATACGCTTTCGGAAAAGCATTATACTCATCAAAGTCAGGAACTCGACCAGTACAAGTAAGATACCAAGGCAGAAAGGTCCCCAACTATCATACACCATATACTCTCCAAGAGTGACAAATGTGAAATTAGAGAACAGAGCTACAGTCTCCCCCTCTAAAGTCCACTCGCCCATTGTAGACACCAATCCCACAAAAGAGAAGATGAGTACAAGGGCGAGGAACAAAGTTTGTATTCGTTGTATCATACAAAATATTTATGCCATTTTTTCTGCTGACTCCTTAGAAGGATTGCGATAATAAACCTTATCGTCAACAAACTCCTGAGTTGCTATGAGAGTTGGCTTTGGAAGACGCTCATAGTACTTAGAGATCTGAATCTGCTCCTCATTCTCGAATACCTCTTCAAGACTGTCATTAGAAGTTCCGAATTCCTGAAGCTTCTTAGAAAGTTCCTCCTTCATAGCCGCAGCGATCTGAGTTGAACGCTTTCCAATGATAGATACACTCTCGTAGATGTTGTTAGTATCACGACACAAATCCATGATGTCTCGTGTTACTGTTGTTGATGGTGCATTAGTTTTCTTAAAATCCATAATCTATATTATATTTATAAATTTACAACAAAAAGTAATCAGTTAATATCAGCCTTTTTTATCTTTGCACTTGCATGCTTGAAGATATTATTAGCCTCCTTTATATATTTGCTGTCAGGAAACTCGTTCTTGAAACCGTAGTACTCATCTATAGCCTGTCGGAAACGCTCATCTGCTTTTTCCTCAACACTCTTAGTCGCCATCTCATACTTAGCACGAAGAACCATCATTGAAAGATCCTCACGCAAATTGGTATAAGGATAGGCTCTCAAAGCATTCTCTGCAGTAATGATACAAGCTTCGTAATTGCTTCCACCACTATAATAGCAGTTTCCGGTATAGTCTCCTAAATCATAGTACAACTTAGCGGAATCATACTCTTTCTGAACAAGGCGGTCCTGAAGTTGGAATATCATATCATTCACATCCTCTCTTAATGTTGAGTAAGGATAGAAATCAAGGAATTCCTGAAGCTTAGTAATAGCCGAATACGTAGGAGTTTGATCAAGTCTTGAGTCTGGAGACTGCAAGAAATTACCCTTTGCACTATAGAATCGAGACAACTCTGCATATTCTCCCTTTGGATATGTTTTCACATAACGGTCAAAGAAAAGAGATGCAGTCTCATAGTCACGGAGATTATAATAGCACATACTAAGCATATACAAAGACTCCTCTGCCTTATCAGAGCCCTTGAAAGGTACAATTACCTCTTCAAGAAGTTGATACGCATTAGTATACTTACCGGCTGCATAATACTGTTTAGCCGCCTCATATTTATAATCATAGTCTTGGGTTTTCAACACTTGGTTATAAGAACTGCATCCGTTCAGCGCAAGTGACAAAAACAATAGATAACTGAAATATTTCTTCATCGTCATTTCTAAAAATGTGATGCAAAGGTACATAATCATTATGACATAGTCAACACATAAAATTCAATTTTCACATCTTATAACATAATTTTAAGAGTTTTTAGGATATGTTTGGCAAATATGCTGTAATTTTGCAGCATGAATTTTGAACTTACATCCCAATATGAACCTACCGGTGACCAACCGGAAGCCATAAAACAATTAACAGATGGCGTACTTGACGGCACACCCGCCCAGGTACTTTTGGGCGTGACAGGATCTGGTAAAACCTTCACTATAGCTAATGTGATCAAAAATGTCAACAAGCCAACTCTCATATTAAGTCACAACAAGACGCTTGCTCATCAGCTATACACAGAAATGAAGAATTTCTTTCCTAACAATGCAGTTGAGTATTATGTGAGCTACTACGACTACTATCAACCAGAAGCATACATCCCTTCAACCGACACGTACATTGAGAAGGATCTCGCCATAAACGAGGAAGTGGACCGTCTTCGACTTGCTGCCACATCTTCTCTATTGTCAGGAAGAAGCGACGTTATCGTTGTGTCTTCCGTGTCATGTATATACGGTATGGGAAGCCCTATGGATTTCAGCGAGAACATTACAAGCATCAAGGTTGGGCAAAGCATCGACATCAACGTACTTCTCCGCAAACTTGTTGACAGTTTATATGTTCGAAATGACATAGAACTCACGAGAGGACACTTCCGAGTAAAGGGAGAGACTATTGACATTTATCTTGCTTACGATGAGAAGATTGTCCGCATCTGTTTTGCATGGGACGAGATTGAGAGCATACAAGAGATAGACCCTACGACAAGTCAGTTCATGGGATCCCTCAACGAGTACAAGATATACCCTGCCAATCTCTTCATGACATCAAAAGAGAAAACGCAGATTGCCATACACAAGATAGAAGATGACCTTCACGAACGACTTGAGTTCTACAAGGAGATTGGCGAAGTCACAAAGGCAGAGCTACTAGAGCTACGTGTCACAAACGACCTGGAAATGATTAGGGAGTTAGGCCATTGCTCTGGCATAGAAAACTATTCGCGCTATTTTGACGGAAGAGAGGCAGGAGAACGTCCATACTGTCTCCTCGACTTCTTCCCAAAAGACTTTCTTCTCGTCATAGACGAGAGTCACGAATCAATACCACAAATAAGAGCAATGTATGGTGGAGACAGGAAAAGAAAGACCACACTTGTTGAATACGGCTACCGCCTTCCTGCCGCTCTTGACAACCGTCCTCTGCAGTTTGACGAGTTTGAGGAACTCACAAAACAGACAATATACGTAAGTGCCACTCCTGCCGATTACGAGTTGCAGAAATCAGAGGGTATCATTGTAGAACAGGTCATCCGTCCAACAGGGCTCCTTGACCCCGTAATAGAAGTTCGTCCTACAGAGAATCAAGTGGACGACCTTATGGAAGAGATACAGAAGCGTATAGAAATAAACGAACGTGTCCTTGTTACTACCTTAACAAAGAGAATGGCAGAAGAGCTATCTGCCTACCTTCTTGAGAATGGAGTCAAATGTAGTTACATCCATAGCGACATTGACACATTTGAGAGAGTCGAGATACTTGACAAACTAAGAGCCGGTATCTTCGATGTTGTCGTAGGAGTCAACCTTCTACGAGAAGGCCTCGACCTTCCAGAAGTATCGCTGGTGGCTATTCTCGACGCAGACAAGGAAGGATTCCTTCGTAGTCATAGGGCGTTGACACAGACCGTAGGACGTGCTGCAAGAAACGTGAACGGAACAGCCATACTATATGGTGACCATATCACAGAAAGTATGCGCCTCACCATAGATGAGACAAACCGACGCAGGGCAAAGCAGATGGCATACAACAAGGAGCACAACATCACTCCTACACAGATCAAGAAAGCTCAAAAGGCTATACACGAGGGCAAGGCTGTTGACTATGTCGGCAAGGCATACGTCGATGAAGCCTTTCAAAAAGCAGCAGAAGACCCTATTGTCAGAAAGATGGACAAGGAGCAATTACAGAAATCCATCGAGCATACTCGCAAACTTATGGAGAAAGCGGCTAAGGCTCTTGACTTCGCCCTTGCCGCACAATACAGGGACGAGATGCTAAAACTTCAGGATATACTGGAGCAATCATAACCCAATATAAGAAACATCGCTGAAAAATGTTACAGCAGAATATAGAAAGTAAATAAAATGAAGATTGTTAGGTTTATCAAAGATTGGGCTTTGCCCATCTCCATGTTGACGGGAGTAGCTTCATACTTCTTGTATGTCAACATCCATGCATTAGACAGCACACACCAATTCATGAGCATTGCAATTAGCAACTACATACAACCTGCGCTCATATTCTGTATGTTATTTGTCAGTTTTTGTAAGGTCACTCCTTACCAGCTGAAACCAAAGAGATGGATGATTGCTCCCCTACTCTTTCAGGCATTGTCATTCATCATACTTGGTGCCACTATCATATACAATCAGGATAGTCCATGGAAAGTAATTGTTGAAAGCGCCATGATATGCATGATATGCCCTACAGCTACTGCTGCATCAGTAGTCACGGCAAGACTAAATGGAAATGCAAGCGCTGTAGTGTCCTATACATGTATCATAAATCTTGTAGCCTCAATACTCATCCCTGCAATAGTTCCACTTCTTCACGACACTCATACAGAGTTCTCCTTCTGGGGAGCATTCTTCATCATACTTCATAAGGTGTTTCCTACACTCATATTCCCTCTTCTTCTTGCATTTGCACTTGAGTACACAATCCCATCTTTGCATTGCAAGATAAAAGCACAGAAGAACCTTGCATTCAACCTTTGGATTGTTGCACTTGCTTTAGCAATAGCTGTAACGACAAAAGCGATTGTACACACAAAAGAATCATTCTATTCTTTAATAGGTATAGCAGTTGCAAGTCTTATATGCTGTATCGTACAATTTGTATTCGGAAGAGCTATTGGCATCAAGTATGACGAGAAAATCGCAGGAGCCCAGACATTAGGTCAAAAGAACACTGTCTTTGCAATATGGATGGGTGCCACATTTATGAATCCTGTAACAGCGACTGCCGGTGGATTTTACTCCGTATGGCACAACATAGTGAACTCATATCAACTTTACAAAGCAAGCAAGATGTCTACGAGATAAAGGAAATAGTTTTTCTCTAAAAAATTATGAAGCAAATGCTCTACAAGTACACATATAGAGCATTTGCTTCTCTTTTTTGCAGAAACAAAAGGGCCACATGCTAATACTCTATTATTTCTCAGTCTATTGCAAACGTATTTTCACTTTCATAGCATATCATTATGCATCTAAAATGAAACAAAATAACATACAAAATAACCATTACAGAAGACAACAAAAAGCGACATTTTACGAAATGAGAGGTCTTTTTGCACAAAATGAAATGAGAAAACACACAAACCGCTTGGTAATTTGAGGAGATGTCCATATCTTTGCATCAGAAAATAAATAATCAGGTGAACATAAGGGGTTTAATAATTCAGAGGATTTGTTTTCAGGTAATAGTTAAGGGTAATAAATATAAATAAAAGTTTACTAAAATGCATTAGTTGTGAAACTAGTGCATTTTTTTTGTGCACACAAATGAAGGAACAGAAATATGTGTGATGATACGAATCCAACCACCCATCCTTCGATCTGCCTTCGAAGCATGTCCATAAAAGAAATGGTATTATTCGTTCATTTGTTCCGGAGGCATGTTAATTGTTAATTAACCTGAGTTCGACGAAAACATATCGCGCAAGCGCGGACGAAAAAAAAACCGGTTCTTCTTCAATTTGGTTGAAAAAGATTCTGAGTTACCTATTATATTACTCCATATATCCTCTTAACAGAACGGCATTTGAACACGTTTTGCTTACGACTTGCTTACGACAATTGTCGTAAGCAAGTCGTAAGCAAAGG
>JAZUHP010000036.1:0-5986 GCA_045641785.1 Bacteroidaceae bacterium
AATACTGTCATCATTGCCACTCCGCTTTGGTGGAGCCAGATGGCGAGTAACATGCAGACGTTCCTCTTCAAATATGGTAATGAAATGGCTGGCAAGAACATAGGTCTTATTGTTAGCAGCCATAGCAGTGGTATCAGTGGAGTGGAAGCAGATGCCAAACGGCTCGTTCCCAATGGTAAGTTCTACGCTAAAAGCCTTTGGATAAATGCCTCGAAACATTCTCAGCGCAAAGCCCTCTTGGAGCAATGGCTGAAAGATATTGGATATGAAGAAAACCAAAACGATAACACTATGAATCTGAAAGTAAATAATAGCACATTGAGAGTGAAGCTCGCAGACAATGCTGCAACAAAGGCATTGGTTGAACGATTGAAAGAGGGTGCGATTACCTACAACGCTCATGATTATGGTGGCTTTGAGAAGGTGGGAGCACTCGGTTTCTCGCTTCCCTCCAACGACACCTACATCACCACAGAACCGGGCGACATCATGCTTTACACCAGCAATCAGCTTTGCATTTTCTTCGACAGCAACTCTTGGGAATACACACCCATTGGCAAGATTGAGGGAATGACCAAGCAACAGTTGAAAGATGCCTTCGGAACAGGCGAAGTAAGCATCACACTTTCTCTCGACAACTCTACAAGCGTTGCATCAATTTCTGCAAATCAGACAAAGTCGAATAGCATCTACGCATTGAATGGCAAGAAACTCGCAGAGGTTCCTGCAAGGGGGATGTATATTGAAGACGGAGTAAAGAAAGTAAAGTAATGAAGAAAATCATCACCTTTTTATTGCTTATGATTAGCATTAACACTAATGCCCAACACTCCCCCTCCACGGGGAAGACGGAGGGGGTCTCCATGATAGTCAGAATCAGCGAAATAGAGGTTTATCCCGAATACCTCAAAGAGTATCTGGAGTTTGCCCATAATGTTGGTGCAACATCAGTAAAGGAAGAACCTGGAGTCATCTGCATCTATCCCATGCAACAGCTCCGCAACGACTGCCAGATTCGCATCCTCGAAATCTATGCATCGCATGAAGCATATCAGCACCACATACAAACTGAGCATTTCCAAACCTACAAGCAAGGAACACTTCACATGGTGAAGAGCCTTGACCTCGTGGACATGCGACAGATGGCACCTGAATGCCTTCCTCTAATCTTTAACAAGGTGGCCTCTCCCCAGCCCTCCCCAATAGGGAGGGAGTCAGAAGAATGATTCACAAATAACAAAATTACCATCTTCATTTGACGGTTCTGTGTACCAACACTCCTAACTTTCTGTTAAATAATGCAAGAAAGCCAAAATAATGCAACTTAAAAGTTGCGGGGGTTGATTGTTTTCTTTATTTTTGCACTGAAAATGAGTGTAGGATTATGATATTTGTACGTACCATACCAGGCTATAATCGCCTTTGGGCAGTCAAAGAGGAGGGTTAATTATGAGACAGAAGTCATTACAATTTCTAGAGGCTCATCAAAGTGATCAGCCTTCTACTTTCACAGAAGACGCAAAGTGGCGTCAGGAAAATGAAGTGTGGCTCAGATGGTCACGCGGTATCGCCTTGTCCATCGTTGACTACATGCAGGAGAACGGCTTGACACGTTCGGACATCGCTAACAAACTTGGTGTGTCACCTCAGTATGTTAGCCGCATTCTCTCCGGCAGTACAAATTTCTCATTCAAGAGTGTTGCCGAAATAGAAAGAAAGCTTGGAATATCTTGCATGGAGGCGGCTATGGCGTAAGATCAATTAACAGTAATCAGATGTTGATGAGGCCCATTATGAAACAGAAGACATTAGCGTTTCTTGAAGCTCATCAGAGTGAAACGCGTGAGAATGCTTCGTGGTTGCGTCATTCTCAGCAGATTGCCGTGAAGGTTCTTCTAAAGATGAAGGAACTTCACCTGACTCAAAAGGCTCTTGCTGAACGCATGAACTGTACCCAACAGTATGTGTCGAAGATCCTCAAAGGCAAAGAGAACCTTTCGCTCGATACAATGACAAGGCTTGAAGAAGCATTGGAAATCAGCCTTGTTTATCCGGAAGTCGAAGTGTGTGTGTAACCAAGACAATAAATACCTTTCTATAAACGGACATAACAATATGAAAAGAATTATTTCTTTAGCAATAGCATGCATGTCAATCCTCGCTGGACATGCCCAGACAGGAAGTTGGTCGGGAGAACTTAATGTAATGGGGCAAAAACTACCACTCGTATTTAATTTCTCAGACAAAGGTTGTACGATGGATTCTCCTAAACAAGGAGCAAAGGGCATAAAAACAGAATGGACACCATCTGACAATGGGGAGGTGGTAATTGCTATTCCTATGATTGGAGCAAGTTACGAGGGCAAACTGAATGGTCAGGAAATATCGGGAAACTTCAAGCAATCTGGCATGTCTTTTCCCCTTACCCTCACTCAGGCGGAGATAGAGAAACCTAAACGTCCACAGACTCCGGTAGCGCCATTTCCTTACAAGACAGAAGAAGTAACATTCAAGGATGGAGAGGTTGAACTACATGGTACATTGACATTGCCGGAAAATTGCACAAAGAGCACCCCTGTTGTAGTTATGGTGACAGGTAGTGGTCAGCAGAATCGTGACGAAGAGCTATTTGACCATAAGCCATTTGCTGTGATAGCAGATGCCTTAGCACGAAAAGGAATTGCAACTCTCAGATACGATGATCGCTTTTGGGGAAACAAGGATGAAATATTCGTCAACTACACAACCTATCATCTAAAGCATGATGCTCTTGCTGCAATCAAACTGTTACGAGAACGATTCAACAACGTAGGCATTCTTGGACATAGCGAGGGAGGAACAATCGCCCTGCTTCTTGCAGAAGAGGGTAAGGCTGACTTCATTGTGTCATTGGCAGGTATGGTGGGTAATGGCAAGGATTGTCTGTTAAAGCAGAACAGCGTTATGCTCAGCAAAACTGGTGTGCCTTCAAATGTTGTTCTGGCATATTGTAATGCTCTCAGCGAGGGATTAGACCAACTTGTTGCCGGAAAAGATCCAAAGGACATAACGGCCCCCACGGGTATGGATGCCTCTCTTATAAATAATTTCAATGCCGCTATGAGGCAAGCAGCAAATCCTTGGTTCCTGTATTTCCTTCAGCTTGATGCAAGCAAGGAATTAAACAAGATAAAGTGTCCCGTGCTGGCACTTAACGGCAAACTTGACACACAGGTTGATTGTGAGTTGAACCTTGAGCTTCTGGAGAAGAATCTGAAAACTAAGAGCAAGAAGATTATGCCTTTAGATAATTTAAACCACCTATTCCAGAAGTGCAAAACAGGATTAGTTACCGAATATGGGGAGATAGAGGAAACCATCTCCCAAGATGTCCTTGACACTATTTCTGTATGGATAAATGAAGTGAATAAATAAAGGATTATTTTTGAATTATAGGAATCAAAATTAACGACTTGAAAGCCAAGCCCACTGATTTTCAGAAGAAATACTGAGTATCAGCGGGCTTGTTATTTGCAAAATCCTAAGAATTGGTTATCTTTCCAACGATTCAGGTATAACATAATATAAATAATGTGAGTAACTTTGCACTCGTTAATCCACAAACAAATAACGATGAAACGAATACTCACAATTTTCATAACACTTTTAGCAATGGCAACTACAATATCAGCTCAATCGCTTACATCACGTCAGAAGCATTTGGCAACAATCGCTGCACTTGAAGCTCAGGGCGATCTCATTCGTCTTGAACCAGCTATTAAGGCAGCTCTTGATGGTGGTGTAACAATCAATGAAATCAAAGAAGCATTCTCTCAGCTATATGCTTATACAGGATTCCCACGCTCTTTGAACGCTCTCGGAGTATTGAGCAAAGTGATAGAATCAGGAAACCGCAAGTACAATGAAGGCAAGCCTTGGGTTCGCCCAGCAATGTGGGAGGACGCAAAGAAATCTCTTGAAGTCGGCACAGAAGTACAGACAAAACTATTCGGACCTGTAAAGAATGAGTTCTCTCCACAGAACGACTATTATCTGAAAGCACACCTCTTCGGCGACATCTTCGCTGGCGATCAGCTTTCTGCTGCCGATCGTGAGATAGTTACCGTTGCGGCACTATCGGCACTCAAAGGCGTTGCACCTCAGCTTACAGCACACAAGGCAGGCGCAGTGAACATGGGCAATACACAGGAAGTTGTAGATGAACTCTGCCAGTTCCTCTCCGAGAAAGGTCTCTCACAATGCGATTCCTCTGCTGATGCACAAGCTGCTTCATGGCCAAAAGGCAATCCAAACGATGCATACGCTCAGTATTTCACAGGACAGAGTCACCTTGCTCAGATTCAGCCAAAGAACCTTGCGGAAGGCGAAAAGACAGTTCAGAATTATGCCAATGTAACCTTCGAACCAGGTTGTCGAAACAACTGGCACGTTCATCACGGAGCACACCAGATACTTATTTGCGTCAGTGGCGAAGGCATCTATCAGGAATGGGGCAAACCTGCCATCCGACTCCATGCAGGTGACATCATCGACATCCCAGAAGGAGCAAAGCACTGGCACGGAGCGACAAAGGATTCATGGTTCCAGCACCTTGCAAGCCATATCCATGTTGGTGATCCAGAGTCAAACGAATGGCTTGAACCTGTAACAGATGAACAATATAACGAAGCAAACAAATAAGAAAATGAAGAAAGTAATCGTAATAAGCACAAGCCTTCGCAAAGGCTCAAACAGCGATATGCTCGCTGATAAGTTCATTGAGGGAGCCACAGTTGCCGGTCACAATGTAGAGAAAGTCTCTCTCGTTGGCAAGGAAATGAAGTTCTGCATCGGCTGTCTTTCCTGTAGTACAACCCATAAGTGCTGCATCAAGGACGACGTACCTGCCATCATGGACAAGGTTCTCAATGCCGATGTGGTGGTTTGGGCAACTCCAATCTATTATTATGAGATGAGTGGCCAGATGAAGACGCTCATTGACCGTATGAATGCCATGTACTCACAAGAATACAAGTTCCGTGAGGTTTACATGCTTTCAACGGCAGCTGAAGATGAAGAGTGGGTACCGAAGCGTGCAGAGGCAGGTCTTACAGGTTGGATTGACTGCTATCCAAAATGCGAACTCAAAGGGACTCTCTTCTGCGGTGGTGTAGATGCTCCTCGCACAATTGAGGGTAATGCCAAGTTGCAGGAAGCTTACGAGATGGGTAAGAACAGCTAATCTTACTTGTATGGCATAGGCATTCCATATTAACCACATACAAAAGGGGCAACCATCAAAATGGTGATTGCCCCTGTTTTATTATAGTGTTTTAGGAATTACTCCTCAACTGCAGCCTGCGCGGCGGCGAATCAAGACTTATTTGGGCTGATTATCAGTTAATTTACGCAAGAGTCGGTCAACATATCGTATGCAGTTTTAGCACGTTCTGCAAATTCTGCAAGTTGACTCCTGTTTTTTGCGAGTATTAAATACTCTCTTACGTAACAAAGTCTATCATAATTAATTCTTATTCTTTTTAGGTTTAACTTATCTGGTCAACATGATGTCGAACCAGGATTAACTATAGCATTGCATCATATACCATGGGGAACGATGTTACCAACTAAGCACATTCTGCAAATTTTGCTAGCAAAATTAACGATTATCTTCTAAAGTACCAAAACTATTGTGTGTTTTTCTCGTTTTACGTGCAAAATATGTTTGTTTCTTGATTTAAGTTACTTCTGAGATAGCATTTTATAGGCAAGATTGTGGTTTCTGTTAAAAGAAAAATCTATCTGATTCCATCTATGTAAGTGTAGGTTTAAGTTTAGATGTCCTTATATATATAAAAGAAGGTATAAACCTACAGATAAGACTTGCTGAGTTTACTTGATAAGTTTAAAGCTACATGTATATATACATGGGAATCGTTAAACCTAAACTAAGTCTAATAACGTTTTTCTCGTTAAGTTTATCTCTATCGGAGATAGTGCAGTTCGC
>JAZUHP010000037.1:0-36154 GCA_045641785.1 Bacteroidaceae bacterium
ACCAGCTTTACCAAGGAAAAACGAAAATGGTGATAGTAGAATCTTGTGCATATTAATGCTATAGAGTAATCCATGAAAACCCAATATGCAAGGTGCATGATTTCTATCACGTATATTGTAATATTTATCGAAGACATAAAATAAATAAATCAAAGATATGGAAAATAAGATTCAAGAACTTACAGAGAAGCTTCTCAACGATGGTGTTGAGAAGGGTAATGCTAAGGCAGCTGAGATTATTGCTGATGCTGAGGCTAAGGCAGCAAAGATTATTGCTGACGCTGAGGCTAAGGCTTCAGAGATTGAGGCTGGCGCTCAGAAGAATGCTAAGGCTCTCGATGCTAACACTAAGTCAGAAATCAAGATGTATGCTGCTCAGGCAATCAATGCCCTCAAGAGCGAGATCACAAATGTTGTTGGTGACAAGATCGTGAAGGAGGCTACAGCAAAGGTTGTTGATGACAAGGCATTCATGAACGAGTTCATGCTTAAGCTTGCAGAGTCATGGGGCGCACAGGAGGATATCAAGATCTCTACAGCTGACGCAGAAAGCTTGAAGACACTCTTTGCTCAGAAGGCAAAGGCTCTCCTTGACAAGGGTGTACAGATTGAGCAGGTTAATGGCCAGAAGGCTCTCTTCTCTGTACAGCCAGCTGACGGTTCATATAAGGTGAACTTTGGTGAGGCTGAGTTCGAGAACTATTTCAAGAATTTCCTTCGTCCACAGCTCGTGGAGATGATCTTCTAAATAATGCATAATTCTTAATGCATAATGCATAATGCATAATTGGTCATACAGGATATGCTGATGCATTAAGATTTATGAATTAGGAATTATGAGTTGAATCAAGAATTAGTCAAATGGGAAATTACTATTGTTTAATGTCGGGACTTCCTGTCCTTCAGCTTGACGATACTGAGAATGTTGTCACTCTTGC
Source organism: Bacteroidaceae bacterium (assembly GCA_045641785.1). Taxonomy (GTDB): domain Bacteria; phylum Bacteroidota; class Bacteroidia; order Bacteroidales; family Bacteroidaceae; genus Minthosoma. Next base: position 939 of record JAZUHP010000037.1, read on the forward strand.
TGAGGTTAAGGAACTGTTGGATGAGGAGCAGGACTTGTCTTCAAAGGACAAGAAGCTTCTGTCCATGTTCTTCCTTGAGGGTGACTGCCGCAATCTTCTTGATGTCATCAGGGAGAGTGACGGAGGACTAGCATATATAGGTAACTATACCCGTGAAGAACTTGAGGACATGATAGCCGATGCTCGCGAGGAGTTCTTTGACGATGATCCTCGTTACCCTTCTTTCTTTGCAGACTTTGTTCGTGAATATGATGCAAAGAAAGATGATGCAGGCTATTTCCCTGACGATGCTCTCATGTACCGTTATTGGGAGTATGTCAAGGGTGCAAAGAGCGGCATCGTATCTGCGTGGGCGGAGTTGAACCTTAATATATCAAACATACTTACAGCGCTTATTGCACGTCAGCAGGGCTGGAATATCTCAAACTATGTGATGGGAGAGAACGATGTGAATGATTCACTCCTTGTCAGCAAGTCAAGAGATTTCGACCTCGGACGTGAATATGACTATGTTGCATCACTTATGCAGATCGTAGACTGTGACAATCCTGTTGAGAAGGAGAGGAAGATTGATGCACTCAAGTGGATATGGCTTGATGATGTCACATTCATGGACGGCTTCTCTATTGACGCTGTCTATGCATATCTCTGTAAGGTAAAGATGCTGGAACGCTGGAGACTTCTTGACCCACAGATTGGTCGTGAACGATTTGAGACAATAATCGAGAATCTCCGTAGCGAAGCCAAGGTTCCAGACGAGTTTAAGCGATAATAAAAAAAAGTAATAACAGCATAGATATAGTTCATGACATAATTGCATTCGGATGTGACTCTGAGAAATTATGAATTATGAATTATGAATTATGAATTAATTAACTATGACTAAAGGTACAGTTTCTGGCGTTATTGCCAACATGGTAACTATCTCGGTTGACGGACCAGTAAGTCAGGGTGAAATCTGTTTCATCGAGACTGGTGGTGACCGTCTTATGTCTGAGGTTATCAAGGTTGTAGGTAGTGATGCCTATGTTCAGGTGTTTGAGTCAACACGTGGACTGAAGGTTGGATCACCAGCCGAGTTTACTGGTCACATGCTCGAGATTCAGTTGGGACCAGGTATGTTGTCAAAGAATTATGATGGTCTCCAGAATGACCTCGACAAGATGGAGGGCGTGTTCCTCAAGCGTGGTCAGTACACAGATCCTCTTGATAATGAACGTGAGTGGGATTTCACTCCAATAGCTAAGGTTGGTGACGTTGTGGAAGGTTCTGCATGGCTTGCAGAGGTCATCGAGAACTCACAGAAACTGAAGGTTATGGCTCCTTTCCAGATGGAGGGCAAGGCTAAGGTTAAGAGCATCAAGCCTGCTGGAAAGTACAAGTGCCGTGACATCGTGGCTGTTCTTGAGAAGGAAGATGGCACAGAGGTTAATGTTGACATGGTTCAGCACTGGCCTGTTAAGTTTGCCATGACAAACTATAAGGAGAAGCCAAGACCATTCAAGCTCCTTGAGACAGGTGTACGTACAATCGATACCTTCAACCCTATCGTAGAGGGCGGTACAGGATTCATTCCTGGACCATTCGGTACAGGTAAGACCGTGCTCCAGCATGCCATTTCAAAGCAGGCAGAGGCAGACATCGTTATCATCGCTGCCTGTGGTGAGCGTGCTAACGAGGTTGTGGAAATCTTTACTGAGTTCCCAGAGCTTATTGACCCACATACAGGACGTAAGTTGATGGAGCGTACCATCATCATCGCCAATACATCAAACATGCCGGTTGCAGCCCGTGAGGCTTCTGTATATACAGCCATGACAATGGCAGAGTACTATCGCTCAATGGGACTCCGCGTGCTTCTCATGGCAGACTCTACTTCACGTTGGGCTCAGGCTCTCCGTGAGATGTCTAACCGTATGGAGGAACTTCCTGGACCTGATGCGTTCCCTATGGACCTCGGTGCCCTCATCAGTAACTTCTATGGTCGTGCAGGATATGTATACCTCAACAATGGCGAGGTCGGTTCTATCACATTCATCGGAACAGTATCACCTGCCGGAGGTAACCTTAAGGAACCTGTGACAGAGAACACTAAGAAGGTGGCTCGATGCTTCTACGGACTCGAGCAGGACCGTGCAGATAAGAAGCGCTATCCTGCCGTTAACCCAATCGACTCATATTCTAAGTACCTCGAGTATCCTGAGTTTGCTGAATATATATCTAAGAAGATCAACGACAAGTGGATTCCAAAGGTTCTTGAACTCAAGACTCGTATGCAGCGTGGTAAGGAGATCGCAGAGCAGATCAATATCCTTGGTGATGATGGCGTACCTGTAGACTACCACGTAGTATTCTGGAAGTCTGAGATCATCGACTTCGTTATCCTTCAGCAGGATGCCTTCGATGATGTCGATGCGGTGACAAGCCTTGAGCGTCAGGAGGAGATCCTTAATCTCGTGACTGAGATCTGTAACAAGGATTATTCATTTGGCGACTTCCTTGAGGTTGTAGACTTCTTCAAGAAGATGATCAACCTCTGTAAGCAGATGAACTACTGCGTCTACAAGTCTGACGAGTACAACAGCTTCGTTGGTCAGATTAGGGGAATGATTAATAATGCATAATTCATAATGCATAATGCATAATGAACCGTGCGGATGACAGTAATGCATAATTCATAATGCATAATGCATAATGAACCGTGCGGATGATAATAATGCATAATTCATAATGCATAATTCATAATGAAATGTGCGGATGACAGTAATGCATAATTCATAATTCATAATGCATAATGAAATGTGCGGACAATCATTCTGAATTTGACATAGACTATATTATTCATGCTTCAACACAGAGACCTCAGAGGTCTCAGAGACTCAGAAAGCTTATGTGTTACTTATAAAAACTCTGTGTTCTCCGTGTCCCAAGACATTGTTGAGTAGAGAATAATACAAGTTGGAACTCTGACGATAATAATTTTGCATTATGCATTATGCATTATGCATTAAAAAAGGCATTAGAAAAAGTTAAAAGAACAATGGCAACAGCTTTTCAAAAAGTATATACAAAGATTTCACAGATCACCAAGGCTACTTGCTCTTTGAAGGCAAAGGGCGTTGGTTATGATGAACTCGCTACCATCAATGGCAAGCTTGCACAGGTGGTAAAGATTGCTGGTGATGATGTGACTCTTCAGGTGTTTGAGGGTACTGGTGGTATCTCTACAAACGCAGAGGTGACATTCCTCGGAAAGGCACCTTCACTTAAGGTGAGCGATCAACTCGCAGGTCGTTTCTTCAATGCTTATGGTAACCCTATCGACGGTGGACCTGAGATTGAGGGTAAGGATGTTGAGATTGGTGGTCCTTCAGTAAACCCTGTACGTCGCCGTCAGCCTTCTGAGCTTATCGCTACAGGTATTGCAGGTATCGACCTTAACAATACACTCGTGTCAGGACAGAAGATTCCGTTCTTCGCAGACCCTGACCAACCATTCAATGAGGTAATGGCTATGGTGGCTCTCCGTGCCAAGGCTGACAAGATCATCCTCGGAGGTATGGGTATGACAAACGATGACTACTACTTCTTCAAGAACACGTTCTCTAACGCAGGTGCTCTTGACCGTATCATCGCCTTCATGAACACAACAGAGGACCCTGCCGTTGAGCGACTCCTCATTCCAGATATGGCACTTACAGCTGCAGAGTACTTCGCAGTAGAGAAGAATGAGCAGGTTCTCGTACTTCTTACAGATATGACATCTTATGCTGAGTCTCTCTCTATCGTAAGTAACCGTATGGACCAGATCCCTTCCAAGGACTCTATGCCAGGTTCACTTTACTCTGACCTCGCTAAGATCTATGAGAAGGCAGTACAGTTCCCAGAGAGTGTGGGTGGCGGTTCAATAACTATCATTGCCGTAACAACACTTAATGGTGGTGATATCACACACGCTGTACCTGATAACACAGGTTACATCACAGAGGGTCAGCTCTTCCTCCGTCGTGACTCAGACATCGGTAAGGTCATCGTCGACCCATTCCGTTCACTCTCACGTTTGAAGCAGCTTGTATCAGGAAAGAAGACACGTAAGGACCACTCGCAGGTCATGAACGCCGCTATCCGTCTTTATTCTGATGCTGCAAATGCCAAGACTAAGCTTGAGAACGGTTTCGACCTTACAGACTACGACAATCGTTGTCTTGACTTTGCTAAGGAGTATGCTAACAAGCTCCTTGCAATCGATGTCAACCTTGATACTACAGAGATGCTTGACGTTACATGGTCTCTCTTCTGCAAGTACTTCAAGATTGAGGAGGTAAATATCAAGAAGGAATTCACGGATATTTATTGGAAATAATAGACCCACCCCAGCCCTCCCTACAGGGAGGGGGCTAGATTCCATGAACGTCAATAACTTCTAATTAATTTATGATGTTTTTTAAGACTTCATCTCCTGATAGATATAAGAAATTAAAGGAGTATGCAAGACAGAATCGGAAAAACATGACTGAGGCAGAATCTGTTCTTTGGTCGTGCATTAGAGATAGAAAGCTTGGAAAACAGTTTTTGAGACAGCATATTGTAGGAGATTATATTGTTGACTTTCTTTGCCGTGATACGGGGCTTGTTGTTGAGGTGGATGGTGGATATCATTCTGAACCACGTCAGCACGAAGATGACGAAATAAGGACAAGGGACTTGGAGTCAAAAGGTTGTAGGGTCGTAAGATTTTCCAATGAGGAAATTCTTTTCGATATTGAGAGTGTGATAAAAGAAATAAATCATTTAATAAATGTATAGTACCCAGCATTCCCTATGGTAACTATACCCCCTCCCTGCAGGGAGGGTAGGGGTGGGTCCGTTATTATGATAAAGTTTCAATACAATAAAACATCGCTTCAGCAGATTGAGAAGAATCTCAAGATGAGGCAGAGGACGCTTCCTATCATCAAGAGTAAGGAGACGGCTCTACGACTTGAGGTCAAGAAGTGCAAGGAAGATGCCGTGGCACTCGAAGAGAAGCTGGAAGAACAGATTGGCGGCTATGAGTCTATGTACGCTCTCTGGGGAGAGTTCGACGCTGGACTCGTTGCACTCAAGGATGTGGAACTTGATGTGAAGAAGATTGCGGGTGTACGCGTTCCTATTCTCACAAACATACGTCTTGAGGTTAAGCCTTTCGGTCTCTTCAGCGCTCCAAAGTGGTACTTCGATGGCATCAACCTGCTTCAGGGACTTGCAAAGACTGCAGTAGAGCGTGAGTTCGTTCTCGCCAAGCTTGCTCTTCTCGATCATGCACGCAAGAAGACAACCCAAAAGGTGAACCTCTTCGAGAAGGTTCAGATTCCGGGTTATCAGGAGGCTGTGCGCAAGATTAAGCGATTCATGGAAGATGAGGAGAATCTCTCTAAGTCTTCACAAAAGATCCTGAAGTCTCTTCAGGAAGCTCGTGCAAGAAAGGAGGCAGAGGAAGGCGTATGATTCAGAAAATGAAAAAACTCACATTCCTTGTCTTCTATAAGGAATATGACCAGTTCTTGAAGTCACTCCAGAAACTTGGTGTGATGCATATCCAGGAGAGTGCGGATCAAGAGATGGCTACTCGCATGCAGTCTTCTGACGATATTCGTGAGAAGGAGGACCAGATAGCGTCTGTAAAGCGTGTCATCGATACTCTCTCAAAGATTGAGGGTGTCAAGGAGAGTCCTGCTGCTGGTAATGCAACAAACGCACTACAGTATCTGGTACAGTATGATAGTATCGTCGATTCTATCCGTGCTAATAACCTTGAACTGCAGAGGTACCAGAGGGACTACGATATACTCAGTCCTTGGGGTACGTTTGATCGTGCTCGTGTGGCAGCCCTTGAGGAAAAGGGCATCAAGTTGTCATTCTATCAGGCTCCAGCCAATTTCTTCAAGAAGTATCCTCAGTATGCAGATGGTGAGGTTAGCAGAGCCGACAAGAGCGTATTCTTTGTTCACTATGATGTCATCGATTCTGATGAGGTTGTTCCTGCAACACCTGTTCAGTTGCCAGAGGAAACACTCGAGGACTGTGTACAGCATGTTAATGAATTGACAGAGTCTATCCAGAATCTTGAGGAACAGAGAATAGAACTTGCTATCGACCACTTGGCTGATATCAAGGCTTACGAACAGCAGCTTAGCAATGAACTTGCTGTAATGAAGGCAGAGTATTCTACATCTCTTGTTGCTGACAATAAGATAATGGTTCTTGAGGGTTGGTACCCAGAAAGCAATGAGAGCGAGATACAGTCGTTCCTTCAGGCTGAGAACAAGTACTATGAGGTTCGTGAACCAATAGCTACAGATACTGTGCCAATCAAGTTTAGCAATGATCCTTACTCAAGGATGTTTGAACGCCTCACACGCATGTACGGTTTCCCTTCTTATAACGAGTGGGACCCAACACCAATCGTGGCTCCGTTCTTTACGCTCTTCTTCGCCATCTGTATGGGTGATGCAGGATATGGTATTGTCATTGCGCTATACGGTCTTCTTGGAATGGCTGGAAAGACAAAGAAGGTGCCAATCATTGGTGAGATGCTTGACGGATGCGAAAGCATGATATGTGCTCTCGGTGTCGCAACTACCATAGTCGGTTTCTTCCTCGGAACATTCTTTGGCATTAACATCGTGGAAGCAGGCTGGATACCTTCTGACACAGCAATAGGTTCAGTCCTCGCTTGGCTACAGGGCAATGTGCCTGGAACATCTTATTCTATTCAGATGGCAGCCGCTATTTGTATTGGTGTGTTCCACATCTGTCTTGCCATGGTTGTCAAGGCTTTGCTCTTCACAAAGAAGGAAGGCTTCGCAAGTCAGGTAAGCACTTGGGGATGGGTACTCTTGATTGTAGGTGGCGTCGTGTTTGGTGTACTTGCTCTAGTACTCGGTCTTCCAGAGGATGTTACAAAGATGGTGCTTGTCGGCATCGGTGGTGTAAGCGCTATTGCTATATTCCTGTTGAATAATATAGACAGAATAACAAAGTCTCCTGTATCAGGAATCATCATCAACCCACTCGCAGGACTCTATGACACATACAACATGGCGTCAGGTCTTATGGGCGATGTACTGTCATATATTCGTCTTTACGCCCTCTGCCTTGCAGGTGGTATGCTTGGAGGCGCATTCAACATGATTGGTGACATGGTCGGCGCAAATGGCGGTGCTGCATGTGTAGGAGCCGTCGTTATCTATATCATTGGACACATCTTCAATCTTTTGATGTCTGCAATATCTGCGTTTGTACATCCACTTCGTCTTAACTTCGTAGAGTATTTCAAGAATGCAGGCTATGAAGGTAAGGGTGTAGAGTATAAGCCATTTAAGAGTAATAAGTAATAAAAATAAATAATTAAAAAACTAAATCATTATGAATCTAATTCTCGGTTATCTCGGTCTCGGTCTCATGTTAGGCCTTGCTGGTATTGGAAGTTGTTACGGTACAACTATTGCTGGTTCTGCAGCTGAAGGAGCGCTTAAGAAAGATCCTTCTAAGGCTTCTGGCTATATGGTGCTTTCTGCTCTTCCTGCAACACAGGGACTTTATGGTTTCGTTGCTTTCCTTATGACAATGGATAAGCTCAGTGATCCTGCAAACGGTCCTCTCATGTTCGGTATTGGACTTGGTGTTGGTATCACATGTCTCTTCTCTGCAATTCGTCAGGGTAAGGTATGTGCTGCAGGTATCCAGGGTCTTGCTCAGGGACATGACGTACAGACTCCTACAATGATCTATGCTGCCCTCCCAGAGTTCTATGCAATCCTTGCTTTGGTTGCTTCTCTCATGGTATAAGCATAGACGAATCAATACCATGCCGTTCCTGAGCACCACGCTCAGGAACGGTTTTTTTTTTATCTATTAAAAGGTTAATGGGTTAAAAGGTTTACGGGTGCCCACAACCTATTGCATTAAAAGAGTATCGTCTTTTAACTCCTTTTAACTTCTCCTAACTCCTTCTAACTCCTCAAAGTACGGTTAACAGGACACCCTAAGAATTTTCTTTAATTTTCTAAATTTTCGTTTATTGAAAAGGTTTTCTTTTGTTTTGCTTGTTTTTCAAAGGTTATAATTATAGACCGCTTGTGGTAAAGTCTTTGTGTTTGGAACATACAACAAGTTACTTTAACTGCTTATTCAAATATTACAGCCTGTCGATTTCCCTCTTTTTACCAGTCATTACTCGAGCAGAACTCGAGCAGCGCACGAGATTGCTTGGAGAATCGTGTGCACTGCTCGAGTGCTGCTCGAGTGCTCCTTGGAGGTTTCTCGTAGATTTGTTGACAATTTTACTTGTTATTCTCGTTGCAATCTCAATGCTGTCTCAATGCATAATGTATGTGTAGTGCAATTTATTTTGAGAAGTATGGTGATCAATTTGTTGCGCCAGTTTTTACCGCAAGCGGTCTATAGTTAAAACCGAGGAAATCCTTTTTTTACCCGCTGTTGCTTGGCTACACGAACATTTAGCTCGGCGCATCCAATTACCATGAACCTTTAGCTCGACATAGCCAATTTTCACGAATAAGGATAAAGCGGATGGTCTTCTTCCTCTTCTTCTTCTTTGGATGCAGGAAATGAATTTATCGCGCAAGCGCGGACGAAACAAAAAACTTTAATACATACTTTATTCTGTTGCAGATTAAAAACATTGTAGGTTTTTATATTTTTTTTCGGCTCTTCTTTAATTTAGTTGATTATACTAACGCAAAGGCTTTACCGCAAGCGGTCTATAATTAAAACCAAAGAAAACATATGAAAACCGAGGAAAACAGTTTTTATCCGCTGCGCTTGGCCACACGAATTATCATGAATCATCCACGAATTTTTCATGAATTAAAATGCATGCGGATATTAATTTTATTTATTTTCAAGCAAATTGCTTTTTTCATGAATTGGTTTTCTTTTGTTTTACTTGGTTTTCAAAAGGTTTTAATTACAGGCCGCTTGCGGCAAAATCAAGTACGATAAATTGTACATACTTTGTTTTACATTCAAGTTTCAACTAAATTAAAGAAGAACCTTTTTTTCTTAGTCTGCGCAATGCACGATTAAATCATATAGTTTGCGTTAGTTACTTGTTTGGTGAATGGTGATAAAGTTGTACTAACCGAATATGATGCTCGATTTTCTTGATGTATGACAAATTGCTAAAAATAAGTGACAAAAAATATCCGCTCACGTTTGGCGATTTCGCAGCTTTTTTACTATATTTGCACACGAAAATGTTCCTTTTTTTTGTGACAACGGTGTCCTAAATCGGAACTAATTAGTCTTATTTGGTTGAAATACAGTGGTGTAAAAATTTCGCTGTCGGAGACCATATTCCATTAAAACAAGGATTAAGACATATCTTGTCTCGATATTAAACTCACGCCACATAGGTCGGAGACCATATTCCATTAAAACAAGGATTAAGACTCTCTATATCCAGCGGATCGTAATCGTTCTCAAAATAGTCGGAGACCATATTCCATTAAAACAAGGATTAAGACTAATTTAATTTGTTAATGAATGAATTAAATAGGTCGGAGACCATATTCCATTAAAACAAGGATTAAGACATCAAAATCACCTAGTATCTGAGATCCTGAATCTGTCGGAGACCATATTCCATTAAAACAAGGATTAAGACCTTTCAATAGACTCAACAGTGGCCTCGCTGTTCTCGCGGTCGGAGACCATATTCCATTAAAACAAGGATTAAGACTTCATAATTTTTCTTTTTTAATGATTAATAAATAATGTGTCGGAGACCATATTCCATTAAAACAAGGATTAAGACTTCCTCACAAATTGTCTTAATTTTTGGCATAAATATGTCGGAGACCATATTCCATTAAAACAAGGATTAAGACTTGCCTCGCTTCTCTCTATCCATGCAAAACCATGTCGTCGGAGACCATATTCCATTAAAACAAGGATTAAGACCAGGAATCTCCATACTAAATAGGAGTCCCCAAGCAGGTCGGAGACCATATTCCATTAAAACAAGGATTAAGACTGTGAGATTTTCCTCACTAAGTGTTTTTATCTTCGGGTCGGAGACCATATTCCATTAAAACAAGGATTAAGACTTCTTTATTGCTTCCATATCCATAAGGTTACTCCAGGTCGGAGACCATATTCCATTAAAACAAGGATTAAGACATAAGGACTTTGTTTAATCCGTTTCTCTTAAAACGAGGTCGGAGACCATATTCCATTAAAACAAGGATTAAGACAACCAGTAAACTTGTAGTTAGCACCGCTTTTGAGCGGGTCGGAGACCATATTCCATTAAAACAAGGATTAAGACAGGCTTCTTACCTTCCTTAGCATCCTTTCTTCCCTGTCGGAGACCATATTCCATTAAAACAAGGATTAAGACTTTAATGTCCTCTTCTTACATTTCTTCTTCAACTCAAGTCGGAGACCATATTCCATTAAAACAAGGATTAAGACTTTTCTTTTTAATAGTTAAACATAATGTGTCGGTTTGGTCGGAGACCATATTCCATTAAAACAAGGATTAAGACAATAATATTCTTTATCTATCTCGTCAAGTTCTTCGTATTGTCGGAGACCATATTCCATTAAAACAAGGATTAAGACGTCAAAATCAAACTTTTTACTTCGGCAGTCAAAACTGTCGGAGACCATATTCCATTAAAACAAGGATTAAGACTCTTATCATTCCCGACAAAAGTCTGTTGTTTAGTGTCGGAGACCATATTCCATTAAAACAAGGATTAAGACCTGCAATGGACGCTCCTGTGCTGCGCCTTGCTTCTCTGTCGGAGACCATATTCCATTAAAACAAGGATTAAGACTCACTTAAGGACTCAAGTGTGTCCTGCAAAGGAAAAGTCGGAGACCATATTCCATTAAAACAAGGATTAAGACTTTGGCATAACAAATTAAATTATTTTTGTTAATGAATGAAGTCGGAGACCATATTCCATTAAAACAAGGATTAAGACGACTAAAGTCTTGATTTTAGCCATAGCTTTGTTATTGTCGGAGACCATATTCCATTAAAACAAGGATTAAGACAGCAACGCTGCCCCTTCTTACCTTTCGGTTCTCTGGAACGTCGGAGACCATATTCCATTAAAACAAGGATTAAGACTGGTGTCTTATTAGAGAGTACGGAGCCACGACGCACTGTCGGAGACCATATTCCATTAAAACAAGGATTAAGACTGTTTGTAAAAATTATTATTCTTGCAAACACGAATAGTCGGAGACCATATTCCATTAAAACAAGGATTAAGACTAATCTTTGCCATAGTTAAAAAATGTTTTTAGTTAAGTCGGAGACCATCTTCCATTAAAACAAGGATTAAGACGTCTTTGCTTCTTTGTAAAACTCGGCATCGTCTACTAGTCGGAGACCATCTTCCATTAAAACAAGGATTAAGACATCCCAATACTTTGTGATAATATTGAGTGTGCCGTGTCGGAGACCATCTTCCATTAAAACAAGGATTAAGACGCACCACTTTTAAGTGGTGTCTTGTTTGCGGATGCAGAGTCGGAGACCATCTTCCATTAAAACAAGGATTAAGACGGTACAATGTCCTCGTAGTATGAAGGTTCAAAAGTGGTCGGAGACCATCTTCCATTAAAACAAGGATTAAGACTTCTCAGGAGCAGTTCCGTCTTTGTTATTGTCCTTAAAGTCGGAGACCATCTTCCATTAAAACAAGGATTAAGACAAGAGTCTATAGTAAGGTCTCTTTTTCTCAACATACTGTCGGAGACCATCTTCCATTAAAACAAGGATTAAGACGCCTCCCGAGCAACATCTTTTTTATTGAATCCTGCAAGTCGGAGACCATCTTCCATTAAAACAAGGATTAAGACACATTACTGTCACAAGGAATGAACATCTGATAGTGAGTCGGAGACCATCTTCCATTAAAACAAGGATTAAGACTTCTACCGTTGGAGTCAATGCTGAAGCGTTGAACTCGTCGGAGACCATCTTCCATTAAAACAAGGATTCTAACTGCCATAAAAGGCAATTTTTGTTAACAATAAAACACTAATGTCTATGCCTGAAATAAGAGAAGTCACATCAATGTGTAAGAATGGGAAGGTGTCGGAAGCTTACACATTAGCAAGGGCAGATCTTGGGGATATGCCGAACTACCCGTGGGTGCAACGTGAAGTGGGCTGGGTGCTCTACTACATGATTAAAAACGACATGGAAAACGGAGACGCAAGTGCATTACTCTGTCATCTGGATGAACTTAAAACCTTGAATCTGCTGACAATGGATAGTGACAGCATGATCTTTGACAATGTACAGTTCAAAGTGGCAGAGTACATAAGGAAACATCTCCTTGTTAATGATGCTGGATCAATGCAACTCTTGTCTGCATTGTTCTCGAAAATAAAAGATTATAAGTTCCAAGCGTCAAAAGCACATTCTCTTTTGCTACAGTCATGCTTGAAATATGAAGCATGGAGTGAATTCCCAGATTTCATAGATTGGTGGAATCTGGACAATCTGACTCAAGATGATTATACTCCATATGTAAATGGCAATGGACAGAAGATGATGACTACAGCAGAACGTGTACATATTGCCTATGCAAAATCTTTGCTGAGGTCACAAGACACGGAAAGGATCACCTCTTTCTTACCGCGGCTCGAAACCCTTATTAATGATCATCCAGAGATGATGTACCCCGGTTATTTCTATGGGAAACTACTTTTAGCAACTGGTTCAAATGTTGAGGAGGCGCTAAAGGCTGTTATTCCTTTTGCTCGCAAAAAGGTTTCAGAATTTTGGGTTTGGCAATTGCTAAGTGAAGTCTACTTCCAAAAACCAGAAAAACAAATTGCCTGTTTATTAAGAGCTGTTCATTGCCGAACTCAAGAATCTTTTCTTGGAAAGGTTAGGATAAAACTGGCAAGCCTGTATATTCAGAGAAACGAATATGCAAGAGCAAAATACCATATAGATGCTGTCGTTAGATGTTATGTGTCACAAGGTTGGAGACTACCGTATGAGATAGAATGCTGGTCACATCAACAATGGATAAATGAGGTCAGTGCTGATGCGACCGAAAGCGTTGACTACAAACGTATTACTGATGATATATTGTGTGAGGGAACAGACGAGTGTGTTGCTGTTGTGAGTTATGTCGATCAGAACACGCACAAATCGTTTCTAATATATGGTATGAAACTGAAGATGTGTGCAAAATTGAAGATAAGGGTGAATACAGGAGATGTCCTTAAACTTCGATATACAAAAGATGTAGATGGCAGGATTCAAGTAATGAAAGCAGACAGTCTTGTGTTGCCTGACCACTTGCCGTTTGCAAAGAATGTTGATTGTGAAGTGGAAAGGAAACCAGATAAAGATTTTGCATTTGTAAAGTATAGAGACAAGAGGGCTTTTGTGTCTCCAAATCTTGTTAGTCGATGTTCCCTGCAAGATGGTGATAAATGTAAATGTGTGGTAGTGTATGACCACGACAAAAAGAAAGATGTATGGAACTGGGTTTGTGTAAAGGTTAAAAAACAAGGGCTATGAATGAAATGACATATAAAGAGAAAGTTGCAGTATTATGTGTGTTGCAAGATATTCTGTTGGCAGATAAAAAGGTACACGAAAAGGAAACCGTTTATATGGATAATGTTGCCTTGTCTTTCGGATTCGATAAAGGATATGGCGAGGTTGTAAGTGGTATGTCGCATGAAGAAGCAATCGCGGTTATTGCTATTATGGATGAAGAACAAAAACAAGAGACGGCAAAGATGATGGGTAAGATGATTGTAGCTGATGAAGACATAAACTACTATGAGGTCTGTATATACAATTCTATATGTAAATCTTGTGGCATTGAATATGGCTTCAGGCTTGAGGATTATCCTAAGGTGACATTAAGCGGACCTTTTGAAGACCTTGATGGGAGTGAAGAAATGTGGTAGTATACCTAAAAATGTAAAGTGCTATGGAACTGATATTAAATACTTTTGGTGTGTCGCTTAATAGAGATAACAATGCGTTCGTCATCACGAATAAGGATGGCAGGCAGCGTATTCCTGTGGATGGAATTTCTTCTATCCAAATAGGAAGAGGAACACAGGTTACAAGTGATGCTATCATGCTTGCAATAGAGAATGAAATAGAGGTTACCTTTGCGGATAAGTCCGGTATGCCGATGGGGCGGGTGTGGAGTCCTAAGTATGGTTCCATCTCTACTATTCGCAAAGGACAACTGGCTTTTTCCTTCTCTCATGATGCCTTGGAATGGATAAAGGAGGTTTTGTGTTGCAAGATTGAAAATCAACAGGCTATGCTTATGATGATGATGTCTGATGATGAAAGTGTAAGAGACTATACCAACAAGGCAATATCAAGACTTGAGGATTACCGTAACAAATTGTCAATGCTTGATGGGGATATTGTCGCTGATGTGGCACCAAGTCTAAGAGGATGGGAAGGTGTTGCGTCTAATATCTATTTCGATGCACTTAATCAGTATATCCCGGAAGATTTGCGATTCTCAACACGTTCACAGCATCCTGCTATGGATGTAGTGAATGCATTCCTCAACTATGGCTACGGTGTGTTGTACGGAAAGATAGAAGGAATGTTGATAAAGTCGGGTATAGACCCTTATATAGGCGTGCTGCACAGAGATGATTATAACCGTCCTGTTCTTGTATATGACGTAATAGAATTGTATAGGGTATGGGTGGACTATGTGGTATATAGCATTGTCTCGCAACATGTGGTGTCTGACGAGTATTATTCAGTAAGAGAAGATGGTTCCTATTGGTTGGAGAATCTTGGACGTCGAATCTTGATTCAGTCTTTGAATGACTATCTTGACGAGGTCGTTACCTCTGACAATATGCAGAGAAGTCGACTTACGCACATCTCACTCTACACTCAACGTCTTGCACAGATATTCAAGAACTTCAAGATTGTGGAGTAGGATGGTGGATAACAGATAATTCAAGTTTCGCTTGAATGAAGTTAAAGGGAGTTAAGTGGAGTAAATAAGCGACGAAGGAGTGATACCTTCTTTTAACTCCATTTTACCCCTTTAAGTGATCAGGTTTAGAACTTGTGAAACTTATATAGATAATAAAGTAGTACTCAGAAAATAGTTAACAGATATGTTGTACGCAGGAACAAATATTCAGAGTTCAGCCGACCAACTGAAGAAGATTCCGGTCGAGTATTTATATCATAGTCTCGTAAATCCCAAGCAGGACATTTCAATGATGATTCGTCAGCTTCGTAACGTGAGGGATATGGACGAAAAGAAGTATAAGGTCTTGAAGAAACAACTTCCATATATCACATGTGGATGCTTCAATCCGCCTTATCGAAGAACAGAGAACTTTGCTTTTGTAGAGTATTTCATAATAGACATAGACCATCTTTCCCAAAAGCAACTGGATTTAATGGATGTACGTTCTCGTATTCAGGGCGACAGTAGAGTAATGATGTGCTTCTTGTCACCAGGTATGGATGGACTTAAGGTCCTGTTTCGTTTGAGTGAACGATGTTATGATTCTGGAGTGTACTCCTTGTTCTATAAGTCGTTTGTCCAAAAGTTTGCTATTCAGTATAATTTGGAACAGGTAGTAGACTCCGTCACAAGTGATGTGGCACGTGCATGTTTCATCAGTATGGATCCTGATGCTTATTATAATCCTGAATGCACTACAGTTTCTATCAATGATTTTGTGACAATGGAAGATCCTCTGTCAATGTTTGACCTGAAAAGGGAATTGGAGAAATCTGCCGTGAAACAGCAGGATAGTGCAGCAGCTTCTTCTGATATGCCCGTAAAAGATCCCGACAAAGAAACGATGCTTCATATTCGTCAGGTGTTGGCTGGTAAAAAGGAAATGTTGAAGGAGCGAACAACTGTTTATGTCCCAGAAATGCTGAATGAGATAATTGAGAAACTAAAATCGTTCATAGAAGATCAAGGTGTACAGGTATATGAGATTGTGAACATACAGTATGCAAAAAAGATACGATGTAAACTTGGCGTCAGACTTGCAGAAGTAAACTTGTTCTATGGTAAGCATGGTTTCAAGACTGTAATATCACCAAAGACAGGAACGTCTCAAGAGTTGAATGAGATTGTTGCTGAGATAATATCTGTATTTTTACAGGATAATTAAGATAACGTGAATCGACGAAAACATGACAGAACATCTTTTCCCTTCAAAACGGTTGTGTGGGAGTCGTCACACGTCCTTTTTTGAAGGGAAAGATTTGATTCATAAATGAATACATCAATCATAACTTGACATTGACTTTAAACTAAGTCTTTCGGTTACAAGAAGGATCCTCAACCTGCCTCTTTGTTCTCCTTTGTGCTTAGCGTCTGCTGAAACGGCTTCCTTCCTTGCCTTTCACCAGTCAAGCACAGCACCCCAAGCTGTCAAAATCTATACTCAATAGATTTTTCAGTTTGTCTTCTATGGGGAGATGACTAATGCAATTGAACTTTTCGTCTGGATGATTTCTCTCCTAAGAGGGGAAGGTGCCCGTAGGGCGGAGAGGGACTTTTCTACAACCGTACTGATGAAAGCAAATGTTAAAGCTTAGAAATAATTCTGATCACTTACTTATGCCAAGACGAAAAAAGAAAGAACTCCCATTCTCTGAGGTAATGCGACGTCTGAAAGATTCAACGATGGAATCCTCCAAAAGACTTAGGGACTATGTGGATTCTCAACTTGCAAAGGATGACGTGTCATCTTTAGATGAAAGAGTAAAGAAACTTTTGGGTATAGTAAACATTTCTTCACGAAAAAGTACAGATATGCTTTTCTTTGTAATGTATGATATAGAAAGTGATAAGGTTCGTACACAGGTATCTAAATATCTGTTGCGTAAAGGATGCTTTCGTATTCAGCGTTCAATCTTTCTTGCAGATGCACCACACGATACAATGGAACAGATTCGTAATGATCTTGCAGAAGTGCAGGAATGCTATGATAATCATGATAGCATTCTTATCGTTCCTATATCTACGGACTATCTACAGTCCATGAAGATAATTGGCAAAACTCTTGATATAGATATTATTATGAAGAATCGTAACACCTTGTTTTTTTAGTGCGCATCATTACAGCTCAAGAAAAGTATCACAATCATTGAAAATTCTAAATGTAGTTTAACGAAAGATATAAATGTCAAAAGGTCATGAGTGTATTACAACGACAACTTGAAATCCTAATAAATTGCATTGAGTCAACATTGAGTATGCAACGAGTATGCAACGAGTCTGTCACGCGAATGCTCAAACAATCTGGTTCTTTTGCAATTTTGTCGAAGGGGACTTATCGTGCAAGTGTAGACAGAAGATGTGGTTAAGCTACTACAGAATCAAAAGATATTTTGAATTCTGTTGGTCGATAGCATCTTTGACGAGGTCAACAAAACATATAAAAACATGGTGCCCCCAAAATTTCTTTATTTTTCTTAGGAAATATAGAAACTGTAAATTCTACTAAATAAAACTATAATAGGGACATACGTTTTCTTGATATATGGCAAAATAGCAAAGATAAGTGACAAGAAATATCCGCTCACGTTTGGTAATTTCGCAGATTTATTTCTATATTTGCACATGAAAATGTTCCTTTTTTTAGTGAGAATACTGTCCTAAATCGGAACTATTTAGTCTTATTTGATTGAAACACATAGAAATAAAAATTTCGCTGTCGGAGACCATCTTCCATTAAAACAAGGATTAAGACTGATGTGACATTTTCTCTTATTTTATATTCCATATCGTCGGAGACCATCTTCCATTAAAACAAGGATTAAGACCTCATACGGCGGTCAGTCTTACTAAGATTGATATTCAGTCGGAGACCATCTTCCATTAAAACAAGGATTAAGACGTACCGTCCTTGTCAGTGTCCTTTGACTCTGCTACCTGTCGGAGACCATCTTCCATTAAAACAAGGATTAAGACGATGCGCGTAACCATGAATAAGCTCCTCTTGTGTTGTCGGAGACCATCTTCCATTAAAACAAGGATTAAGACCTTAAGGTAGCCGATCTGGCCCTTGCCATTGTTAACCGTCGGAGACCATCTTCCATTAAAACAAGGATTAAGACTTTCTCTTACTTTTGTTACTACCTTTACTTTTCATAGACGGAGACCATCTTCCATTAAAACAAGGATTAAGACTCTTAAAGTAAGTAATATTATTGTTAAGCTCTGCTAGTCGGAGACCATCTTCCATTAAAACAAGGATTAAGACCCACGAGTAATCACTTTGACAATGAATAAGCCTCGGTCGGAGACCATCTTCCATTAAAACAAGGATTAAGACACTTCTTGTTTGCCGTTTCGCTGGAAACGAGGAATGTCGGAGACCATCTTCCATTAAAACAAGGATTAAGACTGTTTTAACTTTTCCCATAGTTAAATGTTTTTTAAGTCGGAGACCATCTTCCATTAAAACAAGGATTAAGACTTGGTTTCGTAGATACCTCCGCAAAGTTCGCATAAATCGTCAGAGACCATCTTCCATTAAAACAAGGATTAAGACTTAATTAGTTAATAATGTTATTTCCTTTTGACATTGCGTCAGAGACCATCTTCCATTAAAACAAGGGTTAAGACTCTTCGCTCTCGAACTTCTTTGCAGCGATGTGAATCAAGTCAGAGACCATCTTCCATTAAAACAAGGATTAAGGCATTCTCTGAAACAAATGACCAAGCGTTATCGAGACCAGTCGGAGACCATCTTCCATTAAAACAAGGATTTTGCCTATCTGGCACGTATCTTCATCCAGATAACCAATTTGTCGGAGACCATGTTCCCCAAAGAGATAAATGGTGAATATGGATGATTAGAAGTTTGCAGAAATTTTCAATATTATGAAAAAAATACTTCCAAATTCTTGACAAGGGCTTCCTGATGTATTATCTTTGCAGAAACAATTAATAAGAGTGTTGGATATGGTATGTAAATTTATATGTATGTGTGTAACTCCTTATTTCATAGGTTGTTCTGCGCCCGTTTTGTGTTCGTTTCCGTTCCGTTGTTAAACCGATATGACTTCGATGTAAGTCCGATGTGGGTTCGTTGTAACTTCGTTCTTTCCTCGTTATTTTAGCGGAGAAGGATTGGATGGTAATCGAGAAACGAACGGTATAATAGCGAAGCTATAGCGGATTTGTATCGATGTTATAACCTTATTGCAGCATAGCAAGATGCAATTCTCAAATCTTTATTATTTTTTTTGTTTTTTTTCTTTGCTGTATGAACATAAGTTTTTACTTTTGCGTTAAATAAATCTTATATCATATGGAAGGCAAGAGAATAAGAGTGTTAACGGTAAAATACAATGAAAAGATACAACCGTATGAAGTGCCGCTATTTCGTGGTGCTGTAATTGGTTCAATGGCAGATAAGGCAAATACACTTTATCATAATCATCTTGATGATAAAAAGTATAGGTATTCATATCCTTTGATACAATATAAGACAATAGGTGGAAATGCTGCTATTGTCTGTGTTGGAGATGGCGCAGATGTTATTGGGCAATTTATGGCAGAGGATGTGAGTACTTTTAAGCTTGGTGATAAGACAATAGAAATGACGATTGATGATATAAAACCAAGGCAAATGATGGTGCAAACATGGTCTTCAGTATTTTATTATTCAATCAAAAGATGGCTTCCGCTTAATTCCATAAACTATAAAAGGTATCAAGAATGCGACAGTTTAGTAGAGCGCACGCAGATGCTTCAACAGATTCTTAAAGGTAACATATTGTCATTCGCAAAAGGAATAGGACTTGCTATTACTGAAGAAGTGAAGGTCGATATAACAAGACTTGATGAACCTTTTCTCGTGAAACGTAAGGGCACTTCATTAATGGCTTTTAATATGGAATTTAATGCTAATTTTTCTTTACCAAATTTTATAGGTCTTGGTAAAAATGCAAGCATTGGTTTTGGAGTTGTATATGAGAACAGAAAACGGACAAAGGAACAAAACATAGCAAATCAATAGATAGAAAACACATGGAAGAACAGCAGATAAAATTTAA
The DNA here is from genome assembly GCA_045641785.1 of Bacteroidaceae bacterium. Lineage (GTDB taxonomy): Bacteria > Bacteroidota > Bacteroidia > Bacteroidales > Bacteroidaceae > Minthosoma. The sequence goes on from JAZUHP010000037.1 coordinate 21,025, forward strand.
GTCAAAAGGGGATAAACTCTTTATAGGAGGTGATCTTTCTGGCATTCAGAAGTTCATCTACAATATATCCTCAAAGAGAGCTGCGGTTAGTCTTAAAGGGCGTTCTTTGTATCTCGAAAAATATACAAGGGACGTATTTGAAAAAATAATGGACTTGCCGGAGTTGACTAACTGTGTTGAGGTGTATTGTTCAAGCGGTAAGTTCTATATCATTGCTGATAATTCTGCAGAGGCAAGAGGTGCTGTTGATGACTTGTATAGGAGAGAGCAGGAGTTGTTGTGGAAGAAGCAGAATGGACAACTTGGACTAAACATCAGTTATAAGGATTTCTCGTTTAATGATGATGGTACCATTAGTATAGATGACAAACCTTGTGCAAAGATAGGCGAGTTGTGGAAATCTGTTACAGAAGACTTTATGAGGTTGAAGGCTCTAAAATTCAAGGATGTGATAGATAGTTTCTATGATTCGTTCTTTGAGGTGACACCTGTTGATGCCAAAAGCACAATCTGTGCCATCACTGGAATTGAAAGCTCAGAATGTGTACCTGTAGAACCCGATCCAGAATGTCGTGATGATAATACTTTATTTGTTCTCCCATCTGTAAGGGAGCAGATTAATTTAGGTATAGCCCAAAGAAATAATGAAGGTTTCTTCAAAACATTTGAACAGTATGCGGAAAACTCTCACCTTGGCGTTCTGCGTATGGATGTGGATGGGTTGGGAAAGCGTTTCATCTCGGGATTTAATAACCTGAATGAATACAAGCAGTTTTCTCTTCGTTTACAGCAATACTTTGAGATAAACATCAAGAATATCCAGAAAAAGGAAGAGTATAGAGAAAATATGTGCATCATCTATGCAGGTGGTGATGATATATTTGCTGTTGGCAAGTGGGACAAGGTGATTGACTTTGCAGATGAGGTCAGGAAAGATTTTGCAAAGTATATTGATGATAGAAGTATAAGTCTGTCAGGTGGTGTTGCAATCGTTAATGCAAAATTCCCAATCGCCAAGGCTGCAGAATTATCTGGTGAGGCAGAAGCCCGTGCGAAAGAATTCAAGATTACTGTAGATGGTAGGGAATATGCCAAAAATGCGTTCTGTATGTTTAATGAAGCCATATCATGGGAATATGAATTTGGTTATGTCAGGACATATAAGGATAAATTTTATGAACTCATCAAGTATCAGGGTATGAGTAGAAGCATTCTCCATAAGATAATGCTATATTCTATGACTGTGAAGGCGAATAATGACAATCACAGCAAGGGTAAGGCTGAGGATTACAGTTACATCTGGCATGCTTCTTATTTCCTCACACGTATGCAGGAAAGATACAAATCCAAAGATGTGATTTGTGAGTTTGTAAAAGATATAAGAGACCGTCAGCTCTCTGGGGACAAAAGAAAGTACATACTTCTTGCGGTAGCAGCCAGATGGGCAGAATTAGAATTAAGAGAAACTAAATAAATTAGATATTATGGAAAGATGGACAGAAAATTTGCCAGAAAGCGAAATCAAGAACAAAGTAACTGAGGTAACAGTTGATTTTGCATCTAGATTTGGTGCTTTTCTTGGTAAGGACGAAACTGAAAAAAAATATGACAAAAGTAAAGGTAAAGAAAAAACAGTTGTTGTTAGAAAAAAACTTTCAACAAGTCAGTTGCGAAAGTTCTTTGGAGAAGTGAAACGTCAACAAATGGTTGGTTATGATAAAACCGATTTTGTTTTACTTAAGCCAAAGTTGGCTTATGCCGTTGGTCGTGCAGACAAAGGTGCTAAGATAGAAGACTTTTATCATGTTCTCTCCGCAGCTATTGATTGCGTGTCAAATAAGGAACAGTTTGCAAATTTCATTAAAGTATTTGAAGCAATTGTCGCATACCATAAAATGACAGAGGCTCTTCAAAAATAAAGTATCATCACAAAATTATAATCATATGGAAAAGCTCGTGAAGAAAATCAAGATAAGGACTAAAATTACTCTCATTACTGGTCTTCATATCGGAGGAAGTGGTGATAATGTTGAAATCGGTGGTATAGATAATCCTGTAATCAAAATTGCCACAAGAGATAATCAACCATATATACCAGGAAGTTCCCTTAAGGGTAAGATGCGTAGTCTGTTGGAGCAGATTGAAGGTGCGGCAAAGGTTGGTGATAGTGACAGGGTGAATAATGCCTTTGGTTTTGCAAATAAGAATATGCCTTCAAAAATTATTGTCCGCGATTCTTTCCTTACACCTGAGTCTGAAATGTTGCTTCGTACATCAGACAATCTCGACATGCCTTATACAGAAGGTAAATGGGAGAATGCTATTGACAGAGTTAAAGGTACTGCCAAAGATCCAAGACAAACAGAGCGTGTGCCTGCTGGTGCAGAGTTCGATGTGGAGTTTGTTATCAATGTGTGGGATAATGACGGTGAAGGCGACGAACTTGTAGCCATGCTTGAGAAGGGCATCAAGCTCATAGAGAATGACTATATCGGTGGAAGTGGTTCGCGTGGATATGGTCAGGTGAAATTCGGAGAACTGCGAAAGACTTATCTTTCAGAAAAAACTGACTGGAACGAAAAAGACATGTAAAGTATGGCAACACTGAATATATACAAGTTGCATTTTACTTCACCGCTGCATATAGGTGACAGAAGGGATGACTATGGCATCAGCCAGAAGACAATTTCTTCTGATACACTATATGCTGCTCTGACTGCAAGTCTGGCGAAAGTGGACAGCAAGGCAATTCCTGAAGACGGAGATCTTGGATTTGCCATAAGCAACACTTTCCCTTACTATCAGGAAAAGGAGGGCGATGATCCTGTGTATTTCTTTCCTAAACCTCTCTTTCAAAAGATGCCAGAATTAAGCAATGAGGAACTCTCACTTGCTAAGAACATAAAGAAAGTAAGTTGGGTGGATAAGAAGTATTTTGAAAGGACGCTTGCTGGTGAAAACCTGTTTATGGCAAACTGCAACTCTAAGAATGATGTGAATGGTGCATACCTGTCTTCAAGGAAGGTTGACAAGGATTTTGTTTATTCGCAGGTTGTACAGCGTGTGAGTGTGTCGAGAAATGGTAAAGATGATGCGAAACCGTTCTATATGGACAAGATATACTTCAAGGGGTATTCTGGACTGTTTTTCATTGCAGAAGGTGACACGACAAAACTGGATAAAGCGTTGAAGATTCTGTCACTTGAAGGCATCGGAACCGACAGAAATGTCGGAAATGGATTGTTTGAGTGGGAAACAAGTACCATAGATTTGGAGATCCCAGAAAGAACAGATCATGTGGTATGTATGTCTTTGTTCTTCCCAGAATCAAAGGAGCAGTTCACAAATATGATTGACAGCAAATTCTGTGCATACGACTTTGAACGCAGGGGAGGATGGATTACCACATTCCCTCATAATACAATCAGAAAAAACGTGATATATGGACTTACAGCAAGCTCTGTGTTCAAGCGTGAAAATACGGATGGCATCTGTATCATGGGAAGAATTGTGGATTTGAAACCGAAACTGGATGCAAGCATAGATGTTGGACATCCTGTCTGGCGTTCGGGTAAATCATTGTTTATTCCAATAAACTTGTAGAGCGATGGAAGAACTAAGCAAAAAATACAATATTGAGATGGAGGTTCTTACTCCTCTCTCTATAGGTGCAGGAGAAGAGAGTGACTGGATGCCCGGTGCTGACTATGTAGTAAAGGATGGTGTGGCGTATGTTTTGGATTTACATAAAGCTGTAGTGGAGGATGTCGATATTACAAAGATTTCAGAACTCTTTCTTAAGGGAGATGAATCTGGTATTGTACTGCTACTTGGAAGTAAACTGGATAATGTTGCGAAGTACAAGTTCAAGATGCCTGCTCAGACGTCTAACCCTATAAAGACTTTTCTTCGTTCTAAGCTTGTAGATAAACCTGTAGTTGCGGGAAGTTCTATAAAGGGTGCCGTACGTTCTGTTCTCTTTTCATACTTGAGGAATGACGAAACACGTACTGATTCTGTATTTGGTACAATGAAGGAAGGTACTGACTTGATGCGTTTTATTAGAATCTCTGACTTTGAGATGGAAAAAACAAATCTCGTCAATACCAAAATTTTCAACCTTAGAACTTCTGAGAATGGTGGATGGGAAGGTGGATGGAAGAAAGGACAAAAAACGGAAGAGTCCTTTTCTGCAACAGGATTCAATACTGTGTATGAATCTGTTATGCCTGGAGAGAAAACTGTGGGGAGTATTACTCTTGCCTGCAGACCTTTTGAACAGGTTCTGAATAAGTTGGGAGAAGAAATGCCATATGCAAAACCTAAGCAGGAGATTATCAACGGAGATATAAAGATTCTTTTTGGCATAATAAATGATGCTACAAGAACATATCTCCGTAAGGAACGAAAATTCTTCGAGACTTACATGACTGATAGGGTTGATTCTGTTATCAACTCTATAGACGGACTGCTGAAGACCATTCCCTCTGACAATTCGTACTGTGTGATGAAAATGTCTGCTGGCGCAGGATTCCATTCTATTACCGGCGATTATATATTCGATGACTATTGTGGCGGATTGCTTGGTAAAAAGGCAAATAGGGATGCAAAACCTAAATCACGAAAGATTGCAATCTATGATGATCGTCTTACTTTAATGGGATTCGTTAAACTGATGGCCATCAATGACAGTCAATACAAGGAATGTCTGGAAAAAGTTGATGAAATGCATCGTGAGGCATTTAATGAACGATTGAAGGATATCAGGCAAAAGGAAGATGAGAAGGAGAAAATCCTTCAGGCAGAGAAGGCTAAGAGAGAACGATACCTATTGTTGCTGGATGAGACGAATGCTCTTATCAAAGATGAAAAGTTTGATGAGGCAGAAAATAAACTTAGTGAAGCTGAGAGTATCTGTCCGACTGGTAATAATATATCAAAGATACGCGCCCAAATTAAGGAAGGTAGAGCTGCATTGATGCAGAAACAGAATCTGTTGGCTGTTCAGGAATACGAGCAAGCTGTAAAAGAAGAGTCCAGGAAAAAGAATAGTGTACCTTTGGCGGAACGTATAGAGAAAATCACATCTGTAGGTAACCTTGCTGGTACACTCAATCAGTGGTTAAAAACACCTGGTAATCAATTCGGAGAAAACGAATTCAATGTTCTTGTGGCTTTCATACAAAATATGGAGATAAAGAATAAATCTAAGGAGATGTGTAAAAAACGCAAGGATTTTGAGAAGGCAATAGGCTCTGAATGGGTTGGTCGTATATTTAAGAGTATAGATATTTAGTAAAGTTATGAAAAAGATTCATATAACATTGGTAGGTGGACAACCTGTACCTGTATATATAGGCATTAAGGATGAAGGGCAAGCAAGCACAACTGTGCTTGTTTGCTCTGCTCAAAGTAAACTTGAGGCAGAACGTATCAAATCTCAATTTCCAAAACGAGATGTCAAAATACAAGTGTGCTCGCCTGTTGATCTTAACGAAATAGAAGACCTTGCCTGCCAATTTTGTAAGGACTATTGGGATTGTGAAGTTACTTTGAATCTGACAAGTGGTACAAAACTATGGTCACTAACATTTTTCAAGGTTTTTACGACACACCCATATTCTCACTTTATATATGTGGATCAAAACAATAATGTAACTGATATCTTGACAAAAGAAAGCCATATTTGTAATATTGATAAGGAAACGCGCTTTACTTTATATGGTACACCACTTACATCATATCGTAACATTAATGAATACGATGAGGAAGACTTCAATGTAATGAGGAAAGTTGAAAAATTACGTAGAGTAAATAAAGGAGACTTTACAAAACTTACAAAAAGTATGTTGGAGACAGATTTGATTGCGGGCGTTGTTTTAGATTCAACAGAAGGTGGCTCGGAGATAGAGTACGATTATCATACCAAATGGGCAAAAGTAACGATAAAAGGATGGAACAGGACTGTTACGGAGGAGCTGGAAAGCGAACATGTGTTTGATATCCTGTTTAATTCTGGATGGTTTGAACTAAAGGTTGCAAAGGAATTGTCAAAAAATGAGTCGTTTAAGTCTGTATGGCTTAATTGTGAATTTAAAGACTCTTTAGGTCATCCTAAAAATGAAATCGATATCATAGCTGATACTGGAAACCGACTTTTCTTTGTAGAATGTAAGACTATGATTAAAGATACTACAGACATTGATAAATTCAAAAGTGCTTTACGAAACTTTAGTGGTACAAGTTCCAAAGGACTGTTTGTGACAAATGACAAGGTTACGGACAAAACAAAAAGCGCATATAAAAGAGCAATGGAGAAATGTGAAGATAATGATATCTTGACATTTAATTATGCTGAATTTAATGCGGGGAATCAGGATTCTATCCATAATCTTATAAATTCTCAGATCAAGACACAGAACAAAAAATAATTTAAGTAATGGCGCGCAAAGTTTTTATCTCTTTTTTGGGTACAAGCAACTATGTACAAACTATATACAATATAAGTGGTACGAATTCAAAACCTGTGCGTTTTGTACAGGAAGCACTGCTTGGCAATATGGGTTTCAATTTTTCAGATGAGGATAAGATTCTTATATTCTATACCGAACTGTCTGAAAAACTGAATTGGAAAGATAATGGGCAGGAAAGAGTTAATGAAGATATAGAGAAAATAGGCTTAGAGTCTATTCTAAAATCGAAGTCATATTGGAAGAATGTTGAGTCGGTTAAGATTGACGAAGGATTTTCTGAGACTGAGATATGGAATATATTTGACAAGGTATATAGTAAGCTTCAAGAAGGTGATGAAATCTATTTTGATGTAACACATGCCTTTAGATCCATTCCTCTGTTTTCTGTGGTTCTTTTTAACTATTCACGGTTTATGAAGCATACAGTCTTGAAAAAGGTGATGTATGGAGCATTTGAAAAATTAGGACCAGCTTATTTAGTAAAGCAAATGTCTGTTGAGGAACGAATAGCGCCAGTCATAGATCTTAGTAGTATGATTCAATTACAAGACCTTACACAAATAGCAAGCAACTTGTTGGAGTATGGTAAAATTGGTTCGATTGCAAATGTGTTTGAAGATAATACCCACAAAAAAATAGGACAGATTGTTCAAAAGATATCAAAAGAGTCCAGGGACATCGAAGAATACATAATAACCAATCGTGAAAAACAAATAAGAGATGGCGCTTTTGTGAATAGTATAAGTTCTAATATACAAACAGTTCTGAAAAAAGAGGATGTTACAACGCCCCAAAAGGAACTTTTGTTAAAACTTCAAGAGAAGGTTTCGCGCTTCAAAGAAAATGGTGGAATAGAGAATATAATTGCTGCTATTGATTGGGCTATTCAGTATGATATGATACAACAGGCTTACACTATGGCAGAAGAACTCATCATAACCCTGGGAACTATGAAATATAAGAATTGTAATCCTTATGATGATGATGTGAAATGGCGTAACTTTATTTCTGGAATATTTGCAGTAAGAGCCACAGATATTCAGGAAAAGAAGTTTAATAGGGAACTTGCAGATGATGTGTCGTTCACTCTTGAAATGTTAAAGAAGGATGATGTGTTGAATGTTAGAAAGGCATATTCGGTTCTTGCAGGAAATAGAAATATATTAAGCCATGCAAAGAAAAGTAATCTATCTGTAGAACAGTTCAAAGCTCAATTACAGAAGAACTTTGATATATGTATAGGAATTTTGTATAAAACAGATTTGTCATGAATATCACTCTAACACCAAGTCAGCAGCGTGCTTTTGACAAGATTCTTGGTTTTGTCAATCGTGAATACTCAAAAGTATTCATTCTTAAAGGATATGCGGGAACCGGAAAGACTACTTTGATGAAAGTTCTTGTGGAAGAACTTGAAAAGCAAGGAAAGAATTTTGAACTTCTAGCATCGACTGGACGCGCTGCAAAGATTTTGAGCAATAAAACGGGACATGCAACAAGTACTGTACATGGCGCAATATATACTTTTAATGACCTAAACCAGGATCTTGAGTCGCTTACTCGTGAAAGAGAAACAACTGAAGTGGACAAGACTGGTCAGTTGTTGCTTAACTTCGGTCTTAACTCTGTTGATTCTGCAGACTCAAAGATTCACATTATTGATGAAGCGTCAATGATATCGGACAAGGAGGATAGAAATGCAACGCAAGCGATGTTCGGTTCTGGTAGGTTACTTAATGATTTGCTTAACTATGACAAGAATGGTAAGTTTATCTTTGTAGGAGATTTTTGCCAACTTCCTCCTGTCATACAGAGCATATCTCCCGCTTTGTCTGCTGAATATTTTAACAACATTTTCCATATTATAGCTGATGAGGCTGAACTGACGGATATAGTACGACAGGCAGAAGGTAATGATATTGTGTTGTCTGCCCATAGAGTTCGTAAGATGTATTTTTCTCCACAGCCATGGAAATGGGCAAAGTTCCCTTTCAAGGGATATAACAACATACATGTGCTTCGTTCTCAAACGGAATTGTATTCGCGATACATTCAGGAGATAAAACAGAATGGGTATAACACTGCAACCCTGCTTTGCCTTTCTAACCGACAGTGTAATGAGTTAACTACCATAATACGTCCATCGCTTGGTATATCTTCTCAATCAATAGCTATTAATGATTTGTTGCTTATTACTCAAAATAACTATATTTCTGGTCTCATGAATGGTGATTTAGTCACTGTTCAGGAGGTAGGGAAAAAAGAAATGAGGGCAGGACTTACCTTCATAAAGGTGTCTGTAAAGGAATTGTTTACGCAAAAGGTCTATTCCCAGTTCCTTATTGAGGAGATTTTGTATGGTAACCAGATAAATCTTTCTCAGCCACAACAAAAAGAATTGTTGATTGATTTCTATTTCAGAATGCGTGATAAGGGCATAAAGCAGAAATCGAAGATGTTCAAGGATATGATGATGACAGATCCTTATCTTAATGCTATACGAGCTGTATATGGCTATGCGCTTACGTGCCATAAGTCTCAGGGTGGAGAATGGGAACATGTTTATCTTGACATACCTCGTAATCTTCCTGTTATGGATAAACCGTATGTGTACCAATGGATGTATACTGCAATAACTCGTACATCTGCTGAATTATATGTTGTTGATGACTTTTGGGTAATGTAAATGGTATTTGATATGAGAGATTATTTTTTCTTATTTATGACTTTTTCTGATTATCTTCAGGCTATATTTAGTTTGTTCTCCCTTTATGGTATTTATTCGTTTATAAGAGAATGGATGCCTAAGACCGTAACATTGAGTATTGGAACCTTTAAGATAAAAAGAAGGTATTTTGATGTCCAAAATTTAACGAACATAGTTAGTGCTTACTATTATGATGGTGGGCAGGTTCCTTCTGATGTCAGAAGAGAGATAATTGAAATAACCTGTCCTAAGGTGGAAATTGTTAACAAATAATTCTATGCTAATTAATATAAGTAATCATCCACATGGTATGTGGAAGGAAGAGCAGATTGAAGCGGCAATGAGATTTGGCGAGATTGTGGATATCCCTTTTCCTAATGTGGATCCGTTTGCAACTGAAATAGATATTTCACATAAAGCTGATGATATTGTGAACGAGATTATAACTGCTTATGGCTGTGATAATGTTTGTGCACACGTTATGGGTGAATTTACAATGACAGTTGCGTTAATCAAATGTCTTGAAAAGGAATCTATCCCTTGTTATGCTTCGACATCTGAGCGTGTTGTAAGAGATATGGGCGACGGTAAAAAAGAAGTAGAGTTCAAGTTTGCCCAATTTAGGAAGTACGGAATGTAGATTTATTGCATAGATTGTAATTCTTAATGTGTATCTTTGTGCAAAAAAAGAAATGCTGTTATGAATATAATGAAATTATTGTTTTCTACATATCTTGTACTTCAGGTAGGTACGTTGGTGGCTTGTGCGACAGGTAAATCAATACCGTCGGGGGCTGATGCTAATCTGATTGAATTGCCAAAGACTAACAAGGGTGATATGGTCATCAGCCATACTGGTTATACTTTGTCATATAATGTTAAGACTAACTGCCCTAATTGGGTTGCGTGGGAGTTGACGAGAGATGAGGTAAACTCTACTGTGGCAAGGAGGGTAGATGACTTCCGCGGAGATGATAAAGTGCCTGTGAAGAACAGGGTTGAGGCATTTGAATATCGTGGCTCAGGATATGATAGAGGACACATGTGTCCCGCAGGTGATATGAAGTGGGGCGAGAAGGCGATGTCTGATTGCTTTTATATGTCTAATATCTGTCCTCAGGCTTCAGAACTTAACCAGAAGTGGTGGGAGCATCTGGAACGTGCATGTAGGCGCTGGGCAGGTAATGAGGGTAGGGTGTATATCTGTTGCGGTCCGATATATAAACAAAAACCTAGGTTTATTGGCAAGGAGTTGAAGATAATGGTTCCTGATGGCTTCTTCAAGGTTGTGCTCTCGCTGAAGAAGGGTGAAGAAAAGGCTATAGGTTTCATATACTCCAATGATGCTTCAAGGCAGACTATGCAGGATGCAGTAGTAACTGTTGATGAGGTGGAAAGATGTACTGGCTATGATTTTTTCCACTCTTTAGACGATAAGCTTGAAAACAGGTTGGAGTCAGAGTGTAATCTGAGTAAGTGGAGATGATTAATGAATATATCATAGTAATTTAAAATAAAAAAGGGGCACCGCCGTACCCCGAATTTGTTAACCTTAAATCTAATACTATGAAAAACACAATGCAAAGGTACGCCTTTTATTTGAATTCGCAAGGAAATGTTATACTATTTTCTTCAAATTAAGAATTTTTAGTATTGAATACTGCTATACCTGTTCATTTTACGTACATTTGTGGTCTTTTCGGGAATTGTTTGCGCACATAGTAGGGAAAAGGACGAATTAAGAGCTTTTACTTCACATAATGATTTATATGAACACGAATGGCGCGAATTTCACTCGAATGCAACGAATTTGCTTGCAAAGAGGGAGGTTGAAGATGTAGTCAGACAGGGTGAGTTCTTCTTTCTGTAAGCAATCATGCATTATTAATAATGCGCATTATTGAACAAATGGCGTGATTGCTATAAATCGTAACATTATGACATCGTTTTCCCGTAAAATTGTCAGAAATATGTATGTGTTTGTTTGTTTTTATCATTTGAATGGTAAAAAAAAGCATCAAATCGTTCTACTTTAAAATAAATTCCGTACATTTGCAGTGTAATTACTAATAAACGTAACGAGAAAACTAATAATGGCATTTGCAACAAACATTCTGCTTGTGGTCGTCAGACTACTAGTCGTCAAGAAATCTTCTTGTCGTAAGAATGTGTGTGCTTGTATGTAGTTATTTGATACCACATATGTGAACCTTTCTTGCGATTAGCGAGAGAGGTTCTTTTTTTCGTAATGCAGATTCATTGGTGAAACTTGCAAACATTGGTTACGATATAAATAAAAAAGATACAATATATATGAAAAATCCATTACGCAGTTCTGTCTGCACAGAAGGTCGCCGTATGGCTGGAGCTCGTGCTCTTTGGGTAGCCAACGGTATGAAGAGAGAGCAGTTTGGCAAACCAATCATTGCCATCGTAAATTCATTTACACAGTTTGTGCCTGGTCACACTCATCTTCATGAGATTGGTCAGATCGTGAAGGCTGAGATCGAGAAACTCGGTTGCTATGCTGCTGAGTTCAATACTATCGCTGTTGACGATGGTATTGCAATGGGACATGATGGTATGCTTTATTCACTTCCTTCTCGTGACATCATCGCTGACTCTGTGGAGTACATGGTTAATGCTCATAAGGCAGATGCTATGATCTGTATCTCTAACTGCGACAAGGTCACTCCTGGTATGTTGATGGCTTCTATGCGCCTTAACATTCCTACTGTATTTGTGTCTGGTGGTCCTATGGAGTCTCATAAGCTCAATGGTGAGAATGCAGACCTTATCACAGCTATGATCAAGGGTGGTGACCCAACAGTAAGTGATGAGGAACTCGCAAAGGTTGAGAGTATGGCTTGTCCTGGTTGTGGAGCATGTTCTGGTATGTTCACAGCTAACTCAATGAACTCACTTACTGAGGCGCTCGGTCTTTCACTTCCTGGCAATGGCTCAATCCTTGCTACTCATGTGAACCGTATTCAGCTCTTCAAGGATGCTGCTAAGATGATTGTGAAGAATGCGTTCGCTTACTATCAGGATGGCGATGACAGTGTTCTTCCTCGTTCTATCGCTACTCGTCAGGCATTCATGAACGCAATGACACTCGACATTGCTATGGGTGCTTCTACTAATACAGTACTTCACCTCCTCGCTGTTGCTCAGGAGGCAGAGGTTGACTTCAAGATGTCTGATATTGACGCACTTTCACGTAAGGTTCCATTCCTCTGCAAGCTTGCTCCAAACTGGCAGAAGTACTCTATCCAGGAAGAGAACCGTGCAGGTGGTATCCTCGGTATTCTTGGTGAACTTGCAAAGGGTAACCTCCTTGACCTTACTGCTAAACGTGTAACAGGTGCTACTCTTGGTGAAGATATCAAGAAGTACTCTATCACAGGTGATACTATCGACCCAGAGGCTGACCGTATCTATCACTCAGCTCCAGGTGGCAAGTTCTCTAATGTGATGGGTTCACAGAATGCACAGTGGGAATCACTCGATACTGACCGTGAGAACGGATGTATCCGTGACATTGAGCATGCGTACACTAAGGACGGCGGTATGGCTGTTCTCTTTGGTAACATTGCACAGGACGGCTGTGTTGTCAAGACTGCAGGTGTTGCACCTGAGCTATGGCACTTCGAAGGTCCTGCAGTTGTGTTCGACTCACAGGAAGATGCTTGTGAGGGAATCCTTGGTGGCAAGGTGAAGAAGGGTGACTGCGTTGTAATCACTCATGAAGGTCCTAAGGGTGGTCCTGGTATGCAGGAGATGCTTTACCCTACATCATACATCAAGTCAATGCACATGGGTAAGGAGTGTGCCCTCATCACAGACGGACGTTTCTCAGGAGGAACATCTGGACTTTCTATCGGCCACATCTCTCCAGAGGCAGCTTCAGGTGGTAACATTGGTAAGATCAAGGATGGTGATATCATTGTAATCGATATCCCAAGCCGTTCTATCAATGTCAAGCTCTCTGACGAGGAACTCGCAGCGCGTCCACAGCAACCACTCAAGCGTAACCGTGTTGTCAGCAAGGCTCTCCGTGCTTACGCACAGTCAGTAGCAAGTGCTGATAAGGGTGGCGTGAGAATCATAGATTAATAAGTAGAGGTCCGCCCTGGGCGGTCTATGGATAGTGCAAAAGAAACTATAAAATACTAGTTGTTCTAGATTCCAGAAAAAACTAGAAAAGCTAGAATATCTAGAGAATCTAGAACAACTAGAAAAATAAATAATCAATGGAAAAAATTAGCGGTGCAGAAGCAATGATGCGCTCTCTGGAACATGCAGGAGTAGATACGCTCTTCGGTTATCCGGGTGGTGCAATCATGCCTACATATGATGCACTTTATGATCATAAGAAAACATTGAATCATATCCTCGTTCGTCATGAACAGGCTGCAGTTCACGCTGCACAGGGATATGCCCGTGTAAGTGGTAAGACAGGATGCTGTATTGTTACATCTGGTCCTGGTGCCATGAATACAATAACTGGTGTTGCCGATGCAATGGTAGACTCAACTCCGCTTGTTGTCATCTGTGGACAGGTTGGTGCCGGAATGCTCGGTACAGATGCCTTTCAGGAGGTAGACGTGATTGGTGTTACTCAGCCTATCACAAAGTGGAACTATCAGATTCGTCGTGCTGAAGATATAGCGTGGGCTGTTGCTCGTGCATTCTATATTGCTAATAGTGGTCGTCCAGGTCCTGTTGTTCTTGATTTTACAAAGAATGCACAGACTGCAATGATAGACTATGAGCCACAGACTGTAGATTTTATCCGTAGCTATAAGCCAGAACCACAGTCTCCAGCAGGTGCTATCGAGAAGGCTGCTGAGATGATCAATAAGAGTGTGAAACCTTTCATGCTTGTTGGTCAGGGTGTGGAACTCGCTGGTGCTCGTGAGGAGCTTCTTGCTCTATGTGAGAAGGCGGACATTCCTTATGGAACAACATTCCTCGGACTTTCTGCGGCACCTACTGAGCATCGCCTCAATATGGGACGTCTGGGTATGCATGGTAATCTTGCTCCAAACGTGATGACAAACCAGTGTGACCTTCTCATCGCTGTTGGTATGCGTTTTGACGACCGTGTGACTGGTAACCTGAAGGCTTATGCTAAGCAGGCAAAGATTATACACTTCGAGATTGACCCTTCTGAGATAAACAAGAATGTGAAGGTTAATCTTGCTGTTCTTGGTAACTGTAAAGATACACTTGCAGCAGTGGAGAAGCTTGTTGAACCAGCAACTCACCCATCTTGGATTGAAGGGTTCAAGCCATACGCTGACAAGGAGTTCTCTAAAGTCATCAATCCAGCACTTAATCCAACTGATGGTCCACTCCTTATGGGTGAGGTTGTTCGCAAGGTTAGTGAGGCCGCAAACAATGAGGCTATCCTCGTTACTGATGTTGGTCAGAACCAGATGTTTGCTTGTCGCTACTTCAAGTTTACAAAGCCACGTTCTGTTGTGACATCTGGAGGATGCGGAACTATGGGATTCGGTATTCCTGCTGCCATTGGTGCCACATTCGGTGCACCTGACCGTACTGTATGTATGTTTGCTGGCGATGGAGGTTTCCAGATGACTATTCAGGAACTTGGAACAATCATGGAACAGCAGTGTCCTGTGAAGATGATCATGCTGAACAACAACTTCCTCGGTAATGTACGTCAGTGGCAGTATATGTTCTTCGACAAGCGCTATTCGTTCACTCCAATGACAAATCCTGACTACGAGAAGATTGCTGCAGCTTATGGCATACCATGTCGCACCGTAATTGACCGTAAGGATCTTGATGCCGCTGTACGTGAGATGCTTGATACAAAGGGACCATTCCTTCTACAGTGTGCTATCAAGGAAGAAGAGAATGTCTTGCCAATGACTCCTCCAGGAGGAAATGTTGATGAGATGCTTTTGGAAGTAAAATAATA
>JAZUHP010000038.1:0-13874 GCA_045641785.1 Bacteroidaceae bacterium
CACTCCCGAATATCTGTACTTGAAGCGTGCCCATAAAGCAAGTTTCAAGAACGAGGAGAGCATACTCAGCTCTAAGGTGTGTGGCTGTTTCTCGTGTTTAAGGACATTTACTCCAAGTGAAGTGATATTGCGCGAGGAGATAGATGGCAAGAAAACGGCATGGTGTCCGGAATGCGGAATTGATGCCGTGCTGGGTGACGCATCAGGTTTCCCTATCACTCCGGAGTTCCTGAAAGAGATGAATGATGAGTGGTTCGGGTACTAACACATCAATTCAATGAGTGTATGATTTCACTATAGAGGAAGCCTTCTCAAACTATATGGCACTGGTGATATGTCGTTCTATGTTCGAAGATCCTCATGTGAATCTGGAAATAAATATGTTTATCATCTCGTTTGTTGAGAGTGTAAGGTATCCGTATGGCTTGCTTGTTTGTCCAAGTGTGGAGTCGATTACACGAGCGAATATAGAGCCAAACTACTCCATAACTTGAAATATTCCTCCAAAAGGAGTTGTTTCTCGGATTTTATTACTATTTTTGCCCTGTCTATGCAGGAATTTCATCACTTAATATCCCTGACGTGACAAAGCCTGAGCATTTTGTTGCGCAGGTTCCTACGGATATTAGATATTCAAGTATCGCAAGCTTCACTTGAATGGAGTTAAAGGGAGTTAATGAAGTAAAAAGAAGTAAAAAGACGAATGTCCAGTTAACAGTTAACAATTAACAGTTAACATGCCTCCGGATGGCAATTATGCATTATGCATTATGCATTATGCATTATGCATTAAAGAGTATCGTCTTTTACTCCATTTTACTCCTTTAAGTGAGCAAGTTAAGACTGTGCGAAACTTAAATTGAATAATTCCCATTGCGAAATAAAAGTATAACTAAAATAAACTCGGCAAAACATAGGTAATGTTAGGAACAATAGTAAATACAACAACAATACTTGTAGGTGGCGCCTTCGGTGCCATCGTTCGTGAAGGAATAGGAGAGAAGTACAAGAAGGCTATGTTTGATGCTCTTGGACTTGCTTGTCTCGTACTTGGAATGAACGCGTCACTACCTAATATGGCTAAGAGTGAATATCCGGTTCTTTTCATTGCCAGTCTTGCAATTGGTGGCATCATCGGAACACGACTCGACCTTGCTGGTGGTATTGATCGCCTGAATGCAAAGATTAATGCCAAGAAGAATAATAACAATAATAGTCTTCAAGGTCTTGTCACAGGTTTGCTTCTTTATTGCATCGGGACATTTAGTATTGTTGGACCAGTCCTGTCGTGTCTGTCACCAACAGGAGGATGGGCATTCGGAGAGGCTGCTAATACTTTTCTTTATACTAATGCAACTCTTGATTTGGTTACATCTGCTGTTTTGGCAGCATCGTACGGATGGATAATGCTTCTTGCTGCACCTGTGCTCTTCTGCTGGCAAGGAATGTTCTATATGATTGCCTTCTACTTTGGTGAGGCTATGCCTGAACCTATGCGAGTTGAACTAAGCATCGTGGGAGGTGTGCTCATCTTGAGTTCTGGTCTTGGAATTCTGGGTATTAAGGACTGCAAGACAGTTAACCTGTTGCCAAGCTTGTTGATACCGGTTGTGTTCTATCTTATTAAGGGTTGTTTTTGAATCATACTTTAGTATGCAACCATTTGCTTTTTCAACTTCTAATCAAAATTGAATTACGAGCCAGAAATATCATGAAAATATTATGTCAGCCACTATTTTTCTGCCTATTAATGATACTTGCATCTTGCCAAGGTCAGGTTAATTCTTCGGATAGCAATATCGGCGAAGAAAGTGACAGTTGTGCCATGTTTGATAATGACAGTAAATATGTTGACTTCGCAACAAGTGATCTGGTAGGATATGATTTGTCATATACTGTTATTAATCCAGATAGTTTTATTACTGATGAAATGTATTCATGGTGGACGGATGACTATCTCGAAAGTAATAAGGACTGGATAGAGAATACTGATGACCATTGGTGTCAAAGACCAGAGCCATTAGGTTATAGAGGAGATAATTTCCAGCGTTTTTATATCCATTACGATACAGTAACTCGTAAAGACTCTGTACATTATTATGTGAAGGGTAAAACACGTTGTAAAGATGAGATACTTCCTTTTGATGGAACAATAACCATTAAGTCAAAGACGGAGGTAGATAGTGCCTGGTTGAGTGATTTACACTATATGAAGGACATTACCGATGTCGGCTTTATCTTGGGAAGTTACAATTATACAGTATACCAAAATAATTTGCAAAAAAAGAAGGCTAAACTAGAAGGTACTGTGACATATCAGTATTTGGTACATGCCGGAAAAATATATTATGATGGAACAAATTTGGTAGCTGACGGCTTTGATAATAACCAATATGTTGGTAAGTGGATTGATGAGGCTACACATGATACATTAACATGCAACTGGGGTGATTTTAGAATCCCTAATTCTGAATGCCTCGATATTGGTGCTGGTGAGTTTTTCCCAAGTGATTCTGCTCGTGTATATTATGGTTGGGATGATTATATGGAGACAGGCGATGCTTCATTGAGTCCGTGGTGGAAATGAAACTGCAAAGCGATAACGCAAGCTTCACTTGAAAAGAGTTAAAAGGAGTAAAAAGACGAATGTTCAGTTAACAGTTAGGGTGCCCATTTTGTCGTGTTTGGTTTTGTCGCAAGCGGCCAGTTGGAAAAACCTTAAAGAACTTAGCGCAGCGATCTCATCGACCGAAGGGAGGTAAACAGAACAAAAACAAGAAAAAACAATCCAACTATTTTACAATTTTACAAATTACTATTTTACAATTGCCGTGCGTAACATATCGACCGGATGGAAATAGCCAAATTGTAAATAGTCAAATAGTACTTCAAGAAACGTTTTTTTATGTTTTCTTTGGTTTTGCGAAGTTCGGTTTTTTTCACATGGCCGCTTGCGGCACAAAATATAGGACAAGCAACTGGACACCATAGTTAACAATTAACAGTTAACAACGAATTTTATCCAATAGTATCGTCTTTTAACTCCCTAAAGTGAACAAGTTAAAAACTTACGAAACTTGAATTATTTGATATTAAATTAGACTATATATGGTAAATATCTTTTTAGCTCCAAAGGTAGTGTGGAGCGAGAGTGATTTTTGTTTTGAAGACAATACAGTTAAGAATTATTTGGAGAAGGCAGATTCTTCATGGGGATTACTTATGGAGGTGCCGGCTGTTCCAAGTATTGGTCAGTCCGTTTATGTGTCATCTTGGGGCGAAGACTGCTATCGTCAGTTAAAGGAGTATCTTAGATTGCCATCTTCATCAGTTAATAAGTTTATTAATGCCTATCGATTCCATAAGAACATTAAGGGCGAGGAGATGAGTTGGGGCGAGGACAATCCTGATCTTGGACGTTACGACAATGAGGACCTCCTTGCCGCATTATGTTACTCACGTCTTGCTGATAGTCTTACTGCACATCTCTGGAAGGTGACCAATGTGTTTTACATTCCAAACTCCGAGATTGTGTTTGTTGAGTGTATGATATAACCCTGTTTTAGCACTCTAGAATCTAAAGGTTTTACGGTTATAAGGTCGCTTCGCTGGTGAGGTTTTAAGGTTTGTGTGTCATTGGATGGGATTCCTTACAACTGCAAGCGTTCGACAATTAGAATAAAAAAAGGTGCCCAAAGGCACCTTTTTTTGTGTCCAGATTTAGAACCTTCGTAGTTCCATGTACTTGTTAATCACGTTTACCGAGAGGTTCTCAGGATAAGTGTACACTGTGTTTATGCCATTCTTGTGCAGAATGTTAACAAGAAGGTTCTTCTCATAACAGTAATGCTCCACAAGTCCTTGCTGGTAGAAGTCAAGAAGAGTACTTGGTTCCTTAGCGGCAAACTCGTCCATCTCGCGATCCTTAAACACGACAATCACCAGTTTGTGACGTGAGTTTATCTGCAAGAGATATGGTAGCTCGCGGTTCAGGGCATTGACTGTGGAGAAGTTGGCTATGAGTATAAGCAAGCTACGCTTGGTAATCTTGTTACGAATAGTCTGTACCAGAGAAGTATAGTCACTTTCCATGGCAAGTGTCTGCTGTGCATACAGATTCTCCATGAGTCGTTGCATCTGTCCATTACGTGATGAAGAAGGAACAAACGTGTCGCACTCGTTAGAGTAGGTGATGAGCCCAGCCCTATCCTCCTTCTTTATTGCCACATAAGCGAGGGCGAGTGCTGCATTGATGCCATGTTCAAGGAATGTGAGTCCTCTGAACGACTGTTGCATCATTCTGCCTTTGTCCACGAGTACGTAGATGTCCTGAGAGCGCTCTTGCTGAAACACGTTTACCTTGAGAGTATTTGCACGAGCACTCGCCTTCCAGTTTATCCTCCTGTATTCATCACCCACCACATAGTCCTTTATCTGGTCAAACTCAGTATTGTCGCCAATGCGTCGTACACGTTTGATACCATATTCATTAAGATGCTGGTGTATTGCCTGAAAGGCATATTGTGACAGATGAATGTACGAAGGATAAACCTTTATGGTACGTGCCTTGCCACAGATGAAACGCCTCTGCAATAGTCCTATGCGTGTAGAAAAGTAAAGGCGAATGTTGTCAAACCTATATACACCTCTATGTGATGGCGTTATCATATAGCTGAATGTATGGCTGTCATTTGCCCCTATCTTGGTGTGGTATATGTTGTCACGAATCTGGAACTCGATAGGCAACTCGTCAATTATCTCCACATCAACGGTAAAAGGATATGGGTTAGTGACAGTTATTGTCACCTCATTCTCGTCGCCATTGGAGAATCGCTCTATACATTGCCTGTCTGCCTCCGCCTTATTCTTATGGCCGAAAAGTAGGAAAGCATCATATAGGAGCGCACCTATCCATACCATGACAAGTGCCATCGCCAGCCAGTATATCGGTTTGATGGCAAATCCCAGGCAGAATAGCGCGATGATGATACATGCTACCTGATAGAATCGTTTGTTGAGAAATAGAGACATTTAGTAAGTAATCAAAATTATTATATTAGTGCTTAGTAAGTAAATTTTGTAATATCTGCACTCTTACTTATTGTGGTACTTCTACTTGCTCTATCAATCTATTGACAACACTCACAGCATCGAGTCCTTCCATCTCAGCCTCAGCACTTAGCTGTATGCGGTGCTGGAGAACGTAAGGAGCCACGAACTTGATATCGCCAGGGGTAACATAGTCACGTCCCTGAAGCAAGGCAAATGCTTTTGATGATTGCATGATAGCAACAGAGGCACGTGGTGACGCACCGAGGAAGATGGTCTTGTTTGTACGTGTGAGTCCCACCAGTTCAGCTATGTAGCGCAGGAGGGAAGTCTCAAGATACACGCTTGAAGCAAGTTTGCGGAACTCTATGAGCTGAGCGAGAGAAAGTACAGGACTCACATTGTCAAGCGAGAGAGAAAACTCAGGTTGCTGATGACGCTCAAGGATAGCAATCTCGTCCTCTACAGAAGGGTATCCCACCGTAATCTTGAGAAGGAAACGGTCGAGCTGTGCCTCAGGTAACTTGTATGTGCCTTCCTGCTCTACCGGGTTCTGTGTGGCGATGACAGTATAGAAATCTCCCATCTTGTAGGTATTGCCGTCCATTGTCACCTGGCGTTCCTCCATCACCTCAAAGAGGGCAGACTGTGTCTTTGCAGGTGCACGGTTGATCTCGTCCACGAGGAGAAGCTCAGTGAATACAGGACCCTTGTGGAAATTGAATGATGAAGTGCTTGCCTCAAACACGGTAGTACCGAGAAGGTCGCTTGGCATCATGTCAGGTGTGAACTGAACGCGTTTGAACTGCACATTCAACAGTTTGGCAATGAGTCTAGCCGTGAGTGTCTTAGCCACTCCAGGTACACCCTCAATAAGTACGTGGCCATTGCTGAGCATAGCTGTAAGCAGTAGGTCTATGGCTTTCTCCTGACCTACAATGACCTTTGAAATCTCTTGTTTAAGTTCTTGTATCTTCTCTGCAAAAGCTGTAAGATCTAATCTGTTTTCTTCCATAACGTGTTAAAATTTTAAGTGGTTTTGGCGGACTACTTCACCCCCAGCCCCTCTCCCTTGACCTTCTTCCTCATCGTGTCCAAAAGATGGATAAGTTGCATCATCGCAGGATTGGTAATGTCTATAGAGTTCCTCTTCAATCGTTGAGCAGACCGTATGGCATGCTCAATTTCAGGAGTTGGAATGTTTGTCAAATCAGAAAGACGTAGAGCAAGCTCCCCGCTTGTCATGGAGTCAACCTCCCAATGTAGCTCATGAACGATAGTTGAGATAAGAGCATCATACTTCATACCTACCAGCTTGTTCCTCCTGTTGTTAGTGTAGAAGTAATTGCCCATGTATCGTGCAAACTCGAGTGTGGCATTCTTCGGTGGCGTAACTACAGGTATGGCACGCCTCTTTCTACGGGCAGACACTATGGTGAATATCACAAGTGTGAGAAGTGTCAGGTACAGAGCCCATCGGAGTGAAGGGTCAGAAAGAAGCCAGTCGAACACTTTGGTTGAGTCATGGTTCCTTGCAACGTTCTTGTTCTCATCTTTTCCCTGTATACGTATCACCTTGTGACCAGCCATAGGCTGTAGCACACGCATGAGAAGTTCCACATTCCTTCCATCTTCTGCCCCGTAGTTGGTAAGTAGGGTAGGACAAGCCACATAGATGATCTGACCTCCACCCTTGAACTGCTTGCTGTAGCATAGGGCATATTTTTCCCCTGCAGTATCAGTATGGCACATCAGAACCTTGTGCTTAGGTGTGACGTATGAGGAAAGACGTCTCGAATTAGTGAAGAACGGTTGAACAGAATATTTCGTTCCATCGCCGAGCCATACCACCGTATCTTTTGGTAGTGGCTTCTTCTTCATGTCCTGTATTATAAAATCTATTGAATAATAATTTGCTTTTAGTGAGAATTCAAAGCACTTAAATTTGCCCTCACTATTGGATGGCAGGTCATATATTTCGAGGATATTGTCACTTGACTCGGCAAATGACAGGATAAGCGTGCCGCCTCTCTTGACAAACCTCATCAACGTCTTGGCACGTTTGTATTGACTTTGCTCTTTCTTTGGTACGTTCCAATTTAGGTACTCCTCCGCTTTGGCGTATATGATACATTCTGCCGTGTCAGCCATCTCCTCAGTAACATCATCATAGACCTCATACCCATCTTTGAAGGTAGACTCCATGAGCGCATCGAATCGTCGGCATCCGAAAGGTTCGTTACTCTTCTTGCTGAATGTCATATTCCAGTTGAATGGGAAATGGAAAAGGTACAGGAAGGCACCAATGGCTACAGCCAAAGCTACTATAATTATATGTCCGTACCATCTCTTAATCATGGCTCACCTCCTTTCCGTCTGTGAGGATAAGGAAGAGTCTCCTTGACTCATCGTCCAGCTCCTTTGTTGCCTCATAGTTACCATATCTTATCTTGAGGAAGATGTTTGTCGATTCCCTCATCTCAGGCTTGTTATATTCATACACGTACTCCTCTGGCGCCCTCTGAGGAGCCCAGTTGATGAGATGCTTGTCATTAAGGAAACTCAGTAGCCACAGATAGCGCAGGCGGATACATTGATAGTAGTCCCCGTCTTGTTCCACAGCGTGGAGTGAAGCCTCGAAGTCCACCCCGTATATGGTATCCTCCTCTGGTATGACGAGCTTGCCAATGTCTCTCTTGTAGGTTGTTCCTGTATAGTGGTAGGCTATAAAGGCAATAACACCCAGTATAAGTGTAATCAAAAGAAATAGCGTGATATAGTCCATGACGTTCTCGTCGAAGTGAAATGGAGCAATGTCCTGAAGCTCCTTTTTCTCCTTCAACGCAAACTCCTGGTCATAATCATCATCAAACTCTTGTATGAGTTGCCAGTTTATTGTTAATGTATCTTTTGTTTCTGTCATAATAAAAATGAATAGACACAGCCCCCCTACAAATTTTCAAATTTCTTCATCTTCTCAATGAAACGAACATTATCGTACACCTCTACCGTGTCACCATATTTAAGGAAAAGAGCAACAGAGAAGGAGAGAGTACAGAACGCTTCAATTATGGAGTAGAACAGAGTGGTCAAGAATGTGAGTACCCTTGTTGATGTCTCCGTGTACACTATCTCTTCCGGCAAGAACAGCATGTCCTGTATGAATTCTATGTAATTCATAGGAATGTATGCAAGTCCAGAAATAAAAAATGTCATGATTGCAAAAATGGTTGTAAAGATAATGGTAGATGCCAAGTTGCATAGGTACAGGCGATATGTCCTTTGAGTAAGACGCAGCCCTTTCTCACCGTTAAATGTCATTCCTGCAATGCCGTATGCTATGGGAACATTAAGCTGGAGTGATAATAGAAGCAATGTGGTGGGTATAACAATAGTTAACGAAGTAGTATCCGTATCTTGCAAACGTATTGCACCAACCACTACGATAACGTACAGGATGATGAATATAGGAATGGAATACAAAAGGCGCAGCGTACCTGTTAAACCCTCCTTGAGAGTCTTGAACACATACATAGACCTTACCCCATCCTTGTCCTTGATGAATGAGCGAAAAGCCAGAGCCATGATGTTTGTACAGAATATCATGCTCACAATATCTATAGATTGTAGAATGACATCTTCCGTAAATGTGGCATCGTCGCTGCGAACCAAAAATGTAATGGTATTGATGACACAGCAAAGAAGAATTGCGATGCCAAACTTCTTTGCTATCGTGAGGTATGACGATGTGATGAACTCCGACAGTTCATTGAAACTCTCGTTGAAAGAGCGTTCGGCAATGAGTTTAAGATTTTCCATTTTGTCCAACTTTCTTAGGTAGATAAATGAAGTACAGCGCCACAAATGCGATAGAAAGAATGATGATGCCCAAACGTAGTATTATAGGCCATTCCGTATGGCGTGTACAGAAACTCTCGACGAACCCTGCAATGATGAAGCATGGTATGAGTCCTATTGCTACCTTAACACCACTCTTGGCAGCCATCTTGAACGATGTCATTCGAGGATATGTTCCAGGGAACAGCCAGCCCTTGCCAAGGGTCAGTCCCGCACCTCCAGCAATCACTATAGATGTAATCTCGATCACACCGTGCAGCCACATTGCAAGGAGACATTCCAGAAGCACCCCATGCTGTTGGCAGAACGTCATGAAGGTACCCACCATGGTACCATTATATAGTAGCATCATGCCAGTAGAGAAACAGGTAAAAATGCCTGAGACAAATGTTCGTAGCGCAACCATGATATTGTTGAGCGTGATAGATACGAACATGCTCGTCTGACCAGTAGTGCTATATACATTCATCGGAACACCATTTTCAATGTTCTTAAGAGTCATGTTTATATAATCCTCCCCCATAATGTATTTAGCGTATTCAGGAATAAACACGGTAGATAGTATGCCGAGTAGTGTGGATAGTAAAAAGATGGCAAGTGAGACGTACATCATCTTACGGCATCTGTACACTTCTAGAGGCACATCTTTCGTCCAGAAAGTGATGAGGCGTGTCCACTCCTTCTTTTCGCTTCCGTATATGCTTGTATGCAAGTTAAGAGCGAGAGAGTTGAGAAATGGTATGATATCCGACATGGGATAGTTAGTCTGGGCAAATGCAAGATCGGCAGAAACCTCTTCATAGGCTTGAGCTATTGTCAACGGGTCGATTTTCTTATCCTTACGAACCATCTGACTAATCACTTTCCACTTCTCCAAGTTTTTCTTTAAAAATAAACCTTCTTTCATTATGTTTTTAGGTTAAGGATATACAAAATTAGTGATATTATTTCTAATTATGGTAAAGTATGTAATAAAATCATTGTTTTATGATTGTATTTATGACAACATTAAGTAAAAAACAATAAATTTGTAAAAAAAATGGATCGGACCCCTACCCCGACCCCTCCCCCATGATTGGGAGGGGAGAGCCATCCGGAACAAGAAGGAACGCGTGACTGCATTAGTCAGCCCTCTCCCAATTATGGGGCGAATGAGGCCTCTGAAGAGAGACTGAATGTCTCTCTGTGCCGAAGTGAGGGAAGAACAATGTTTTGTTCGACGGAGGGCAAGGAGGGGATGGGGGAGAGAGGGTCTTTATCTTTTACATTATGTCAATATCAAGATATCAAATACAGAACAGTCAGTTTGTCAATATAGAGCAGACACCAGCAGGAGTAGGTTATCGCATTGTAGCCACCATTCTCGATTATTTCGTGCTACAGTTATACTATCTTGTGGTGTCATTGTTTTCCGTAGGAATGATTGATCATCTGTCGCCATATTTTCTTGTCGCCATCTACCTTGTTCCAGTATTATATCCATTAGTATGTGAGCAGTTCTTTAAGGGAGCTACAATAGGCAAGAAATGTCTTGGACTGAGAGTCGTCACCCTTGAAGGCAAGTCCGCACCATTCTCTTCATCTGTGCTCAGAATGCTTCTGTACATGGTCGATATAATGGGCATAGGTATCCTGCTGATGCTAATGAGCAAGAAGAACCAGCGTCTTGGCGACATGGCAGGCGGTACGTTAGTCATAAAGATAAACAAGTTTGCGCAGTTTGAGGCAGTCCTAAAGAAGATGTCATTCATAAAGGACGACTACATACCGAAGTATGCATTCGCATCATCCCTGACATGGGGACAGATCTCTTTCATCAACGAGACCGTTCACTCATCTAATCGCAATAGCAAGAAGAACATGAAGACCATTGCCGATTACATCGTGAACAAATACGAGGTCACCGAACGTCCAAAGTACGACTTCCTATTCCTCAATAAGGTCATTGAGGACTATAACTATTATGTAATGCATAATTCATAATGCATAATGCATAATTACCATTCGGATATATCATTAATTCATTGCATCCGTCAGATCTGTTAAATCCGTGGTCAAAAAATCATGACAAATTCATGTAGCCTAGCGTAGCAAAAAAAAAGAACACGAATGGCCCGAATCTCTCGAATGCAACGAATATCATGTACAAGCATATTCATCACATTCGTTCAATTCGTTATATTCGTGTTCAAAAAACATATATGAAGGAAAGAGCTTCGTGATAGTTAGTGACTCAATTCGTGAAAATTCATGTACTCGAGTTCCTTTTCGTGTCTCCCGTGATCAGTATATACTATTCTTCTCCAGGCTATCCAATATCTTTTGTCTCTTCGCCTTAGCCTTCGCCTTCTTGTCCCCAAACAACTTCTTTATACCATGGAAAATAAGAGCGCCCACATTGAATCCCTGAGGCACATGAAACGAAAGCATGTTGTGAATCTCCTCAGCAGACATAATCGATGCCTTAGCCAATCTCTCAGCAGCATCAGGGTTACGCCTTGCATACACCTTCACATCCTTCAAGAAGAAACCATAGTCCTCAGGAATAACCATGTGACGACGTTGAAGCACTATATCCATAAATAAAGACGTGCTGTCAAGACCAGAGATAGCCCTGTCCGTAGCAATTAAAGCCGAATCCATCCTCGCCGAATCCACATCCGTCACCCCAAAGTACAGATATTGATCCTGTTTGAGGATCTCAGAGTTCTCGTAACCATTGATGAACATATCGAAGAAACGAGAACTCATACATATACTGTCATTGAGAGGCAACATCCTCAGGAAACCATAGTTCGCCCTGTCCCTCATGGCCGCAACCTCACTCTCCTGCGAATCAATGCTCCTCCAGCCAGAGTCGCGATCCTTCGAGAACTCCGACAGCTCATGTGACTTGAAATTGGTATACTCGAAGATCCAGAGCAACAGCTGCAGTTTAGCGTTGCACAATGACAGCGCCCTCTCCCTGCTCGTGAACTCCATCTTGTCCGCCATCTCATTTATCTTCTTCTCCACATCCGCCACCTTAGTCAGGATACAGTTGGAAAAGTCCGTGAAACCATACCTATGCTTGTCATCATCAAACTGAGTCGCATCATAGAGAGAACTGTTTGAGATGTCGTGAAGAAGAAAATTGTTATACGCATAGGGAGTCCTGTCAGTATTCCTGTACAGCAACGGTTTGCCATCCGACGTGATCTCAATGACAAGACTGTCACCCGGTTCCGCATAGAAAGGAATACATCCACCGTTCGATGTCCTGATGACATCAAACACAGGCTGGTAAGCTTCAAACTCGAAGCACGCATAGTTGTTATGTGTGACTATCTCACCGTAGAGGAAACGGTTCTCCTTAGTGTAAATGTCCTTCACCCAGATATGATACTGGCTCACATCCTTAGGTCTCCACCTGACCTTATCATAGCATTGCAGCTCGATATAGATAGGTCTCGACTTAGGTAAGACAGAAGCATAGGCAGGACACAACTCCAGAAGGAGAAGTAAAGAAAGGATTGTTGTTTTGCAGAAATGAATCATAAGGCATTTTGTTTTTCTGCAAAAGTATGGTCATATAAGATGACTACAAATCCTAATTAATGTTTGTTAAGAATACAGAACCCGTTTTTAAGAATTATTTGGAAAAATTATAATATGTTAACACGATTTTTGGTAATCAAATAGCAATCTTGCCACTTTTCTCGCAAAGAATGAACTGTGGCTCCTGGCTTGCTTGCTCGTCATCCATACCATACTTCTCACAGTAGAGTAGTATAGTGGCAGCATCTGTAGGCATATTTTTCATAGCCATACCCTGCAAAAGATCAATGGAGAAGAGCATTCGCTTGCCATGAGTGAATGCAATGACATCAGAGTTTGACTGTATTGCCAAGTCATGGATGTCCTGATGAATCTGAATATTTGCAGCTACCTGAGTCATAGAAAAGATTATTAAAATAGTAAGTAGTGTATTGAATGAAATCGTGTGCAAATATATGCTATAACTAAATTACCGCCAAGAGATTTTGCCTCTTTTTTTCAACAATTTTCTTGTAGACGCACACAATATTTAAGTGTCAAATTGTCCATTTCGTTTTTATGTTTATTGGTCTACGAGTCCTCTGTGTTTTAGGACAAGAAAAAAGTTCATGATAATTACCTACGGTGAGAAAAGCTTCGTGAAAAATGGCTACACCGAGCAAAAGGTTCGTGGTTCGATTCGTGAAAATTCGTGGTAAAAAACGAAATTCATGTACAAGCATATAAAAACAGTTCTTGTCCTTTTCGTGTCTAATGTCATTCATCAACTACGACTTTTGGTATCAATGACAATCTCGCACATCTAAACAAAGCCTTTGGTGCTATGAGAGATACAGGAATAATTCTTCAAATAACGCATGTTGTTCATGTATTTAACACAGAGAACTCAGAAGCCTCTTTTTTCTCGAGTATTTCTCGGTTATTACACGTGGATTACTCGAGCAGCGCTCGAGCAGCGCACGTAATTGCTTGGAGAATCGTTTGCGCTGCTCGAGTAATGCTCGTGCGCTCCTTGGAGGATTTTCGTAGCTTTGTTGACCATTTTGCTTGATAGTCCCGTTGCACACTCGTTGCAGACTCAATGCAAAATGTGTTAACCAGAGTTCGACGAAAACATATCGCGCTTGCGTGATTAAATTCATCGAGTTCGCGTTAAATTATTGAACAGACTTCACAAAGTAACAGATGTTCAGTTAAACAAGATTTGTTGGCTTTCACAGAGATACGATTAAGCGAATAAAATGCCAAAATTATGGCTCTACAGATTTTGTCCGTGGATAGCCCCATACAAAACTGCTAGCTATAATATCATCGTGCAACGGTAGATTATTCAAAATAAAAGTGTAGCTTTGCACCATGACAAAGAACTCACACATACCATTAGCATACGAAGCACTCGTAAGCATTATCCTACCAGAAGGCATTCTCGA
>JAZUHP010000039.1:0-21351 GCA_045641785.1 Bacteroidaceae bacterium
AAGAAGTTATCGCTCCTTCGTCGCTTAGGGAGTTAAAGACAATACTCCGCCGCCGAAGGGTATGTTCGCGAACAATCATTCGTCTTTTTACTCCTTTTTACTCCACTTAACTCCCTTTAACTCCTTTCAAGTGAAGCTTGCGAAACTTGAATTATTAATTGTTAATTGTTAATTGTTAATTGAAAAATGAGAAACTTGAATATTAGAAAAAGACCTGTGAAGAATTCAGTTGATAGTGATGATGAGTTCGTTGACAACTTTGTAGAACCAGAGGAGTGGACAATCATCACAGCACTTGACAGGATATGGACTCTCATAGACGATAATGGATTGAGTGTTGAACTGTGGATGTTTTCAAATGGTCCACTAACATATCTTAAAGAAAAACTTGGCCTTAGCAAGATGCAGATTATCTTCCTTACCATAATGATTGAAGCAGGCGAGGTGTTGTCTTGGAAGCATATGGGTAATATCCTTGATGTAAGTAGAATAAACTTGATGACCTACACAGATGACATTGAGGATATGGTCAAGAAAAGATGGGTAGTTCGAAGAGGTACCCGAGACGGTTGTCAGGGATTCGCTTTGGAACATGGTGTTATTACAGCTCTCAGACATAATGAAACATTTATTCCTGAGAAGATTGACGGTTTGGATATCCAACAGTTCATGGACAGAGTCAACGGACATTTTAGTAAAGACTTTTATAACCCTGCAGCTGAGTTTGAACATCTTGAACAGTTCCTTGATGAACTTGTCAATTCGAATCCGCACCTACCTCTTTGTCTTGAAGTGATGAAGTATGATGATATACACATTCGCAGTCTGTTTCTTCTCGCTCTTCATGATTATTCAGTTAGTGCAGGGGCATCTAACGAAGGTCTTGAATTGAGTGTCGTTGATAGGAAATATCCAATGGACTGGGAGTGTAGCAATATGCGAAGAACACTTGAATCTGGTAATCATCCGTTGATTGTGGACGGATTTATCGAGCATAAGTGTGTGGATGGAATTGCAGACAATACTCAGTATGTATTGACACGACGGACTAAGGAAGAGCTTTTAGCTGGCTTCACACCTGCAGAACATATAACTCGAAAGAGTATTTCTCGCAAGGATATCATCGCTGCCTCTACCATTACGAAGAAGGAACTATACTATAATGATGAAGAGTCACGACAGATGGCTCAGCTCAAGGATCTTCTTGGACAGGAGAAACTTCAGCAGGTACAGCAACGACTTGAAGAATATGGTATGCGTAAAGGATTTGCATGTCTCTTCTATGGAGGACCTGGCACAGGCAAGACTGAAAGTGTGTTGCAGATTGCCCGTGAGACAGGACGTGACATTCTACAGGTCAACATAGCAGACTTGCGTGATAAGTATGTGGGAGAGAGTGAAAAGAACATCAAGGAGGTGTTCTGCCGCTACAGGGAACTCTGCAAGAATACGGAAGTAATGCCTATCCTCTTCTTCAATGAGGCAGATGCCATATTTAGTAAGCGTACCTCTGTAGGAGGACTGAATCCAACGGTAGAGAAGATGGAGAATGCCATGCAGAACATTATCCTTCAGGAGATGGAGAACCTTGATGGCATACTTATTGCCACAACTAACCTCACTTGCAACCTTGATGACGCCTTTGAACGCCGTTTCATCTTCAAGATTGAGTTTCATAAACCTGAGGTTGAGGCTAAGGCAAAGATATGGCGTGCCATGATGACAGATCTCAGCGAGGAGGATGCCCTCAGCCTTGCAAGAGAATACGATTTCTCAGGTGGTCAGATAGAGAACATTGCACGAAAGCACATCATGCAGTATGTGTTGAGTGGCAAGAAGGCATCCTTAGATGACATCCGTGACTTCTGTGACCATGAACTTCTTGGTAAGGGAAAGAAAGGAAGGATGCAAGTAGTGGGATTTGCTTCCTGAGTGGAACGATCCAAAACTAATAGGTTGCAAGCGGACCCACCCTAACCCTCCCTATGAGAGGGAGGGGATAGAGTTACTTTATTCGCTGGAACTTACGCAGCGGTAACAAAAAAAGGTTTTCTTTGGTTTTGAAAGGTTTTCTTTGGTTTTAATTACAGACCGCTTGCGGTAAAGTTTCGTGATAATTGACTACGCCAAGCTAAAGGTTCGTGTAGCTAAGCGCAACGGGTAAAAGTAATAAGTTATGACATATAAAGAAGTAAAAGAAGAAATGATAGAGTTTCCAGACAATCGAATTGTGTTGTTAGATGGTTCAGAATTGGAATGTTATCCTACAATCATTCGACCAGACCATGTTAATGATAATAAGCTTGCCATTGACCTGTCGGGTGAATACCTCTCTGTGAAGGGTAAACCGAAAGAAAAGAAGATGGAACCAGTTGATCAAAGAGAGTATTTCCTCAAGAACGCATTTCTGTTCTTCCGTAACGCACATCGTATTTTTAGTGATAGCAGAATGTTTCTTGCTCCTGTACCAAGCCAGAGTGGACTGGCGTATATTGGTTCCTCAGGATTTAGCAATCCAACCTTGGGCGTTTACTTAGAGTGGTGGCTGAACTGTAAGGTAGATGTGACAAAGGATGAAGAAGGCAAGGAGGCGCTGACATACCAGATTGCAGGAAGTCCATTGAGCGGCATGAATAAATGTAGACGCGTATATCCTGACGGAACTACTGCAGGCATTTCATATTCCTCCTTTCCACCGTTATGGGGCCTGTTCATGAAAATCAACGAAAGGTATTCAGAGGCTAAGAGTATGTATGAAGCATATACAATGGAAGAGGTGGTGAATATATTGAGTGCAATGGATCAGGGACGAGAAGCAGAGCTTGAGGCACGATTACATGCAGGAGAGGCACACAGGGATAATATGAGGATAGAATACAACGAACTGGAAAATAAGTTTGAGTATCTTCAATCCAGGTGCATCGAACTCTCTTTACTCCTCCACAAGAATGAACTGGACGCATTTAGAAGTGAGTATTATAAGAGGAAAAATGAAACTGATACAGAAATAGAATCTTTATCTTGTACACAATCTCAGTACAAAGCTCAGATGAGACAAGGACTGATTAATCAAGTAGAATATCAGAGAACAATAGCACCTCTTTTAGAAAGAAAGAAGCAGTTAAATAACGAACTTGCACAGTTCAGGGAAGAGCAAATAAAGGCATTGGTAGCAACAGGACATCTAACTCGTGTGCTTGTAGAACAATATCTTTTGTGATGTCTTTATACTCCTCTTTACTCCACTTTAACTGATGGAAGTGAGAAGTGAGAAGGAAGATGTGCGACTTTATACTCCTCTTTAACTCCACTTTAACTCCCTAAGTTTCATCATCCCGAAGGGTGGGTTATCGCTTGCGTTTTCGCAGAAAGAAACTTTAGTTAACTTATATAGTATGGTATTAAACGAAAGACAAATAGAGCTGATGAAAGCTTGTGAGAACGAGAAACAAGATGTGATGAATCGTTTTTACGGCATTGAATCCAACAAACATAAGCCAATGATAGTAGATGATACCGTCATTGATTGCGTAATGCAAAGGTATAGTGACAAAGGTTATATTGTAGTCACAATCAATAGAACAGACATGTCACAAGATACCGTTGAAAATAAAGTAAAGGAGATAATCAAACTATTGAAGACGACAGGGTATTATTATCTTCCTGTGTACAGTAATTATGAGGAAGTAGAGAATGAAGATGGCGATTATGAACCTTCGTTTGTGATATTTAATCACAACTATTATACAGATATCCTGACAGAGGACTTTGAAAACTTAAACGAGTTAGGCAGAACCATCGCGTCAGACTATCATCTTGATTATTTCAAGAGTAAGAGACCTGATCAACCTGCTGTCTATTTCGACAAAGAAGGCAATTTGGTCAATGCACCAGAAGATGAGGCTACTTTTGAGTGCGTGAATCCCTTTCCTTGCACTCTTATAGAAAGAAGGAGAAGAGGCCGCGCCGAAATAATGCTATTCTAAATAGCTTGATATAACACTTGTATAAACATTCTAAAATCATTATATCTATGGCATTATATGGAACTTTGGCTGGCGATATCGCTGGCAGTACATTTGAATTCATTGGCGTTAAAGGCGACGAGGAACTATTTCCAAAGGGAAGTACATTTACGGATGATACCGTACTAACCCTTGCTGTGGCAGACGCCATCATGAGCAAGGCATCTATGGCAGACGCGATAAGGTACTATGCAACACTATTCCCTGTTGTGAAGGGCGGTTATGGCGACAGGTTTGTAGGTTGGCTTATGGATGGTGAAGGCGCTCCTGCCTATAACAGTTACGGAAATGGTAGTGCCATGCGTTGCTGTGCCTGTGGTTGGGCAGCAGATACATTGGAGGAAGTGCTGGAACTTGCAAAGCAGTCGGCAGAATGTACCCACAACCATCCTGAGGGCATAAAGGGTGCACAGGCAACAGCAGCAGTCATCTTTATGGCACGCAATGGTAAGAGCAAGGGTGAGATAAAGGACTATGTCCACAAACATTTCTACGACATGAGTAAGAGCTATGAGGATCTCTACAATGAACATTACTCGTTCCATTGCTCCTGTCAGGAGACAGTGCCAAGGGCAATCATCAGTTTCCTCTATAGTGAAGACTTCGAGTCTGCCATTCGTATGTCCATGCTTCTGGACAAGGACTGCGATACCATTGGCGCCATAGTCGGAGGCATGGCAGAAGCCTTCTACGGAGTACCAGAGGACATAAAGCAACTCGTGAGGAAAACCCTCAATGCAAATCTGCTTGATGTATTGGATGACTTTGAAGAATCTGTAAAAGGTAAAAAGACCTCGCAGAACACTCCAACAACAAACTGCTTTCAGGTCTATGATGAACGAATCTGGGGCTGTGAATACCCATTTGCCCTTGATGAAGAGAAAGGTAAGGAAAAACTGCAGGAAGCTATGAATTTTGGCATCACGCATTTTATCGACCTCACAGAAGAAGGAGAACTCGTACCGTATGCAGAGCATATCCCATCAGATTCATTGGTGACGCACTACCGCTTTCCGATACCCGATACAAGTGTACCATCATCTTGCGAGTCTATGCTGGACTTGTTAAAGAGAATAGACCATATCTTACTCAACCACAATGCCAAAATCTATCTGCATTGCTGGGGTGGAGTAGGACGTACAGGAACGGTTGTTGCTTGCTGGATAGCCTGGAAAAGGCATCTTGGTTTCTCTGACACCATGAAGGCATTGGATAATCTATGGAAGGAATGTCCAAAAAGCAGGTTTCGCTCCATTCCTGATACAGAGGAACAGATAGATTTTATACGCAACTTCACGAAATACGTTGGGGAATAAAGTTACTAAACTTTCCCACCCTTGCAAATGCGATGCATTTGGTAGGCCCCCAATTTCTTAGTAACCGGTTGCATCGGAGAAGGAGATGCTGGACTAAATAATCAACCTCTCCATATGCCAGGAAGGCATTACCTTGTAACGTTGACGAGGTACTGCCATTCAGGCCGATGTTGACTCCGAAGCCACCCCATCATTCACGAAAGGTGATCAGTAGTGAAGAACGGATAGTTCATATTTCCGTATTTCCAAATAAAGAACTGGAATCTGTCATTCTTCTGTTCGGAAACTATGTGGAAGTACTCTCTCCTGCATCTTTGAGAAAGAGAATTTCAGACAAAATTCAAGATATGATAAAAAAATACTGGTTAATGCTATTTGTTTGCACATATAACAAATATCTTTGCAACCGAAATCAAGATATAAGAACAAATATACACTAATCACTAGTATTATGAAAGAGTTGAAGTGCCCAAATTGCGGCCAGGTGTTCCAGGTAGATGAAGCTGACTATGCAAGCATCGTTAGCCAGGTTAAGAATGCAGAGTTCAATGCAGAGGTTGATCGTCGCCTTGCTGAGCTTCATGAACGTCATAAGGCTGAACAGGAACTGGCTACTGCCAAGACTGAGCAGTCATACCAGAAACAGCTCAACAGTAAGGAACTAGAGCTGAACAGTAAGGAGGCTGAGATCAGTCGCCTGAAGTCTTCGGCTGAGTCTGAATTGACGAAGGTGAAGGGTGAAAAAGATGCGGAGATCACACGCCTGAAGAGTCAGTTGGAGAATATCGAGGCGCAGAAGAAGAGCGAGTTGACGCTGGCATTGGCTGAGAAGGATAAGGAGATTGCTCAGCTTAACTCTACCATCGAGCAGAACGACAACAAGATGCAGATGGCGGTCATGGGAGAGCGTAACAAGGCACAACAGGCGATGCAGCAGAAGGATAATGAGATTACTCAGTTGCGTTCTTCTGTTGAACTGGAGAAGCGTGAGGCACAGATTCGTGAGGCTGCTTTGGTTAAGCATCATGAGGAGGAGTTGCGTATGAAGCAGGAGCAGGTTGACTATTACAAAGACCTGAAATCCAAGATGTCCACAAAGATGGTTGGCGAGACTCTGGAGCAGCATTGCAGTATCGAGTTTGAGCAGTATATCCGTCCTATGATGCCGAATGCCTACTTTGATAAGGATAATGATGCAAGTGATGGTACTAAGGGAGACTTCATCTTCCGTGATTCGGAGGACGGTACAGAGTATATATCCATCATGTTCGAGATGAAGAACGAGATGGACACTACTGCCACCAAGCACAAGAATGATGACTTCCTGAAGAAGCTGGACGAGGATCGCAGGAAGAAGGGGTGCGAGTTTGCTGTGTTGGTTAGTCTCCTGGAGGCTGACAACGACCTCTACAACAATGGCATAGTGAACAAGAGTCACCTCTATCCAAAGATGTATGTCATTCGTCCTCAGTTCTTTGTTCCTTTCATCAACTTGCTTGTACAGGCATCAAAGAAGAGTCTGGAATACAAGAAGCAGCTCATCTTGGCTCAGAGCAAGGAAGTAGACGTTACTAATTTCGAGGCTAAGATGGAGGACTTCAAGAGCAAGTTTGGTCGCCACTATGAACTTGCCTCAAAGAAGTTTGAGGACGCTATAAAGCAGATAGATGACACCATCTCCAAGTTACAGAAGATTAAGGATAGTCTTATCGGTTCGGAGAACAACCTTCGTCTGGCACAGCAAGACACTCAGGAACTCACCATACGCAAGTTGACTTATAAGAACCCAACCATGAAGGAGAAGTTTGATGAAGCTCGCCTTGCAGAGGGAAAAAATATTGAGGATAATTCAGAACAGTAATAGCCGTGAATTTACAATAGAGGGAATGTCATTTTGAAGTGACATTCCCTTTTTTATAACGATTACACGAGGATTACTCGAGGATTACTCGAGGAGCGCACACGATTTCTCGTGCGCTGCTCGAGTGCTGCTCGAGTACTCCTCGTGTAATGCTTGTCGCATTTCTATAGGGGGATATCGTGGTTGTTAGACCTGAATGCCCCCTGCTTATCTGCTCACCTTCTTGCCGTTGATGATGTTGATACCCTTGGCAGGTGCAGATAGACGTTGACCTTGTAGGTTATATATGACGGATGAAGCATCATCATTTTCTGATGTCGTGAGAATGGATGTCTCCTCTTCTTCATCATGACGTACAAGTCGAATGTTGCCAACAAGAGCCTCGTTTAGTCCACCTGATGCAGCTGCAATGGTCCACTTCAGCAGGTAGTTGCCAGAAGCGGTGATGTCGAAGTCGAGAGCAAAGTCTGTTGTCTTGGAAATGCGTGCGGCAGAGCCGTTGCTTGACACGTTTGATGTAGGTGTAGACCTGAGGGACTTTACTGTTGTGCCACTTGTCTTCTGGACATAGGCAGTAATAGTTGGGTTTGCTTTCCATCCTACAGTTGAATAGGATAGGGTGTACTTGCCTGGATCAAGTGAAAGACGATAGTTTGTCTCCTCACCATAACTGATATAGCCCTGTGAGTCTGTTCCTGTACGGAAATAGAAGGCATACTGCATCGCCCCTTCTGCAGAGAAACTCATGACACGAGGTCCCAGTCCGTAGCTGCCAGCCTTGCGAATACCCTCCTCAGACTTTGAACGCCAACCTTGTGGTATGCATGATGCTCCACAGAGGTCGAAGTCGTCAGTAAACAGGCTCTCCATGTTGTCTTCTTCATCAGGCATGTCTGTTCTTGGGGAACTCTTGACGAAGATGTAGGTGTTTACGCTATAAGGTGCAACGGACACCACAGGCTGGTATGTCTCCTCTGTCTGTGTCAGCGTTGTCTTTTTCACGTTCTGTGTCTCAGTTGTCACTATCTGTTTCCCTTCCTTTGTGTAGAATGGCAGAGATAATGTTGTGTTGTAGGTGTCTGCAGATGGGTTGATAACCATTACGACCACGCTATCTTCTGTTGAAGACAGATAGGCAGAAGATGACAGTTTGCCAGTAGAGTCGTCAAGTGAATGGCGCACACGGGTTGTTCCTGATACATACTTGGCAAAATGAGAAAGGATATAGCCACGCTTTGTTATCTGGTTGTCCGTAGTTCCGTATTTGCCGTCACCTATGCAACCGTAGTAGCGTTTGAGTGAGTAATGAACCCATGCACTCATGTTGGCAAGCATGGCGTCGTTAAGACTGCGTGCAAAGAGGAAACCGTCATCTTTCCAGTTGATGTTATTGCCACCCTGTTCCTGTCGCTCATTTATAAGGAACTCAGTCATCCATACTTCCTTGCCCTTCTTTGTGGCAAGAGGGTAGGCGGAGCCATCCCAGCCGTAGAAGTGACCTCCAAGAATGTCGAGCTGTTCACAAGCCTCTGCATCGTTCAGGATAGGCTCATGGACACTCTTTGTGAAGTGGATAGCTTCTGGTGCGATAATCTTGCACTCTATCTTAGAACCGTGAAGACGGAGGAACTTTGCCATCTGTGCACCTGACCAGATGCAACTCTGGTACTCTGCGTTCCAGTCTGGTTCGTTCTGGATAGATACTGCGTCAATCTTGACTCCGTTGTTCTTCATGTAGATGTAGTAGTCGTTGAGGAAGTTTGCCCAGTCAGCATAGCGAGACTCCAGCAGCGAACCGCCGTTGCTCTCGCTATTGTTTGATTTCCATGATGCAGGAGGTGACCATGGGGAGGCAAAGACGAATGCTCCGTATTTCTTTGCTCGTTTGGCATTGGCGATACCTGCGCCCCATCCACTCTTGTTGTTTGCCATATACAGGCGAAGGATGTTAAGTCCCAGCTGTGTGTCTCCCTTGCCAAACAGACGGTCCATGTCGCTGTCATTAAGCCAGTATTGCCATGTAGGACTTGGGGAGAAACCGCCAAATCCAGTCACATGCTGGTATCTTGTTCTACTGTCAATGTTTATTGCCGCTTTCTTGTCTGCTGCAAATAATGATATGCAAGCAAACAGCGCAATTGTCATAAGGTTTTTTCTCATTGTGTTGTTAGTTATTCAGCTTTAGTAAGTCTCAGGTTGAGAACTTGTGGGTTAATTATTGCTGTGCAAAGTTACGGCATATACTTCAACCTGCAGAATTTTAGCATACTTAATTTTTGTGCTGCCGTTACCAATGTTTTGCCTTATGTTACAATTGCCTCGCTAACCTTTTTTTTGCGTATCGCTCTGCTTGTGCGATTGGTTTTGCCGCAAGCGGCCAGTAATTAAACCGAGGAAAACCTTTTTATTTACGGAGACACGAACCTTTAGCTCGGCGCAGTCAATTACTACGAAACTTTACCGCAAGCGGTCTGTAATTAAAACCAAAGAAAACAAAAGAAAACCGAGGAAAACCTTTTTCTTGTTACCGCTGCGCTTGGCTACACGAACCTTTAGCTCGGCGTAGCCAATTATCACCAATTATTCACGAATTTTTCATGAATTAACTTGCTCGCGGATGGCAATTATGAATTACCTTGCCTCCGGATGGCAATTATGAATTATGCATTATGCATTAACTTCATGATCTGTTCTACAATACCAGGGATACCATTGTAGCCGTTGAGCATAAGTTCGCATGCAAGAGGGGCTTTGCTGTAGTGGTTGTGGTCGGCAAAGCATTGTATTATCGCTTGGGCTGCAGCATCTCTGGATTCGTATCCGTTCTTTTGGTAGTCTGCGACATAGGCGTTGAAGATCTTGTCTGCGTTGATGCCTATCTCCACAAAACCCAGATATGAAGGGTCATTCTTGGTGCGGTTATCAGCCACTTTGCGAGTGATAACGTCATACATGTCACGACGGTAGGAGTCGAATGTCTGTGTCTCGCTGTTGTATCCTTTTGTCCAACGTGAAACGGCTCCATGAGGAGTATAGCTGTTAAGGATTATCTTTGCGCCAAAGCATTCAGCGGCATCGATGTAGAGGTTGAGGTCTTCTTCAAATGTCTTGTTCATACCGTTGGTACCATTGTTTCCAATCATCACTATGTCGCCAGGGTAGATATCGCAGAGTACAGGAGCAAGTTTGCCCTGAATGTAATATGTACGAAGATTACGGCCACCTGCACCATCGTTGCAGAAGTCGCAGAGAGTAGTGAGATTAGTGTACTTGCCTTCTTTTATGAGTTCGAGGAGGTGGTAAGCCCAAGAGCCTTTGTTGGCTGATGTCGAATCTCCAATATGGTGTACCTTCCTTTTTGCTCTTGCTTTCTTTGGTGCCTGTGGTGCAATGCTTATATACGAAATGTGTGGTGTCGCTCCATTGCCGGACATTGCAAAGATATCAATCTTGCCATCGACGCATGGCACAGAGAATGTTGCTGTGTCGGCTGTCTCCTGACGACCTAACTCGTAGCCGGAGAGGTCTTCGTTGAGGTAGCTTGCCATCAGCACTCCTGTGTAGGCAACGGTTACATCATATACTATTCCGCTCTCTGCTTTTATCTCCACGCGACTTGATTGGTCTGTGGCGGTATTCAGGTTCTCGCCTGGCATTGAAAGTGATGCAACATACTTGTTTGCTGTGTATTTCTTTTTACCAATAGTGAGTGTCGCAGTCATGTTTCCTATGAAGTTCATAGGTGTGTTGCGCAACTCAAATGTTGTGCTGAGGTCTTTCTTACGGTTGACAGAGAATGTGCCATACGAGTCGCAATACTGCCCCTCGGTATCGTTCTCGGTCTTAAATCCGTCTATATCCCAAACCACGGTGTAGTCCTTGCTTATTCTGTCGGCACCAATGATGTTGCCTTTAGAGTCTTTTAGCAGAAGGGTGTATTTGTTTGAGAATGCTGTATCATGGTCTTTGCCTGATGTCATGACTTTCTCGCCCTCTATCTCGACAGAGGCGATGTCCTGTGCTGATGCTGATACGAACATGCATGATGCACAGATTAAGGTTAATAGTTGTCTCATAAGTTAGTATGTAATTAGGGCGTACAGCTGGTTTGCTGTACACAACAATGTTTAGACAAAAAAACCTCCGAGATTACTCTCGAAGGTTTCTTGCGGGTGGAGGGTCGGGCTCGAACCGACGACATTCAGAACCACAATCTGACGCTCTAACCAACTGAACTACATCCACCATGTTAGATTGTTGCAAATAGAAGATGTAAGTGCCTTTACTTGAGTGCCGATTAGTTTTCACTAAATCTGGGGTGGAGGGTCGGGCTCGAACCGACGACATTCAGAACCACAATCTGACGCTCTAACCAACTGAACTACATCCACCATGTTGGCACTCTGAAAGGTTAATTTACTTACTCCTTTCTTTTTGCGAGTGCAAAGGTACAATCTTTTTTTGAAGTGACAAAACAAAATGAGGAAAAAGTTTACGTCTACATTCCTTTTTTTTGTGAGCATTTTGTTGTCTCGCCTCTATTTCTGTGGAATATATTTCTCAAAAAGACATG
The DNA here is from genome assembly GCA_045641785.1 of Bacteroidaceae bacterium. Lineage (GTDB taxonomy): Bacteria > Bacteroidota > Bacteroidia > Bacteroidales > Bacteroidaceae > Minthosoma. The sequence goes on from JAZUHP010000039.1 coordinate 11,776, forward strand.
CACACTAAAATGATACGATTAACGTGTCGCACTCCTTTCCCTCCCTGTTGGGAGGGTTAGGGTGGGGCTTTGCGTTACTTATAGTACTCCTTCTTGCCGGCAGCAAGAGTGTTCTTCATGAGAGAACAGATAGTCATAGGACCTACACCACCTGGAACAGGAGTGATGAATGAACACTTCTCTGCAACCTCGTCAAACTTGACATCGCCATTGAGGCGGAATCCAGACTTGCGAGTTGCATCAGGAACACGAGTTGTACCTACGTCGATGATAACAGCGCCTGGCTTTACCATATCTGCTGTCACGAAGTCAGGGCTACCGAGGGCAGCAATGATGATGTCAGCCTGTGCACACTCTTCCTTGATGTTCTTAGAGTGAGAGTGAAGGACTGTTACAGTAGCATCGCCTGGGTAGCGCTTCTGCATCATGAGCTGTGCCATAGGCTTGCCTACAATGTTTGAGCGACCGAGAACAACGCACTTCTTGCCACTTGTCTCGATGTTGTAGCGAGCAAGGAGGTCTGTGATACCGAGTGGTGTGGCAGACACGTAGCAAGGAAGACCGATAGACATACGTCCAACGTTGATAGGGTGGAAACCGTCCACGTCCTTGCGATAGTCAATAGCCTCAATCACCTTCTGCTCAGAGATGTGCTTTGGCAATGGGAGCTGTACGATGAAACCGTCCACATCGTCATCCTCATTGAGCTTCTTTACCTCACCGAGAAGGAACTCCTCTGTGATGTCATCCTCAAAGCGGAGGAGGGTAGACTTGAATCCGCACTGTTCACAAGCGATAACCTTGTTCTTTACATAAGTCTCTGAACCACCATCGTGTCCAACGAGTATGGCTGCGAGGTGAGGGCGCTTGCCACCTGCCTCGACGATGCTCTTTACTTCTTCTGCAATCTCAGCCTTGATAGCTGCTGCTGTTGCTTTTCCGTCAATTAGTTGCATAATATGTTAGAATTTAGGCATTCCAGGCATACCCTTCATGCGTTGCATTTGTTTCATGGCAGATGCCATCTTGCTTCCTGTCATCATGTGCATCATCTTGCGCATCTGGTCGAACTGCTTTGTGACACGGTTGATCTCTTCCATGCTCACACCAGAACCTTTGGCGATACGCTGCTTGCGGCTCATGTTGATGCACTCTGGATGTTCACGCTCATATGGAGTCATAGAACTGATCATTGCCTCGACAGACTTGAATGCGTTGTCGTCAATGTCAATATCCTTTATAGCCTTGCCCACACCAGGAATCATACTTGCAAGATCCTTGATGTTACCCATCTTCTTGATCTGCTGAATCTGACCGAGGAAGTCGTTATAGTCGAACTTGTTCTTTGCAATCTTCTTCTGGAGTTTCTTTGCCTCCTCCTCGTCAAACTGCTGCTGTGCACGTTCTACGAAGCTGACGATATCACCCATTCCGAGGATACGGTCTGCCATACGCTCTGGGTGGAACACGTCGAGTGCTTCCATCTTCTCGCCTGTACCGACAAACTTGATTGGCTTGTCTACGACAGTACGGATAGAGAGTGCGGCACCACCACGAGTGTCACCGTCGAGTTTTGTGAGGATGACACCGTCAATCTCAAGACGCTCGTTGAATGTCTTTGCTGTTGTGACAGCCTCCTGGCCGATCATGGCATCCACAACGAGGAGGGTCTCGTCTGGTGTGATGGCATCCTTGATCTGCTTGATCTGCACCATGAGTTCCTCGTCGATAGACTGACGTCCTGCTGTATCGACGATGACTGTGTCGTAACCCTTGGCACGTGCCTCCTTGATGGCGTTCTGTGCTACTGCTACAGGATCTGTTGCACCTGGCTCCATATAGATAGGTACCTCGACCTGCTCAGCAAGTACGCGGAGCTGTTCCATAGCGGCAGGACGGAATGTGTCACAGGCTGCGAGGAGAGGTTTCTTGCGCATCTTGCTCTTGAGCATGAGTGCAAGTTTTCCTGACATGGTAGTCTTACCTGCACCATTGAGACCTGCCATGAGGATGATAGAAGGGTGTCCGCCAAGGTTCAGTTCTGCTGCCTTGCTTCCCATGAGTTCAGCAAGTTCGTCATGAACAATCTTGACCATCAACTGTCCTGGCTTGACAGCTGTGAGTACATCCTGTCCCAGTGCCTTCTGCTTTACTGTGTCTGTAAAAGACTTTGCAACCTTATAGTTTACGTCGGCTTCAAGGAGTGCTCTACGTACATCCTTGAGAGTCTCCGCTACATTTATCTCGGTGATCTTTCCTTCACCTTTAAGTATTTTGAACGAGCGTTCAAGTCGTTCTGATAGATTCTCAAACATTATTATATTTTACTATTTTACAATTTACTATCTTACAATTAGTGTGTCCTGCTTGTTACACTTGGTTTTGCCGCAAGCGGCTAGTAATTAAAACCAAAGAAACAGAGGACAGCCTTCTTTACCGCTGCGCTTGGCTACACGAATTACCACGAAAAGGGTCGCGAGCCTTTAGCTCGGAGTAGCCAATTATCACGAAACCTTTTTCTTTACGTTATAATTTTCTATGAACACGAATCGCACGAATCCACACGAATGTGATGGGTCATCGTAGATAAGATCCGAATGGCAATTATGCATTATGCATTGTTATGGTGTGCCGTTCCCTTGTATATCAAGAAGGCGAGGACTGCAATTACGAGGGCTATGGCAGAATATCCGATGATGTGGCTATAGTGACTAACCTTCGCGATAAGTTCCTCCTTACCCATTATGGCATGGAAACCGACACCTATACCCACAAGTATGGCGTTCCATATTGCTGCTCCAAGACAGGTGAAGAGGACAAAGGAACCGATGTTCATCTTCGCAAGTCCTGCAGGTATAGAAATGAGCTGGCGGATGGCAGGAATCATTCTACCTATGAACGTAGACACGGCTCCGTGCTTGTCAAAGTAATCCTCTGCCTGCTTCACCTTATCCTCGTCAATAAGGCACATGTGACCAAAGCGTGAGTTGGCAAAGGCATAGATGATGGCACGTCCAAGAGTCATCGAAAGGCCGTAGTTGATAAGCGCTCCAAATAAAGCGCCGAGTGTGCCGGCCCCTACTATCATAGGGAATGTCATCTCGCCTGTCTCGCAAGCCATGTATGCGGCAGGAATCATTACCACTTCCGAAGGAAAAGGAATGAAACTGCTCTCGATTGTCATGAAGAACACTATCCACCAGTAGTTGAGGCTTTCAAGTGCTCCGCTAAATAAACTCGTTATTAAATCTTCCATATCTTTATTGCCTGTTGAATGTCAAATGAGAATGGGAGGCGCATGACTGTTGTGTGAAAGAAAGTCAGGCGACGTAATTGTTCCATGCCACTTTGACCCGGCAAAGATACACATAATTATTAAAATGACAAAAGGGTAGGTGGAAATGTTCGTGCTTAGTTGCTCCGTGACTTGGCGAATGTATAGGTTTGCTCGGTTTTGTGTATTTCTGTAACCTGTTGGTCGTACTTGTTTTTACCGCAAGCGGTCATTAATTAAAACTAAAGAAAACATAGGAAAACCAAAGAAAACCTTTTTTTTACGGGGACACGAACCTTTAACTCGGCGTAGCCAATTACTACGAAACTTTACCGCAAGCGGTCTGTAATTAAAACCAAAGAAAACCGAGGAAAACAAAGGAAAACCTTTTTCTTGTTACCGCTGCGCTTGGGGACACGAATTATCACGAATTATCACGAATTGTTCACGAATTATCACGAATTTTTGGATGCATATTCTTTACAAATGCTTTGCCGCAAGCGGCCAGTTGGAAAAACCATGAAGAAACAGAACAAAAACAAGAAAAAACAATCCAACTTGTTTTACTATTTGACTATTTACTATTTGACTATCTCCGTCCGGTTGATATGTTCCGAATGGCAATTGTAAAATAGTAATTTGTGAAATTGTAAAATAAAACTGTTTTCTTTTGTTTTGCTTGGTTTTCTTTGGTTTTAATTACAGACCGCCTTGCGGTAATGCAGTTTTTGTCCGCATGGCAATTATGCATTATGCATTATGCATTATGCATTAACTTGGTGGCAATTATGAATTATGCATTATGAATTATGCATTAACTTGGTGGCCTTTTTGGACGTGTAGTTTTTGGAATGTTGCTAATTAGTTGTAACTTTGCACGGAATTATTAAATTTTGTTATGAAGAAAATACTTTATTATTGCTTTGCATTGGCAGCACTATTGCCCTCCTGTTCGTCTGATATTGAAAACAGTTCGATAGTAAACAATGTTCACTCTGGAAATGTGGTACTAAGTGCAGAAGACTATGTGTTTGAAGACGGTACACGTACAAGTCTCACGAATAAAAATTCCGTCATATCCTTTGCATGGAGTGATGGTGAAACAATCGGTGTGTTTCCTGTAGCGCCTACAACAAACTGTCAGGCGATGCAGACCGTCAAGGCTGATGGGGAAAGTCTTGTGGCAGAGTTCAATGGCGCTGGATGGGCATTGCTCCAGGGAAACACGTATGCGGCCTACAGCCCTTTTGATTGGGATGCGATGGCTTGTACCACATACTCCGATGTTCGCGTTTTTATGGATTACCAAACTCAGGTAGGTAATGCAAATCTTGATCACATTGGCGAAAGCTACGACTACATGTATGCCAAGGCAACAGTTCCGACAGATGGCGGTACGGTTAATTTCGCCTTTAAGCATATTGGCGCAATCATTATGCTCCAGCTGAGTATGCCGGAGGATGCTGAATGGGATTGTGTCACTCTGATGAGCAAGGAAAGTGTATTTACTACAGCTTGCCATATGAATGTAAGTGATGGCACGCTCAAAGGTGAATTTTTGTCAAAGAGTATGCGTCTTGACCTCGAGGATGTTGCTGGTAAAGATCTCACTCTCTATATGATTGTCCTCCCTTGTGAGACAGGCGACATGAAACTTACTGTGACGTCAACCACTGGTAAGGAATACATCGCGGAACTTGCGGGCAAGACACTCCAGGCGGGTAGGGCGTATAGGTGGACTGCGAGTCCTCGTGGAAAAACTGTTCATGAAGGTGAAGTTCCTTCATCAGTTCAAACTGTTGATCTTGGTCTCCCTTCTGGTCTGAAGTGGGCAAACATGAATGTAGGTGCAACTTCCGTGTCCGGCTATGGACATTATTTTGCATGGGGGGAGGTAACCGGTTGCCAATGTGTTAGTGAGGATGAATGTGTTCCTGCTGTCATGGATGAATATTATGATACGTGGGGATTTGTTACTAACGACAACTATGTTGAGGGTGCTCCAAAGTCAGACTACGGTTCTTGGGACTATTATAAGTGGTATAACGGAGGCTCGCGCTATGTTTATTATAAGTATAAGTATGTGCATTCCTCAAAGTCGGTACTTGATAAGGATGATGACGCCGCGAACTATAATTGGGGCGATGGATGGCGAATGCCGACAGATTCAGAAATGGATGAGTTAGTAAAAAACTGCTATTGGGCATGGACAGACAACTATGACGGTACGGGCGTGGCAGGTCGTATCGCGTACAAGGCAAAGTCTGATGTGGATAAGGGCGTGTACCGTAGTGAGGCGTCAAACAACTATACTCTATCGGATACTCATATCTTCCTTCCTGCAGCAGGTTGTCGTGGCAGTTCGTCGTTTGGTACTGCTGGCATTTGCGGCTACTACTGGTCGGCGCGGCAATGTGGAGATTACGAAATGTCGTGTGATTTGCGTTTTAGCGAATCTTTTGTCAGAACCTACAGTTGTGAAGCTAACTTTGGAATGCCTGTACGTGCTGTGCACGAGTAGACATGGCGTGATTGAACTCGTCGAATTTGAGTGAAATAAGGTGCGCAAGTAAAAAAAATGCCGAAAAATTTGGTCAGTTCGGGATTTTGCCGTACTTTTGCACCCGTTAAACAAAAACGCACCGCGTTTAGGATATTGTTTAATGACATACGGGTAAGTCCTGTACGACCAGCTCCCTGTCAATCCTCCAGGGTCTGACGGCAGCAAAGGCAGCAGGTTGTAGCGGTGCGATGCAGATCGCTTACCCACCCGCCTCTTTAGCTCAGTTGGCCAGAGCACGTGATTTGTAATCTCGGGGTCGTTGGTTCGAATCCGACAAGAGGCTCAAAAAGAGAGAAAAGTAATTTGCTTTTCTCTCTTTTTTTTGTTTTTTTTAATGATGCGTTTCCTTGTTTTGCTCAAAATGACTACCTTTGCACCCAAATGCAAAAAAATCTATAGATAAATGAACGTTTCTTATAAATGGCTTAAAGAATATGTCGACTTCGACATGACTGCTCAGGAAGTAGCTGCAGCTCTTACTTCTGTCGGTCTTGAAGTTGATGCAGTAGAAGAGGTTCAGTCTATCAAGGGCGGTCTTGAAGGACTTGTTGTGGGTGAGGTACTCACATGTGAACCTCATCCAAATAGCGACCACATGCACATCACTACTGTTGACGAGGGTAATGGCGTCGTACAGCAGATTGTATGTGGCGCCGCTAACGTGGCAGCAGGACAGAAGGTTATCGTTGCCCAGTTAGGTTGTAAGCTCTATGATGGTGACGAGTGTTTCACAATCAAGAAAAGCAAGCTTCGTGGTGTAGAGTCTAACGGTATGATATGTGCTGAGGACGAGATCGGTATCGGTACAAGTCATGAAGGTATCATCGTGCTCCCTCAGGATGCGGTAGTAGGTACTCCTGCTGCTGAATACTATGGTCTCGAGAGCGACTGGGTTATCGAGGTGGACATCACGCCAAACCATTCAGACGCTTGTTCACATTGGGGTGTTGCCCGTGACTTCTACGCATATCTCAAGCAGAACGGCTACAAGACATCCCTTCACCGTCCATCAGTTGACGAGTTTAAGGTAGACAATAATGACCTTAAGATTGACGTTGAGGTTGTCTCTAAGGATGCATGTCCTCGTTACTGTGCAGTATCTGTTAAGAACTGTGAGGTAAAGGAGAGTCCAAAATGGCTTAAGGAGAAACTCAATACAATAGGTATTCGTCCTATCAACAATATCGTTGATATCACAAACTATATCATGATGGCTTATGGCCAGCCACTCCACTGCTTTGATGCAGACATGATCAAGGGTGGTAAGGTCGTTGTCAAGACTATGCCTGAGGGCACTCCATTCGTCACACTTGACGGTGTGGAACACAAGCTCTCTGAGCGTGACCTCGCTATCTGCAACGCGGAGGAACCAATGTGTATTGCAGGTGTGTTCGGAGGAAAGGGTAGCGGTACTTACGAGAACACTAAGAACGTGCTCTTCGAGTCTGCATACTTCCACCCAACATGGATTCGTAAGTCTGCTCGTCGTCATGGACTCCAGACAGACGCAAGTTTCCGTTTTGAGCGTGGCATTGACCCAGCAGGTCAGATCTATGCCCTCAAGATGGCAGCCCTCATGGCAAAGGAACTTGCAGGCGGTGAGGTGTCAATGGAGATTGTTGACATCAAGGATGAGAGTCTTCCACAGGACGCTATCATCGATGCCTCATACAAGTATATCACAGACCTTATTGGTAAGGATATCCCTGTTGAGACACAGCAGAGCATCCTCACAGACCTCGGTTTCAAGGTTCTTGAGCAGAACGCTGAGGGCATGAAGCTTCAGGCTCCTGCTTTCCGTGTAGATGTAAAGAAGCCATGTGACGTGGTTGAGGAGATTCTCCGTGTCTATGGATATAATAATATAGAGATACCATCACAGGTTAAGTCTTCCCTCACAACAAAGGGTGAACTTGACCGTTCAAATAAGTTGCAGAACATCATCGCAGAGCAGTTGGTAGGATGCGGTTTCAACGAGATCCTCAACAACTCGCTCACAAAGATGTCTTACTATCCTGAAGGTGAGGATGCAGAAGGCGCTACTTATCCACAGAGCAACTGTGTTCGCCTCATGAACCCTCTCTCACAGGATCTTGGTGTACTCCGTCAGACACTCCTCTTTGGTGGTCTTGAGTGCATCAGTCATAACAGCAACCGCCGTATGCCAAACCTCAAGTTCTTTGAGTATGGCAACTGCTACTATTTCGATCCTGTAAGGAATGAGGAGAAGGTAGACGAGAACGGTGAGGTGCTCAAGGCAAGTGCAGAGTCTTCTAAGAAGATTCTCAATGCCTATAGCGAGGATTATCACCTTGGTCTCTGGGTAACAGGTAAACGTGTGGACGGCAACTGGGCACATGCTGATGAGGACTCTTCTGTATTCGAGTTGAAGGCTTATGTACTCAATATCCTCAACCGTCTCGGCGTTCCATTCGGTGCACTTGTGTTCGGTGAGATCAAGAACGACGTATTTGCCGTTGGTACTTCTATCAAGAACCGTGGTGGCAAGACTATTGCAGAGTTCGGTATCGTAAGCAAGAAGCAGGCTAAGAAGGCTGACGTTGATGCTCCAGTATATTATGCTGACATCAACTGGACTAACCTCATGAAGGCAATAAAGAAGGTGACTGTCACTTACTACGATGTACCTAAGTTCCCTGCTGTAAGTCGTGACCTTGCACTCCTCGTTGACACAAATGTTGAGTTTGCCGCTATCGAGGCTGCTGCATATTCTGCAGAGAAGAAGCTCCTTAAGGAAGTTAAGCTCTTTGACGTGTACGAGGGCAAGAACCTTGAGGCTGGCAAGAAGAGCTATGCTGTCAACTTCGTTCTTCAGAGCGAGGACAAGACTCTCAACGACAAGGCTATCGAGGCTGTTATGCAGAAGATAGAGCAGAACATCGTTAAGGCTACTGGAGCTACAGTAAGAGGTAAATAGTAAGGCTCCCCGCAGGTAGCTCCGGGTGCTCCGGTTATTCCGGGTGCTCCGGTAACTCCGGAAATTCCGGCTGTTCCGGTTATTCCGGTCATTCCGGCTTGTCCGGTCATTCCGGACTCTCCGCCAACTAAATGAATTAATAAATAACAATAAATAATATTGAAAGTGAGAGTGGAAACTCAGTAACTTTGATTTTTCACTTTTCACTTTTCACTTTTCACTTTTAACTTATAGAAAATTATGGGACGTGCGTTTGAATTCCGTAAAGCGAGAAAAATGAAGAGATGGGGTAACATGGCAAAGACTTTCACACGCCTCGGCAAGCAGATTGCCATCGCTGTGGCAGAAGGTGGTCCAGACCCAGATAATAACGCACATCTTCGTGCCGTGATTGCTACTTGTCGTCACGAGAATATGCCTAAGGACAATATCGACCGCGCTATCAAGAACGCTATCGGTAAGGACAAGTCTGCTTGGAAGTCGGTTACTTACGAAGGATACGGCCCTCACGGAGTTGCTGTATTCGTTGATACTCTTACAGACAACACTACTCGTACTGTTGCTGACGTTCGCTCTACCTTCAACAAGTTCAACGGAAACATGGGCACAACAGGCTCGCTCTCTTTCCTTTTCGACCACTTCAGCACATTCACTTTCAAGAAGCCTGCTGACCTCGACATGGACGAGTTCATCCTTGAAGCTATCGAGTATGGAGTAAATGACGAGTTCGATGAGGAGTACGACGAGGACAAGGACGAGACTACAATCACTATCTACGGTGACCCTAAGTCTTTCTCTACA
>JAZUHP010000040.1:0-2181 GCA_045641785.1 Bacteroidaceae bacterium
GTTCCGACCTCATGGCCAACGCTCACAGCGGACGTGATGGAAGAACCTCAGAAGTTTGACCTTGCCATAGGCGGCATAACAATAACGGACAAGCGTTTGGAAACCATGCTGATGAGTGAGGGGTATCTTGCCAACGGAAAGACCATTCTGTGCCGACATGCTGATGCTGACAAGTTCAAGTCACTGGAAGACATCGATAAGCCTGAGGTCAAAGTGATGGTGAACCCGGGTGGAACCAACGAACTGCTCGCCAAGGAGAAACTGACTCATGCTACAATCATTGTTCACCAGAGCAACCTTGAGATTCCTCGCCTGATTGCAGAGGGTGAAGCTGACATCATGATAACGGAGATAACTGAGGCTCCATACTATACAAGCATTGATGAACGACTTGCAGCACCGCTTATAGACAAACCGTTCACAAAAGGATTTATTGGAGTGTTGATGTGCAAAGGTCAGGATGACTTGCTGAAGACTGTCAACATTGTCATTGAGAAGATGAAGGCGGACGGATCCTTGAAGATGCTACACGAAAAATACGGGTTGGTTTATTCCTTTGAATAGTGTTGAAGGATAACCCAATAGCCACGTTTCGGAGAAGATACCTTACCTTCCTCCTTTAGGCGTTTTATTGCATGGTCAACGACTTTTCGTTCCATGCCAAGGTGCTCAGAGAGCTGGGCACACTTGACAGGTTCTGATAAACATTCCATCTTGCGATAGATAATGTCGCTTGCCTCCATGAAGTACGGATCATCTCCAGGATTGAACAACTTAATGGCGATGGCAGCACAGGCTTCTGCATCAGCAAGAGCATGATGATGGTTCTGTAGGGAATATCCACATCGTTCTGCTATGATGTCGAGGTTATGATGTCCAAATGGCCATACACGCCTTGATTTGAGTAGGGTACAGTAGAACTTATAGTCCGGGTAATCCATCTGATAGCATTGGAATACGGCTTTCAGACAATTCTCGTCAAAGGCTTTGTTGTGTGCAACCAGAGGAAGACCTTCAATCATTGGTGCAACCTTTGCCCAAACCTCAGGAAAGACAGGAGCGTTCCACGTGTCTTCTTCTGTAAGTCCATGTACTTGACTGCACCAGTAATTGTAGTATTCTGGTTTTGGCTTGATGAGTGAATAGAAGGTATCTACTATCTGGCAATCTCTCACGATGACAATACCCACAGAGCATACGCTTGTAGGTTCATTGTTCGCTGTCTCGAAGTCAATGGCTGCAAATGATCTCATTGCTGTTTCTGCTTTTTGTTGTACTCTTCTCTCAGTTTCTTCATGGAATCAGTAGAAGTGTCATGAGTCTGTATCAGAAGAGGACTTTTGTGATATTGTACTACCTTGACACCAGCTCGTTTCTTATGACAATAGTCACAGGAACCTCCAACCTAAACATAGTATGTCGCCAAGTCTTGCGTCATTTGTTTTCTTGTGATCTCAAACAATGAGGAAGTTTGCCATGTTTACGATGATGAGCCACGCAAGCACAGCACTTGCCATGACGAGGACACTCCTTTGGACAAGTACATTCGAAGTAGTTTGTTTCACCTACAGTTGATGGTCTATGTGGGCAATTCATGTTACTTTCTAATATCTAATGTGATTTCTAAGTATGATCTCTTTCCTTCAATATAATCAGCATAAAGAGTTTCTGCGTCACGTCCTTTGAGTATGTGACATTTACCACATAGCTCGCAGTTGTGCATACATTCCCATTTCTCTTGAACGTATGCCTGACGCTCTTCTCTTGTTGATGCCTCTATGCTTGGAGGAGTCATATTATTCGTTGTAAATAGCTATCTTTATCACACCGTCTTTCTTGTTTTCAAAAATTCGGTATGCTTCTTCTATCTTGCTCAATGGGAAACGATGGGTGATGAGAGGGGTTGTATCAATCTTGCCTTCTGCAATGAGTTTGAGAACTTCCTCGCAGTCGCAACCATCCACACCTCCAGTCTTGATGGTCAGATTCTTGCCGTACATCTGTGGGAGTGGCAACATTTGAGCTTCATCATAGAGGGCAACGACCGTAACAATGGCATTAGGACGAGCGCATTGCCAAGCAAGTTGGAAGGTGTCGTTTGCTCCTGCCACTTCAAGAACCCTGTCTGCACCGCCATGGTCGCTGTTCTTGTTTACGAACTCCTGGCACTCTTCAGGTGTA
>JAZUHP010000041.1:0-14936 GCA_045641785.1 Bacteroidaceae bacterium
GCGCACGAGATTCTCCAAGCAATCTCGTGCGCTCCTCGAGTGCTGCTCGAGTGATGACTGGTGAAAAGGGGGTGATTGAACCATTTACTAGGGGGCAGTTTCTTGCCCTATATTTTGTACCACAAGCGGCAATGTAAAAAACAGGAGTGCGCTTTGTGCGATGATTTTCGTCGAACTCACGTTTTTTTACAATTTTACCAATTACTATTTTACAATTGCCCTTCGGAGCGGAACATATCAACCGGATGGAGATCGTCAAATTGTAAATAGTTAAATAGTACTTTAAGAAACTGTTTTCCTCGGTTTTCTTTTGTTTTCTTTGGTTTTAATTATAGACCGCTTGCGGTAAAGCTTTTTTTGGTACAAGCAATTGGCCCCCCTATTTGCTGGTATAAGTTTAAGGCGCTTAAAAGCGATGGTGAAGTAGGAGAACTCTTGTCAAAACGGACAAAAACTATACTTTTTGCCTGTTTGGCGTGTTTTTTTTACTTTCTTCTAAAAAAAAGTGTAAAAACATTTTGTCAGTATCAGGAATTGTTATACCTTTGCACTCGCTAAACGAAAGGAACACCGCTTAGGTCTACAATCAATAGCGAAATTGGTGCGTTAGTTCAGTAGGTTAGAATACATGCCTGTCACGCATGGGGTCACGAGTTCGAGTCTCGTACGCACCGCTGAAGAGAGTTTTGTTCAGTCTCTCTGCTACATAAAAAACGGAACATTCTGGTGCGTTAGTTCAGTAGGTTAGAATACATGCCTGTCACGCATGGGGTCACGAGTTCGAGTCTCGTACGCACCGCAAGACGATTCAAGATTTCTTGAGTCGTTTTTTTTGTTTTGTAATGGTGGATAAAGACAGGAACAAGCAATTAGGTAATGTTAATGCTTGTTCCTGCCTTTAAGTAGGTGAGCAGAATTAATGGATACGACAAGGAGGGTGCATATATTATGGGAATCACTTGCTAATCTATTGGTCTTCCAGTATGAATCGTTCAATAGCGTGTGCAACACCATCTTCGTCATTGGTTAATGTTATATAGTCGGCTACTTCTTTGACTATGTCATTTGCGTTGCCCATTGCCACTCCTAATCCTGCATACTCTATCATTGTCTTGTCATTGTATGCATCTCCACACGCCATGAGCTCTTCTCTTTTCATTCCAATCTTGTCAAGAAGAATGGCGAGGCATTTTGCCTTGTCGATATGTGGAGGGGTTATTTCCATGAAGAAAGGTTCGGAGCGACAGATGTTTAGTATGCCAGTTTTCTCTCCCTTCATCTTTTCTTCCAAAATGCCAAGAGAGTTAGGATTGCCAACTATAAGGCATTTGTGGACTGGATAATTTACAGCATCAAGGAATGATGGAACCTCATGAATGGCCATTCTATTGCGGGTTGAAGACAGGTTTGCATATTCGTTTGTCTTGTCTTCTGTGACGATGTAATCATCGTGGTAGATAAGAATCTCATATCCGTTGTCTTTTGCGCTCTTATAGAGATATGGAATCTGCTCTGCGGGGAGAGTTTCCTCGTACATCTGCTGTTTTGTTGACCATTCAGTAATCTCTCCGCCATTGAAGGCGAGTACATAGCCTCCATGGCGTGCAAGTTGGAGTTCCTCTGCAAGAGGTGCGATGCCATAGGTTGGTCGTCCACTGGAGATGACAACCTTCACTCCCAATTCTTGGGCGCGAATGATGACGTTTCTTGTGTGCTCTGTAATCTGTTTTGCACTATTCTGTAGTGTTCCGTCAATATCTAAAGCAATAATCTTGAATTTACTCATGTTGCTGTTGTTGTTTTTATGTGTGCAAATATACAGAAAAACTTCTCATGGCTTGTTTATTAAAAATAAATATTTTATTTTTGCCACAAATAATATTGCAATATGAAGAAGTTCTTTTTTTCAGTTTTCCTTATGATGTTTACTGTGCTTTCTTTTGCACAGGGCATGACAAAGGGTGTTTTTCGTAACAAAGAGTTAATGATCAGGATGGAGGTGAATCTAGAGGAGTGCGACATTCCTATTCCAGGTCTTGAACTTGAGAATTGTTATGGTTATATTCAGGGTAACATAAATGGCACATGGGCAATACTTAAGGTTAAGAAACTTGATGGTTGTAAGGCCGTTGTTCGTGTTATAAGTGATAAAGGAGATGTTGCTCAGGACATAGAACTTACTTTCACAGAAGAAGGTTTCGATATGAAACAGTTAGGAGATGCCTTTATTAAGGGGATTGCTAACCGCAAGTATGTTAAACTGCCAAAAGTTGTGTCATTTGTTAAGGAGAAATAGGTAAAGCATACATGTCATATAATTTTGATTCTTTTAATCCAGCGCAGAAAGCTGCGGTGGAGTTTTGTGATGGACCTTCACTTGTTATTGCTGGTGCTGGTTCAGGTAAGACACGTGTGCTTACTCATAAGATAGCTTATCTCATGTCGGAACTTGGTCTTCAGCCATGGGAGATCCTTGCTCTTACATTTACCAATAAGGCTGCAAATGAGATGAAGGTACGTATCGGTAAGATTGTGGGAGATGAGCAGACACGTTATCTTTGGATGGGTACATTCCACAGCATCTTCCTCCGTATCCTTCGTGCAGAACATGAGGCAATAGGTTTTTCTTCAAGTTTCACTATATATGATACGGCTGACAGCAAGAGTCTTATCAAGACAATTCTAAAGGAGATGGCTCTTGATGAGAAGGTTTACAAGCCTGGTGATGTGTTAGGAAGAATAAGTAATGCAAAGAATCGTCTTGTTACAGCAGAGCAGTATGTCAATACTCCTGATTATTACAAGATGGATCAGCAGTCACGTATGCCTCATCTTGGTAGCATATATATGAGGTATTCCAATAGATGTCGCCAGTCCGATGCAATGGACTTTGACGACATACTTCTATACACTTATTTCTTGTTTGATAAGTTTGAGGATATTCGTCGTAAGTATGTGGAGCGTTTCCACTATGTGCTTGTGGATGAGTATCAGGACACGAACTTTGCTCAGCACCGTATAGTGTGGCAGCTCACGAAGGAGCGTCAGCGTGTTTGTGTTGTGGGAGACGATGCGCAGAGCATATATAGTTTCCGTGGTGCAAATATCGACAATATACTTTCCTTTAATGATTTGTATGATGGCGCAAGGATGTTCAAGCTTGAGCAGAACTACCGTTCCACTCAGACCATTGTGAATGCTGCAAATAGTCTTATAAGCAAGAATGACGGGCAGATAAAGAAGAATGTGTTTAGTGAGAATGATCTTGGTGAACTCATTACTGTGTCCGAGGCATCATCTGACGTGGAGGAAAGTATCATTGTGTATCGACAGATAAGCAACATACGTAAGAAAGAGAATGCTGACTATTCGGATTTTGCCATTCTATACAGGACAAATGCACAGAGCCGTGTGTTTGAGGAGACGTTGCGAAAGAATGGTGTGCCATATAAGATTTTTGGAGGATTGTCTTTCTATCAACGTAAGGAGATAAAAGATATCATCGCATATTTCCGTCTTGTTGTAAACAATAATGACGAGGAGGCTTTTAAGCGTATCATTAATTATCCAGCTCGTGGAATAGGTGATACTACATTAAAGAAGATTGGCGATTGTGCTAATGTGAATGATGTTAGCTACTGGGCAGTTATTAGTGAACCTGACAGGTATGGGTTGAGTGTGGCTAAGTCAACAATGAACCGTATAGATCAGTTCCGTGAGATGATTGAGGGCTTCTCTAAGATGGCAGAAACGGATAATGCTGATGATGTCGGTAGGCACATTGTAAAGGAGAGTGGCATCATCGGTGACATCTATTCCGATACAAGTCCTGAGGGCTTGGCACGTCAGGAGAATGTGGAGGAACTTGTCAATGGTATGAGTGACTTTGTTGCCAATAGACAAGAAGAAGGTAATGAGCATTTTACATTGGTTGATTATCTCTCAGAGGTGTCGTTGGTGTCTGATTTGGATTCTGATAAGAATGATGATGGTCCTAAGGTTACTCTCATGACTATTCATTCCGCGAAGGGACTTGAGTTCCCAACAGTCTTTGTTGTGGGACTTGAAAATAACTTGTTCCCAAGTCAGATGGCTGGTAGTTCGATTAGAGAGATGGAGGAGGAGCGTCGTCTCTTCTATGTGGCAATAACACGTGCAGAACGCCATTGCTTCTTGTCTTATGCAAAGAGTCGCTATAGATATGGTAAACTCGAAATGGGTACTCCTTCACCATTTTTATCTGACATAGATCCAGGTTATCTCGACCGTAAGGCAACTGCAACAAATAGGTATCGCGGTGAGGCAGAATTGCCATGGAAGCGCAGAAGGTCAATGTTTGACGATGAACCTGAGTTTATGCGAGGTGAGCGATCAAACAGTACTGGTGCTTATGGTTCTTCTCGTATGTCAGGATCAGGTACACGTGGCACTTCGCGTCCTGAAGCGTCTCCAATGCCTCGTATAAATAATAGTGGTACATCTGGATTTACTCCAAAGACATCCCAGAGTTCCTTTGTACCACCATCACCGGAGATAAGACGTGTGTCAAGGGTGACAGACTCAAATGTAGCAAGTGCAGCACCTAAATCTCCGGAGGCGAATGCTTCAATAGCAGTAGGAAAGCATATTGAGCATCAGCGTTTTGGTGTTGGTGTGGTGATGAAGATAGAGGGAAGTGGTGACCAGTTGAAGGCGGTAATCAATTTTGATAATCTTGGAACTAAGCAGCTGTTGCTTAAGTTTGCTCGTTTCAAGGTCTTGGACTGAAAATGTGATGTGCTGTTTTTGCTAATTCTGCAGACTGCCCAGTTAACGCAGGTGGTCTGTAATTAAAGTAAAAGAAAACATTTGGGTATTACCATTGCCAAATGCAAATCATCAAAATAAAAATGACATCAACTATTTGTTGATGTCATTTTTATACGCTATATTTGCAGATGTCGTTATGGACTTTGCTCATTTGAGCCGAATAGGGGACTCGAACCCCTGACCCACGCATTACGAATGCGTTGCTCTACCAACTGAGCCAATTCGGCATTGCTCTTGGCAATCTTTGGCAAAGGTAATGTTTTTTATTAGAACTGACAAAAGGATAGTTGATATTTTTATGAGTAAAAATAACAGTCTCTTTGAAAAAAATAAGGTTTTTGGTATTATTGTCGGAGTTCTTCTTGTAGGAGGTTATCTTATGAAGAACACGGATCTGTTTGGAGGTACAGAAAAGAAAGAGTCTAAGGTTTTCTCAAAAACGAATAGTGAAGATGATGATATCATAGACGACCTCGACATTGATGGCAATAAGCAAGAGGAGGTCTCTGATCCAGGTGATGCAGAGGGTATAAGCGACTTGACTGTTAGGGATGATGTTCGTTCTGAGGGTCTTTCGCAGGTAGATGGAGAATTGCTTGAACAGCCTGCTCCTTTGGCAAAGAATGAGGTCATCTTGTTCAAGAACTCGTTCATTGTTTCCTATAATATAGAAACAAAGTGTCCAAACTATGTTGCTTGGCGCTTGTCAAAGAAAAGGTTGAGAGGTAATGCCACTCGTCTTGATGAGTTTATAGGTGATGATGTGATAGCAGAACCTTCAAGAGTTGAGACTTCCGATTATTATGGTTCTGGATACGACAGAGGTCATATGTGTCCTGCCGGGGATAACAGAAATGATCAGTCAGCTATGAATCAGTCTTTCCTTATGACAAATATCTGTCCTCAGGATCATGACTTCAATAGTGGCGACTGGAATGACCTTGAACAGATGTGCCGTCAGTGGACTAAGGATTATGGCAATCTCTATATTGTCTGTGGTCCAATCTTTGAGTCCAAATCACCAAAGACTTTTGGTAGACGTAAGAATATCAAGGTGTCTGTTCCTGATAAGTTCTTTAAGGTTGTGCTAATGCTTGGTAAACAACCAAAGGCTATTGGTTTCATTTACCCAAATAAGAATACGGGCAAGGATATTCGTAGCTATTGTGTAAGTGTTGATCGTGTAGAACGCATCACAGGCATTGACTTCTATCCAAACCTTCCTGATAATATAGAAAAGAAGGTGGAGGCAGAGTGTAATCCAGCACAATGGGGTATATAATAGGTGAAAAATAAAAGTGGAGTCTAAAGTTTTTTAGACAGAAGACTTTAATTCCTGCATGGTGTTATTATCCACAAACTTTTAATTTTAACTTTTTACTCCCAACGATGGGGGATTCTTTGATTGAACTAAGAAATAATTTATCATATTATGAAGAAATTTGTAAAAGACTTGACAGTTGCAGAGGTAGAATTTCCTCATGCACGTTATGTCCTCCTAAAATTGACAGATAGTGAGCCTCTTCCAGAGATGCTCCCTGGTCAGTTTGTTGAAGTGAAAGTGGAAGGTAGTCCAAAGACATTCCTTCGTCGTCCTATATCTATTAATTATGTGGATAAGGAAAAGAACCAGCTTTGGCTTCTTATTCAAACAGTAGGAGAGGGTACTCATAAGTTGGCAGAGATGAAGGTGGGAGATAAGTTGAACCTTGTGTTCCCTCTTGGTAATGGATTCTCTCCAATGCAGAAGGCAGGTGAGAAGGTATTGCTTGTTGGTGGTGGTGTTGGTGTAGCTCCACTTCTCAACTATGGTAAGCAGCTTAAGGAGGCTGGTGCGCAGCCAATCTTCCTTCTTGGCGCTCGTTCTAAGTCGGATCTTCTTGAGCAGGATCTCTTTAAGGCTATTGCTCCTGTATATGTCACAACAGAAGATGCAAGTGAGGGTGAGAAAGGATTTGTTACTCAGCACTCTATTCTTGAGAAGGAATCTTTTGACCGTATCTCTGTGTGTGGTCCAAAGCCTATGATGGTTAGTGTTGCACGCTATGCAAAGTCTAAGGGTATACCTTGTGAGGTCAGTCTTGAAAACATGATGGCATGTGGTCTTGGAGCATGTCTTTGCTGTGTGGAGAAGACCGTAAAGGGTAATGTATGTGTGTGCAAGGAAGGTCCTGTGTTCCAGATTGAAGACCTCACTTGGGAACTATAGTTTATAACTTCTTATCTTATTATTTTCTCATGGCAGATTTAAGAACAAATATAGCTGGTCTTCAGATGAAGAACCCAGTCATGACAGCATCCGGTACATTTGGTTATGGAGTAGAGTTTGCTGATTTCGTTAATCTTGAAGATATTGGCGGTATCATTGTTAAGGGTACTACTCTCAATCCTCGTGAGGGTAATGATTATCCTCGTATGGTAGAGACTGCGAGTGGAATGCTCAATTGTGTAGGACTTCAGAATAAGGGTGTAGATTACTTCTGCAAGAATATCTATCCACAGATAAAAGATATAAAGACAAACATGATTGTCAATGTGTCAGGTTCTTGTCCTGAGGATTATGCTGAATGTGCTGCACGTATCAATGAACTTGAGAACATTCCTGCCATTGAACTTAACATTAGTTGCCCTAATGTGCGTCAGGGTGGTATGGCTTTTGGCGTTACAACAGAAGGTGCTGCAAGTGTGGTAAGTGCTGTGCGTGAGGTCTATAAGAAACCGATGATAGTAAAGCTTTCTCCTAATGTGACAAGCATTACGGATATTGCCCTTGCTGTTCAGGATGCAGGTGCTGATGCTGTTTCTCTTATCAATACTCTCATGGGTATGGTTATTGACATCGAGAAGCGTAAACCTGTATTGAGTATTGCTACGGGAGGTATGAGTGGACCTGCAGTCAAACCTGTAGCTGTTCGTTGTGTATGGCAGGTGGCAAAGGCTGTGAATATCCCAGTTGTAGGTCTTGGTGGTATCATGAATGCTCATGATGCAATCGAGTTCCTTCTTGCTGGTGCTTCTGCTATCGAGATTGGAACAGCAAACTTTGTTGATCCTGCTGTAACAGTAAAGGTGGCAGATGGTATCAATGAGTGGCTTGACAAGCATGGTTGTAAGTCTGTTAAGGACATCATTGGTCAACTTGAGGCATAAAGACTCAATTTTTGACTGTTTTAGACGAAAAAAAAGCGCATTTTGTTTTGCGATTAGTGGTGGAAGTCTTACCTTTGTCCAAGGTAAGACTTTTTTCTTACATTTATGAACAAAGAAAGTAGTTTGACGCAGTTTATAATGACTGTGTTTGTGATTTTGAATGAACATCTTTTTATTGTTTTGACTTAAATTTTAATTAGTGATGTCTGCGGGGTGGATATCAAGCGCAATATTTTTATATGATTAGTATCAGAACATTAAGGTTGCTTATTAGTAGGTCGGAGTTTGACCGATTGCCAGAGGGAAAGCTATTAATAAATACAATTAATGCATTCTCTTATAATAATGCGCGTAAGGATCCTTTGTTTGAAGAAGCGTTGATGAAGGGTGACGTACTTATTCCTGATGGTGTGAGTATTGTTCGTGCCTGCCATTTCCTGAATGCCAAGTCTAAACCTTGGGAGAGAATTGCCGGATGGGATCTCTTTTCTTACGAGATGGGAAGGATGAATGTTTCACTTGATGAGGCGGAAGAGACACCATATTGGAAACAGATTCATTCAGAGCGTAGCAAACCTGTTGTCATGTTTGTTGGTAGTTCTGAAAATGTATTGTCCAAGATTCGTGAACAGGCTGCTAAGGTTTATAAAAATGTTGATATCGAAACTTTTTCGCCACCATTTCGTAAGCAGTTCACGGTTGCAGACAATCTTGCAATGTGTGAAGTTATCAATAAGGTAAATCCTGATCTTCTTTGGATAGGAATGACAGCTCCTAAACAGGAGAAGTGGGCTTATGCAAATTGGGATCGTCTTAACATAGATTGCCATTGTGGAACAATAGGTGCTGTATTCGAGTTTTTCGCAGGAACACAGAAACGTGCTCCAATAGCATGGCAAGAATCGGGTTTTGAATGGCTTTACCGCCTTATGAAGGAACCAAAACGAATGTGGAGACGATACATTATAGGTAATACGGAATTTCTTTATCTTATGTTCCGTGAATGGTCGGGAGTTTGAAAAAACTTCCGATTTTTTTTGTCTGCATGAAAGTTATTCGTAATTTTGCATTATATAGATTATTAACTTAAAAATGTTGTAATAATATGGCTACACCTCATAATACAGCACCTGATGGTGCTTTTGCAAAGACTGTCCTCATGCCGGGCGATCCTCTTCGTGCTAAGTTCATAGCTGATAATTTTCTTACAGATGTGAAACTTGTTACGTCTGTACGTAATGTATATGGCTTTACTGGGTTGTATAAAGGTAAACCTGTTTCTGTTATGGCAAGTGGCATGGGTATGCCAAGTATAGGTATTTATTCTTGGGAACTCTATAGCTTCTATGGAGTGGAGAATATCATTCGTGTTGGTTCTGCAGGTAGCTATACTGAACGACTTAATGTACTTGATGTTTGTCTTGCTGACTCTGCTTTTAGTGATTCTACCTATGCCTTGTGCCATAATGGATGTAAGGACATGATTCTTTATCCAAGTGAACGAATCAATGAGGTTGCTATGGTAAAGGCTAAGGAATTGAATATTGACTGCAAGCTTTGTAAGGTTCACTCTTCTGATGTGTTCTATTCAGACCCTAAGATGGGAGGATGGCAGGATATAGCTGAGAGAACAAAGACAGAATGTGTGGAGATGGAGAGTTTTGCTCTTTTCCATAATGCAAATGCTTTGGGCAAGGGGGCCGCTTGTATGCTTACCATCTCTGATTCTTTTGTTACAAAAAAGGAACTTTCTGCAGATGATCGTCAAAATGCTTTCCGTACAATGATGGAACTGGCTCTTGAGACAGCAATTAGTTTATAAAGGACATAAAATAATAATAAGATCAATTACTTAGGATTCATACTTTAGGGGTATGAATCCTTTTTTTTCTAGTTCATTGTTTCTTATCCATGTGTGTTGCATTTGATGGGTGTTTGAATCATTCTAAGAGCTTTCTGCGCTTTGTGTTTAAGGACATTGTCAAGTAGTATGAATAACACAAGCTGAATCATCGAGAGGAAAATATAATTGTTCTGGGGTTATTTTACAAAAAAAGAGTGATTTTTATATAACTTATTGAAAAGTAGTGCTATGTAAAGTTGTTAATACTGTTATCAACAGAGTTGTTAACAGTTATGTATAGTTATCAACAGGGTTATCAACATATAGCAAACTTGAGTGTTAATATCTTTTTGTGTGATTTCCTTGCAGTTACGAAAATACTTCATACATTTGCAGCGGATTTGAAAGAAATATGTTACAAAGATAAAGGAGAAAAAAGGTATGCCAGATAACAAAAGTGCAACAGGACGAAGAAGTAAGGTTGCAGTTCCAGAGACAAGTGAGCTGGGACATCTACAGCCACAGGCTTTGGAGATGGAGGAGGCTGTAATTGGCGCCTGTCTTGTTGAAAAAGATGCTTTTGGACAAGTATCTGATTACCTCAAACCCGAATCTTTTTATGATAGCAAGAATGAGCATATATTCAGAGCTATTCAGACTCTTGCTGCAGAGAACAAACCGGTCGATATTCTGACTGTTACGGAAGAGCTTCGTAGGATTGGTAAGATCGATTATGTGGGCGGTCCTGCAAGAATTGCTGAACTAAGCGGTAGGGTTCTTAGTTCTGCTCATATAGATTATCATGCTCGTATAATAGCAGAGAAGGCTCTTGCTCGTCAACTTATCTCTTATTCAAGTGAAATACAGAAAAAAGCCTTTGATGAAGGACAGGACATTCCTGAACTGATGCAAGCAGCAGAAGGACGTCTCTTTGAACTCTCAAAGACTAATATGAAGAAGGACTTCACACAGATTAATCCTGTGATTAATGAAGCCTACGATATGCTCAAGAAGGCAGCTGCTCGTGAAGATGGTATGAGTGGTTTGTGTAGTGGATTTACAAAACTGGATAAGATGACCAGTGGTTGGCAAAATTCAGACCTAATCATTATTGCCGCACGACCTGCGATGGGTAAGACTGCTTTTGTGTTGTCTATGGCCCGTAACATTGCGGTTACTCAAAGAGTTCCTGTTGCAATGTTTTCTCTTGAAATGTCGAACGTACAGCTTGTGAATCGTCTCATTGTTAACGTGTGTGAGATTCCGGGTGAAAAGATAAAGAGTGGTCGATTGGCTGACTTTGAGTGGGGACAGCTTGACTTCAAGATTGGTGAGTTGTTTGATGCTCCTCTTTTTGTTGATGACACTCCTTCACTTTCTGTATTTGAATTAAGAACAAAGGCAAGACGTCTTGTACGTGAGCATGGCGTGAGACTAATAATTATCGACTACCTTCAGTTGATGAATGCAAGTGGAATGGCTTATGGCTCTCGTCAGGAAGAGGTAAGTACAATATCTCGTTCCCTCAAGGGACTTGCTAAGGAATTGAATATTCCAATTATCGCTCTTTCACAGTTGAATCGTGGAGTAGAAAATAGAGTGGGAACGGATGCTAATGATCCAGATAGTAAGCGTCCACAACTCTCAGACCTCCGTGAATCTGGAGCCATAGAGCAGGACGCCGATATGGTTTGTTTCATTCACCGTCCAGAGTACTATAAGATTACAAAAGATCAGCATGGACGTGACCTCAAAGGTATGGCTGAAATAATCATAGCCAAGCATCGTAATGGTGCTGTTGGAGATGTCCGACTCAGATTCAAGGGTGAGTTTGCACAGTTTGCTAATGTAGAGGATTACTCGGAAGCTCCTCTTCCAACATCAGATGGAACTATCCAACCTTCTGCATCTGCAATGAATTCAGTACCACTTGATGATAATGATCCTTTCGCTTCAATAGGGGCAGGTGATGCTCCACAGGATCAGTCTCCATTCTAAAGATGTATCGAAAAGAAATTAATATATACATGAGAATATATGTAGGAATTGAATGATTTATATGTAAAGAAAAGAATTATACAAAGACATACATTAATTGATAAGTAAGATTGAATGAATTTGGTATACAGTTTTGTAGTTTGGTACTTTTTTGTTCGTGAGAATAGAACTGTATCGGTATTCTAAAAACATAGATTATTGGATGTATTTGGTTGCGCGAGTAACTGATTATGTTTAGATTGGATGATAATACATTTTCTCACTTTATCAATTAGAAAGTGGAGGGTGTTAGGCGAGAGAGCTTAACATCCTCCCAATTTTTTTGTTCGTTTGCTTGTTTTAATACATGAAAACACCTATCTTTGTGAAGTGATTAATAATTATCAAGTCCCACCACTAAAGATTAGAATACTAACTCTTAATAAAAAAATACTAACTGTATGATTGTCTATCCAAATGCCAAGATCAATATAGGTCTTAATGTCGTAGAAAAACGCAAAGATGGTTATCATAATCTTGAAACTGTTTTTTATCCGATAAATCTTCAGGATGCTCTTGAGATTGAGAATCTCGAAGGAAACATTCCTGAGTGTGGTTATAAACTTAAGGTTGCTGGAACAATACTTGACGGGACTCCAGATGATAATCTTGTTGTTAAAGCTTACAAGCTATTGAAAGCTGACTTTGATCTTCCACCTGTATCTATGTATATCTACAAGCATATTCCAACAGGAGCTGGCCTTGGTGGCGGTTCTTCTGATGCTGCCTTTATGATAAAAGCTCTTAACGACCGTTATGGACTTGGTCTTTCTATAGAGAAGATGGAAGAGTATTCTGCTCGTTTGGGTGCAGATTGTGCTTTCTTTGTTAAGGATAAGCCTGTGTTTGCAACAGGTATTGGTAACGTGTTCCATCCTTTGGATTTGACTCTTAAGGGTAAGACTATTGTTCTTGTAAAGCCTGATATATTTGTTTCTACACGAGATGCTTACTCTTCTGTAAAGCCTCAGGCTCCTAAGGCGTCGCTTACAGAGTTGCTTGCTCAACCTTTAGAGACTTGGAAAGATACTGTGGTTAATGACTTTGAGGCAAGTGTGTTTCCTAAGTTCCCGGAGATAGCTGCTATTAAGGATAAGTTGTATGATCTTGGTGCTGTATATGCTTCAATGTCAGGTTCAGGTTCTTCTGTATATGGTATATTCAATTCTCCGGTAGAGAATATAGATGAGAAATTTGCTGGTTATTTCTGTCGTCAACGCGAATTAGACTAAGTAATAGTAAAACACCAAAAACGGTTCTACATATCCTTTGTGATTGTAGAACCGTTTTCTTGTCATTACAAAAAAGAGGACGTAATGGTGAGGGCACTGAAAAACCCTCTTGATTGCTGAGGTGTAAAAATAAGATTGCACATATGTAGGCAAAAACTTGCATATGTGCGATTTTTTTTGTACCTTTATAGCATAATAGAAGAATGTATTATGCTTGTTCAACAACAGACTTTCCAGTTCACGGAATACTCAGATCTTTACGACAAGGTCGTTCCTCAGAAGCATCTGCTACGCCAGATAAATGACCTTATCGATTTTTCTTTTGTCTATGAAGAACTCGTTTCAAAATACTGCAAGGACAATGGCAGAAGAGCCGAAAATCCTATTAGACTGTTTAAGTACCTGTTGTTAAAGGTAATCTACGACTCCTCTGATGTGGATGTTGTCGAACGCTCCATGTACGACATGTCTTTCAAGTATTTCCTTGGTATGACTCCAGAAGAGGATGTGATTAATCCGAGTACTTTGACAAAGTTCAGAAAGTTAAGGCTGAAGGATGTAGAGTTGCTGGATATGCTTATTGGAAAGACAGTGAGCATTGCCATAAAGAAGGGTATCATCAAGTCAAACACCATCATTGTTGATGCCACACATTCCGGTTCCCGTTCAAATCCATACACTCCCGTACAAATTCTGAAGCTTCGTTCAAAGCAATTGCGCAAGTCCTTATATGAAACCGATGGAACAATAAAGGATATACTGCCAGCCAAGAATGAAGATGACAGCCTGGAACATGAATTGGCATACACTCAGGCACTTGTCGACAAGGTATCCGAGGATAAGGTGCTCATCAATATACCGATAATTCAGGAACGTCTCAACATGCTCAGGGAAACGCTTGAGGATATACAGGACCACTATACGACATCAAAGGACAAGGATGCCAGGGTAGGCCATAAGACTGCCGATGATCAGTTCTTTGGATATAAGACGCATATGGCAATCACTCCGGAGAGAATGATTGTTGCTGCTACCGTAACATCAGGAGAGAAGGGCGACGGTCCCCAGTTGCCAGAACTTGTAGAGAAAACAAGAAAGAACGGAATAGCGGTGGATACTGTCGTAGGCGACGGAGCCTATGCTGGTGACAGCAATCTGAAGAAGGCAAAAGCTGAGGATTTTAAAATCGTAGCAAAAGTCAATCCTTGTATTAGCCAGGGATGCAAGTCTGAAGCTGATAAGTGGGATTACAACAAGGATGCCGGTATGTTTGTATGCCCAGCCGGACATATGGCCATACGAAAAGCAAGGCAAGGTAAGAAGAACGCTCAGACCAATCAGGTATATACATATTATTTTGATGTTGGGAAATGCAAGACCTGTGCCCTGAGGGATGGTTGCTACAAAACAGGCGCAAAGTCCAAAACCTACAGCGTCACAATCAAGACAGACACGCAACAGGAACAGATCGCTTTCCAAAAGACTGATGAGTTTAAATCCGCCTACAAGGATCGGTACAAGATAGAAGCCAAGAACTCAGAGCTAAAGAATGTCTTCGGATATGACAGAGCAGAATCATACGGAATAGATGCCATGCGAATGCAGGGAGCAATAACCATGTTTGCTGCTAACGTAAAGCGTATCATCAAAATACTCAATGGAGGGAAATAATGGAGTATAAGTGCGAAAACGATGTCCAGAGACGCCCAATATTGCAGATTTAGCGATACATATGGGCTAAGTACACGTTTTTCTATGATTTTTTCGGCTATACCAAACAAAATGGGACTGCAACACCAAAATGTTACAATCCCATTTTATTATTTAATGTGCCTCAGCAATCAAGAGGGTTTTTCAGTGCCCTC
>JAZUHP010000042.1:0-73352 GCA_045641785.1 Bacteroidaceae bacterium
ATTTACTATATATTATTGGCTGTTAGTTAATTATACTTAAAACAAGTTTCTTTGTGTTTAATATTTAACAGTCTTGCAATATGCATATTCTAAAGCATAGCATTATATGAACTTCTTTTCAACTAAATTGAAGAAGAACCAATAAAAATGATAAAACTTCATTGGAATACGCATCCCAATCCTCATCAGTGTTTTCAAAGCAAGCATATGTGCAAAACATACTTGTTTGAAGTATGTTTTTATTATTTTTTACATTTGAAATGTTTTTTTTTCTTGTAATCATACATATTTGAATGAAATTTTGTAATATTGCAAAGTCTTATGCCTACTGAAAGCCCCTTGGGTGGATAGTGGGTATAGATACATATATAAAAAGGCGTACCTACACGCTTTGGTTTTGACTATGTGTGAACTTCGCAAATTCAAACTTCTTGTCAAAAACAAAGCAACGGGAACGCCCCAGTTAGGTGTAATGTATGCTCACATCAGTTCAGGACTTTCTATATCCCCTGCGCTTTGTGGGCTCATCATACACGGCGTGGGGCTTTCAGCGTTGCTCGTTTCGACAAGAAGGGCAATGCGAAGGCCTACACATAGTGGAACGAGTGACAGAACAGACTCCCACGCTATTTTTATATGTGTAAAGCAACAAAAATAAAGAGAGACTATCAGGGAGTCTATGGTCATAGAAGAAACGGTATGATGTAAACTATCTTCCAACCTTAAAGCTCCATTTGCGGTAGTACCTCTTGTTGCTATTTCTTATGTGTCTTTAAGAAAAGCAGATATGTTTTTCTTTTTTCAAAAGAGCTTCACTCCTATTTTCTATATTTATAAAATTCTCTTGATAACATTACCGATATGTTAGCTCAATTTATACATTCAGACATTGGGGAGCGAATATGTGTAGTAGGTGAAATGGGTTAACAAAAGACTAATCGGACAAAATCTAACTTCTGTGAACACATTGTCTAATGTGAACAACAATGAGAAGCATAAAGATATTAGCATAATGACTAATATTAACCGCCAAGATTCAGTCAAAGGGGTGTCCACCAGATGTGCATATACAACAAATAATACTGAATCAAATAAACAAAAAGAAATATGCCAATGGTATGTGATGCGTACCACATATGGTAGAGAAAGAAGAGCATATGAGTTTATTATTGCTCATGGAGGCATTGCTTTTTATCCAACTATTCTCAGGAAAAAGATTATAAATAATCAAATCGTAACCATTCGAGAGAGTAGATTACCAAATTTGTTTTTTTTCTACGGCACCGAAGAAGCTGCACAATCATTTGTCTATGACAATGTAAATCTCCCTTTTTTACGTTTTTACTATAGCTATAACGGTCAGGGAACTAACCTTAAAAAAAGACCGTTGATTATTCCAAATAAACAAATGGATAGTCTTCGCATTCTTTGTAGCTCAGAGGACTCTGATATTCTTGTGGTACCAGAAAAGGTGAAGAAGTTTGAAGAAGGGCAAAAGGTAAAAGTCGTTGAAGGGCAATTTAAGGGTGTTGAAGGAAAAGTAGCAAGATGGCACGGTCAACAGCGCGTTGCAATTATTATTGATGGTTTATGCACTATGGCTACAGCTTATGTGCCATCCTCATTCATAGAAAAAATATTAGATGGGTAGTTTGTGTTATTGGGCAAGG
Source organism: Bacteroidaceae bacterium (assembly GCA_045641785.1). Lineage (GTDB taxonomy): Bacteria > Bacteroidota > Bacteroidia > Bacteroidales > Bacteroidaceae > Minthosoma. Next base: position 1,671 of record JAZUHP010000042.1, read on the forward strand.
TAGTTCGAAGACCTAACAGGGATAACATGAATTACCCATTTTTGATATTAGTAAAATCAGATATTCATAAGTAATTGTATATTATTAACATGAAGTATTATAATAAAAACAATCTTTCAAAGAATTCTATTTGGATGCTTATGGCAGGTAGCTTATTATTAGCATCTTCTATTTCAGTATTTTCTTGTAAGCGTGGCACCAGAGAGTCAAGTACGACAACTGTTCATTCCAATGTGTTAAAAACAGATAACAAACCTATAAAATTTAAGTTTTTTTTGGAAAGAAGCGGCAGTATGACTCCATTTGATGCAACAGCTACGTCTGGAGATTTCAAAGATGCAATTTTCTCTTTACTTAATAGTATACCAGAAAATGATGATACAGAGAATTTATTATATGTTGTAAACGATTCTGTTTACAATTATGAGAAATCCTATGCCGATTTCATTTCTTGTACCAACATCTTTGATGACACCAAGGATATAGGTGATCCAAGATATACTGATTTCACCTGTATATTTTCAAATATAATGGAAAGAACAGGAAAAAACGAGTTGAGTATCCTTGTTTCCGATTTAATATATTCTACAAAGAATATGTCAAGTGTGACGAAAGAAAAGATTGTCAAAGAAGCTAAAAATATGACTACGCACGCTTTCAAAAAACACAGTGGAAAACGTGTATTAGTGATAAAAATGATTGGAGATTATAGTGGAAACTATTATTCATATAACAATCCGTCAAAGGGTGTATTCTATTCTGGTAAAAGACCTTATTACTTTGTAATGGTTTCATCACCAGAAGTAATGAAGAAATTATTTACCTTAGATAAGTATAAAGATTTTGTAAATTTTAAGTCCTATAATGGTTATCAAGACTTTTATTGTTTTTCAGAAAAGGATAATCAGCCGGAATTCTCTGTATTATTAACTAATCCAAGAATTGATGGACGATATGGAGCAGTAAGAGGACAAGAAAAACTGATTCATAATATTAATAATGCCGAGCCAAACCGTGATGGAATTTTTTCAGTTACGATTGCAGTTGATCTCTCAAACGTCATTGTATCGGAGGAAGTGCTAAAAGACAAGAATAATTATCAGATAGATTCTCAATCAGGTTACTCTATTAAATCTGTTGACAGAATAAATGATAAAGACAGAATGGATGTGAAACTCAGTCAAACGATTCCAAATGCAACTCATTTCATTACATTAACCACAAACAAAAGAATCAAGAATGAGACGGTATCTGTATCATTAAATAATAAATTACCTAAATGGATATATGATACAAACTCTGACGATGATACTGATATTTATGATTCAAATTTTTCAACATCAACATTTGCATTTAAGAGTTTGATGAAGGGAATATATGATGTGTATTATGGAACAACTGATGTTCCTTCATTTTTCAAATTTGATATTAACATAAAAAAATAAGTATATTATGAGAATTATTTCTAGTATTAGTCGTAACAATTGGTTATTGTTCGGTTTAGGTATAATTGTAAGTGTATTATTTTTCTTTTTCTCTCCAGATGTTTATGAGAATTTGTATTATGAACCATCTTTCTCGAATGATATGTATAATCAGGGAATGTATGATTTGGCTGCGATTTTGACTCTTGGCATTTGTTGGGGAATTGCAATACTATATTATCTAATTTTGGAACATGTTTTTTCATGCTACAGATGGTACCATTGGCTTATAACAGTAATTCTGGTTATTATACTTTCTCCATCAGTAACATATAATTATACTGATTCATATTTTATGGATATGGATCTTAATTATGAAGTTCAGGAGCGAAATTTTGCAATAGCCAGTGCATTCGTTTCTTTTGTAATATATTTAATTATCTGCCTATGTATTAAAGGGCTTAGCCGTGATAATTCTAAAACACCATTTTAATAAGTTTATACTATGAGAGTTTTTATATTTGGTATAGGAGGAACAGGAGCTCGAGTAATAACCTCTTTAGTTATGCAACTCGCAGCAGGAGTACGTCCGAAGGACGCTTCCGGAAATGTCTTATCGGAAGGATTTTCAATAGTACCTATTCTGGTAGATCCACATAATGATTGTAGTGCTCTCGTTGAATTAGGAGCTTTATTGGATGATTATCGAAAAATCCATGAAAGATTATATGGTGGTTCCAGAATAGATTCTGGAAAAGGTTTTTTCTCAGTCAAAATTGAAACATTGCATGACGTGGATCCTGAGAATATTGATAGTGATTCATTTATCTTCAGAATGCCTGAGATTACAAATCAAACATTCGAGAGTTTTATTGATTTTCCAGGCCTTGATGAAAAGAATAGACAATTTTTTAGCATGTTATTTTCAAAAAGCGAGTTGAAAACAAATATGCAAGAAGGTTTTTATGGTTCACCTAATATTGGATGTGTTGCACTTAATAATTTTGTAAATTCTCCTGATTTTAGGTCATTCAAGAAAGCTGTTCAGGTTGTTGCTGATGATAAAGGTGACAGACATGGTGACAAGATCTTTTTCATTGGTTCTCTATTTGGTGGAACAGGTGCGTCAGGATTACCACTATTTATCACCAACATCCGAAATCTATTGAAGGAAAGTGTTGAGAATTCTGGTAGTGCAGGCTTGGCTCAGATTGGTGCATTGCTTGTTATGCCTTATTTCTCAATTGGAGAAGATAAGGAATCGCCTATTAACGATTCTGATTTTATGATTAAAACAAGATCGGCTCTTAGTTACTATCACAAAAATCTCAATAAATATGTAAACAATACATATTATATTGCAGATTATGGATTAAAAACAATAACACCATTTGAGAACGATCCAGGAAATAAAAATAATCAAAAAAATAATAAAGCTCATATTGTAGAATTCATTGGTGCTGCTTCAATTCTTCATTTTATAGAATCGAATAACTATGAAGTCAATGAAGATTCAGGCAATGCTGTGAATAGTAAGTACTATGCATATGGTATTGGATCGGAATCTGTTGATATAAGTTCTATTACTTTGAATGAATTAGGTGATGGTGTAAAAGAGTATTTAGAAATTCCTTTAATGAAATTTTATATACTTAAGCATTATATGGAAAATTTCTATTCTGATGGGTTAGGTTTACCATATGCTAAGGATCATACTCCAAAACTAGATGATACTGTGGTGAAAAACAAAGAAATATCAAATATATTTGCTAGATTCGACAAATTATTCTCAGAAATGTCAAATCATGGAGAAAACGCTCATAATTTGAAACTGTTTAATCCTGTGAATGAAGATTATTCATCTGCATTCTGTAGTATAAGTACAAAAATTGGTTTTTTTAAAAATCACATTAAAATTCAAAAGGAAACAATCATTAAGAATTTAAATGCAGCTGCAGATAGGTTTGTAGGTTCAAATAATGGAGTTTCAAATAGTCATCAACGTTGGTTTGATATTGCAGATTCTGCTCTTGATGAGATAATTAAAGATTACCAAATACTTTAATACAAATCGATTATGGCAAAAAAGTTATTATTGTTTGCAAAAGATACTGCCGCATTCTCTGGATGGAGTGATTTTGGAGAATTTGAAGATAGAAGACTTAAAGAACTAGAAAAAGATAATATAACGAATGGAAGAGGTGGTGTTAATCCAAAAGTATCAATACCATCACCATTTGCAAGATTTGAATTGGTTCAAAGTGCATTTAGAAATGTAACAGACTTGAAGAATCCTGAGGTAAGAGATAAAAGACTTGTATTTTACTCTCTTGATGTTGCTCAGTTATTCTTTGAGAATCAATCAGGACTAACCATTTCAAAGTGGGATATAAAAGAAAACCTCTCCAACCTCGCTAAAAGTAATATAAAGGGTCAAAAATCATTATCCAAAGTGCTCGAATTATACATGGATAAAGAGAATTATGGTTTTGATAAATTAGACTCCATATATACTATTAGTTATCAAAAGAAGTTAATAGGATGTACTTCTCCAACATCTCTCTTTATGTGTACTCCAAATTTTGAGGATGTAATCAATTCAAACAAGAGTATACAACTACAGGGTAATGCAAAATTGTTTAACAATCAGCAGCACCTTCATCAACGAGATAAAAAGTTCATAAAATATTTTTACGTTACTTTATCAAAGCTTATTCATTATATGCTTGATAAAGAATTGTGGAAGTCATTCTCGGAATCATCATTAAATGAAATCATAAGATATGCTGAGAAAGAAAGAGAAAATCATGAACTAATTGAAGATATGATACCTTCCAATTGGAAGGATCGTGATTCTGATTTCTATAATAGTGATGAATACCTTGATTCTGCTGAAGGTGTAAATTTGTTTGGTTGTGTATTTGGGCAAATACCAACAGGAGGTGCACAAAAGCAGATTCAGAGTGATAGCGGGTTTGTCGTAGACACTAACAAATCATCCAAGAAACCTCTTATTCTTACTAATGTTAATGGGGCATATAGTGGTTGGAACTATATTTCCAAAGGAATGTCATGGGATTATTGCATAAAAAATGAGAATATCACCTTAAAGGCAGATCGTACAAAGTTACCAATGAAGGACGGAGCAGAGGTTCATTATGATGATATGTGGAAATGTGAAGATGATTTTCTGGATGATGTTATTATTCGTTTACCTTACCCACTTAACACAACAAATTTCTTTGATGGAAATTTGGAAAGGCAGACAACGAATAATAATCAAAAAAAGGAATATTACTATTATCTTCCACCTATCAAGAAAGACTTCTTTGAGTTCTTTGATTATTCATATTTGAATGAATCTATTGGAAATGAAAAGAATTTCAAACTTGTAGAATATGATGATAAAGTAAAAGCAATTTTACGCATAAAGACAAAAGGCGGATATGTTCGTCTTGAGAAAGAATACCATTTACCAAATTCTGATCAAAGTGACCTTGTTTCAATTTTAGACTACAAGCATACATCTGGTCAATTATATGAGGCAAAAGGATTGATAATGGAATGTCCATTATCTGTTTCAATTATGCCATTTGTTAGACATAATGAAAGTGCGTTGAATCATTATTCAATACAATATGCTATCACTAAAGAGAATTTAGGAGAATACGAAGTTGCATTAAATGCATACAAAACAGATGATTCTAATGATATAGAAGTTACTATGTCTTCGTACCAACGCAGTGAAAACACTTCATATCATACTGTCGACGAAGCACTTGACTATTTTATTTTAGATATAAGCAAGGGAAAGAGGAAACATAATGCTACGATTATTCCAAATTTAAGAGACATAAAATCACAAAAAGATGGAATGGATTTTGCATTTGACTTTGGAACTACTAATAGTTATATTGCTGTTAAGAATGAAAATAAGATATCTGATATAGATTTGAGCAATGCTATTGGAACCATGATTGATTTTGAAAATTCAGAAATTCAACAAGATTATTCCGAAGACTTATTTGCAATAGAATTATTACAGTCTTATATGCTACAAGAATTTATACCTAACTCTTTTGGATTAGAATATAAATTTCCACATAGAACTGTGCTTTCATTCCCTAAAAAGTTTGATAAAAATTTATCAAACATATCATCTTTGCAACACGCAAATATTCCATTTGTGTATGGCAAAAGTGATTATGGAAGTGAAAATAATTATGTTGAAACTGGTTTTAAATGGGATAAAAACGAACATTTGTCATATCTTTTCTTTGATGAGATGGCGCGTATTGCATATGCTTATGCTGTTTCTCAAGGTGCAAACTTAAAGGAATGTAAATTCGTATGGACATATCCGTTGGCTATGGAAGGCCAATATGTAACAAAATACAGAAAAAGATGGGTTGAATTATTTAAGAAGTATTTTGATAATAGTTATGATGAAGAAAATGATGAAGATCATCTTATTGTATCACACATGACTGAATCGATTGCTCCATTTATAAAATATTGTGAAATAAATAAGGTTGCTCCTTCAGACATGGCTCTTTCCATTGATATTGGTGGAGGTACAAGCGATGTTGTTATCTACTATGATGATGATGATGATGACGAAGACAAACTTCCTGCATATTTAACATCTTTCCGATTTGCTGCAGATAGCGTATTTGGAGCAGGAAGTAAATACGCAAGAGATAATAGGATGATCCAGAAATATTATCAGAGATTCAACGCCAAATTGAATAGTCTCAATGCTGATATAAAAGTAACAACATTGTTATCAAAGTTTTGTGGGGATAAGTCTGAGGAAAAGCCTTCAGATGCAAATTCTATTTTCTTCTCATTAGAGGACAATCCATCTTTAGGAAAGGATGTAAGTCTATCTTACAACAATTTACTAAGTGATGATGATGAATTCAAGATAATATTCGTATATTTTTACGGAGCAATGATTTATTATTTGACTGATTTGCTTCGTACTTACGGATATCCAAAACCAGATAAAGTTTTGTTTAGTGGTACAGGTTCAAAGTTATTAAACATAATAGCAGATAATTCTTTGTTAAAATACTTGACTACTAGATTTTTAGATGAATTTAGTAATGGTAATTATACCTATAAAAAAGATGTTGATATTTTCAAAGAAAAAGATCGTCCAAAGCAGACAACGGCGGAAGGTGCCTTATCTGAACCTAGCAGAACTTTCAAGAAAGTTGCAAAATATTTTACGAATTTGAATCGAAATGCTCAACTTGAAAGAGTAAAGATATATTATTCAATGTTACCTAATGAAGAGAACACTTCTGCTGGTAGAGGATTAAAATATGGTGACATGCTTAATACAGATAATATCTCATATATCTCTACAAAGGTGAAAGATTTTCATGACAAATTCTTCAGACTTCTAAATGATAATGATCTAGGCATAACTACTGATTATGGTTGTAGTAAAGAAAGCATTGACTTATTAAGAAGTATTGCAGACCTTGATATTGACGATATTAATAAGAAGCTTAAGAATGGATTCTTCGATGTTCATGACAGAGAAGAGTGCAGAGAGAATAGAGAGAAAGAATGTGAAGATTCTGCGGTCTTTTTCTATCCAATTAAATCTATCATTAACGAATTTTTTGTTAGAAGATGAATAGTAAATTATATAAATTTGTTATTACTTTCGTTTTAGCATTGACCGTCAATTCGGTCAATGCTTATAATAGTAATGATGATGTTGTAAATAGAGTTAAAGCAATAGTAGTTTATGAAGCTGTATCATGCCGTTGGCCAGATAAGGTTCATCCTACTATACAAGAAGCAAATCTTGATGTAAATTCCAAAAGAGTATCGGATATATCATGTAAACTAGGACCAGGCAAGGAATTTGACAATTGCAAGAATATTTGCAATAATGTTCAAAATTATGATTCCGTATTCGAATCAAGAGAGAAATTGATTGAATACTTTAGGGAAAGAATTAATAAGGATTTTGAAAACATAAAGAATAAAGAGGATATTATACAGAAAATCACATCAGCATCAATTTCCTTTACTTCTAATGCTGAGAACAGTACAGTTGACAATATACCTTATACTCAGATATCCACAGATAACACAAGAAGAACAAGTATATTCGGTATGTCAAATATAATCTCTTGTATTCTTCTGTGCTCGAATATTCTCTTCATTTTTCTGTTTCTTAAGTATAAGAATAATTTATCTGAATATAAAAAAAACGATGAAAAATGGAAAAAACTTAGAAAAGATTTCAAAATTCCAGATACTCAAAAGACAGATGATTTTGTAAGGTCTATAATAACTGATAACAAGCTTTTGAAAAATCAAGTCGATTCATTAAAACCAAAATTAAAGGAATCACAAAGTGATTCCGAAGAAACAGAAGAATTGATTAATGAGCCTGTCGAAAGTGAGGAGTCAACAACCATAGACGAAGTTTTACCAGATGAGAAAAATGAAATAGTACCAGAAGATAAAGACGAAGTTAGATACTCAAAAGAAATGTATTTATCAATTCCTGGTAATGATGGAGTTTTTGGAAGCGTTTTTGAGTCATTTAAAGATGGGAAAACCTTATATAAACTAAACGTCAAAAGTGAAACTTCTGCAACATTTGAAATTATAAATGAACCAAGCGTGGTAAAAATTGCAAAGCAAAACAGAACTCGTTTCATTGAATGTGCATGCATAATAGAGAATGACAGCACAACAAACTATAATTCAATAAAAACTATTAAAAAGGGACAACTCAAATATAATGGTGGATACTGGGAAATTTATGAGAAAGCTTGCGTTCGTCTTGTTTAGTTTAATATATATTTTATGTATTACTACATCCTGTGCAAGACATAGACATAGAAGGGACAATCAAAATTCCAGACATATTGTTAATAGAACAACAGAAAAAGAAAAGGAATCAAGAAGAAATCGTGATGAGGTTACTGAATCCAGAACAGTAATACCATTAGAAAATGAAGATGGAGTATATTTCATTAAAGCTATAATAAACGATGTTCCAATGAAATTTGTTTTTGATACAGGAGCATCTGCGATTTCTATGTCAATGACAGAAGCCGCATTTCTAATTAAACAAGGCACTTTAACAGAGGATGATCTAAGAGGCGTGGTTAATTTCCAAGATGCAGAAGGAGAACTGTCTGAGGGACAAATGGTACGCTTAAGAACCGTTCAACTTGGAGATAAAGTAATATACAATGTTGACGCTTCTATAGTACCAAATCAGAATGCTCCTCTTTTGCTTGGGCAATCAGTATTGCAACAATTTGGACGATTTTCGATAGACAATAAACAACATGTTTTAATATTAGAATAATAATATAAACAGTAAATGATATGAAAGTTCAGTGTAAAGAATGCTCTACATGTACAGATGTTTTTGAAGAAGACTATCAGGACGGTCAGGAACAAAAGATTGATTGTCCTCTGTGTGGAGAGCCTATATATTTCAATTTTTCTTCTGCAAATGATAAAAAAGATTCAGACGATAATCATGGGGGGGGTAAGACTTCCACTGAAACTGAATCTCCTAAAATAAATGAAGAGGATACTGTTGACAAATTAGCCGAAGCCGAAGCTAAACTAGCAGAAATGCAAGCAAAAATAAAGGCAGCTGAAGAGAAAGCAAGACTTGCAGAAGAGAAAGTTGCAGAGCAAAAAGCAAAAGCGGAAGCAGAGAAAAGAGCTAAGGCAGAGAAAGATAAGAAAAAAAAATTAAAGAAGAAAGATGAGGGCAATATGATTTCTTATCTAATTATAGTTGTATTGGGACTTGTTATAGGTGTTATATTGGCATTAATATAGTAAATATGAAAAACAATAATTTAATTTTTATAGGACTATTATCTCTTTGTCCAACTGTTTTATCTGCTCAAAATCTTAACATAAAGACAGATGTTACAGGAGATAATATTCACAAAATTATTCAGAAGGATAATAAATACCATGCTCTTGGAAGTGCATCGGTATTGTACACCTTGTCAGTCTCTGACATTCCAGAAACTGACACCATTGACTCAGATCATATCATTTCATTTGCTTATAAATATGAAGACGACAAAGTTATAGAAGGAACATGGAACAGTGATATGACAATAAGTCGTACTATTACTGCTGCCAATCCGTTAGATTACTCTTTTTATGCAAATCTAAAGTATTATCGAGGTGCGTTCGAGGAATACACAGTAACTCAACGTAACGAGGAAGATACAGATGACATTGAGGTTACACAAAAAAAATGGAATCCTCAACATCAAATAGTTGAAATTTCTAATTCAGGAATAAATGTTCAGGTATATAATAATATAGTCGAACCATCATTTACTAGTAAAACAGTATATTATCTTATGCCGTCAAATTCCGTTGACCTTAATGTCAATGGATATAGCGGAGGCGGAACTTGGAAGACACTATGGTCTGATGGAACTATAGAAGATAATTATAAATTTACAGCATCTTCTACTGCCTCTTCAAATAAAGTCACAGTTACAGTTAAGAACATTGCCCCTGATGGTGAAACAGAATGGGCTAGTTTCTTCAAAACATATGACATCACTTCATATACATCAGCTAGTATAGATGTTACAGATCCTGTATTTAAGGTTTGGGAATCATCAAATCAAAATATTAGTTGGACTGCAAAAGGAAATGGAGGAAACAAAGAAGGTTGGGAATATATATGGAATAATAATGGTGTAAATACTGTAGCGACTTCCATCGAAAGCGATCTTTCCAAAATCAACAGTAATAAAGAATCTAGGAAGGTTACTCTTACTGCAATAAATAAAGCACCAGACGGAACAATTTTATTTAGCGATAACAGTTATACTTTTTCTTACGATATATATTCAAAGGCTAACTATAGTTTGGAAGAAACAAAAACTATTGACATATATGCTAACGAGACTGCAACAATAAATAATTCATATAGTGCTTTATCTGGTTATTCAGATGGATGGAGTGTTGATTTTTCAGGTTCAACAGAATTTATAACAAAAAATGAAAATGGAGTCAGTTTTACATTCACTCCATCTAACCCAAATATTTCAAGTGTAGAAACAAAAAGCATTATAGTTACATTAAAAAATAATGCTGAAGGATCCAAAAATAATAGTTGGGTCAATGAAAGCAGGAAATATACATTCAGAGTATATCCTACTCCAAATGCAACCATTACATGTAACAACGAATGGCATACTGTAAACGGGAATATCAATGATTCTAGAACAGCGGCATTTGATCTGTCAAAAATCAAAGAAAATGGTATTCCAGAAAACTGCCTCGTAGGAGACAAAATGACTATTCCTGTACCATCATTTAATGGAGATCCTTCTACATGGTCTTGGTATGTAAATGACGAAAAACAGAGTAATTCTGATGCTTTTGTACATACTTATACAAAAGATGATGCAAATTCATCTGGACAAATAAATACATTCGTTATTAAAGTTGAAAATAAACTTGTCAATAGGTCTTCGAGTTACTTGGCAACATTCACAATTAATGATAAGGTATGGAAAACACCTGAGATTTCTGTAGAATCAAATAAAACATTTGACATATACGCTAATGAAGGATTTACATTGCCAAATAGTTTTATTGAAGCAACTGGTTATTCCACAGGATGGAATGTTGATTATACAGGTGACACAGAATTAATTTCAAATGCCTCACAAAATGCAGGTTTTAAATTTGACTTAAACGACCCTTCTGTAACTTCAATGATAACCAAAACTATTACTCAAAGAGTAATAAATAAAACTTCCTCTGGAAGAGAATTAGTTTGGTTAGATAATACAAATACTTATACTTTCAGAATTTTCCCTGTTCCTTCAGCAGAAATATCTGAAAATACAACATGGATTACATTAGATGGGACCTTCGTTGATGACGTTTCATATACAATTGACCAGAAAAACGAATCAACTTCAAAAAATGGCGTCAATGTTTTAGTGGGAGATAAAATTGAAATTCCAGTTCCATCTTTCACAGGTGATTTGACGAATTGGTCGTGGTATGTAAATGATGAACTCCAAAGTAATACAAAAGCATTCACATATACTTACAAAAATGAAGATGCTAGCGACGGAGGAAACACAAAAATATTCAATGTTAAAGTTATAAATAAACTGCCAAACAGGACATCAAGTTTCAGTGCAAATAATTCCACTAGCTATATTGTTTGGAAAACTCCGTCAATAGAAATGAGCGATGACATGGTTGAAACATATGGTGGTGCTACGGAAGGATTTACATTGACATCTAAAGGTGGATTTAGGAATGGATGGAATACAGTTTGGACAGATGCTAATGGAAAAGAATTCACCGCGGCAGATATGGCAAGACTTCAGTTTGATCCAACAGAAACAACTAATTATAAATATAACGTCAAAGTAACAAATACTTGTGAAGGAAAGCTTCGATTTTCAGAATCTAAAGATGTAACTTTAACAGTTTGGCCAAAACCAAAATCTTCATTAAAGGTTTTGTTGGACAAAAACCAAACTATTGAGTATCCATCTAATGATAAAACTTTTGAAGTAAAATGCTTTGATGGTGATGTGTTAAGATTTAACTACGAGGTAGCTGGAGGCTATATTAGTGATGGTTCTACGTGGAGTTTTGAGGTAGTAGATCAAACAAAAGAATCTATTACAAATAATGAAAAAGGAACAAGTCAATATACAGCAAGTTCAAAAAATAATAGTTCTTCAAAGGAAACTATAACACTGAGAATAAAAAACACATATAATGGAATACATACTACATCTAATAAAGTATGGTATGAACAATTATATACTATTGATATTTCTTCATGGAAACGTGCATCAATACTGAAGAATAATATTGCATATACGAATTTCATTGATGGAGAAGATGTAGAGTTCTTGGTAAATCAAAACTATGGTTATCCTGATGGATGGACATACAGCTGGACAGATGAAAAAGGATATATTATTTCTGGACAGAATAAAAACCAATACAAATATAATGCCGTCTATTCACGTGCAATTCCTGATAATACGACATTAAGTGATACTATTAATCATACTTTTACACTTCATGCTGTTAATCAAATCGGAGAGAATATTGGATATGATGAGTATTTGACATTCCCTCAAATCACAATATGGCCAACCCCTTCAGTGAAAGATGTATCTATGTCTTTAACTAATAAAGATATTAATTATGGCTCATTAGATGAAACTACAAAAATTGAATTGTATAGTGATGACAACATCAAATTGTCTGGAAAATTGAATGGTGGAGTTCTAAACAAGAACTGTTGGAAATATACATTATCAAGCTCAAGTAATGAAGTTACAGTAACAAATGACAAATCTTTTTCAGACAGTAGTATCATGCCTTCATCTAGCACAGGAGATACTGATAATGTTTATACACTTACAATTTCAAACAAACCAGACAAATCAAGAACTTGGTTTAGCAAATCTTATAAGATTACAGCAAAAACATGGGCTCTTCCTATTATAACAGAAGAATTCACAGATTCTTTGAACAGAAGCTGGAGTAACGGCGATCTTGTGGATGTATACGCTGGAGGATTTGATGCAAATAATGTTAATTTCAAAATAAGAAAAACTGAGGGAAACAATTCGGGATGGAAATATGAATGGATTGAAGACGGAAGTATAAAGTCAACAAATAATGAAAATTGGACGTATATTCCAACAACAAATTCTGCTTATACTGATAAAACTTTCAATGTCCATATTGTAAACTCAATCGGAAAAAATGTTGCATTAGACGAAACAAAAACATATAAAGCAAGAATATGGCATAAAGCAGACATAGCAAAGGACTTTACCATTACAGATAATAATCAATCAAGAGTTCTCGATGCTACTTATTATTCTGTCAGAGAAGGTAACACTCTTTCCATTTTATGTGACAATGAGAAATATGGTTATACTGGAAAAGATAAATCATTTAAATATAATTGGAGTATAAATGGAAAGGAAGCATCTGAAACACATACTTCATGGTCTATGCCAGTAGCAATGGGCGGATCAAACAATCTTGAGAAGAATGTAGAAACAATTTCTATCGGGCTAAAAGCAGATCACTATGGACCATATGGAAATGTATGGGAAGGTTCTCCATATGTAGAGAAAACAATTAAGGAATATAACAAGCCACATACTCCTACACAGATTAAAAAGAATGGAAATGGTACAACTGGAACAATGATCGCAATTACGGATCTTAGCGATGCAGATCTTGAAAACTATGACTATTATCTTGTTTTTGGCTACGAGACTTCATCAGGAAGCATTGTAGAGAAAGCAGAATTGCTTCAATCAAATCCTGGAAATGTCAGATACGATTCTAGATTCACATCTGCAGAAGTAAATAATCCATCTAATAGATTCTTCGTTTATGCACAATGGTGTTACAATGATGGTACAACTATAACCAGTGGAAAACGATACATCAATTCTGTAGAAGAGAAATGGGACGGCTCCGACTACTCTGGCAAGGGTGGATCAATTCAAAAAACAAGAAGTGGATTCTCTGTAACAGGAATTGAGGAACTTAACAATAACAATGATATTATTGCTATTTTCAGTCTTGATGGTAAAGAATTGAATTCGTTTACTTCTGGTATTAATATTGTAAAAATGTCAGATGGAAGTTGCAAGAAGGTAATAGTAAAAAAGTAATATAGGAGGTATCATTATGAAAATGAAATTGAAAAAACTAATATCAATGGTAATTCTATTCTGTTTTACTGTTGTAACAAATATCGATGCTCAAAACATTTACACCCCTCACGTAAGGCATGTAATTGATAGAGCTCTGACAACAATTGAGGATTATGAAACACTATCATCCATTAGCGATGAAGAATCATACTATGCTTTTCAGGATTTGTTTACAAGTCCCAATCTAAGAATAATTAACGATTATAATGAAAAAAGATTCGGATGGGGACTTACCATACCTGTTAAAGATTATGCTGATTCATTATTTTATAATGCAAAAAACAAGCAGGTATTCATTTCTAACATTCATCGTGAAAGTATTTGGAAAGAGACAGATGTAATAAAAATTCAATATTCATTCTGCAAAACCCTAAAATATGTTGATAAATGTGGAAAAGTATTTCCTCAGAAGGAAAGTTTCAAAGATTATATACTGATTGTAACTCTTGTTTACGATGAAGAGAAAGATATTTGTAAAATCGAGAAGTTAATTAAAAAGAATGTTAACAAGGTTGCATATAATGGAGAAAAAATCGAAGATGATTTTTATTTCATAGGGTCAAGTGATTATGACAAAAACATAAAATATAATAATCATCTCTTAGATTTTAACTCCTATCATCAAGCAATCCTCGAGTCACCGATGAATGTTCAAAATTTCAAGTATGATGATGAAGATGTTATCGCAGTTCCTATTGTAGAAAAAGACTGTAAAACAGTTACAATGTCATATAAAGTCAAAAGATTTGCTATTAAACCACATTATGATTTAGGACTGGGAGAAGCGTATACCCTAACCGAAGCAAATACTTTTTCTTCAACAAAAACAAAATCCAATAATTGGGGCGTTGATTTTGGATTTTTTTTCCCATCAAAAGGGAGGATTAAATTAGGAGGATTTATAGGTGTAAATATGACACAATCTTCAATTGATCTATCCTACAATAATCCCGATTATTTTTTTAACGCCGTAGATGTTGATGGAGAAAACTACAATAGACATTATAAAAACATCTCATTAAACCAAAGTTTTAGTTTTTCGGAGCTATCAATACCCTTATATTTAGATTTAAGTACCACGGTTCATAAATTTGTGAAAGTTTACGCAAATCTTGGAGCGAAACTGAATTTGGGCATTTCAAATAAAGTTAATGAGATTACTGGTTCCGCATATGTATATGGTATTTATCCCCAACATTCTAATCTCATAATGGATGAGCACTGGGGGTATAATGGGTTTGGAACTCAAAATTATGCAAGCGAACAACTTGATAATAAAACCATATTAAACTTTAGCAACTTCACAGCAGATTTACTTGGTGCTTTGGGGTTTCGATTTAGCATACCCAGTTTTCCCTGTATGATTGATCTTGGTATAAATTACAATTTAGGATTAGGGAACTATTTAAAGGGCATGGACTTTCCTGTAAATTTAGAGAAATCCGAGGGAAGCGATAATGCAATCATATATAACACCTTTGAAGGTGTTGATAGTAAAGAACATGTTCGTAATACGATCGAATCTTTGGAAAGCATAAAACGTAAAAGTATGAGATTTAATATTGGTTTAATTTATAAGTTTTGAATATGAAAGAAGAATTCGAATGTTGGACTTGTAAAAAAACTTTTGAAGCTGATTCTCAAACATGGGTTAAATGTCCACATTGCGGAAGCGACAATGTGGAAATTTGTACATTTAGCAGTAATATACAAAGAAAAGCGCAAACCTATTATGCTTCATCAAAAGATAATTGTTTGAAGTTATTAAAGAGAACGCCCAAAAAGATATATTATATAACAGGAGCATCAATTGTTGCTATTAGTTCGATAATATATTATCATAGCAAAGATACAGAAATTGAGAAGAGTGAAGATGAAGAATTTGAGGAAATAGATACAACAAAAGATACATTAGAAAGTGTAATTACAGAAGTCGGACTGGTACGACCTGTTGAAATTGTATGTCAAACTCCTGTATTTAATGAAGAAGAAGAGTCATATTCCATTAAAGCCAAAGCAATTAATACGGAAAATAGTAAGTATTATTTTGTAATCAAAAAAGCTTTTGAAGAGAAAATCATTGCAAAAAGCAATAATGGAGAGTTTTCTGGTATTCCTTATAGTGAAGATGAAGGAGGTACATATAGAATACAGGTAATAAGTGAATCCGATAATGGAGAGTTAGCAAATAAAGACGTACCAGGATTTATCAAAATTATCAGGGTTAAAAATAAAATGACAGTTGAAAAACTTCAACAATTAATTGACTCAAGAGACAATTCATTACTTGGTGTTGGTGAGTCTGACTACTTAGCCCAAAGCTATAAAATCGTTATTAAAGGAATGTCAGGAGAAGAGCAAAAACCTAAAATTCTCTCAGATGTTTTTCAGAAACTAGATAATGATATATGGGAATCTGCTAAGGTCACGGAGTTGGAATATGATGATATGAATCACATTTCAAAGATAGTTATCAAAGTAAAAGAATATGATTTTTAAAATAATTTAAGCTATGGACAATAAGAAAATATCACAAGTAATATTATTCTTGCTTTGCATAATCTTAGGATTTTGCTTAATTAAATTCATTAAAAATGGAATGAATTCAGAAGAAGATGATGAGATTACTACAATAGTTGAAGAAGAAAGCAATGGTAAAGATGCTATAGAAGAAAAGGAAGATAATGCCAAAGCTGAAGCAGAAGCAAGAGCTGCAAGAGAAGCAAGAGCAAAAGCAGAGGCAGAGGCAAAAGCTAAAGCTAAAAAAGAAGCAGAAGCAGAAGCTAAGGCTAAAAAAGAAGCAGAAGCTAAGGCCAAAGCCAAACAAAATCAGGATAACAGAATGTCTAAACAGGAATTTCAAAAGTTGCTTTTAACCCAAACTGACGTTACATTACTTGGAGGTAAAAATCCAAAAGTTGCAAAACATATCAGATTCACGATTCAGAATATGCATTCAGATGAAACGATTAGACCTGATGATGTATTGTCTATCAGAGCAAAAATTGCAAATGATATATGGACATCTGCAAAAGTAATATCTGTTGACTATGATAATAATGGACTTATTAACGCTGCAACTGTAAGTCCTGTTTATTAAATATTTTAATTATGAGAAAATACATATCATATGCTATAGTGCTAATTATTGCACTATTCCCATCATTTATATATGCACAAGAGAAAGAAGACATGAACCTCCATTTTGTGTATATTGATCATGAAGTTACTACACCAGTAAATGATCTTTGTAAGAAATTAAGAGGACTTCAAGAAGATGCTACAGAAGTTGATGACGGATTAATTATTTACTTATCTGACGGAAAAACTTCTTTATTTTCATTTACGAATTTGAAAGATAATTTTGGAAAAAATCGTGATACGGAACAAGCTTTCGTCGAAATAATTGCAGCTCTTCAAGATGCAAACTCACATGATGTTAATGCTCATGAAGACATTAACAATATATTGGAATTATTTGATGAATACAATTTTATTGACGAGAATGGAGAAGTCACTTGGGCAAATGTTACATTTGACTTTTATGTTGGAACAAGCTTTTGGGCACTCGGAAATAATGAAAAAGTAATAGCTCATCTCTATGAATCGATGTCATTAGCAAATCTACCAAAAGATAAATTCAACATAAATATTTTTAAAACAAAATCCGATCATTTGGTTTTTCAGCCAGGACTGCCATTCGGTGATAATAATTTAGGAGGAATAAACGAAAGAGTTAGAATTCTTGAATATTGAGAAGTATGAAGAAAATTTATTTAATTTTAGCATTTATCTGCTTATGTACTATAGCTAATGCAGATACATCATTACCACAAACTGTAACAGCTTCTTTGCCAAAAATACTGTTAAAGAATACTGTTAAGTCATCAGAAATTGCGACCATTAAATCATCAAATGAATGGGGACAAAATAATAAATCAAACAAGTTTTGGACTGTATATAGCGATAGAGCGAACAATCAGACCTATACAGGTCCAAGTGCTTCTTCTGGAGAGTATAAGTCATTAGCATTTAACGCTCAGGTTCGAATAGCAAAGATTCAGGGAGATTTTGCATTGGTATACGAAGAAAAAGAAAAGGGTATTTCATATCCTCATATCTCAACCTCTGCTGTATCAATGGGATGGATACCAATGAAAAACCTCTTATTATGGAACTCATGTCCAACTAACGAAGTAGGTATTTATAACAAAGCCTTAATTGTTATGAATTTGGATAATATTTCCTCATCAACAAAAGCTGACATGGGAAAATTATACAAGAATCCTGCCACAAAAAGTGGACAAACCACACTTCGTTCAAGCATGAACTTCTTCTTTGTTATGAAAGAAGCTGATAATGGACTTGTTTTGTTGGCAAAAGAATGTAAGATGGAAGGATATACATACCAAGTATTATACGGATGGGTAAGCAAAGATTCATATATTCCTTGGAATGAAAGAACATGTCTTGAACCAAACTGGAAGCCAGCAGTTGCAGAACAAATGTCTGGGAAAACAATCCCTGTTTATGGAAATAGTTCGTTATCAAACATAAGGTGTCAATTCCCATTGGGAAGAAAAAACACTGTAACAACTACACGTTCTACAATGTATAGAATGAATCCAAATGAGATGCGATATCCTCTTCTCGACAACGAAACAGGGAATAAAAACATTTTTAAAGTAACAGCATTTGCACGCCCAGATGGTTCTGCGCATGTCGCTCCAATACCAGAAGACGAGGGTGGTACTGACATTATTGATGAAGGATTGAAAGACAAGAGTATTATCAATTTGATAGTTGTTATTGATGGAACTTCATCAATGGAAAATTATTATCCACCTACTCAGGAAATTATTCGCCGTGCTTATGATTTTTTTGGTAAGGAAAACAAGACGGTAAAAGTTGGTATTGTAATCTATCGAGATTATTCTGACGGAAACTTTGTTACAGAACATTTGTCAATGCGTAAGCCAACAGATCCAAGCATTACCTCATTTTTGAAAAATGGAGGTAAATATGGCATTAAGAGTTCACCAAATGACCATACATACGCAGAAGCATTGTATAAAGGTTTGGAATTAGCATTGGACAATACAACTATGGGATACAGTCCTAAAAATAGTAACTTGATGATTGTGATTGGTGACTGTGGAAATGATCTTAATGACCATAAATGTATATCTGACACAGAAATAATCAAGAGATGTGTAAAGAATAACATTCAGCTTTCAGCTTTTCAGGTTCGTAATAACAATGAGCAATCATTTCTTTTGTTCAGACAGCAAATGGACAAAATTGTCAGAGAGAACATGAAAGCTCAATATGCAAGACTTGGAAATGGTGTAAAAGGAAGATTTGCTGAAATTTCAGACGGTTCAGGCTATAATTTCAAAACAAATCTTCCAAAAGACAAGAACTTCTATATCGGTTCGACTCGAAATGCACAATTAGGGAAAAATATGGACATTGCCAAGCTCTATGATATTGTAAAGAATAGCTACCTTCAATTTTCAGAAGCGATTGATGCACAAATGGGAACCATTATCAGAGCAACAGAAACTATTGCTATTCATGACGGAGAAGACGGGGGAGTCACATCAACATCAGTTGATATGGCATACCTTAAGACCATTTTCTCCGATAAGGAAATCGCAGATTTGAAAAAGGCTAATAGTCTTATGGCTTTCCAAGGTTACACAAGTCAGAAAACACAGGATGATAACGCTTATGAATACTGGAAACCTATTGTATACATTTCTTCAGATGAATTTGCCTCACTAATGGAAACACTCCAGAAAGTGATGAATGCTGCAAATGAAGGAAGCTCTGATAGAAAACCATATATTAATTCTATCAAAGCTCTTGTTCGTGCAATGGTTCCTGATATCACAGAAAAGGAAATTGATGAAAAAGGATATGATGAAGTAATGGCTTTGATTTCTGGACTTCCTGTTCAAACTGATCAAACTAAACGAATACCAATTATTAAGATTGCGGATTTACCTCAAGTTGAATTTGATGGTATAATCGCAGATTTCAGGAACAAGTATAACAAATTAAAGAAGATAAGAGAACAAGCCTATCCATTCTCTATTGAACATAATAAGACAAGATGGTATTGGATTCCTGTTGAAGATCTTCCTTAAAAATCAGATAACATGGCTAATTTATTTGAATTAAGTAATTTGAGATGCTCCTACGATAAGAATTATCAAGAAGGAATATCCAGAGTAGTTCTGGAAATAAACCATCTGATAATTCCAAAAGGGAAAAAGATATTTATAGTAGGAGAATCAGGAATTGGAAAAAGTACAATATTGGAAACACTAGGTATGATGAATAACACCATCGTACCTGGTGATCCAACTACATTTAGATTTTTTGAAGATGGAAATGATCCTATAGATTTAAAAAGTCTATGGACAAAACCAGACAAAACACTATCTGATTTTCGATTAAAAAATTATAGCTTTATTTTCCAAAGCACGAACTTAATGCGTAACTTTACAGCCTTTGAAAATATTGCTTTCACGCGTATGCTGCAAGGTTATAGTCGTTTTTCATGTTTCCAAAGAACCAAAAAGATTTTGTCAGATCTCGGCCTTGATCATATAGATGAAAAAAGAATGGCACAAGAACTTTCTGGTGGTCAACAGCAACGTTTAGCTTTCGCAAGAGCTATTATTCCTGATTTCACTGTTCTATTCGGTGATGAACCTACAGGTAACCTTGATGCGGAGAATGCTGTTCGTGTTATGGAAATTCTAACTAAAAAACTTAACGAACATGAAGGTGCAAGTGCCATTATTGTAAGTCATGATATGCATCTTGCAGTAACTTTTGCAGATGTAATTATCAAGATTCGTAAATGTATTCGTCCTAAGGAACATGAGGATGATGAAGACATTTCTTACGGTGTATGTGATGATACTTGTGTATATGTTCGTTCTGACAACAATGACAACATGTGGTCAAACGGCATTGACAATTATGAGTCCTCTGATTTTGAAAATTTCCTTCGTAAAAAATAACACGGCTTATGAAACAGTATCTTAAATTATTGATGACTCGTGAAGCCAAGGAGGTTTTAGGAAAAAAATGTGCAAATCTATGGTTGCTTGTTCTTGTTCTAACTGCAACCTTCTTGAGTATTGCTTTCAGCGAAGGAAGTATGATATACCTTCGTGATAAAATGGAAGATCCATTCACAAATTGGGTAAGTATCACAAAGGCTGTCGACAACGAAAGCTTCAATCAATTTCGTGATGCATTAAACGAAGAATCCAACAAAGAAAAATACGATTATAGTGGAGTACAAATGGATCAATACACCAACTATAATATCATGGGAACTGATGAACACCATATACATTATTTAAGTGTTAGATTCTTTGAACATATCAACACTCCACTTGTTCAAGCAATTCTTGATGAGTCAAATTTGGTGGAGGGATGTCAAGTTGACTCAACAATACTTGATGATAAAACATTCGGATTTATCATTACTCTTGATGCTATCAAGAGGTTGGGATATAATGAAAAAGAATTACCAACTTACATTCATTATATGGCAATTAGCGAAGGAGCAGATTCTTTAGGGGTAAAACTTGTACTAAATGACTATTATCCACTACCAGTTCCTGTTCTTGCAATTGTACGACGTCTTCCTAATAATGTTGATATGATGTCTGCAAATTATTTTTATGAGCAGCAACATTACAATGATCAAACTCATCCATTTGACTTCAATAGTCATGAAGAATATCAACACCAACTTGAATACTTTGTCTCTGATGATATTGGACGAGAGGATTTCGAAAAAGAGCTATCAAATTTTATTCCTGATTCTCTAAAAACAAAATATCAAATATTGGATGATATAGATAATGCTAAACAAATGAAATCTTGGAAACCTGGCTCTATGCTTAAAGTTGATTTAGGAGATGAGAGAATTCCAAGAGAAATTTTTCAGGCAATCGATTCTAAAATATCTTCAAAATACGATGAGCAATCTGTATGTCGAGTTCATATTCTTGCAACAGCGGAACATCCTTCTCCACGAAGCGAATATATATCTATAGCTTTTAATTCGTTGAGTCATATCAGAGAGTTTGAAGTTTTTGCAAAAGATAATGGAATCCAGCTAGATATGGCACAAGTAGCTTCCAAGGAAAATTTCAATGCGGTTACAGTTATGGCTGCCATATTATCAATTGCAATGGTAATTTTTGCAATGGTATGTATTATTATGTTCCTTGTAAATATGCTTCAAAGTTATTTCCAAAAGGTAAAACGCAACATTGGAACATTCAAAGCATTTGGAATGAACGGCAAAGAGTTGATATATACATATGTTATAATACTTATTTCTATTGTTTTATCCGCTGTAATTCTAGCCCTCCTTATTACATATCTTATACAAATAATTCTTCCATGTGTGGGTATTGATAAGGATGGATTCAATTACTTTGCTTTGTGGAACAAAACAACATATTGGGCAGCTGGCATAGTTTTAATTGCAACCGTATTGACAGTATGTGGTGTTATGATTAAGATGCTCAGCCAAACTCCTGGTGATCTTATATACGATAGAAACTAAATAAATTATGTCAGCGAACAACATGGAAAAGCCTATTTAGGGATTGTCGTTTAATTCCAAGAATTTGATATTGATTGACGAGGGTATGCCTACCGAGGTTGCCCTCGTCTGCTTCCTGACTTCATCAATGCGTCACCCTAATTAAAAAGTAAGCATCCGAAGAAGTACATATTGTGAGATTCAAAAAGAGCGATTTGGACCATGGCAAGTCCAAATCGCTCTTTTGAGTAATTTGAAGTTTTACTGGAGTTTTGTTGGAGTTTTACTAGGGAAGGTACCCAAATCACTTCAGATTCGCTTTTGCCCACCTGTTTGGAAGCAGTTCCGTCAAGTCCTTTCCGGATTTGGGAACAAGATAATATGGAAACTTGACTATTACATCATTCAGCCATTCACGAGGATTGATTCCACATTCACGGCATGTACCAAGTAAAGATATTATTACTGCAGTATTCTCTGCAGAGTCTCCGTTTCCGCAGAACAGGAAGTTCTTCCTTGAGATGGTCAGAGGACGTATCGCATTCTCTGCCCCATTGTTGTCTATCTTGGGGCAATTTGTTCCCCAGGTTCATTCTTTTTTAAGAATTCAGAAGGCAAATATTGGGAATGTAATGAATGTGGCAATCAAATAGAGGAATAATATGAAAGGAATAAATCATACCACTCCTCCTGTGTCAATTGTGTAAATCTCATGCTGTGGAAACTTCTCACATCCGATGTAGAGGGTGTCGAAGGCATCGGATCCATCGGTTCTGTGTTCAAGGAGGTCCTCTTCTGTTTCTGGAAGTTTCTCTCCGTTCTTGTTCTTGTGGAATCCTTTTGATCCTCTATACTCTCATGCGGTCTGGACGGAGAGGATAAGATCATCGTTGTTCTGACGGTTGAAGAAGGGGATGAGTCGCTGTCTGCCGGCAAAGCCCTGGTTGATGAGAAGGTATTTCTCATCATGACGCATTAGATTAATTATTAACAGACCGATTTTGACAAAATAAAAGAGTATCACACTATGGCATTTTGTGTATATGACAAGCAAAAAACGGATATAACAATTGTTATATCCGTTTTTTGTCTATACTATTGAAATACAATAAGTGTACACTTTGTTATACCCAGACGATGATATAGCTGTTATACCCTATTTTTTACATGTATTTAGCTTTTGTTTGTAAATATTGTGAACTCATTTTAGCTATACCAGAATTGTGTTTATCTATCCATTTTTTGCGTTCTATTCCAAAATCAGGGCTTTCTTTTTTGTAGATGTAGGAAACACGACTTTTAACTTCCTCTTCTGGTAGATCTGAAAATACATGACTATAAAGTCTAACCAATTTTTCTTCTGCTGCTTCATAGGAAACACCACATCTGTATAGCTGTCCAGCCTTACGTAGAATACTGTAATTTCTGTTCCCTTCTTCATAATCCTGCTTAAACAGATTCCACTGATGCTTTTCAATGTAATTAATAAGTGATTTGTCAGACCAGACATTTTGAAACGATTCATTAGCCAATATCATATCTGGTGTCATAGTCAGACCTGTAAGACATGTCGCTCCACTTCCCCTGTATGTTACGGTAGTTTTAGCTATCGACGGATCATAGACAAATGCAAGCCTTTCCGCATTCTTGTTTAAGAAGCAGTTCGAATCGTATGGGAGATATGTTGCTCTGGAGATGTCCTTTACTGACGTATCAATATAAGGACAGCTAAAGCTATCACGAAACATCCTAACAAGTTGTTCATACATATTCGTGTGTAATGCAGGATCTGTATTCCCATGTCTTACCAATAGTTTTATTCCGTCACCTGAAGGGGACCGGAACATCATATAAGTGTACTTCCACTTGCATAAGTTATCCCAATAACTATCCAACTCTTCATACGGAATATGGTCGAAATCAAGACACGTAATACCGCTGTATTCCATAAGACTATTTTCGTTTCGTTCCGAAAACACCCCGTTTACGGTTATATAAGGGAGACATGATTTCCTGAAATTTCTATCTTCCTTATTAGTCTCCATACGAACAGCGTCCGTAAACGCCTTCATATCTGGATGTCTTACTATACTGTAAATGTCATCTATACCTACAACATATCCATTTCTGACATGCCATATATTCCTGAACAGACTAAAATTCTCCATATACTTTTTCTCTTATTATTTCAAATGACTTAACTCGTTCTCCACGTATTGTTACAACGCACTCCTTCATTTCGTAGAATGCAAATAAATCTGTAGCTTTAGCTGATGATCTATAGTTTAATGATGCATAAGTGTCTTGAAGCATTCTTTTCAATTCTGCTTTAGAATACCTATGACCAACTATTAGGTATGAAGAAATCACCTGCTTTATTTTATGCCAGCTTGTTATTGCATTATATTCAGGTTCTATCTGGATTAGATCGAAACCTTTCTGTAATATAAAGTTTGTACCAAGCACACAATAGTAGTTCTTGTACTCTGCTGGTATTGCATGAAGCATGTCCATTAATTCTATATACTCAGGGTGAGCATCAAAGAAATAACAGAACTGCTCCATCTTTTTTGAAGAATCTCGTTCTTGTAAAAACCAGGAATAAAACAATTCTAACTCTTCAGGAATTATACCCTGAAGACATTCTACACCATTGTTCTGAGCAAGATATGTGAAAGACTGTCGGTCTCTATATATACAATTACGGAGTTCCCAAGCCCTGTCTTCTGAAATCATGGCATTCATACTCTTCTTGACTGTCCATTCATCGTTGTTTGCTGGATCCTGATAAATAATACCGTATGGGCACTCATGTTTTTTTACTTTGATTGCGGCAAGAGCACACGCAGGAAGAGTCTTCCAGGCTTCACAGATCTTGTTTGTCATATCTTCTTTCTCTGCCTGCGTCTTTTTGTAATCCTCGTAGTCCTGTACAATATTACAGGCATACTTGACATATACGGTCAGACGATCACGGAATGGATTATAGGACAATCTTTGCCTTCCTGCTATTTGTGGTAGGTCGAGAGCTATATCACTACACATGTTTTTTATATTTGCATCTGCAAATATGTAAGTACTGGCATTTGTGGAGTAAAAATCACATCCAAAGAAGACTGTCTTACTGCAAAATGTATATGTTTTGTGAGGTTCATTCATAAGAGGAATCTGACCAATAGTAAATCCTGCTGGAAGTTTTTTCCTATTCTCCTGTGTATCTGCAACGAGGATGTTTACTTCTGCCGGAGTAAGGTTATTTCTATTTATGATATTGGAGATGTTCCTTACATCGTTGATGAAGAATACTGCCTCTGTTGAATTATAAGCTGTGCCATCTATGGAAATGGTATCAAAGACACCTCTTGATTTGAAATCCTGTATGATTCTTGATGCTTCCTCCAAAGTGGACTTCATGTTTTTATATGTCCATAGTGGTGTCGCTATCTTCGAAGGGGGCCATTTTAGTTCTATGTACGGCAAATCACGAAAAATTTCCATCCTGTCTAGATATGTCTCCATAATAGGTGTTGCGGAGAGGTAAATTACATTTCTCATCATAGATGCAGTACAGAAAAATCGCTCTATGGTTTCCGGTTTCATATCATAGTCCTGAAAAGCCACATGGAACTCGTCCACGATAAGAGTAAAATTTATGTCATAGTCCTGTAACTGCTTATATACTATCGGAAGAGAATCGTATGTAACAAGGATTTTAGGAGTAAACGGAGTATATGGATCTGTTGACTTACATATATAGTTTCCCATATTCTGAAACATCCTATCATTCTCTTCTTTTCGTTTCTCCATGCTATTACTGGAACTTGGAGTGAAAAGGAATACAGACAGATGCTTTTCAAGCATCTGTCGAGCCTTATTATCCAGCAGCGCCCTTCTTGGGGCTGCAAGGATAACAGGCTCTGACGATTCCAAGAAATATGTAGTCATTCCACATCCTGGATATACCTTATTAAGAATCACATGACCATCAGGTATCTGTTCTCTAAAATCTGACCATTGATTTATATAGTTTACAATCTCTGGTACATAAAGTAGTTGTTTTCTCATAATTTAAATAAGTTGTTAATTGTGTCAGTTGTTAATATGAGAAGTGATTTTGTAGAAGTGGCTCCTGCCACTTTCTACAGTATCATATATAGTTCCCTTTTTTGTCTATTTTTTCACAATACATATAAAAAATCTGAAAATGTCAAAAAAAGGAACTTTGGGGAATGACTATATATGCTGTAGAATCCCTCCGGTAGGAGGTATATCATACATAAATAAGATAATGAAGGGATTTGAAGGGAAAGATAGTAATATTACATAGTATTCACCTTTCCAGTATTGGAAAGGTGAAGAAGTTATCTTGACAAAAAGTCAAGATAACTTCTATAAGAAACATAAGTTGTTACGTATAATATGAAATTATCCATCAGCAATAAGATAATTTAGTATTCATATTTACACATGTTGTGACAGATAGTATTTCAATTAATCCCATAGACATACAGGTGGACATAACTTAACAAAACGTCCACTGTTTTACCGAATCATGACTTCTAACTTATCAGAATCTGCTGTTAAGGTTACATTATTAACACCAAGCATTTTTGTCAGATATTGTTCTACTGGTAAATTGTCTACAAACCATTTACCACCTATCCAATAAGGCTGACCAAACATTTCATTTCCTCCCAATCTTTTAGGACGAATATCATTGATGTCAAGGTTACATAGCAATAAGATGTCACCATCTGTAATACCAATATTAACATGTCTGTAGCTGCGGTTTGTTCTCCAGAAAGTTATTTTTGCTTCATCAGGTTTAGCATTGTAATCCACATCTTTGACAGTCATAAATGGATTCATCTTAGAAGATATTGCCTTCAAACAATCTTCAACATTATTTTTATTTGATGTAGTTGTGTCAATTTTCACAAACATTAATTGAATTTTCATATTCTACTTTTTTTACTTGTTACTACTAACTTGATATTCATATTCTCGCACAACCATTTCTGTAGCATTTTATATGCATCAGATCGTTTTCTCTTTCGAGGCATAATTTCAAGAGCCGTCTTCAATTCGATCTCAATGGTCATTCCGAACTTCAATTCTCCGAACTTCAATGCCAGGGCCTCAATATCGGATTTAAAATCCGGTGGAGAACACATAGGGTGTTTTTTCAGTTTCGGAGAGTCTTTACTCTCTCTGATTTCTTTTGCAAGTGGATTCTCTTTTATTTCATCATTGAAAATCCTAAATAAGTCTAACTCATTCATATTAATCTGATTTTATGAACACGCAATAGCGTGTCCTTTTTACATATAAGAAAAACAGTCCTCTGGAATGGCAAAACATGCATAAAACAAGCGTTTTTTCTTGGTTCAATGCAAAAACAAACAAAAAAAAGACAGAGCCCTCCTAACGGAGAGCTCGCTCAAAAGATACAGAGTTCGTTCAATACAGAGTTCACTCAGATTCATGATCCGAGAAATGAAGGGAAGGTTCGTTTGAGCCTTCCCTTCGATCATTACAAAGCATACCTTCTGATAAGCCTTAATGTTGTAGCTGGTACAAACTTACATCCCTTTGCTGTAGTAAACCCTTCGGCATTGAGAGTGTCTGTCATTTGCTGAAGTGTCTTGCCTTGGTTGACAAGGATACGAAGCATAGCAACAGCTCGTTTGTTGTTGGCATTATTCTTTGCCTTCTCGCTATTAGTCTTATTGCTGTTACTAACAGCTTCCCGATGTTTATCCATTAGATGCTCAGGATTACCGAGTTTGTAGCCTCTTGCTTTCTTTGCTTGTAGGGCAGCCTTTGTTCTAGCGGCAGTCAGTTCTGCTTCATACTGGCTTATTGCAGCAAGAATATGAAGAACCATCTTGTTTGCCTGTGGGAAATCACAGAACACGATATCAACATCTGATTCTAGTAATTGTGATAAGAAAGCCACATTACGAGCGAGACGATCAAGCTTAGCCACAATGAGTGTTGCACCTGTAGATCTACAATGTGATAATGCTTCTTTCAGTTTAGGCCTGTCAACTTTACGACCAGACTCGACTTCGATATACTCTACGATTGGAGATATACCAGAAAGGTAATTCTGTATTATTTCTCTTTGTGCCTCAAGACCAAGTCCTGAGTAACCTTGTTTTTGTGTGCTTACTCTAAGGTAAGCGATATATTGTTGCTGTTTCGTTTCCATATTTGCAGTTATTAGATGTTCGTCTTGTTGGTGCAAAAACAATAAAATCCCCTGAGAATAGGATTTGTGATATATTCTTGTTTATATCGTATATTCCTATCTCAAGGGATTTCTTTTCTCTCTTATGTCTGCCTTTTACAGACTTCCTTATCTCATAGAACCGTAGTTCCCTGAGAACCTACAATCTCTGACATTACCATTTCTTCGTAATTCTCTGTTTTCTCAACTGCCTCGTCAATGAGTCTTGTTAGTTCATCAACATAAACGCCAGTCTGAATTGAGCAGAGGCTTCCTTTGTTGTCGATTAGCTCAAACTGAAAGAGATCTGATCCTTCATTGTAAGTAACCTTTACTTTTCCGGTATGCTTGAATCCGTCTACATCGAATGACAAGCCTTGTTTCTCAACAGAGATTGAGTCCAAATCAATACCCCAAGACATAGGGATGTATGGGTCAAGATTGAGTATATGCCAAATGTATTTGGCGAGATCATTATCATTCATAAGCGTTACTGAATATAAGTGTGGTTAATAACTGTTTTGTAACATGAGCAATCCTCAGGCACTCTTACCTTTCTGAAGATTAGTTTCCACCATGTATCGGTAAGATCCACTTTCTCGTATGCAAGATAGTCGAGGCTTCCCCTCATTAGAGGGAATACGCATGTTATTGCTCTCTTCTTGGAACCCTCAGAAAGAGAGTTCCAAGACTTTACTGTAAGTTTCTTTGTTGCCATATTATTATATGATTGAAATTACTTGATAGAAATAGCACCAATGACCGTTATCTAAGTCTATAACTCCATGATGCTTCCTTACGTCGGCAGTCTTTACAGACCTGCCAGACTTTTCTCCCTCTCGGCATATCTGAATATCCTCGATGATGCCTGTCAGTCTTTCACCTCCAAAGAGGGAATGACAAATCTTATCTCCAATCTTTACTTGCATAGCTTATCTGCATATTTATTCTGTACATAAGATGTAAGAATAGCCCTTATTACTCTTGCTCTGTCTGACCTGTCATAATTGGCTGGTTTGTCATGTGAATATCCGTTTCTGAACTCCTCATGAATATGTCCAAGACATTGTTCCTCATACCTGTTGTCAAGGAAATCCTTTAGTCTGTAACTATCGTTTGTGTCCGTATCATCGCCCTGGATATACACAGATAACCATACCTCATCATTCTTGCCATTGTAAAGACTCTCAACCTTGCTGTTCCAGTCATTTGTAGCACCCTTAATGTATAAAGTCTTAAACTTAGATCTTTTCTTTAGTGAGTTTCCCTTTCCTGCTTCCTTGATAATACGAAGGACTGTAGGGTATGTGATGTTAAGTAATTCACCTTCTGTAAGTGAGTTAATCATCTGTAACTTGTTCTTTGGTGCTGTTCTTCTGAACAGCTCTGTGTTAATGTTTGTCATAATGCAATTCTTGTTTTATCGTTAATAAAATCAGTTTCATCATCGTCCATCAATGCCTGTGACATTTCAATGTCCTGTAGCATCTCAGCGATATCTTCTCTAGTAAAATGCTTGAAAGAATCATGTAGCCAGTCATAAAGGTCATCCGGCGTGACAGAAGGATCTGCCAAGTAGTTCTGCTCGACAATATCATAGACTTCATCATATTCATCAAAGTATGCCCAGCCACCATAGCCGCTTTTCCCATAACCGTAGTACGAAAAGTCTGATTCGTGAGGATATACCTTATTACACTTCTCAATGATATGTTGGATGAATGCTAAGCAATGCCTTACATCCTTCTTCACAATGAATTCGTTGTCAGTATGCGGTTCATAATAACCACAGCTCATATTGACACAGGAGATTCTTAATCCCTCATCTTTCAAGGCTCCAACATCAGTTGTCAGCCCATCCGAAATCTTGTAGCCATAGTCCATGTAATCTGTGTCATTAAGAAATTCCTCTGAACAAAGGTCTCCAAGTATTGATGTCACGAGATCCTTTGAACCTCGTCTGTCAGCTTGTAGAACAAAACGGCAGTCCTCGAAGAATTCCATCTTTGCATGAGAAGAACCTATACATCCCACCTCTTCCTGTGAGAAGAAGGCAACCTTAATGTTTTCGTATTTCTGTAAACACTTTAAAGCAACCCAAATACCGACTTTATCATCAGCTCCTAACCCTTCGTGTTTCTTATGTTTAGGAGAATATCCAAAGATTATGTCTCTTGTCTCGACTGCAACAAAATCAGTCGAATGATTCTTCTGAACCTGATCTAGATGAGCAACGACACATGGATAAGTATCTTCTTTTCCTCTTGTGATATACATATTGCAACGCTCGACATCTAATTCAATCTTCGCATCTTTCACATTCTCAGTTATCCAAGTATAGAGGAACTGTATCATCAGCCCTTCATGTCCGCTTGGAGAAAACACTTTGAATAGTTGTTTCAATAGTTTCATAGTTATGAAAAAGTTATGGAAGGAAACAAATCGTATTTTTGGTTCTCAATCTGTTTCCTTCCTGGTTAATAAAATCTTTAGGCATTAACATACTCAGCATTGTAAGGAATATGCTGGTGTTCGTCAATGCAATCGAATGCAACTGTGACCAGAGTTCCCTCTGCGATAAGCTTAGCGAGAGAGTATTTCTTGATAGTCTTCTTCTCATACACCTGCTCTACAGGATCCCATGCCATGTAGCATGAAACATCGTCAGCATTCTCCACGTACTCGTCGTCATATTCGGAATAAGTCCAGTTCTCTTTCTTGTACTGAAGTTCTGCCTTTGCCATACATTCAGAATCGCAATAATCACAATCCGTAAGCTCTGAGTAACTTCCGTTTGCAGAGATGAATTTCTTGCCACAAACCGGGCATTCTGAAACATCATCTTCATGTACCCATCCTTCATCATCAATGTAGATAAAGTCTTCAAGATCATCTTCATCACAAGTTTCGGAATCTCCGCCTACCCAAACTGTTACAACATCATGGTACGTATAGCGGTCGTGATATGAGTCATAGTTCTCACCATCATCGTCGTCTTCATCATTACCGTCAATACTTCCTTCTGTAGTATCAAGACAGTAATCATAATTATTGGTCTCATAGTTGTAAGCAGCCTTATCATGGAAGTTATACCACTTGAATGAGTCCTGATAACTTAGAGTGTCCCAAGTATCGAGTGAACAGTCAATCCAGAACTTCTTATTCTCAAGTGAGTTACCGTGAATGTCTACGAAACCACGAGAGTTATGACAGTCGAAACCGACCTGCTTGTAGCCATCGATATAATCTTCTCTTATAAGAGCATCTACTAATGCTCTTTTTAGTACATCATTCTGATCAGTAGAGTACTGGCGTTCTGCAAGTCTCCATATCTTGTCGGAGCCTTCCTCATGAACATTGGTATAGATGATGCAACGGGAAATGATAAGTCCGTCCTCGTTAAGCAGGTATGCAGCCTTTGCATCAACAGCATCCTTGTAGAATGAATGATAGTGTCTGTTGACCATACAAGAGCAAAAGTCTCCAACACAAGCTCGTGAGCTATAGATTTTCTGAAAGTCCTCATCTACAACAAGTCTGTTCTTTGGAAGAACACTCATAGCATATGTCTGCCATTCCTGGGCAAAACATTCCTGAAGATATACCACTACCTGTTCCGGCAGTTTCTGTCCAAACTCAGTTTCAAGGATAAGGCTTCTGATAAACTTGCCAGCCTTCATCTTGAAAATCTTGTCATTGTTACTGTGATTTACATAGCGACATGCTCTATCGTCACCGTCTTCACAGAGACCCTTACTATCGTCTGTCTCATAGAGAGCAGACTTGAATGTGTAGTTGAGGATGTTTACCTCATAGCCCAGCTCAGGGTTGTCATTGCCTGATTTCTGGATCCTGTCGAACATGATGTTCTTGAGATCTGCCATGTTAGTGATGTTGAGAAGTGAATAATCACCTGTTTTTACCGCTTCTTCATGAATGAATGGTGTCTTTACGAATGAGAGGAGAATCTTGTTCTTTCTTGACTTTTCTCCATTACCGTGATGTACCATACCAAAGCGAGCCTTGAAACCTTCAAAGCCATAAAAATTGAAGTATAACATATTGTTCCGTTTATTTTTGTTAGTTAGTAAATAGAAAAAGGGGGCACATCATCGTAAGCTATTGTTGTTTAACTTTTTGATGATGTACCCCCCTGAATTGGAGTTAGTAATTTCCCGTAGGTACTATACCGTAATTACAAGACTTCCAGCAACAGCTGATGTCTTCATGTAGTTGTCATAATCTGAAATCTCAGGATGACCTTTCTTGAATGATTGAAGGTCAAACGATGTTCTAACAGAATCTTGTTTCCTTGTTAGCCTAACCTCTGGTGTTACCCAGTTTCTCACATCAAGGAATAACATTGTATCAAGAATACTTTTCTTGAGAGCATTCAGTTCCTCTTCTGCCTTTTTCTTGATGTTAATGAGCTCTATGATATGACTCAACTGAGAACTCACTTCCTCTGGTATGTCAAATGGATTGACAAACTGTTCTCCTCTGAGGTCTGTGTCAAGTAAGTCCCTGACAATGTCGCTAGGTATTCTGTCTACCTTGACGGCTTTGCAAATATGACTGAACTCTCCAATCCTTGTTTCCTTGTTTCGGATGTTCAGTATAATCAGTTCATCCACCTTACATTTTGGATTCTGATGCTCGAAAAGATATGCATAAACGCTTAGTTGCCATCGAGCTCGTTGTAATGCTGTAGGTGTAAGCTTACAAGTCTTGATATCACCTAACGAGAAATGAGTGTCTGAGTTCTCAAATACGACATCAATGTTACTGCTCCAATGAGATTCATCGGTTACATTGTATTCGGAACGGACAGTAGTAAGTCCTTCATGTTTTGTTAGATTGACGAAGTCTTCAACTTCAATAGAACCATCATGAGAAAAGTCTGTGATAAGATTCTGTATGGATTTATGAACCTGACTTCCATAGACTGAAGCTTGTTCTAGCAGTGAAGTCGGACAACAACTGTATTCGTCCTTGAATAACTGGCGTTGAATCATCTCTGTTATGCCAGATAACTGCTTGTTACCAAGCCAGTATTCATGTTTCTGTTCGTCGAAACGAACACCTGATTCCTTAAGTTTCATAAGCATTCCTATTTAAGAGTTTGTAATGCCTGCTTTCTTAGTGTAAGCAGATTCTTAATCTCCTGGTTACTCTCTATCAGTTGAGTGTTTTCCATATAGATAGAAACTAGAGAAGTAACATCAGTTGTTGAATTGATCTTATTCCTGAGTTCCCCGTAAGCGTCGGTTTCTGAAGGGACAGAAGCTACTTTGCTTGGTATTTCAGGTTGAATGTCAGAAGAAGACTGACTGTCATTGTCTGTAAAGTCCATCCCAGAATAAAGGCGTAATGCCAATCCATGCATACTCATACACTTACATAGGGAACGTTGAACAGAGGTATTGATTTCAAATGTAGTTGCAGCTTCAATTCTCTTTTCTATATTCTGCTTCTTGAACTTGTCGTAGACAGTCACAGAGTAAGGAACTGTCTTCAGGCTTCTGTTTTGGTAATCCATGACAGGAAGCCAATTATCATAACATAGTCCGTCAGCTTCTACTGATGTATGAACCATTATTCCGAGTTCAGACTCAAAGTAAGGTAATCCTGTGTTTGGATTAGTGTGGATTGTATATCTGGCTGAAGGGTAGAATTGTTTCATTACCTTCCATGCCTGACTCCATGATACATAGGATAGATTATTCTTCTTCTCGACCTCTTCAGAGAGGTCTGCTGAATATAATGCGTTGAACATAAGTTCACGTCTTTCGTCTGCTGTTGCTTCAGCTGGAATCGTTGGTTTGTTGAATTTACACATAGTTGTATGATTTTAATTGTTAATAAATGTTTTACAAAAAGAATAAGGGGGAGACACCATTACCGTTAAAGTTGTTCTTTAATTGATAATAGTGTCTCCCCCAAAAGAGAGTACAATTGGCTTACAGATCTTTTGACCGTTGCCCGATTGTGTTAGTTAAGGAACCACGAATAGCCTTCAGTATCACAACCTTCAATGGCTTTCTGTATTCCTATTGCAAAATCAGTGCAGTTCTGGTTACGGTCAAGCCATCTGTCGATATAGGCTTGTTTAACCGCTTCGTTAGCGAGCTGCATTAGATTCCAGCATGTAATATCTTCTCCTTCCTTCTTACCGAAGTTAGGATTGGAAACATAGTTCTTCACCATCGCATTTACGGCTTGGTCGCCGATAGTGAACGATGGGAGTTTCCTCTGTTCTGATGTTGGCAGGAACTGGAGTAATCTAGCTCTGCCGATAATCTTACAGAATAGTTCCTCGGAGATCCTCGTATTATTCAGATTCTCCAGGAGTCGTAGTGTATCTTCCTTGTGTGGATTGAACTGGCTGAATAGTTCGAGGGACTTCTGATAGATGTCTGCCTCAGTCATACATTCGATTAAACCAGAGTTACCGTCACAGGTAAGCATTAAGTTTGAGCATACTCTTACTTGCCAGCCCACGAATATGTGAAACTTCAATGGGGCTTGACGATTGTAGAGTTTGTCTTCGCTATAGGAACGGACACCTCCAATACATAGGTGTACTGTCTGTCCGTTGATTGTCCTTGTCAAATTCCTTACATGACATAGCCATGCTATTCTCTGATAGAAGCATGTCTTCTCTTCGTCAGTAAGTTCATTTGCTTTCTTGTATTGAGCTGAAGGGATTCTTCCGATGATCGGATGACTTACCCTGCACTCTATTGGCGTTAGTTCGCCAAAGATGTTTTCAGCGACTCTTGACACAGCACCGATAAAGTTCTGGTGTGATATTGTCAGTGAGTTGTCGCTGAACGTTGGTATTATATTCTTTGTTGTAAGCTCCTCAAGCGTTATAGCCTGAGTATTGCTTTCGATAAAGTTGGGATGTGACTCTTCATCTTCCCATACTTCGATTGTTTCGGCTTCTATGATACTCGGATCATTCAAGCCAAATGAGTTGTCGCTAATATGTCCAATGATAGGATCGTTAGCGTTAGTGATTTCTGTTGTGTTCATAGTTATACTGTTTTTGTTGTTATTTGTATCTAATTGTTTCTTATATATATAAGGCTATTAAGCGATTATAAAAGGAATGCAGAAATCGTCAAAACAAGAAAAGAGTCCAAACAAATGACACTCTTCGTATCATTTGTTTGGACTCTAACGGATTTTTACCAGCCTCCTTCTTACATTCATGACTTGAGCATGGTAAGGGTGACGCTTATGAAAATAAGCATGGCAAGCTCCATCCAGACTCCACTTCTGATTTGAATCTTCTCCAAACCATCCATGATGCCTTTTTTATTCCAGTTGTCAGAGGAGCTGGAAACCTCCTATGGATTATGTCCATAGTCTATGTTTAATATGATACGAGTATATTACTCGTTATCTTCTATGTATAAGGTAATGAAGGGGTTTGAGACGGTGTGATTTTTGGGGGGATCCAATACAATTGAAAAACATGGTGTAATTAGCCTATTTCCATGTTTCTATTAAAAAATATTTCTTTCCACATTGCTATTTCATATTAGTTATATATCTTTAACACAAAATTAGAAAATAACATATTATGGCAGATGATATAAAACTGGTTAATCCCAACAACCATCTTACTGCGGACAAGGTTGTCAATACCCTGATGACAGACTTGCGCATAATCATAGACAAGGCTAGAAGTCATGTAGCGGCTACGGCTAACTATGAGTTAACATTAATGTACTGGCACATAGGAGAACGTATCAATCGTGATGTGCTTGGTAATGAACGTGCTGAATATGGAAAACAAATTGTCGCGACAGTGTCACGACAATTACAAAATCTATATGGTCACAAAGGATTTGACACTAAGAGCCTGTATAGACACATGCAGTTTGCTTCACTATTTCAAGAAGAACAGATTGTCGCCACAGTGTCGCGACAATTATCATGGTCACATTTTGTGGAACTTCTTCCTCTAAAAGAAGAGCTCCAACGAGAATATTATCTTACAATGGCTTCTGCAAACAGATGGAGCGTTCGACAACTTCGAAAAGAAATAGACTCCATGCTCTATGAGCGCATCGCATTAGCCTCTAAGCCAGATGAACTCATAAAGCAAGAACTGGCCAATATTCGTGACAAGAATGTGGTTACTCCGGACGCAGTTTTCAAAAGTCCATACTTTCTTGAGTTTGCAGGATTGAAGGGCATGTATAGCGAGAAGGATTTAGAAGATAGTCTCATAGCCCATTTGGAACAGTTTATTATTGAATTGGGAAATGGATTCTGCTTTGTCGAAAGACAAAAACGAATGATTATAGATGGAGAGGATTTCTACCTTGACCTTTTGTTCTATCATAGGAAATTGCATCGTCTTGTAGCTATTGATCTTAAACTGGGTCGTTTCAAAGCTCAATATAAGGGGCAAATGGAATTATACTTACGTTGGCTTGAAGCAAATGAGATGGAGCCTGGAGAAGAGAGTCCTCTAGGACTGTTACTTTGCACTGAAGGTAGCGAGGAACAGATTGAGCTCCTACAACTCGACAATGCCGGTATTAAAGTTGCTCAGTATATGACAGAACTTCCACCTCGTGAAATTCTCATTCAACAGATACAAAAATCTCTCGATGTCGCTAAGACAAAATGGGAGAAGGAAGAGAATGATGATAAAGTTGAGTGAGGGGAAGGTCATACCTGATATAATACCAAACGTACCCTTCATTCAACATAGAGAAGCATTTGACATTCATTTTGAAGGACGTGTCATTCACTTTTGACACGTCCTCTTTTACTAATGCAAAACCCATTTGGAAGTAACCTTCTCAAATATAGAGTCAAAATCTATTTTATCGTCATTCGTTGCCTTCAACCAATTTTTTATACGCTCTCGCTTATCATCATCCAACAGCGTATCTACAGAATCCTTCAAATCTTTAACTAATCCGAGATGATACAACAAGTCAAAAATTTGTACCGCTACCCTATTTTCAAGTATAAAGACATTTCCATCAGCATCTTGCAAATTATAAGGATTACTCGTTATCTTATCATTAGGTTTACAACCAAGTTCCTTTGTTACAAGATCACAAATGGAACGAACTATGAAACCTCTTAATCTTTTGATTGTTGTTTTTACATCGGAAATCTCTTTGTTCAATTCTTCTTCACAACAACTTGTGTCAACTCTCGTCATTAAAAAAAAGTCTGAAAGAACCGGCACATATGATTTCAAATACATATTCGATGAAAAACTAACAGATGAACTCG
The DNA here is from genome assembly GCA_045641785.1 of Bacteroidaceae bacterium. GTDB lineage: Bacteria > Bacteroidota > Bacteroidia > Bacteroidales > Bacteroidaceae > Minthosoma. Next base: position 39,942 of record JAZUHP010000042.1, read on the forward strand.
GAAACTCAAATTTAACTTTACATAGAGTTTCTTTATTTTTTATAATATGCAACAAAGACAAATGATCCTGTAATTGTTCTATATAATCCGAAACCATTTTGTTAAAAGCCCAATAACCAGATATACTCCGAACCAATTTATCTGAGAGTTTTGGTATTGAAACATTGAGGGCCGGAGAAGATTTGGCTATCCAAGATTCTATGATTTCTAAAAGTTCAAAATCATTCTTTGCCCTTTCGGCCATTTTCATATCTTCTAGACGCCAAGACAACATGTTAACTGTATGTTGAGTATAATCTTTCCCTAAATTTAACTTTAGGTTTTCGTAATTATACCCAACAATATGAAAAAGTTTTACTCGATGTTCATAAATGGACGGAAGCTCATTTTGATGTCTTACCTGAGAATCTATTTTTTCACAGATACGCAATATATCAGAAACCTCATGTTTGTTTAATTGTTTATGAAGCAACGACTCGAACTCTAATTTATAATCAATTGTACTCATAAAAAGGAAGGTTTGTAATATCCACTTTGCAAAAATAGTGTTTTTCTTTTACCCAACAAAATAATTAGGTTGACAAAGTGTTGACAAAAACAAAAAGGTAAAAATAAAAGTCGCTGAAAATCAGCGACTTTTACCTAATAATAGTGGACCAGCTTGGGCTTGAACCAAGGACCTCCAGATTATGAGTCTGTTGCTCTAACCAACTGAGCTACAAGTCCAAAAAAAATGTTGTGCTACCAGGATTCGAACCTGGGCTGAGAGAACCAAAAACTCTAGTGCTAGCCATTACACCATAGCACAATCCTAACAGCGTCCGAACCCTTGTGGGCTGAATGCGGGTGCAAAGGTAGGCTTTTTTCTTGTACTGCCAAAAACTTTTTAAGAAAAATATCAAAGAAATGCATTTTTTTCTTTTTTCAACGACTTTACACATGGTTTTATTTGCCCCTTTCCATATTTATGACTACCTTTGCAGAAATTATGCACTATTATGACAACTAACAATAAGCTAATACATAACAAGAGAAGAAACAAAATCAGAATACACAGAGAAGGAGTAAGTCCACTTATCACATGCGGTCTATCAGCCGCAGTTGTGTGTTTTGCCGCATGGTACTTTATGGACATACTTGGCATTTTCTCATACATCATATTTGCAGTTTGTGCAATACTCTACGGAATTCTATACAATTTCTATCGTTGTCCTATCCGTATGTTCCAGGGACCTACAACCAATGTGGTTGTTGCACCTGCTGACGGACACATCGTGGTCATCGAGGAAGTTGAAGAGATGGAGTATTTCCATGACAAACGAATAATGGTTTCCATTTTCATGTCTCCTACAAACGTTCACGCAAACTGGATTCCTTGTGAGGGAACCATCGTCAAGGTAGGTCATCAGAAGGGTAACTTCAAGGCTGCTTACCTTCCAAAGGCAAGTACCGAGAACGAGCGTTCAATGGTCGTTATCCGTACTCCACACGGTGAAGAGGTAATGGCTCGTCAGATAGCTGGTGCAATGGCACGACGCATTGTCACATATTCTAAGGAGGGAGAGGAATGCTTCATTGATGACCACATGGGATTCATCAAACTCGGTTCACGAGTTGACGTCTACCTCCCACTTGGAACAGAGGTCAAAGTTGAGATGGGACAGGTGACTGTAGGTGACGAAACTGTACTTGCTATTCTAAAAGGTACAGAAAAGTAATCTTTTAATCAAGAACAGAAAACGATGAAGAAACATATTCCAAATATGATAACATGCTGCAACCTTATCTGCGGTTGTATTGCTACAGGTGCAGCATTCCACGGAAACTACGCGACAACATTCCTTTTCATTCTCCTTGGAGCTGGCTTCGACTTTTTCGACGGTCTTACAGCCCGTGCACTCGGAGTAAGTGGTAAGATGGGACTTGAACTTGATTCACTTGCCGATGTTGTCACATTCGGCGTAGCACCTTCTGCTTTACTTTTCCACCTATACACAAAGGTGTGCTATCCAGAACTTCTATATTCTAAGTTCTTCTTCACATACATGCCATTCCTTGGATTCCTCATTGCAGCTTTCTCAGCACTAAGACTTGCTAAGTTCAACATAGACGAGCGTCAGCACATGGGATTCATCGGTGTGCCAACACCAGCAAACGCAATCTTCTGGGCAGCACTTATTTCAAGCAGTGAGAAGTTCCTTATCTCACCACATTTCAATGCCCCATTCCTTCTTGCATTCGAGATTTTGGCATGCTGGTTACTTGTGTGCGAAGTACCAATGTTTGCACTAAAGTTCAAAAACTATTCATGGGCAGACAACAAGATTAAATACATCTTCCTCATACTTTGTGTATTAATCCTAACGTTCTCTGGCATTTTAGGATCAACAGAGAACCACACATGGCAATACATCTCAAAGGGAATTGCTGGTTGCATAGGATTGTATGTTGCAATGGGACTTGCTCCACAATTTGGCGGTTTATTCGGCAGGAAATAGTATGTTTCAAGTCATTTTGTCATGAAACTGCAAATGGCACATTCTTTGCACAACCAAGGATAACGAATAACAATTAAATATTCTGCAAATATGTGGACAATCTTTATTTTTATCGCTGTACTATTATTATTCGCGATTTTCCTTGCATTAGCATTTGTCATAAACATTCTCAGCAGTCTTGCGGGTGGCATCTCAAACCTTTGGAACCTAATCACAGGAAAAAGGGTTGGAAAGAGCAATACATACAGTAGCAACAATAACTCCAGCAGTTCAAACTTTTCTAATAATTCCTCATCAAACACTGGGCAACATAATAGTCACAGTCACAAGAAAGGTGAAAAAGTTTTTACCGCAGATGACGGAGAATACGTAAGTTTTGAGGAAGTAAAAGACTAAGATAAAAAACAATAAGGGCGATTGAGTTTTTCAACCGCCCTTATTGTTTTTATCTACTTTACAAACAAAAAAATCCAACAATCATCATCCCATAAACTTGCATTGGCTTGAATTCACAAACCTTAGCGCTTAAGAAATAACATCCTTTAGTTTCTTTGTATTATTACGTGTAGCATCTATAAAGAGTTCATCTACACAGTTTTTCACTTCATCAGAGGTTGTTGTAAGATTATCATGTCCACTTACAAACACGCATTTGACGAATTCTGCAACAGTCATATTTTCAACATTCTTGGTCGGATAGACCAATTCGTTTTTGCCTTGAAGCACAACATGGATAAAACCACATTTCACAAGAACTTCCACGCCATAAGACACATAGATGTAAGATAGTTTTGTTTTCTCTACAAGTATGTGTTCGGTTGTCTGCTGTCCATCAACAAAATTTCGGGCAATGACACTTGCAACGGAGACAAGCACATGCATCTTGGAACGTTCAGACATTTCCTCAAGAAGCATCTGGTCAAGAACACTCCATCCCTTCACGATTGTCCTCATCTGCAGCACCATACTCAGTTTTGCGCCTATCAAACAGATGATCCACGAGATAAGTGTCCAAATAAGGAAAAAAGGAATAGCGGCAAAGCTACCATAGACCTTGTTATAGTTGAACAAAGTGTTCTGAAACTCAAGGTAGCAGTAATGCCACACTGTTAACGCTATGCCAGCAATGATTCCAGCATATAAAGCACAAAGAAACTTTACATTCGTATCTGGCAATAGTTTATAGATGGCTACAAGCATTATACTTACTATGAGGCACCGCATTCCCCAATCTGCAAAGGAAATATAGGAAGACGCTAACGACTCTACCTGCCCCGTAATGGCACCTATCATAAGTATTGCGCTAGGCAAAACCACAAGAAAAAACATGTTATAGGGAAGGCGTTCAAACCAGCCTTTTCCTGAACGTACATTCCAAATCTCATTAAAGATATCCTCAAGTTTGCACATTGCATTGTTCGCCGTGTAGAGCAAGATAAACACAGCAACCCCAAAGATCCAACCAGAGTTTGCCTTTGTCATCTCAACGCTTTTACTAACAGACATAAGTACCTGATCCATTATGTCAGTCTCACTTACGCCCATCAGTTTCTCAATCTGGTTCCACATCATGCCTTCCATGCCAAATCCTTTTGCTATGGCAAAGATGATAGCGAGAATAGGAACTATTGACATTATGGTGCTATAAGTAAGGTCAGCCCCCTTTCGTGTAATCTTTTCCTTTAATATAAGCTGGACAAGAGACACTACTGTCAACACGAATCCGAGCAACTTAGAATCACGAATACTCTTGTTGTACTCGCCCAAAAGTTTGCCAAGATAAGTAATTTTATTGTCTGCTTTAATAAAATCCCTAAACTTGTCCTTTAACTCAAGTATTCTCTTCATAAGCTCCTTAAAAGAAAATTAATCTACGCAATGAGAATCTATCTTTCCACTATGCATTCTCCAAGTGCCTCACTCTCTGCAATAATGTAGGGTGAGAATACTCCATAAACACTACAAGAGGGTGTGGAGTGAGATTTGCAAGGCTATTTGCCGACATCTTTCTCAAGCCACTGCTAACAGCCTTACCAAGTCCATTTACACGAGCAAACTCATCCGCCTGCCACTCATGTTTTCTTGATGAGATGTTCATAAACATTGAGAGGATAATATCAACAGGGCTATACAGCATAGAAAATACCATCACGTTAATATGGAATGAGGCCTCACGACATCCGGCCGCATTGGCTATCTCTACGCTGTCTATGACAAGGCTGAACACATAGAGCATTATCATGGAAGTACATGCATGAACAAACATGCCAATGATATTATGATGATGCTTATAATGACCTATTTCATGGGCAAGGACACCAACTATTTCCTCCGTTGACAACTGCTGAATAAGAGTGTCATAAAGTACAATACGCTTCTTGCTACCGAAGCCTGTGAAATAGGCATTTGCATGAGTTGAACGCTTTGAACTATCCATAACATAAATGTCCTTAAGCCCGAATCCTACCTTCTGTGCAAACGATTCTATGGCTGTACGCAATTCTCCTTCTTCGAGTGGTGACTGTTTGTTAAAAAGTGGCACAATAAGGTCGGAGTAGAAGAACTGCAAGAAGATGGTTACAATCATCATAACTGCCCACGCTGCAATCCAGAAGTAGTTTGGTACAAGGCCATACAGAAAAACAATAGCCGACAGAAGTGATCCCATTATCACGATATTTATAGCAATTCCCTTGAGGAGATCAAGGAAAAACATCTTGTGTGTTGTACGATTAAAGCCAAACTTCTCTTCAATAACAAAGGTCGAATAGTAACTTAATGGCACATCTATCACACTTGTTATGACATAAAGGATTCCCATGAACATTAATGCCATAATTATTGGATTCTCAGAAACACTTCTTACTATTCCATCAATCATAGCGAACCCACCAAAGGCAAACAGAACAAGTGTACATAGTGTGTTTATGATAGTAGAGAGCACTCCCAGTTTACGATGGGTAAGTGAATAAGATTGTTGCTTATTGTATTTATCATCGTCATAGATACCTGCAAGTTCTGCTGGTATTGGTTGATGCGAAGCTTTATGATTCAGGTAAGTTAACGAGATGCTAAAAACAAACTCGGCAATTACTATTACTATTATTGTCCAGTAAAACATTCGATTTATAAGTTTGTTAGTTATTAAGTATGTTAGTTACTATGTTTTTGAGTTTTTAAGTTTCCAAGTTATACAAATCAGTTAAAAAGATCAAAATTTATCCGGACACAAAGGTAAGAAAAATCCCCGAGAACTAATGTTCCCGGGGATAATTATCGTAGTAAGAACTATTACTTAGTCGTGATAAGATGCGAAACGCATGTCTGGATTGAATGTACGCTGCTGTGCCTCCTGATAATCCTCCTTAGAACCCACAACAATCTTCTCGAAGTCGCGAAGACCTGTTCCTGCAGGAATAAGGTGACCACAGATTACGTTCTCCTTCATACCCTCGAGTGGATCGCTCTTTCCTGAAATAGCAGCTTCGTTGAGAACCTTTGTTGTCTCCTGGAATGATGCAGATGACATGAAGCTCTTTGAACCGAGCGCTGCACGTGTGATACCCTGAAGGATCTGTGTTGCAGTTGCAGGAACTGCGTCACGAACCTGAACAAGTTTCATATCCTTACGCTTGAGAGAAGAGTTCTCGTCACGAAGTCTACGAGCTGTGATAATCATACCAGGCTTCATTGTCTCAGAGTCACCAGCGTCTGTTACAACCTTCTTGCCCCAGATGCGGTCATTCTCCTCGATGAAGTCAAGCTTATCAACAATACCGTCCTCAAGATACTTAGTATCACCTGGATCGTCGATTCTTACCTTACGCATCATCTGACGAACGATGATCTCAAAGTGCTTATCGTTGATACCTACACCCTGCATACGGTACACATCCTGAACCTGATTAACAATGTATTCCTGAACAGCAGTAGGACCCTTGATTGCAAGGATGTCTGCTGGAGTGATTGCACCATCAGAAAGCGGAGTACCTGCGCGAACATAGTCATCTTCCTGTACAAGGATCTGCTTTGATGTTGGAACAAGATACTTACGAACATCACCAACCTTTGAAGTAAGGATTATCTCACGGTTACCACGCTTTACCTTACCCATTGTTACCTGACCGTCGATTTCAGCAACGATAGCTGGGTTAGATGGGTTGCGGGCCTCGAAGAGCTCTGTTACACGTGGAAGACCACCGGTGATATCGCCTGCCTTTGCAACAGAACGTGGAATCTTAACAAGAATATCACCAGCAACAAGTTTCTGACCATCCTCAACAGAGATGTGACCATTGATAGGGAATGAGTAAGTACGGAGAAGATCACCATTCTCATCCTTGATATGACAATATGGAACTGTCTGACGATCCTTAGATTCTGTAACGATATAGTCTTTCAAACCTGTTGTCTCATCGATATCAACACGGAATGTAACACCTTCCTTAACACCTTCGAACTCTACAGTACCATTAAACTCTGTTACGATTACAGCGTTAAATGGATCCCAGTCAGCGATTACAGTACCAGCTTCTACAACGTCACCATCAGCGGCATAGAGGTTTGCACCGTATGGAACGCTAACAGTAGAGAGTGGAATACCAGTATTCACATCAAGGAAACGAAGTTCTGCAAGACGACCTACTACAACCTTTCCATTTGGATGTTCCTCAGTTGGACGGTCAATAGTACGAAGCTCCTCAAACTCGAGTTTAGAAGCATTCTTAGCCTTGATCTGTGCGTTTGCTGCTGCGTTACCAGCGACACCACCGGCGTGGAATGTACGGAGAGTCAACTGAGTACCTGGCTCACCGATAGCCTGTGCTGCGATGACACCAACAGCCTCACCCTTCTGTACCATGCGCTGAGTAGCAAGGTTACGTCCGTAACACTTCATACAAACACCCTTCTTGCTCTCACAAGTGAGAACAGAACGGATCTCTACGCTCTCAATGCCTGAATCTTCAATCTCCTTAGCGATACGATCTGTGATCTCCTCACCAGAAGCAACGATGAGTTCATTGTTTGTAGGATTAACAATATCGTGAACTGATACACGACCGAGGATTCTCTCTGCAAGACTTGCAACGACACGGTCGCCGTCCTTAAGTGCTGTACAGATAAGACCACGGAGAGTGCCACAGTCTTCTTCATTAATAATAACATCGTGAGATACATCGACAAGACGACGAGTCAAGTAACCTGCATCGGCTGTCTTGAGGGCTGTATCGGCAAGACCCTTACGAGCACCGTGAGTAGAGATGAAGTACTCAAGCACTGACATTCCTTCCTTAAAGTTAGAAATGATAGGGTTCTCGATGATGTTGTTGTCTGATGCACCTGCCTTCTGTGGCTTAGCCATCAAACCACGCATACCTGCGAGCTGAGCAATCTGGTCAGCAGAACCACGGGCACCAGAATCAAGCATCATGAAGACTGCATTGAATCCCTGGTCAGCCTCTGTCATCTGCTTCATCAGAGTCTTCTTGATTGACTCGTTAACCTTTGTCCAAGTTTCTACAACCTGCTGGTAACGGTCCTTATCTGTGATAAGACCAAGCTCATAGTTACCAGTGATCTGGTCTACTGTGTCCTGACCTTCCTGTACGATATCCTTCTTCTCTTCTGGGATGATGATATCATCAAGCACGAATGAAAGTCCACCTTCGTATGCCTTGCGGTAACCAAGGTTCTTGATACCATCGAGGAACTCACAAGCACGAGCCATACCTACACCCTTGATAACACGAGTGATGACCTTCTTAAGAGCCTTCTTTCCGATTACCTCATTAACGTAGCCAATCTCTGTTGGTATTACCTCGTTGATGATGATACGACCTACAGTTGTCTCAACAATGTGACGGATAGGAGCACCCTCAGAGTCAACATCGTCTACAAGACACTTGATAGGAGCGTGTACATCTACACGGCCTTCATTGTATGCAATGATAGCCTCTTCTGTACCATAGAATGTAAGGCCTGATCCCTTGGCACCTTCACGTACCTTAGAGATGTAGTAGAGACCAAGTACCATATCCTGTGATGGCACTGTGATAGGGTCACCACTTGCAGGAGAGAGGATATTGTGTGACTGAAGCATAAGGATCTGTGCTTCAAGTACTGCTTCATTAGAGAGTGGGAGGTGAACGGCCATCTGGTCACCGTCGAAGTCGGCGTTGAACGCTGTACATGCGAGTGGGTGGAGCTGAATAGCCTTACCTTCAATCATCTTAGGCTGGAATGCCTGGATACCGAGACGGTGAAGTGTTGGCGCACGGTTGAGGAGCACTGGGTGTCCCTTCATTACGTTTTCGAGGATATCGAATACGACTGGTTCACGACGGTCAACAATCTTCTTTGCAGACTTAACTGTCTTAACGATACCGCGCTCGATGAGCTTGCGGATGATGAATGGCTTGTAAAGTTCCGCAGCCATGAGCTTTGGAAGACCACACTCACCCATCTTGAGCTCTGGACCTACGACGATAACTGAACGAGCTGAGTAGTCAACACGCTTACCGAGGAGGTTCTGACGGAAACGTCCCTGCTTACCCTTGAGAGAGTCAGAGAGTGACTTAAGTGGACGGTTGCTCTCGTTCTTAACAGCAGAAGACTTGCGTGAGTTATCGAAGAGAGAGTCAACAGCCTCCTGAAGCATACGCTTCTCGTTACGGAGGATCACATCTGGAGCCTTGATTTCAATAAGTCTCTTGAGTCGGTTGTTACGAATGATAACACGACGATAGAGGTCATTGAGGTCAGATGTAGCGAAACGACCACCATCAAGTGGAACAAGTGGACGAAGATCTGGTGGAGTTACAGGCAAGTTATGCATGATCATCCACTCAGGCTTATTCTTGCCGCGTGAAGCACGGAAAGACTCTACAACCTGGAGACGCTTGAGAGCCTCAGTCTTACGCTGTACAGATCCATCCTGACTTGCACGGTCACGAAGTTCATATGAAAGAGCATCAAGATCTACGCGCTGGAGCAACCATTCTATTGCCTCTGCACCCATCTTTGCAATAAACTTGTTAGGATCGCTATCTGGAAGAAGCTCGTTATTCTCATCGAGGTTATCAATTACATCATAGTACTGATCCTCTGTGATAAGTTCACCATCAACAATACCAGCCTCCTCATCGAGAGCTGCACCAGCCTGGAGCACTATATAGCGCTCATAGTAGATGATAGAATCAAGCTTCTTTGTTGGAATGCCAAGAAGGTAACCTATCTTATTTGGAAGAGAACGGAAATACCAGATGTGAGCAATTGGTACAACGAGACCAATATGACCTACACGCTCACGGCGAACCTTCTTCTCTGTTACCTCAACACCACATCGGTCACAGACAATACCTTTATAGCGAATACGCTTGTACTTTCCACAGTGACACTCATAGTCCTTTGTTGGACCAAAGATGCGTTCGCAGAAAAGACCGTCACGCTCAGGCTTGTATGTGCGGTAGTTGATAGTTTCAGGCTTCAAAACCTCACCACAAGAGTTCTCAAGGATCTCTTCTGGAGAAGCAAGACCAATAGTGATCTTTGTGAAGTTATTTTTTACTTTTGTTTCTTTCTTAAAAGCCATTATTTTCGAAAGTTTTTGAGTTCTGCTTGTTTTGAGTTTTTAAGTTCTAAAGCTAAGGAGAGAAATAATCTCCTAAACTAAAAAACTTAAAAACCTATAAACTTAAGAACTTAATATTATTCCATTGTGATGCTGAGACCAAGACCACGAAGCTCGTGGAGAAGCACATTAAGTGACTCTGGGATACCAGGAGTTGGCATTGCGTCACCCTTAACGATTGCCTCATAAGCCTTTGAACGACCTGTAACATCATCTGACTTAATAGTAAGGATCTCCTGAAGGACATGTGAAGCACCGAATGCCTCAAGAGCCCAGACTTCCATCTCTCCGAAACGCTGTCCACCGAACTGAGCCTTACCACCAAGTGGCTGCTGAGTGATGAGAGAGTAAGGACCGATAGAACGAGCATGCATCTTGTCTTCAACCATGTGACCGAGCTTCAACATGTAAGTTACACCTACTGTAGCTGGCTGGTCGAAACGAAGACCTGTCTCACCATTATAAAGATAAGTACGTCCATAACGTGGAAGGCCAGCCTTGTCTGTCCACTCACAAAGATCTTCAAGATGCGCACCATCGAAGATTGGAGTAGCAAACTTAATACCGAGTTTCTTTCCTGCAGATCCAAGTACTGTCTCGAAAATCTGTCCGATATTCATTCGTGAAGGCACACCAAGTGGGTTAAGTACGATATCTACAGGAGTACCATCCTCGAGGAATGGCATATCCTCCTGACGAACAACCTTAGAAACGATACCCTTGTTACCGTGACGTCCGGCCATCTTATCACCCACACCGATCTTACGCTTCTTAGCAATGTAAACCTTAGCCATCTGGATGATACCTGATGGAAGCTCATCACCGATTGTAAGAGCATACTTCTTACGCTTGAGCTCTGCATCAAGAAGCTTATACTGCTTGAGGTAGTTGATTACAAGCTGACGGATAAGCATGTTTGCATGTTCATCACTTGTCCAGTTACTGAGCTGTACTGCTGTATAGTCGATAATATCAAGTGCACCTGCAATAAACTTAGCGCCCTTAGGGATAATATCTGTGCCCATGAAGTCCTTCACACCGGCAGAAACCTTGCCATCTGTGATTTCAAGGAGTTTATCGATAAGGATAGCCTTAAGAGCATCAACCTTGTCATTGAACTCCTGATCGTACTTAGGAAGAATCTGCTTATCTGCCATCTTACCAGCACGAGTCTTCATTGCCTTAGAGAAGAGCTTCTTGTCAATGATTACACCTGAAAGTGATGGTGTAGCCTTGAGTGAAGCATCCTTAACATCACCAGCCTTGTCACCGAAGATAGCACGAAGAAGTTTCTCTTCTGGAGAAGGGTCGCTCTCACCCTTAGGTGTGATCTTACCGATAAGGATATCACCTGGCTCGATACGAGCACCAACACGAACGATACCATTCTCGTCAAGATCCTTAGTAGCCTCTTCACTAACATTAGGAATATCTGAAGTAAGTTCCTCCATACCACGCTTTGTTTCACGAACCTCGAGTGAGTACTCGTCAACGTGTACTGAAGTAAGAAGGTCCTCACGAACTACGCGCTCGTTGAGCACGATAGCATCCTCATAGTTATACCCCTTCCAAGGCATATAAGCAACAAGGAGGTTACGTCCAAGAGCAAGTTCACCATCTTCAGTTGCATAACCTTCAGTAAGGATATCACCTGCCTTTACACGCTGACCACGCTCACAGATTGGGCGAAGGTCAATAACCATATTCTGGTTTGTACGACGGAACTTAGGAATCTTGTACTCCTTGAGAGCTGGCTCAAAGCTTACGAACTCCTCGTCCTCTGTACGGTCATACATGATACGAATTGTAGTTGCGTCAACAAATTCAACAACACCATCACCTTCTGCAGTGATCATTGTACGTGAATCCTCGCAGACCTGCTTCTCAATACCAGTACCAACGATTGGAGCTTCTGTACGAATAAGTGGAACTGCCTGACGCATCATGTTAGATCCCATCAACGCACGGTGAGCATCATCATGCTCCAAGAATGGGATAAGTGCAGCTGCAATAGATGCAATCTGCTGTGGAGCAACATCCACATAGTCAACCTGAGTTGGTGGTACAACAGGATAATCTGCATCCTGACGACACTTAACGACCTTACGGATAAAGTGACCGTCTTCTGTAAGAGGTGCATTACCCTGACCAATTATCTTGTTCTCCTCCTCTTCAGCAGAGAGATAAACAGCATGATCGTTGTCAATGTCACAAATACCATCCTTAACTACACGATATGGTGTCTCGATAAATCCAAGGTCATTAATCTTAGCATACACACAGAGTGAAGAGATAAGACCGATATTTGGACCTTCAGGAGACTCAATAGGACAAAGACGACCATAGTGAGTATAGTGTACATCTCGAACCTCGAAACCTGCACGCTCACGAGAAAGACCACCAGGACCGAGGGCAGACAGACGACGCTTGTGAGTAACCTCCGCAAGTGGGTTAGTCTGATCCATGAACTGTGACAATGGGTTTGTACCAAAGAATGAGTTGATAACAGAAGATATTGTCTTCGCATTTATCAAGTCAGTTGGAGTGAACACCTCATTATCACGAACATTCATACGTTCACGAATTGTTCGGCTCATACGAGCGAGACCGATTGCGAACTGGTTAGCGAGCTGCTCGCCAACAGTACGAACGCGACGATTAGAGAGGTGGTCAATATCATCAACTACAGCCTTAGAGTTTGCAAGTTCAACGAGATACTTGATGATTTCGATGATATCCTCCTTAGTGAGGACACGAACATCATCAGGAGTATTAAGGTTGAGCTTCTTGTTAAGACGGTAGCGACCTACATCACCAAGATCATAACGCTTCTCTGAGAAGAAGAGGTTCATGATAACTTCACGAGCAGATGCATCATCTGCAGGATCTGCGTTACGAAGCTGACGGTAGATGTAAACTACAGCATCCTTCTCAGAGTTACTTGGGTCCTTCTGAAGAGTGTTGTAGATAATATTGTATTCAGAGACATCGCTTCCTTCCTTTGTTACGAGGATCTTGTCGATGCCTGCATCAAGAATCTGCTCAATGTTATCTTCATCAATAATGGCACCACGCTCAACAATTGACTCGATACGCTCAATAGATACAACCTCACCTGTATCTTCATCAACGAAGTCCTCTGTTCTAAACTTACTTACATTACCAGCAAGCTTACGACCAATAAGAGCATCAGTTTTACCCTCTACAACATCAAGTTCATCAGCAAGATCAAAGATCTGAAGGATATCCTTGTCATGCTCAAAACCGATAGCACGGAGAAGAGTTGTAACAGGAAGCTTCTTCTTACGGTCGATGTATGCATACATCACATTGTTGATGTCCGTAGCGAACTCAATCCATGAACCCTTGAAAGGAATGATACGTGCAGAGAAAAGTGGAGTACCATTTGCATGAACACTTGATCCGAAGAATACACCAGGAGAACGATGCAACTGAGAAACAACAACACGCTCTGCACCATTGATAACAAATGTACCGTTATCAGTCATATAAGGGATTGGACCCAAAAATACATCCTGAATTACAGTATCGAAATCAACATGGTCAGGATCTGAACATGACAACTTCAGCTTAGCCTTGAGAGGCACACTATATGTGAGACCACGCTCGAGACACTCTTCAATAGAGTATCTTGGGGCATCAATATAGTAGTCGAGGAACTCGAGTACGAAGTTATTGCGAGTATCGTTGATTGGGAAATTCTCAGCGAACACCTTGTAAAGACCATCATTCTTACGACACTCAGGAGGAGTGTCGAGCTGAAGGAAATCACGGAATGACTTAAGCTGAATCTCGAGGAAATCAGGATAAGGCATTGGATTCTGAACGCTCGCAAAGTTAACGCGATTATTGATGATTTTTGACATCTTAATTTATTATGTTATTTGTTTAATCCAGTATAAATCCAAGTTGTTTGGAAATCTTGTCTTAAATACTTCCAAACAAGTTGGAATAATCCGGACAATTAAACTCGTTTTAGATATTTAAGATGAGTAGTGTTATATAGACACAAAAAGGTTAAGAATCCCCAACCTGAAGATTCTTAACCATAAGTATATTAAGTAATAAATTACTTGAGCTCAACCTCAGCACCTGCACCTTCGAGAGCTGTCTTGATAGCCTCTGCAGTTGCCTTGTCAACACCCTCCTTAACATTGCAAGGAGCACCGTCAACCATATCCTTAGCCTCCTTAAGTCCGAGACCACATGCTTCCTTAACTGCCTTAACAACAGCAAGCTTAGCAGCACCAGCAGACTTGAGAACTACGTCGAATGAAGTCTTCTCTTCTGCTGCAGCACCACCCTCACCTGCAGCTACAACAACAGCAGCAGCAGCTGGCTCGATGCCATAAGTTTCCTTAAGTTCGTTCTTGAGGTCGATTACCTCCTGTACTGTGAGCGCAACGAGCTGCTCAGCGATAGCCTTAATATCAGCCATTTTCTTTAATGTATTAAATAGTTAATATTCTTTGATTTTTAATTACTCAGCAGCAGCCTCTGACTTGTTCTCAAGAGCACTAACCACATTCATGATTGGTGACTCGAGAGCAGCGATAACGTCTGCAATGAGTTCGTTCTTGCTCTTAAGAGCAACGAGAGTGCCGAGCTTGTCCTCGCCAACATAAACAGCTTCTTCTGCGTAAGCAGCCTTGAAACCTGGCTTGCCGTACTTCTTAGAGAAGTCCTTGATGATACGAGCAGGCTTATTAGCTGTATTAGAATACATGATGGCAGTAGTCTCCTTGAGAGCTGGCTTGAAAGCTTCAACATCAGCACCGATCTTCTCGAGAGCCTTGATGAAGAGCTTATTCTTAACAACCTGGAGCTTTACCTCTTTCTTAAAACACTCTCTTCTGAGTTCACTTGTAATAGCACTGTCAAGAGCAGTAAGGTCTACGATATAGTAGTGTGCATACTCCTTGAGAGTTTCTACGAGTGAATCAATAAGTAAGCTTTTATCTTCTTTCTTCATAAGTCAAAAACGATTTTTAATTATTCAGCAGACTTTGGGTCAACCTTAACGCCCTTGCTCATTGTACTAGAGAGATAAATGCTCTTAATATAAGTACCCTTAGCAGTAGCAGGCTTCAACTTGATAATAGTGTTGATGAACTCCTGTGCATTTTCAGCGATCTTCTCAGCAGAGAATGAAACCTTACCGATAGATGTGTGAACAATACCAGACTTGTCAACCTTGAAGTCAATCTTACCCTGCTTTACTTCACGTACAGCCTTTGCAACGTCCATAGTTACAGTACCACTCTTTGGGTTTGGCATGAGACCACGAGGACCGAGTACACGACCGAGAGCACCGAGCTTACCCATGCAAGAAGGCATAGTGATGATGACATCAATGTCAGTCCATCCACCCTTAATCTTTTCGATATACTCTTCGAGACCTACATAGTCTGCACCAGCCTCCTGAGCAGCAGCAGCCTGGTCTGAAGGAACGAGAGCGAGAACGCGAATTTCCTTACCAGTACCATTAGGCAATGAAACAACACCACGTACCATCTGGTTAGCCTTACGAGGGTCAACACCGAGACGGATGTCGATATCGAGAGAAGCATCAAACTTTGTAAAAGTGATATCCTTTACAAGCTGAGCTGCCTCGCTCAATGGATATGCCTTCCCTGCTTCAACCTTGTCTGCAACTATTTTCTGATTTTTTGTAAGTTTACTCATTGTAATTGAAGTTTTAATAGTTTTGTCAGGGAATTTTACTTAACTGTAATACCCATGCTTCTTGCAGTACCTGCAATCATAGACATAGCTGACTCAATTGTGAAGCAGTTCAAATCAGCCATCTTGTCTTCAGCGATAGCCTTGATCTGATCCATAGTAACCTCAGCAACCTTCTTACGGTTTGGCTCAGCAGAACCCTTCTTTAACTTAGCAGCTTCCATAAGCTGAATAGCAGCAGGAGGAGTCTTGATAACGAAGTCGAATGACTTGTCTGAGTAGTAAGAAATAACAACTGGAAGTACCTTTCCAGCCTTGTCCTGAGTTCTGGCATTGAACTGCTTACAGAAATCCATAATATTGATACCCTTAGAACCAAGAGCAGGTCCTACTGGTGGTGATGGATTTGCAGCGCCACCCTTAATCTGTAATTTGATTAATCCAGCAACTTCTTTAGCCATTGTTTTAAAATATTTAATAAATTAACGATTGGGGACTATCGGTTGCGTAACAATCAACCTAAATCCTTTGTAACTTGTGAATAGAGGAGTTCGAGCGGCGTTGGACGTCCGAACACCTTGACCGATACAGTAAGCTTACACTTCTCTGGCTGAACTTCATCAACAACACCGTCGAAACCTTCGAAGGCACCATCTGTTACCTTCACAGCCTCGCCGACGAGGAAATCCACGAGAGGTGTCTGAACAACTGTTGTATCCTCGCGAACCTCTTCCACACCGAGCATACGCTCGATTTCCTTCTTGCGAAGTGGGATAGGCTTGTCTGTTCCTCCAAGGAACCCGAGAACACCAGGAGTATTACGCAACATGTGAGGAATCTCACCAACAAGGTTTGCCTCAACAAGAACATATCCAGGAAGAAGATTTCTCTTCTGCTCCACACGCTTGTTGTTCTGAACCTTTATCACGTTCTCCTGTGGTATGAGAACCTGTGATACATACTCCTGATAGCCGTGGTTCTTCATGTCAAGTTCAATATACTCCTTAACATTCTGTTCCTTACCGCTAATCGCACGGAGAACATACCATTTTTTCTGATTGTCTGCCATAATCTATTCCTTTTCTTTAGAAAATTGAATAAACAAGCTCCATCGCGTTCTCAAAAACAGTGTCCATGGCAAAAACTACAATAGCAATGACTACGGAAGCTGATAATACTATCACTGCACTGTTAGTCAGCTCCTTGTATGATGGCCAAGTCACCTGATGCACAAGTTCATCGTATGATTCTTTGCAATAGTTTATTATTTTACCAAACATAGTGGTTTTATTCTTTTTATAACATCGATTCATCATGCAAGCACAAATCCTCAACGTATTATTTCTAAATCGCACGGGAAGAGAGGCTCGAACTCCCGACACCTGGTTTTGGAGACCAGTGCTCTACCAACTGAGCTATTCCCGTAAAATGGTTGGACACTTAGAATGCGATGCGAAAACTAATAACCATTCCCTAGTGTCCAACCTTTATTATGTTTCAGTCTAAAAGACTAAACTGATTACGACAATTAGTCGAATACCTCAGTGATCTGACCAGAACCTACAGTACGTCCACCCTCGCGGATAGCGAAACGAAGACCTACGTTGATAGCAACTGGGTAGATGAGCTCAACCTTGATCTCAACGTTATCACCTGGCATAACCATCTCGATTCCATCTGGGAGAGAGATCTCACCAGTACAGTCCATTGTACGGAGGTAGAACTGTGGACGATAGTGGTTCTTGAATGGAGTGTGACGACCACCTTCTTCCTTCTTGAGGACGTAGATAGAAGCCTTGAAGCCCTGATGTGGAGTGATTACACCTGGGTGAGTGATTACCATACCACGCTTAACTTCCTTCTTATCGATACCACGGAGGAGGAGACCTACGTTATCACCAGCTTCACCCTGATCGAGGAGCTTACGGAACATCTCAACACCTGTTACAACAGACTTCTTGTCCTCACCGAGACCGAGGAGCTGAACTTCGTCACCTACCTTGATAACACCTGTCTCGATACGACCTGTAGCAACTGTACCACGACCAGTGATAGAGAATACGTCCTCAACTGGCATAAGGAATGGCTTCTCAACGTCACGAACTGGCTCCTGGATCCAAGTATCGCAAGCGTTCATAAGCTCCATAACCTTCTCTTCCCACTCAGCAACACCGTTAAGTGCACCAAGAGCAGAACCACGGATGATTGGAGTCTCAGCCTCGAAATCATACTGTGAAAGAAGATCCTGCATATCCATCTCTACGAGCTCAAGCATCTCCTCATCGTCAACCATATCACACTTGTTCAAGAATACAACAAGACGTGGTACGTTTACCTGACGAGCAAGAAGGATGTGCTCACGAGTCTGTGGCATAGGACCATCAGTTGCAGCACAAACGATGATAGCACCGTCCATCTGAGCAGCACCAGTTACCATGTTCTTAACGTAGTCAGCGTGTCCTGGACAGTCTACGTGTGCATAGTGACGGTTAGCTGTTTCATACTCAACGTGAGCAGTGTTGATAGTGATACCACGCTCCTTCTCCTCAGGTGCGTTATCGATCTGGTCGAATGACTTAACCTCAGAGAGACCTGCCTTTGCGAGTACTGTTGTGATAGCTGCAGTAAGAGTTGTCTTACCGTGGTCTACGTGACCGATTGTACCAATGTTTACGTGTGGTTTGGTACGCACGAATGTTTCTTTTGCCATAGCTTATTAAAAATAATCTAAAATGTTATAAAATATAAAATTCCTTTAGTAGCATTCTCTGAATACAAAACATATCAGGAGCTGTTACCGAGACTTGAACTCGGGACCTCTTCCTTACCAAGGAAGTGCTCTACCGCTGAGCTATAACAGCAGAGTACCTATGTAATGTATTGCTTTATACTTCCAGAGCGAAGAAGTAGCGTGGGTACAGATGGATTCGAACCACCGAAGGCGAAAGCCAGCAGATTTACAGTCTGCCCCATTTGGCCACTCTGGAATATACCCATATTTCGTTCATTCTTGCCACAGACAAGCTGCTTTATTGCTCATCCACAGCATTTTTCTTTTATTTAGAGCCTCTTGTCGGATTCGAACCAACGACCCCGAGATTACAAATCACGTGCTCTGGCCAACTGAGCTAAAGAGGCAGAAAAAGCCGTTCGTACAAGCAACTCATACGAAACGGCTGCAAATTTAGGCATAATTTTTCAAATGCCAAATATATTTCAGGCTTTTTTTAGTTTTTAGCCTGTTTTTCTTTGTATTTCCCCAACTGCTTCTCCAAAGCAGCGAGACAATCGTCAATTGATTCTTCAAATGTGTCGCAAATCTTCTCTGCAAACAACTCATCTCCAGGCAAAGACACAGTAATTGCCACCTGCTTATTGAGTGCTGTTTCAGGTTTCACGACCTTCAATGACACCTCGACCTTTCTTATATTGTCACAATGCTTATCCAGCTTATTTACCTTCTTCTGAATAAACTCCTGCAACTTTTCTGTTGCCTCAAAGTGGATTGCCTTAACTAAAATATCCATAGTCATATTTATTTAAAGGTTTATACTAATTGCGCGGATGCGCGTTCTTGTATGCACTTTTAAGTTCTTCAAATGACAGATGGGTATAAACCTCGGTAGTGGCAAGGCTCTGATGCCCAAGTATCTTCTGGATTGACCCGAGATCGGCATCATTGTTGAGCATTGCTGTGGCAAACGAGTGGCGAAGCACATGAGGCGAGCGTTTCTTTTGCGTCGTCACAAGAGATAGTGAATCCTTAACAACTTTAGAAACAGAAGCCTCATTCATAGGCTTCCCTTCCTTGCTGACAAAGAACGACTCCGCATCACCATGCACCACATCATGGCGCATATGTAAATACAGTTCTATCTGTTGCTTTAATTCTTCGCCAAACGGAACGATTCTTTCCTTGTTTCGCTTACCAAGTACCTTGATATGGCACATGCCCAAGTCAACACGTACATCAGTCAAGCCCAACAGCTCCGCGCGACGAATACCTGTTTCATAGAACATCATTACTATAGTCCTGTTTCTCACACCTTCAAACGAATCGTCTTCACTTGTGATTTCAAGCAACCTGTCCATTTCCGACTCTCTCACGAAAGTAGGAAGAACCTTTTGCTTTTTAGGACCGACAATCTTCGCCATCGGATTGACATCCACATGGTTCATCATCCTCAAATAACGATAGCATGTTCTGAGAGCACTTAATTTACGATTCACATTTGCTACAGCAAAGTGCTTTTCGTCCATCATGTAGACTATCCATTCTCTAACATCATTCGATGTCACAGAGCCAAACGTCCAACTCTCTCCCAGCCCATCCATGAAACACTGGAAATCTTTCAAATCATCTGCATAGCTTTGTATAGTTCGTACAGAATAATTCTTCTCAGACTTCAGATATTCAAGAAAAGAATCTACCCAGGTCTCCATCATTATGTCGTTGAAGTGACTTACGTCCTTAAATCGCGACTAAATTAGGATATTTTCAGTCAACAACCAAATTTTGGCTGATATTTTTTACTTTTTCTCTCTTTTTACCTCAAGGATTAGTCCTCATTGAGGTGAAGCTGATTAACATAGATAGCGTGCTGCATCTTGATACGCTTTACTACAGATGGCTTATCAAACTGCTTACGGTTTCTTACTTCCTTAATCACGCCAGTCTTTTCAGACTTTCTCTTGAACTTCTTGAGAGCCTTCTCAATGTTCTCACCTTCTTTTACAGGTACGATAATCATTCTAATTCTTTTTTTAGAAATTGTTGTTAATAAATAATGTATTGTTTCGCAGACCAATGTGCATTCACAAATGAACGCACAGAGTCTAACGGGGTGCAAAATTACTGCAAACATTTGAATTGACAAAATATTTTTGCTTTTTTAAATGAAAATCACTCATTTTCATGTGACTTAAAGTCAATTACGCATTACTTTTCCGATTTTTGGCACTCAGGTTGTACAATTATACGGTTGTGAGGTTGTGAGGTTTTACGGTAGGACAGTTTTACGGTAGGAAGGTTATTAGGTTTTCCACCCTTGCAAATAATAGCATTTGGTCAGAAGCTAAAGTCATAGACACATGTAAAACGTTTTTTTTATGTTTTTTTGGTTTTTGCGAAGCTCTGTTTTTTTACATGGCCGCTTGCGGCATAAAAGGGATGCTAAGTACTGGAAAAATTGCCGTATTTTATAAGAATGTGCATTGAGTCTGCAACGAGTCTGCAACGAGTCTGCAACGAGACTATCAGTATTTTCATCACCTTAAAATTCTAAAATGCTTGTCAAAATACTTGCAGGAATTACAAGAAATGATTACGTTTGCAAACGTTTAACATTAAAATTACAAACTATGAGATTTAGAATTACACTCCAACTTCAACCAGAAGTTAAGGGAAACGCAATCCCAATCAATTATCAGTATCCATTACAGGCAGCAATCTATCGTACACTATCAAAGAGTGACGCAGATTTTTCCCAATGGCTTCACGACAATGGATATCAACTTGAGAACAAGAGATTCAAGCTCTTTACATTCTCTAATTTAATCGTACCGCAACTTGGAATTGATAAACACCGTGAAAGACTCATTATTGACTCCGACACAGTAACACTATTCATTAGTTTCCTCCCAGAGAAAAGCACACAGCAATTCATTCAGGGAATCTTTGCCGATCAGATTATCCAGATTGCAGACAACATATCAGGAGCGCAGTTTATTGTACGTGAGGTACAAGTCATGAAACCATTAGAGTATCACCCAGATATGACATTCAAAACACTTTCGCCTGTATGTGTATCTCTTCGCAACGATCATGGTAGGATGGACTATATCCACCCTTCTCATAATCTCTATGAAGCAGGCATACTCGCAGGACTTTTGTGGAAGTATCAGGCAATCTACGGATATGAGTATGAGGGAGAAAGATACTGTCATCTTAATGTGCTTAGCGAACCGAAATCCTCACTTGTCCGAATAAAGGCAGGAACACCAAATGAGACGCGCATCAGAGGCTACCGCTACCATTTCCGCATAGATCTTCCCGAACCACTTATGCAGATAGCATACGAGAGTGGACTTGGCGAAAAAGGCAGTATGGGATTCGGAATGATAGAAGTGTTACCAAATAAGGTGTCCAGTTAATCGTACTTGTTTTTACCGCAAGCGGTCTATAATTAAAACAAAAGAAAACAGATGAAAACAGATAAAAACAGTTTTTCTTCATTTTCACGAATAGGTTTTACTTCCCCTTCGGTCAGTGAGATCGCTGCGCTAAGTTCAAAGGTTTTAGAACAGTTGACTATGGTGCACGATACTACACAACAGAATATAAGCCAGCATGTTATCAGCATTTACAATGACAGGGAACTTGAGGACGAGGCAACTTATAAGAAATTCTTATTAGTTCGTCAGGAAGGTTCTCGCAAGGTGAATCGCAACATCGACCATTACAACCTTGACATGATCATTGCCCTTGGTTATCGTGAGCGTGAGATGCGTATGTTGGAAAGTGACTTCGACAAGGCAATAAAAGGATTGCTTGACAATAAAAAATAGAAAAAGAAACTAAAAAAAAGAGCAGGTGCTAAATAAATATTAGCACTTGTTGGGTAAATTTGCAGAAATCTTTAATGGAAGATATATGAAGATATCTGAAAAAATAAAAGTACTCTTCTGGCTTACTCGGCAATTGAAGCAGAGGAAATATGTGTCTCTATCAGATATAAATGAAGAGTGGAAGCGCTGTCCTTATAATAGTGAAGGACTGCCTTTTGAACGTAACACATTCAGAAATCATCTTCGAGTAATAGAAGAGGTGTTCAACATCAATATCGAGTACAATAACAAAGGCTACTACATAGAAGATCCTGCACCTTTGTTCGAGCGCAATTTGCAGACTACCCTGCTTTCGAATATAGAAAACATCGATATCCTCTCACGTTTTCGCTCACTTGGTTCACGCATCCAGACGGAAGACATACCACGCGGAAGTGAATATCTGGAAACGATAGTTTGTGCAATCAGAAGTAACCATAGATTGGAAATTACACACCAAAAATTTGAAAGTGAAGAGGCACATACTAAGACTATTGAACCATATTGCCTTAAAGCGAAAAAACGCAGATGGTACATCCTTGGTCGTGACATAGAGGACACTCGCTTCAAAACATATGCTCTTGACCGCATTATGCATCTTGAGCAGTTGAAGGACCGTTTCAAGCCTGATGCGTCTGTAAATGTAGAAACATACTTCAACAACAGTATTGGTATAGTTGTTAATGAATCGCTTGTTGACACCGTACGCATCCGAACATCAGAAATAACTGCTCCATACATTCGAACTCTCCCACTCCATAAATCTCAGCGCGAGGTGGCTCCATGTGTATTTGAATTCAAACTTGCAGTCACCTTAGAATTTCAAAATGAGCTCTTACGTCATGGGGAAGGTGTAGAAGTCCTCGCACCAGCTTCTCTGCGCAAGGGAATCAAGGAGAGGATAGAGATAATGAAATCTATGTATGAAAAAGACTAACAATTACAAGGCTTGTTTTTGTAAAATGTTTGGTCGAGAAGAATAAAAATTGTAGGTTTGCAAAAAAGAAGAACATAATGTATATAGTAACATATAAAGGTCCATTCGGTTTTATAAAGCCATGGACAGCCGTACGTGATAGCGAAACATATAGCCAGCAGTTTCTCACCCCATCTATTATTGAAGGCATTGAGAAGAAACTCTTTCCTGAAATGCTCGTAAAAAATGGGACAATAGAAAAGATTATGCGCCATAAGTTGCAGTATACTTCTATGAGTGTTCAGCAGGAAGTTATTCAAGCAAGAGGATGGGAGAAAAAGAAGGATGGATATATTCGTAATCGCTCTATCCTTAACAGAGGCGTTTTACTTAACCCATTGTTGACACTCGCCTTCTCTTCAAAAGAAGACGCTGTTAAAGCTTCCGCACAGCATATATGTTTGTGTAGAAATGAAGATGTATTATTACCTATTCAGGAAATACAGGAGATGAACGAAGAAGAGTTCAATAAACTTAAGGGGTTTGAACTCCGTTTTGTGGAATCGGATGATACTTTCCTTGTTGGATATAACCGTTTTAAGGGGGGACAACCTATGTATGGAACATTAGAGATTGACGGACAATCAATTTTGAATGTATGATTAATGATTACGATTACATATTAGCAAAAAGTGAAGAAAATGGAGCACAACCACTTTCGCTACACTTGAAGGAAGTTGCAAGTGTAGCGAAAAAGATTGCAATTTGTCTTAATATGGATGAGGATACTGCTGTGTATGGGGCATTGCTTCACGATATAGGAAAGACCAGTCCTTTGTTCCAAAAGACATTGAAAAAGAATTATGTGCGCAAACCTGGAGAATTCTTTCGCCATGAAATAGCTTCTTTGTTCTTTATATCGCTTGTGGATGTCACCAGGCGTGATGCTATTGTGGAAATGATAGTAGCACACCATAAGTCTGCTTACAAAGATTCAAGATGTCTTGGAATAATTGATCTTGAAAAAGCCGAAGATTGCTTAGAACACCATATCAAAGGATTTCAAGAGTGGTCTGTAACCGCTCTCAGAATACTTGAAGAACTTGGGTTGCACACTCATCATATTTCAGTAAATGAAGCGCAAGACAACTATGATTATGCACTTCAATATTGTATTCAAAAAGTCAAAAGAAGTAGGGGCTTTTCAAAATGGCGTGGTTTACTGATGGCTGCAGATCATTATGTTTCGGCATTGTCTGGGGTAGCAGATATTAATATAGAAAAGATGTTCATAACGCCAGACTTGTCTTTCTATAACCGTCAGCATGAGTTATATCCTTTATCATTGACATCGACTGATGATATTCGTCCTCATACACTTGTTACAGCACCTACTGGAGCTGGTAAAACAGATTTTTTACTTCGCAGATGTAGAGGAAGAGTGTTTTATACATTGCCATTTCAAGCTTCTATAAACGCAATGTATGAACGTATCAAAAGTGACTTGACAGGAACAAATGCACAAGTACACCTACTACACGCAGCATCGAATTTGTATATAGAGGACAATTGTATAGAAGAAAGAATACTACAGCATCATGTTGGAGCATCTGTAAAGGTACTTACTCCTCACCAGTTAGCCGGAATTGTTTTTGGCATAAAAGGCTATGAATCTTTGATACTGGACTTACAAGGACAAGACGTAATACTTGACGAGATACACACTTATTCAGAAGAGACACAATCTATTGTGCTGAAGATAGTCGAGGTGTTGACCAACATAAACTGTCGTGTACACATAGGAACCGCAACAATGCCATCACTCTTGTACGAGCGAATAAAGGAACTGCTTGGAGGAAATGATAAAGTTTACGAGGTCGTGCTGTCTGATGATGTTTTGAGGACATTCAATCGTCATATTATCCACAAAGTAGATTCTTTTGATGATTGTAATGAAGCGATTAATACGGCGTTGAAAGATAAACAGAAAATACTGATTGTATGCAACCAAGTAAAACGCTCACAGGAACTTTACAAACAAATGCGTGACAAATTTCCTGATGTGTATATCATGTTACTGCATAGTCGCTTCAAACGAGGTGACCGTAACAAATTAGAGAACCTTTTGCGCGAAGAGTTTAACAAAAGCGAAGACGCTTGTATTGTTATATCCACACAAGTAGTAGAGGTAAGTCTTGACATCAGTTTCGATCTTATGATAACAGAGTGTGCCCCAATAGATGCAATGGTACAACGTTTTGGACGAATAAATCGCAAGAGAACAAAAGAAACGATTGGTCACTACAAACCAATATACGTTCTTGCTCCTGCTGAGGGCAACAACGCTCTTCCATATAAAGAGGATGTTTTGAAACGTAGTTATGAAATCCTTCCAAATGATGATCTTCTGGAAGAAACCAAGGTGCAAGAGATGATGGATTTTGTATATCCTGACATCGAGTTCTTTAACATAAACTATTCAGGCGTGAAATTCGTCAATAGGGAGTGGACAATATCCGAGCTATGTCACAATGACAAGGCAGCATTGCTTGAACTATTAAATATTAATTCTGTAGTCTGTGTAACTCAGGAAGATGAAACTGCATATAAGTTTGGTTCTTCTATAGAAGCATCTTTATGCGAGATTCCATGCAGTTACAAGTCTGTAGCATATAGAGGATTAGACCGAATAAAGGAGCGAGCAAATCCTTTCCTCGTTCCAACTAAATCTTATTCTTCAGAATTGGGATTAATGATGGAAGAACTTTCGGCTTCTGATTATCAAACTTTTGAATTTTTATAATTATGATAACATCAACTTTCGGAAGACTTTTTCTTGATGCGTATAATGAGAAATACGGTACGCAGTATGATGCCAAAACTTTCTTTATTGAACAGTATTGGCCGCTATTCTTTGACCATAACAAGTATTTGATATCAGCAGGAAATTCTCCATTTGAAAATCCCAAAATTAGTTGGGACAAAATGTTGAACGGTTCTATTCCATATGAAACAGCAGAACAACGAAGGGCTAGACTTGAAAGATTCTTGAATAAAGTTGAATTAGAAGGTGCCACAGATGCAAGTGTAGCATGGGGGTATGCTGCTTCTGAAGAAAAAGAATTTGCATCCACCTCTGGACAAATCACTAATATGTTCATAAAGAAGGATACGGATAGCATATACCTATCGTGGATAGGTGCTAGTCTAGCACTAGGTGTACAGGGAGGACTATCTTTGCTTTTTAGTAATAAAGAGATACTACTTGCCACATTTGAAGGATGGAAATTCTACCGGGAAATCCTAAACAACAATCCGAAAATGAAAGGTAATCAACTTAATTCATGGAATGGACTTTGGCTTGCGCATCGTTTTGATACGATGTATGACGAGAAACGTCCCATGGATAATTTTATGCCAATTGAATCAAGAGGTAGTGAAATGTCAATAGCACTAAACACTTGGACTAAAGTGCTTATCCCTATATCAACTTACATGGAGTATCCAAAGATGATGGGGTATGTGTATAGTTTTGGACAAACTAACATTACTATAGGTTTTATTCCGTTTGCATTAAATCATATCAGACGTGCAAGAAATCTCTATATTCAATTGTTTGACAGTAATGAATACAGGCAAGCCGAGGAACTTTTTGGTACTGCAGAAGGACTTAGGAAGAGTTGCCAAATGGGCATGATTGGTATAAAGGCGCTTGAACCTAAAGGTCTCAAAGAGTATATTTACAAAGGGAAACAAATAAAACAAAAAGACATTGATAAAGATACAATTAAGTTTCACACATATTTAACTTGGATATTAGCCATGCTTAACAATCAGGAATTGTGGGACAAAGCCCAGACAATTGCGTCTGCCCTAAAGGCTTATTCCGATGCGGGAGGTAAAAGTACGAAGAACCGCAATGCTGTTGATACAGTATTAGAGGCTACTAACAAGCGCGGATTTATAGAAGGGCTTACAGAAGTAGCAAAGAATTCGGTAGATAATGAGGCATTTGTTGATGCTGCAATGGAAGTAAACATTATGCCAACAGACAATGTGCCTTATTTCTTGACTCTTATTCGTTTCCAATATGCAACATTAAAATAAATAATAACTATGAAACAGAATCCATTCATTTATCTTCGCGCCATGCGCCATGTTGACTATAGCGTGTTCTGTGTATCAGATGGTCAAAAAACATATTATGATCCTGTATTCAACCGACAAGTTCCATATTCAAGCGGTCAGCAAGTAAAGCGTTCCATCATGAATGCTATCACTGAAATTATTGGAGAACAACCTGCACCAACAACTTTCGTATTCGAAGTTAAAAATAAAGCTCTCGGCGAAGGTGAGGTACTCTCTTTATGTGATCCTCGTTATGCGGACCAACTGTTTGGCGGTTGGATGCGTTCTGTAAAAGGAGGCAAGGAAAAAACTTTGAAGCGTCGTAGTCCTCTATCCATTTCTGCAATGCGAGCTATCCATCCTTTGCTTGCATCTTCTCTTTCAGAAAATGCGACATTTGACCGTTCTGATAAACCTAATGTACACAAGGTTATTGTTCGAGATGACAAGGGTAATATATTAAGTGATGAAGAAATAGCAGACTTCCTAAACGGCACAGACCGTAGCCTTATGCGCAAGTGGATACCAGACAATAAGCGTGCAACAGGAATATTTGTGTATGATATTGCCATTGATCTACGTACTCTCTTTTGTGTTTCCACTAATATACTTGAACCAGAACTAAAGGATGAAACTATTGCAGATCTCAAGACCAATGGTTGGATTGAATCAGAAAATGTTTTTGGTCCATGCCTTGTTATGCCAAAGGAAGAACGAGAACGTCTCATCCCTGCTCTTGCAAAAGCCCTTATCAATTGGCATATTACATCCAATCAGGCACGTACTTTCAGTTTGATGGAAACACTTGCTGTTGCCATAAGCGACAATGCAAATACACTTGCAGCAGCCATACGTGCAAAACTCATTGAAGATGGCGACAAACAGAAGGCAAAGCCTATTGTAGATGAGAACGCTGGAGCAGATTTGTTCGTTACCTTGCCATGCTCTGCGTACATGGTTACAGAGTCAGAGAGTGCATCTGCATTGGTTAATGCAGAAAAGAAACTCATCGAGATGATGAACGCTTTTGATTTTGAGAATCAATAATACAGTAACGATTTGCAATGCCATATAAATAGTGGCATTGCAATCTCTGTTTTTACAGTTTATATATGCCAAACAACGAATCAAATATAATCATCTACAACACCCCAGATGGCAAAGCGTCTGTGGCGTTATATACTCGAGATGGTAAGGTGTGGTTGAGTCAACAGCAGATTGCTGAACTTTTTGGGACCTCTGTTCCAAGCATTAGTATGCACATATCTAAGATATTGAAAGAAGAAGAGTTAAGTGCAGATTCAGTTGTTAAGAATTACTTAACAACTGCCTCGGATGGCAAGCAGTACGATGTGGCTTACTACTCTCTGGAGATGATCCTTGCTATCGGTTACAGAGTGCGAGGAGTGCGAGGTACCCAGTTCCGTCAATGGGCAACAAGGCACTTGTCGGAGTATCTGGTGAAGGGCTTCACCATGGATGACGAACGATTGAAGAATCCTGATGGTCGTCCTGACTATTTCGATGAGTTACTTCAGCGCATTCGTGACATTCGTGCCAGCGAGAAGAGATTCTATCAAAAGCTTCGTGACCTGTTCAAACTGAGCAGCGACTATGAGATAAAGGAGAAGGCGACACAGATGTTCTTTGCTGAGACACAGAACAAACTCTTGTATGCTGTAACTCATAGTACAGCTGCTGAAATAATCGTATCACGTGCAGATGACTCTAAGCCTAACATGGGACTAACCACTTGGAAAGGTAATATTGTACGCAAGGGAGATATTGTCATAGCAAAGAACTATCTGAATGATGATGAGATCGACACTTTGAACCGCCTCGTTACATTGTTCCTCGAATCTGCTGAACTTCGTGTAAAAGAGCGTAAAGACCTTACTTTGGATTTCTGGCGTGAGAATGTGAAGATGCTGCTCACTTTCCAAGGAAAAGAACTACTCATAGGAAATGGTAGCGTGTCAAATACTGAGATGGAAGAGCATGTCAAAGAAGTCTATGCAAAATTCGATGCCAAACGAAAAGCATACGAAGCACAGCTTGCTGATGAAGAGGACATGAAATTACTTGATGACTTGGAAGATAACATCAAAAAGAACCGATAACACAAAATTATGCAGATTACTGGTACTCATTTTAACTATTACCAACTGTGCAAACGCAAACTCTGGTTGTTTGCAAGTGGCATAAACATGGAGGGTAATTCAGACCTTGTATATGAAGGGAAACTGATCCATGAGACTTCATATCCTCAGCGAAGTGAGAAGTATGAGGAGGTGGAGATTGATGGTGTGAAGGTTGACTATTTTGATGCTAAGCACAAGGTGATTCATGAGATCAAGAAGTCCGACAAGGTAGAGGCTGCTCATGAGTGGCAATTAAAATACTACATTTATGTATTTGAACGTAATGGAATAGATGGATGTACTGGTATTCTGGAATATCCTACTTTAAGGCAAAAGAGTGAGGTGGTGCTTTCTGATGTTGACAGGGATATAATCAAAGAGATGGAATCCAAAATTTCTGATATTATAGAATCAGAGGAATGTCCGCCATTAAATAAGAAGGGGATATGCAAGAGTTGCAGCTATTATGATTTTTGTTTTTCCAACGAACCAATTGATGTATGAAGAAGACATATTACTTGTTTAATCCGGGTGTGATGGAGCGTAAGGACAATACCTTAAAGTTTACACCTTACACAGAGACTGATGACGGAAGAGAGATTATGGGTAAATCCCGCTATCTGCCGGTTGAAGACATAGCGGAGTTCTATAGTTTTGGTTCTTTGAAAGCCACAAGCAGTCTGTTTAACTTCTTAGGACAGAAAGACATTTGCGTGCATTTCTTTGATTACTATGAGAACTATACTGGCTCATTTATGCCAAGAGACGGATTACTTTCTGGACGAATGCTTTTGGCACAAACTTCAGCTTATCAGTCAAAGAAAAGACGTGTCGAAATTGCTCGCAAATTCATTGAGGCAGCAGCATACAATATGGTACGCAATCTGATGTATTATAACCGTAGAGGTAAAGACATGGAAGAACTGATAAAGACAATGAACAGTCTTGCAGAGAATCTTCCAAATAGTTCTTCCGTGGAAGAGGTGATGGGAATAGAGGGGCAGATAAGAAAGACATATTATGAGGCATTCAACCTTATCATCAATGATTTTGAAATGGGAGATAGAACAAAACAACCACCGCAGAATGAAGTTAATGCTCTTATCTCATTTGGGAACATGATGTGTTACTCACAGTGTCTTCGTGCCATTCATCAGACACTGCTAAACCCTACTATAAGCTACTTGCATACACCTGGTGAACGTCGATATTCCTTATGTCTTGATGTGTCAGAGATATTTAAGCCAATCATCGTTGACCGTGTAATTTTCCGTGTGCTAAACAGAAAGGAGATTCAGGCAAAACATTTTGATCATAAGTTGAATAAGTGTTTATTGAATGAGCAAGGTAAAAAAATATTTGTTAAAGCAATAGAAGACAAACTTGAAGAGACATTCCAACATAAGTCACTTGGAAGAAAAGTTAGTTTTCGTCATTTGATAAAGCTGGAATGTTACAAGTTGGCAAAAGACCTACTTGGAATTGAGGAATATAAACCATTTAAGATGTATTGGTAATATGTATGTGATTCTTGTATATGATTTTGGAGAAAAGCGTGTAGGCAAGATGTTGAAATTGTGTCGTCAATATCTACATTGGATTCAGAACTCCGTGTTTGAAGGTGAGATATCAGAGGTGCGACTAAAAGAACTTATTAGCAGGGCGAATGTCTTTATGGACAAGGCAGAAGACAGCATTATTCTTTTCAAGCACCAGAGTGAGATAATGATGGATAAGGAGATTATCGGACAGGAGTTAAGCACTACAGACACATTCCTTTGATTGTCGACCTCCAGAATTTCACCTTGATTCATGTTTGAAATATACAAAAATCGTTCTTTGACTTATTGAAAAACAACTATATGTACGTAATGTCGATGTCCAGAGGATATTATATTACTGGACATCGACATTTTATTCCAACATTTTTTATTATATTTGCACACCTAAATATATGATTCTCATTATTGAGGTATCATTTATTTTGACACTTTTAATCGTACTTATATAGAATTGAAACTAACCCTGTTTCCGTTGCTTTGTTTGCGTCCGAACTTTTAATCGTACTTATATAGAATTGAAACAATTCATCTGTGGTATACTCGAAGTGACCGTTTCCACTTTTAATCGTACTTATATAGAATTGAAACAGATATCCAATGCTAACAAGTTAAAAAACGAAGTCTTTTAATCGTACTTATATAGAATTGAAACACATTATCATCAACAATTTGGCATTCGCCTTCACAGCCTTTTAATCGTACTTATATAGAATTGAAACTTTGCAGTTAGCAAAAGATTACGATGGAGACCTTTGGCTTTTAATCGTACTTATATAGAATTGAAACAAAAGAGGTTGAACGGCTGGAGCACATCTTGTTTGCTTTTAATCGTACTTATATAGAATTGAAACTTCGGACGCAAACAAAGGAACGGAAACAGGGTTACTTTTAATCGTACTTATATAGAATTGAAACTCATCTTTCATCTTTGAAATAGCTGATCTTGATAAACTTTTAATCGTACTTATATAGAATTGAAACGTTAAAAACTCTTCCCAGCCAGGACTAACAAGACGCTTTTAATCGTACTTATATAGAATTGAAACGAAGCTGCGAAAAATATTATTGACAGCCGTATTCGCCTTTTAATCGTACTTATATAGAATTGAAACTAAAATTCATAATCAACAAACTCATCTGTCAAATCCTTTTAATCGTACTTATATAGAATTGAAACATTCAAGCATTATTTAATAAGCAATCTGAGAAACGCTTTTAATCGTACTTATATAGAATTGAAACAGGGGCAACAGTGCGGTGGGTGTGATGTATGATGCCTTTTAATCGTACTTATATAGAATTGAAACAGTTCTGGGGCTTCACACTCGTTCAGTTCTTCCTTCTTTTAATCGTACTTATATAGAATTGAAACCTTTTTGGCTCTATGCGTATGGTACATCGTGCATTCTTTTAATCGTACTTATATAGAATTGAAACCATGGTGGTTTGCCTCGGCTACGGTGCCATAAACGACTTTTAATCGTACTTATATAGAATTGAAACATCGTTGCCGTGACTCTCTCTTGCGTATGTAACAGCCTTTTAATCGTACTTATATAGAATTGAAACGAGAGTATTAAGTCTCGCTACACTAAGGACTTTGAGCCTTTTAATCGTACTTATATAGAATTGAAACTACTTTGCCTTTACCTTTCCAGTCTTCATCAGCAAACTTTTAATCGTACTTATATAGAATTGAAACAATCTTACGACAGTACAACTTAATCCTCCACGATAACTTTTAATCGTACTTATATAGAATTGAAACTTGAGTATCAATGCGAAGGGTAACTACGGAATTGGCTTTTAATCGTACTTATATAGAATTGAAACAACAATCCCTCCCAGTTTATTTTGTCCTTGAATGCTTTTAATCGTACTTATATAGAATTGAAACTACTGACATGCCAATGGATCCTGGATAAGCTTATTTCTTTTAATCGTACTTATATAGAATTGAAACAACGGAGAGGCAAGAACTATCACCTTACCTGACGGCTTTTAATCGTACTTATATAGAATTGAAACAGTGCATCCCACTTACCAAGAACAGGACAAGTCTTGCTTTTAATCGTACTTATATAGAATTGAAACGGCGTACCAAAGAACCCTCGATTTATTCGAGACGACTTTTAATCGTACTTATATAGAATTGAAACAATAATCGGGTAATTTATTATCTTTGCAATGTAAACTTTTAATCGTACTTATATAGAATTGAAACGGG
>JAZUHP010000043.1:0-5355 GCA_045641785.1 Bacteroidaceae bacterium
AAGTAGATTTTCGTATTCATTTGAAGGAGTGATGCGGGCATCATGACTGAAAATGAAACGGAAAGATACGACAAAGAGAGTGCAGATATTATGAAAATCACTTACTGTAATATTATAAAATAATTTTGATTACTTACTTAAATATGAACATTTACTTATAAACACAATCTCATTATGCCAGAAGGATTCGAATTATATAATGAACCATTGAAGTCGGGTGATTTAGTTAATGATGGCAAAAGAACCTATAAGATATTGGAACTGACAGACAATAAAGGTGGATTTGGTAGAATATATAAGGCAATGTCCATAAATCCTGCATCTATGACTCCCATTGCCATAAAAGAATTCTATCTTAATGATTGCTCATTATTTGTAGAAAGGACAAGGGTGAGCAGTTTTACACAGGAATTTAATAAGCTGAGACTCGAGGCATTAATTGAACAATTTCACAAAGAAGCCTTGATGCTTTGTACAATAAGCATGCGAGTGAAGAACCATATTCCGTGGATGTATTCTACAGGCTCATTTTATCATGATGGACGACTGATGTATGCGATGGAATATGTTGATGGGGTAACATTAAGGGAATGTATAGTTAATGGTATTCCATATAAAGAAAAAACAGCATTGGAATATACTACTCAGATAGCGAAAGTCATTCACACCATACACAAATATGGCTTTATCCATAGAGATGTTTCTCCAAACAATATCATCATTGACCGAAAAAAAGGAGCAATTCTTCTTGATTTCGGAAATGCCAAAGCATACAATGAAAATGAAGCTATAAAACGAATTCTTGGGCGCCTGCATCATAATGGTCTGAACCCACAGGAATATTTACAGTCAATATATCAGGAAAGTGAATTGCAACCTGTTTATGATGATATGGAAATAGGAACAATCCATTTCAAGGCTCCTGGTTTTATTCGAAATGAGAAGTGTGATATCTATTCTTTAGCAGCTGTCCTGTATTATATGCTCACGGGAGAGTACCATGAAATTAATCGCTTGGATTATACATTGCAAAAGGAAAAACTTCAGGAAAGAAAAATCAGTGATAAAGTAATTACGGCTATTGAAAATGCCATACTGGGAAATATCCCAAATATTACAAGTTTCCTGAAAGAATTACCAAGTGATATTGTTTTTAACGCTTTGTTGGACTTTTAATTTTTTATGATTATGAATGATGATGTTATACAAATGATAAGGATACAATATGCCATAAATTCTGTTTATGATATTGTAAATGCACAGGCTTTCAAAGATAATGATAATGTAGTATTTAACCTTACAAATCAATATAAAGAAGATTTACATCTGCCATTGACAGAAACAGTAGAAGGAACAAATAGAACCCGTGCCATAAATGGTGACTATGTAAGGAAAATATTTGATGATGTAGTTTCAAAAACAGGAATTCTGCTTGGTAGAAATACTTATAGAAGAGTTATGGGGATACTAAATTCCGATGGTAACTTTAGCCCTAATACACACAGATGCATTATGAGTTATCTTGGAATAAAGGGTATTTCCTGGGAAGAATTTTTGAATGTAAGCTCTTCGTATAGACAGCAAAAATGGGATGCCCTCAATAACATGGTTGGTTGTACTTCGCGTTTAGGTGCCCCTCAAAACCCAGTGTCTCATGTCCATCTGCCACTCCTTGAACCATATGATTTAGTCATATTGAGTATGGGGAAAGATGTCAAAACAAATGTGGATATGCAAGTCAAATTGGAGTGCCTTGACAAGGGAAAGTTTAAGGTAATAGACTCGAGAGGATTACAGTTGAAAGTCGATGATATAATTTACACTGATTCCACACTTCTAAAAGGAAATATGCTGGCATTTTATAGGGTAAAAAGAAATAATAGAGAGATTCCCTATGTAGGAAATCATCCTATTAAGCGTATTGTATTGGAAAGACTGTCAAATGAAGAAATATTACACAAGAAGTGCTTGCCAAAGACATAATTGAGACAGAAAATAAATTGCAGAAGAAGAGGGCGTGTCCAAAATGGCACATCCTCTTTTTTTGTGAACACTTGAGAGCAAATTCTTTCGATGAATTCAATCGCATCTTTCGTTCGCCTACTCGCTGAAATGTTTTCGTCTAACTAAGGTTAAATGATATCCATTGTGACGATAGTATGGAAGCTGTACTATCTGTAGCAGTAATCGAGATGTTTCTGAAGATGGACACCTGTGGACACTTGTTTTGTTGAAATCAAGCGTATAAATGCATACCTTTGCATCGTCGAAAGAATAATAGTACTCATTTTTAATTTGTTAGCTTATGATAACTACACTCTCAACTTCCTCAGTAGCATACAACTCTTCAATCAACGAGTCTACCTTAGACCGACAGGAAGAGATTGACCCAAAGTCCCTCAACCTTGTCACATACAGCAAGCCTCGTGACACCTGCAAAGGTCGAGAAGTTCTTCTTGGCAACATGGCAGGAGGCTTTCCTTTCAAGGTTTTAGGTCACACATTCAGGTCTGTAGAGCACCTTTACCTACTCGGAGAGTGGAGCCATGAGGACCAAATTGACATCCAGAAGGACATTCTCACAGCCACCTCAGGTTACGCAGCCAAGCGATACAAGAAGAGTAAGTACAAGAAGTTCATACGCGAAGATTATCCTACCTTCCGTCACCAGTGGATGCTTTGGTGCATCTGGCAAAAGTGCTTGGGAAACAAGGACTTTAGAGAGCATCTCCTCAGTTTCAGGGACGACGAAGTCATCGTTGAGGTCGTAAAGGGTGACCCTATCTGGGCAGCATATCCAGACCAAAAAGGTATTCTAAGAGGAGGAAATGCAGTCGGTAAGATACTCACTATCTGTCGTCGCTGTCTCAAGCAAGGTACACAGCCAATCATCGATACAGACCTTCTCAACAGGGCCGATATCTACATCTTAGGAGAGAGAGTAGAGTTCCGAGCAGACTCGGAATCTCTCTCCGCTTAGGAAGCACAAGAGAATAGATATCGTAATCAGTATAAGTAAGTAATCAAAATTATTTTATAATATTACAGTAAGTGATTTTCATAATATCTGCACTCTCTTTGTCGTATCTTTCCGTTTCATTTTTAGTCATGATGCCCGCATCACTCCTTCAAATGAATACGAAAATCTACTTCCAAATAGAGAGCATCTATTATAAAAATAATTGTGATCACTTACTTAACCAATTAAAAAACTAATCATTATGACTAATATGTACCAAGTTGAAGTGAGATTAAATAATTTCGATAACGTTTATTCTGTACCAAATGTTTCTGACACAATAGTATTCTTTATGAACTCTAATGAAGAATCAGAACTAATGAAGAATGCATTATTGGTAGCCAGTCATATTTCATCCCAAAATTTTCGTATGGTAGCAGACTTTCTGGGTGTCTTAGAGTTGCAGGAAGAGGAGATTGATTTTATCGGGGAATACCTAACTAAAGACGATATTGAAATTGTCGATGTGCAACCTTATAGTGGAATAAGCGAGATGGTGGCAAAGCAGTATAATCTCATCTTCCCTTACGATACTGACAATGCATTCTGCGTGGTGAAGGACGGTAAATTCGGAATTGTCACACTTGACGGAGAAGTAGTCATCCCATGTAAAATGGACGAAATCACTGCGCTTTATAATGGTATTGTGTTTGTAAAGAATGAAGGCAAGTATGGCATGTATGTCAATGGTGTAGATGTGCTGATAGAACCTATCTTTGACAGTGCAAGTCATAAGGGATACGACAGCTTAGTAGATGTGGAACTGAATGGGGTCAAAGGCTATGTAACTATAGAAGGAGAGTTCATTTCTCAGGAAAGATACAAAGCTGAAAATTCTGATTTCCAACTTATATGGGCGCATGAGAAGGATTCGTGGGTAATATCTTTAACATACTAACATCCATTTTTAAGTAAGTGATCATAATTATTTTTATAATAGATGTGCTTTATTTGGAAGTAGATTTTTGTCTTCATTTGAAGGAGCGATGCGGGCATCGTGACTGAAAATGAAGCAGAAAGATACGACAAAGAAAGTGCAGATATTATGAAAATCACTTACTAAAGCAATATTAAAATAATTTTGATTACTTACTTAATATTGTTGCTATGACAAAGAAATATAAGGAGATAGTGGCTATTGGAGATATACATGGCCGTAAACAATGGCAAAATATCGTCAAAAATGCAACAGGTAAAAGGATTGTGTTTCTTGGTGACTACGTTGATCCTTACGACACAATCGAAGCTGCTGAACTGATAGATAACCTCAAGGAGATTATCGAATTCAAGAAACAGAATCCGGATAGGGTAGTGCTGCTCCTGGGAAATCATGACATGCACTATATATACGAAGACTTCACTAAGGGAACAAGGTATGACAATACTCTGGCAGATGTGATCACTCAGGTCTTCAATGAAAACCGTGACTTGTTTCAGTTTGCCTATCAGGAAGGCGACACCGTCTTCACTCATGCAGGAATAAGTTCCGACTGGTTTTGTGAGGACTTCAAGGGTGACAAGACGCGTGACATAGCAGAGCAGTTGAACAATCCTACAGCAGACCAGCTGAGAGCAATGTTTCAAGTAGGCATCTCAAGGTGGGGGAAAGACATGAACGGTGGTATCTTCTGGGCAGATAAGAGTGAGACTGCTCACAACCCACTTTATGGAATACATCAGGTGGTTGGACACTCTCAGGTGGAACATGTGACACGAGTAGACATTAACAAGGATACGAGCATTACCTTCTGTGACTGTCTGAAGAATAATGAAGTGGGGATGAGTTAAGGACCCACCCTAACCCTCCCTGTATGGAGGGAACAAGGTTAAAGGACCCACCCTAACCCTTTGTTCCCCCTTGCGCTTAGCGCCTTCAACTACGAGCTTCCTTCGTTGCTCTTGTTTCAGTCGAGCGCTCCCCACCGTCAAACAGGGCACTGTTCTCCCCTCGCTGCGGGACAGAGAGACATTTAGTCTCTCTTCTAAAGCCCTTGCTCGCCCCAATCATTCAGAAAAGATATTCAATCTTTTCTTCCGATTGTCCTACAGGGAGGGGACTGAGTTACTCCATCGCAGTAATACTCGTTCAATGTCCCGGAGGCACCAAATTAAGTTAAAAGTTAAAAATTAAAAGTTAAAAATTGACGCACCCCCTGTTCTGGAGGCATGTTAATTGTTAATTATTAATTCAAGTTTCGCAAGTTTGCAACTTGCTCACTTTAGGGAGTTAAATGGAGTTAGAAGAAGTTATCGCTCCTTCGTCGCTTAGGGAGTTAAAGACAATACTCCGCCGCCGAAGGGTATGTTCGCGAACAATCATTCGTCTTTTTACTCCT
>JAZUHP010000044.1:0-22121 GCA_045641785.1 Bacteroidaceae bacterium
GAAATATATAACTTGGTATAATACGAAAAGGATAAAGCTTAGATTAAAAGGAATGAGCCCGGCACAATACCGAGCTCACTACTATAGAGATTTTAATTATTAACGTTTAATTTAACGTCCAACTTTTCGGGGTCACTTCAGAATCTTATACTCTCTTTATTTTTTCGCCCTACCTGTTGAGCGACAGCACAAAAAAAATACGATAATGCAAAATGCATCATCAACGTAAATACAATCTTTTTCATTGAGTTAATAATTTGGGTTAAAGTTGTTCAAGGCTACATAGAGCCATTAACGACAGAGTCTATGGAACAGCCTTGAAATGAATATTTTACGTAATCGAATACAATATATTGAGAATAATTAAAGCTTCATAGTAAACGTGTAAAAACAATTATCCAAATGACTGAACATTTCAGCCACTTTAACATTATTATTCCTAACAACAACTAATTGACTTCTTAACATAAATAAAAGTTTTTATATTTTGTGAATTGGAGGTGATGTCACATAAGGATGCATCGTTTATCCATTTATTTTTTCAAAGGTAAGGTATTTCCGTGAAATAAACAAACAATTTGGGATATTTATTTTAAATTTTA
This sequence comes from Bacteroidaceae bacterium, assembly GCA_045641785.1. Lineage (GTDB taxonomy): Bacteria > Bacteroidota > Bacteroidia > Bacteroidales > Bacteroidaceae > Minthosoma. The sequence continues at coordinate 603 of JAZUHP010000044.1, forward strand.
CCGAGTACCTGAGGGGCATTAACAAGTTCGCAGACCTATTACAATGCTTACGATTTTGCATTGAGTCCGCAACGGGACTATAATCAGAGGGACTGGCGATCCCCTATTACTTAACTTTTAATCTGTTGAACTAACCTTACAAAGTCACAGATTTACACTTTAGCAGGACTTTCTTACATTCACAAAAATAAAGAATTTCTCATTATATTGCAAATGATTATTACAGATTTTTTGATATCTATGTCTACACTAAGCAACAACTATACTATTATGGGAACGAACACATTCCTATGGTATTACTTCCCTTATGAACAAAAGAATCTTACTTGAAATTTGACCAATCATAATCAGATATAGAACTTACGTGGTTGTCACGAATATCAATTAACCAACCATAAGTGACATACATTCACGTTCCTGGTTCATACGGTCATAGCACTTCCATCCCTGTGACTCATACTGTGTGAGCCAACCCATATCTACACCAAGAGTAAACTCGTTCTGAGCCATTACACTTGATGTCATAAGCAACATTGCTGACAACAACTTCTTTATGTTGTTCTGAACACTATTCTCCTTGATCATCATTTATAAATGATTGAAAATTTTCGTTTGTATTAGAGAAAGAAATTTTATACTCCCAGTTTCCTTCTTCATCTTTACTGTGCAAGTTTTCTACACAGACGCTATCGAATCCAAGTCTATCGAGATCATCCATCGTTACCAATTCCTTAGGTCTTTTCTTAAGCACTTTTCTTAGAATCCATTCACCCAATGCACTGTTGGGATTTGACATTAGTGCTTTTCCCCCGTCTTGACAGATCTTTGCTGACAATTTCTTTCCGTCAGGTAAAAGCAATGTAAATGGGACATCCCTTAATGGGAAAAAGTTCGGGAAAAGCTTTCTAAGAGCCATCGGTACTGGGATATAAACTTCCAAATCATTTCTTCGACGTCCGCCTGCATTGAATTGGTTGAGTCCCGATTTTTCTGCAACAAAACAACCTCTTTTCTTGCTGAAGGAATACAAAGGTAATATCACATAGTCTTCACCTCTTTTAAGTTTCTTTGCTGTTACAACTTGTCTTCTTTTATCAGTAAAGAATTCCTCTAATAAAGAAAGTGGATCATTCAGTATATCAACAGCTATATCTTTGTGATTGGAAAGTACATCAAATCTTTTGAGAAGTACGCTCTTACTCTTGTTGAATGTGTATTCATTTGTCTCGTCATTAAAAGAACAAGACGTTTCATCATCCTTTTCAAGATGTATTTTTTCAAGGTTTACACCTTCGTAAGGTGTATTAAAGATTCTTAATGTACCTTCAATACGTCCAACTATATGATATTGTGTTTCGTTAACATCATACAGATTGTTTGCAAACTCCATTCGCTCATTGCGATACTTTGCTATTTGCCGAGCCAAGTCAATACCGGACAATCCATTGAGTGTCTTTTTGAGTTTATTGAATTCCGCTATTTTCTCAACAGAATAGTCTCTCTGCTTTCCTTTCAGTACAAATGTCTTTATACCTATTCCAACGCGCATCAAACGAGCATCGTATGCAGTACATGATCTTGCATCATTTGTAGCATCAAAGTATTTGCAAAACAAGTTTTCCGCAAGCCGATAGTCCAAATAAGGAACCTCGCTTTCTGAAAATAGTTTACTTATCTGCGCCATTAAACGAAGCATTTCAAAATACTTAGTGTTGTCTTGCCAGTTTGTCAAGAACGAGTCAAGATTGTTGTAACGATATTCTTGCATACTTTACGAACTAAAGGAACAACTACCGAATTACCTGCTTGTTTGTATTTTGCCGAATCTGCTATGGCTGATGGGAAACTATATTTGTCAGGATAGCCCTGAAAGTTTATACATTCTTTTGGGGTAAGCTTTCTGATTCCCTTCTTTGTTAGAATCAAAGGGACATTATGACCTCCTGTACCCATATTTGCGGTTAGGGTCGGACATACATTGCTTTTATTTTCCCTCACATATTGTCTGCGCCACTGATAAACAGTTTCAGTTGAAGTCATATCTCTAACAAGGTCTTCATAATGTCCAAACTTTTCGGTGTAGAAGAATTTTGGATCAGAAACCTTTGGGTCTATACAATCCTTCACTTTCCTAGTCAGCTCTTCTTTCTCAGGGAATGAAAAATCTGTATGGTTCGGAACTTGCTTAGGATCAAAACAAACAATAAATATACGCTCTCTATTTTGGGGTACATTAGCGTAGTCCATTGCATTCATGACCTTGTGATATACCACATAACCAAGTTCTTCTAAAGTCCCTTTGATAACAGCAAAGGTCTTTCCGTCGTCATGTGTGTAGAGATTCTTTACATTTTCAAGATAAACAGCCTTGGGGCGCTTTCTTCTTATGATTTCTGCTACGTCAAAAAAGAGAGTTCCTCTGGTATCTTCAAAGCCTTTTCTGTAACCAGCTATCGAAAATGCTTGACATGGGAATCCTGCACAAAGAATATCAAATCCATCTGGAATGAGTTGTTTGTTCGATTCCTTCGTTATATCTCCAAATGGAACTTCACCAAAATTATGATAATAGGTTTGTTTCGCATTTTCGTCCCACTCTGACGAGTAAACACATTCACCTCCACAGTCTTGCATTGCTATACGAAAACCGCCAATACCAGCAAAAAGGTCAATGAATCTGAAATCAGGATTTTCTTTTGCCTGAAATGGAGCCATGTTTACCTCATTGAATAGACTAAGGCTAAAAGCATCAAGAGACTCTGATACTAAATCTTCGGTTGATTCGTTTAATCCTAAATTCCGTCGTAGCCATGCATCAACAAGTTCATTGCCTTTTTCCTCAAAACGTTGCCTATCTACCTTGTCTCTAAGTTTCAAGTAATGAGTGACGACAGCCGCTTGGTCTGAAAAAGACATAAGATTGCCATCCGTATCAAGACATTCTTTTCCATATAACTGGGAATGTGTATTCTTTTTACCAGACAGGAATGTTTCTATTGAAAATACAGATGGATTATCTTTATTCTTTTTCATTGATTATTCAAGATATTGGTTATGCTTTGTTTTTGCTTTCACAAAGATAAAGCTTTTCTTGTTATCCAGCAAGTGATTATGGCAGATTTTGTCATAGCTGTCTATACTATACAATTATATACTATACGAACATGAGAATAATTTTTCTCATGGCCGTAACTTAGTTTACGCAATCAAATATCGAGTTTTAGGGGATCAGCAGAACCGCCAGTCCCTATTATATTAACGCGAACTATATGAATTTAATCGCGCAAGCGCGATATGTTTTCGTCGAACTCAGGTTATATTACTCCCTATACCCTCTTATTAGAACAGCAACTGAACACGTTCTGCTTACGCCTTGCTTACGACAATTGTCGTAAGCAACTCGTAAGCAAAAGCTGTTTTCCTCGTGTTTACCACGATAGATAAATAGACGTTACAACTAACCACAAGACACCACACAAAATTACATATACCATGCAACAGGAAAAGCAAGTGTTTAACGGTTTTTATATGTTTTTATCGGTTTTTCTGGTTCTTCTTTAATTTAGTTGATTATACTAACGCAAAGGCTTTACCGCAAGCGGTCTATAATTAAAACCAAAGAAAACATATGAAAACCGAGGAAAACAGTTTTTATCCGCTGCGCTTGGCTACACGAACTATTCTCACCGAAGGTAATTATCCACGAATTTTTTCATGAATTGGTTTTCTTTTGTTTTACTTCCCTTTGGTCAGTGAGATCGCTGCGCTAAGTTCAAAAGGTTTTAATTACAGGCCGCTTGCGGCAAAATCAAGTACGATAAATTGTACATACTTTGTTTTACATTCAAGTTTCAACTAAAGTGAAGAAGAACCGTTTTTCTTCGTCCGAGCCATGCGCGATAGATTTTCAAAATTAAAGAAGAACAAAAAAAACTTACTTAATCGTCACTAAAAAGGTTCGATACACTGTTGCGGGAAAATTAACTCCTTTTCATAAAAAGAGAATTATTCCTACGAACAATGATTCGAACCTAACAAGTGTAACAATCATATTATCCCACAAAGGCCTTCCTATTGTTTCACCCAGATGAGATTATTTGTATCATATCCTCTCGAACGTGCCTCTATGAGAATGTCTTCACATATATCCTGTTTTAGTTGAGGAGTACGCGAAAGAATCCATAGGTAATCGTCATCATCACCTCCAACAAGTGCATAGTTATAACCAGAATCAACCATCATGACACGATAATCAGAATAGAAAGGACCAAAGAAAGAGACACTTAGCACTCCTGGAATGTCGGATACCTTACCCTTACCAACGGTCTTGGTCCACTTGCCATTCTTCTTGCCATAATTAGTTACCCTTATTGTACCATCATCTTGCATCGCGTATGTTGCCGTACAATGTTCAAGTCCCTTCTCAAACTTATGGTTGTACCTCGCAATCTCATACCACTTACCCATATAACGGTCAAGATTCAACACCCCGACAGTAGAATTATCTACCCCAGATGATGACGTGCATCCGAGAGTTGCCAAGAAAGCAATAGACACGACTATAATGACTGCCAAGATACTAAATGCACACCCCTTTCCATTTTCCTCTGAGTAGAACTGAGACTTTGGAGCATTGCATTGTGGACAATGTTCAGGGGCCTCTTCTCCATTATGTATGTAACCACATACCTTACAAATCCACTTTCCCATAACAAAACATTTTTTGAGTTATTACTAAAAGTATGTCTGCCCTCTGTGGCATGACGTGGCAAAGGTATAGACAATGTTATAATAAATATTGTCACGACACACCTATTTACTTATACTGAAAGAAGTGGATCAACAAAATATCGCACCTCGTAAATACGAAGTGCGATAAACATATAACTTTTTTACGAAAAGTTTCCGAAAGAATTACGAACGAATCACGAAGGGATGCCGAAGAATTAAATGGGCACAAAACAGACCATTATTTACGATAACCCCTCATAACTCGGAATTCATTATTTACTTCATGTCTTCTTCTATGAACTTAATAAGTCTGTCAACAGCCTCTGCTTCAGGTATGTTCTTCTCTATACATTCCTTCTTCTTATAGAGACTTACCTTGCCTACTCCTGCTCCTACATATCCATAGTCTGCATCTGCCATCTCACCAGGACCATTGACAATACAACCCATGATTCCAATCTTGAGACCTGTAAGATGGCTTGTTGCAGCCTTAATCTTCTTTATAGTCTCCTCAAGGTTGTAGAGTGTACGTCCACATCCTGGACAAGAGATATACTCAGTCTTAGTGAATCGTGTACGTGAAGCCTGAAGAATTCCATACGCTGTGTCCCAAACCTGCTGCTGTGTCACGTTCTCTGAATTATTCAAGAGCACTATTCCGTCAGCAAGACCATCGATGAAGATGATGCCTGAGTCAAGAGCAGATTTGAGCTGGAGATCTTCAAGACTATCCTCCATGTAAGTCTGGCAGATGACCATAGGGTTCTTCACTCCAAGATTCATAAGCTGGAATGCAAGGGCACGATGTTCTCCAAGCTTGTTAGGTGTCTGTGGAAGACTCACGATAAGAACCTCTGGATGATTCTTGAGGAACTCCACATTTTCCGCATTGAGACGGTAAGGGTTGAGTACTATAGTGTTACGAAGCGGTACTTCCTTGAGAACCACTGCCACATTATCTCCACCTATAGCCTTTACCTCTTCGCCATTCGCCTCAACAAGTCCTGGAATAGTTACAGGTACAGTCTTACGCTTCTCTGGTCGAAGCCACTTGTACTCTTCAGGAAGGATGAACTCCTCGATAGGAAGATCTGCATCCTTACGGGAATTGATGGCATAATCCACAAGTTTACGTGCTACAGGAATCTCATTCTCTGGTGCCTCAGAAAGAGACACACGGACTGTATCACCTATACCATCTGAGAGAAGAGCCCCTATACCAACTGCACTCTTTATGCGTCCGTCCTCTCCATCACCAGCCTCTGTCACACCAAGGTGAAGAGGGAATGCCATACCTTCGGCATCCATCGTTGTGACAAGAAGTCGCATGGTGCGAACCATGACAACAGTATTACTTGCCTTGATAGATATGACCACATCCTTGAACTGCTCACGAACACATATTCGGAGGAACTCCATACATGACTCTACCATACCTTCTGGTGTATCACCATAACGACTCATGATACGGTCAGAGAGACTTCCGTGATTCACTCCTATACGGATAGCAGTATGATTTTCCTTACAGATATTGAGGAAAGGTATAAACTTTGCCTCTATCTTCTTTATCTCAGCAGCATATTCCTCGTCTGTATATTCAAGGCTCTTGAATGTACGGGCAGGGTCAACATAGTTACCTGGATTGATTCTGACCTTCTCACAGATAGTGGCAGCAGTATCAGCAACAGCAGCATTGAAATGGACATCTGCAACGAGTGGAACAGTATAGCCAGCTTCACGAAGACCAACATTGATGTTCTTCATGTTCTGAGCCTCACGCTGTCCCTGAGTAGTGAAACGTACAATCTCACCACCTGCATCAACGATGCGCTTTGCCTGTGCCACACTACCCTCTGTGTCCATAGTAGAAGTGTTTGCCATTGATTGAACACGGATAGGCCATACGCTACCCATAAGCACACCTCCAACATTGACCTCTGAAGACCAGCGACGTGAATAATTAAATAAGTCTATCATAATATGTCAAATTTCAAATTTAATATTTATGCCTTCGGATATGAACGGAACGCATAAATTTGAAATTATAAATTTGAAATACTTAGTTTGTCTTATATTCGAACTTTACTTCCTTAAGTTCCTCGTTTGCTTTCTCAATCTTCTTACGGAGTCCGTTCTTATAGTCAGCAAACTTCTTTGCAAGAGCCTCATCAGAGAGGGCAAGCATCTGCACAGCAAGTATACCGGCATTGAGAGCACCATTGATAGCAACTGTTGCTACAGGAATACCTGGAGGCATCTGGAGCATTGAATAGACAGCATCTACGCCATCAAGCACAGAACCCTTGACAGGTACACCAATAACAGGGAGTGTAGTACTTGCAGCGATTACTCCAGGAAGAGCTGCAGCCATACCTGCACCTGCAATTATTACCTTTATACCACGATCCTTTGCACCCTTGGCAAAAGCCTCAACTGCATCTGGTGTACGGTGAGCGCTGAGAGCATTGATTTCAAAAGGAATCTGCATCTCGTCAAAGAACTTGGCAGCCTTCTCCATTACAGAAAGATCAGATGTACTGCCCATGATGATTGATACTACTGGAGACATATAATTAAAAATTAAAAGTTAAAAATTGCATGTTTAGATGTGGCTAAGTAGTGCCATTCTCCACTCTCGTTAACCTTAATCGTTAACCGTTAAACATTAAACATTAAACATTAACCGTTAAACATTAACCGTTAAACATTAACCGTTAAACATTAACCGTTAAACATTAAAAAACGATAAGCCAGTTAAACAGAATAAAGAACATAGCACAGACGAACCCTACTGCAAACCCCACTCCTACCTGAGCCACAGAATGCTGACGGAGAATGATTCGACTTGTACCAAGTGCACCAGAAAGAAGAATAAGTATACATGCCGGAATAGCAGGGTTAAAGAAGAACAGATAGCTGAATGCAATCAAGGCACCAACAAGTCCACCCATTCCAACCATATGTGTACTGATCTTCCACCAGGCATTGATGATAACACATATTAACTGTGACACCAGCGCAGCGATAACAATGCCCTTAAAGAACATTGCCGCGTTTATGTGAGTCATCAACACAAGGCAAGTGGCATAGCTTATTACTGTCAATATATAAGGCAAGTGACGATGCTCTCTGTTACTAAGTTCCCTATGTGTCCACTTGTTTATTATTCGAAATATATTGATACCTGTATTCGGAATAAGTATGGTAAATATGTAGACCATTCCAACCATCAGCAACTTATACTCAAAAGTAACCATTCTGAGATAGCTGAAGGTAAACAAGCATATTATAGCCCATAACGGAGCATAGAAAGGGGACAAGATAGCAGACAAGATCTTTGCAGCCTGTATTAATTGCTTCTCACTCATTAACACTTACGATTTTTTGATGTTGGGATTCCTAATTCTTTTCTATATTCATTTACTGTACGACGGCTAATCTTTGCCCCACCTCGCTCTGCTATGAGCTTTGCAAGTTCGTCATCAGTATATGGTTTCTGTTTATTCTCATTTTCAACAAGTGCACGAAGCTGTTCCTTGATATCATTCACATCAATCTCTTCACCGGCACTATTGATGCTGTTGCGCTTGAAGAACTGAGCAAGCTTATACGTGTTTCCATCGACAATGGCATACTTGCTGTTGCATACTCTTGAAACGGTAGATATGTTTATACCTGTCTTCTCTGCCACATCAGTCAACCTGAGACATTCGAGGTCGCGCTCACTCTGACTTATGAAGAACTTACGCTGCATATCTATGATGGTTCTCATGACCTTCTCAAGTGTCTGTTGGCGCTGGTGCATGGCATCTATAAACATCCTTGCCTTGTCAACCTTCTCCTTCATGTATGCGAAACGTTCCTTGTCATGCCTGCTCATCTTTACAGACCCCTGCTGAAGCATGTTGGCTACCTCCAGATATTCGCGACTAAGGTGGAAACTTGGTACGAAACCACCATTAAGAGCAAGTGAGATATTACCTTCCTGATCTGTTGTGATGATGAAGTCCGGTATTATCGTCTGTGCTCCTCCTGACACGGATTCACACAAAGAGAGACCTGGATGCGGATTCAGTTTTCTAAGCACAGAGAACACGTCATCCAGATGTACTGCACTACACTCCATCTCGCGCTGAAGTTTCTCCCTGTTATTATTTATAAATGTAGTATAGTGACTGGCTATCAACTGCCTTGCATCTTGTATAAGCTCCAGTTTCTCGAAACTACGATTATTACCTTCTTCAAGCATACGATCCAGCTGGATAAGCAAGCACTCCTGAGTGTTACGTGCTCCAATACCAGGAGGGTCAAACTGATGTAGTATCTTTACTACCTCCTCAACCTCTTCCTCGCTTGTGTAGATACTCTGACTGAACATCAGGTCGTCTACAATATCATAGTTTGAAGATGCGAGATAGCCGTTATCATCAAGCGAACCGATAAGAAACTCCAATATATGAGATTGTTGCTCTGTAAGTTCATAATTTGCCACCTGACTCCATAAGTCATCAATGAATGTCATGGCCTGTCCAATAGGCATCTCCGACTGTTTGGAGTCATTTGCAGAAATAGACGGCGCATCATCTTCTGAATCACCAAGCAGACCTGTATCATATGTTTCGGGAGCCTCAAAAGAATCTGTCTCATCCATTGGTTCTGTACCATAGTCAACATCATCCTGTTCATCATCAGAATGTTTCAGTCCACCCTCTTCAAGAGCTTCATTACCATAAATCTCATTCTTCACTTCCTCTGCAAGTTCTGAAACGGGCAACTCATAGAGCCTCGCCACCAACAGCTGTTGAGGCGAAAGACGTTGAAGCATCCTCTGCTTCTGCTCCAAAGTTAGTGTTTGAGAAATACCCATCGTGTACAGTTAAAGTCATTAAAAGAGAGAAGGCTGAAAATCAACGTCCTTCATTTTCTTATGCAAATTTTAGGCAAAGATATAGAAAAACATTCATTGATTTACAAAATAATTACTAAATTTGCTCCACAAAAACAATTTTCTTGATAAGTGCTTTTTTACACACTACTTTATTAACAATTATATCCACTTAGTCTCTAATGGAAGATTTCATACACTTACATGTACATACTCAATACTCTATTCTCGACGGTATGTCTACAGTCTCAGGACTTGTAGACAAAGCTATCAGTAATGGTATGAAGGGAATGGCTATCACCGACCATGGCAACATGTTTGGTGTGAAGGACCTTTTTGACTATTGCAATAAGGTCAATAAGGGACGTAAGAAGGAGGGACTTGAACCTTTCAAACCTATCTTCGGTTGTGAAGTGTATGTTGCTGCCAGAAGAAAAGAGGATAAGGATAAGGAGTTTGACAGAAAACGCAGTCACCTTATCCTGCTTGCTAAGAACGCCAATGGCTACAGAAACCTCATAAAGTTAGTGTCAAGGGCATGGGTTGACGGTTTCTATGGCAAGCCGAGAACTGACCATGAAGACCTTGAGAAGTTTCATGAGGACATTATATGTTGCTCTGCATGTATAGCTGGTGAAGTGCCAAGAAAGATTCTGCAGGGAGATATTGAGGGTGCTAAGGAGACCATGCTCTGGTACAAGAAAGTATTTGGTGACGATTACTATCTTGAATTGCAGCGTCACGAGGTTAAAGACCCTATGCAACGTGCAAACAGAGAAACGTTTCCTCTTCAGCAACAGGCTAATGAGGTTCTTATCCAGTTTGCAAGGGAATATGGCATAAAACTTATCTGCAGTAACGACTGTCACTTCATCGAGCAGGAGCATGCAGAGGCTCATGATCATCTTCTCTGCCTTTCAACAGGTCAGGACCTGAATGACGAGAACCGTATGCTCTATTCTAAACAGGAGTGGTTCAAGACAAAGGAAGAGATGAATGAGATATTCAGCGATGTTCCTGAGGCTTTGAGCAATACTATAGAGGTACTTGACAAGGTTGAGACATACGACCTTGAGAGTGACCCTATCATGCCGTTCTTCCCTATCCCTGACACATTTGGTACTGAGGAGGAATGGAGAAAAAAATATACAGAGGAAGATCTGTACAAGGAGTTCACGACTGACGAGAACGGCCTTAATCCTATGGGAGAGGAGGAAGGACAGAAGAAGATAAAGAAACTGGGAGGCTACGATAAGCTATACAGAATCAAGTTTGAGGCAGACTACCTTGCAAAACTTGCTTATGAAGGAGCACAGCGAATATATGGATCTGGCACATCTGATAATCTTACTGCAGATACTCTTATAAAGGGATCATACGGTATACCTGAGAATGTGGAGGACCGTATACGATTTGAGCTACACATCATGAAGACCATGGGATTCCCTGGCTACTTCCTTATCGTGTCTGACTTTATTAACTCTGCACGAGAGGAACTGGGTGTATGGGTAGGTCCTGGTCGTGGTTCTGCCGCGGGTTCCGTTGTTGCTTACTGTCTTGGTATCACAAAGATAGACCCTCTCAAGTATGATTTGCTGTTCGAGCGTTTCCTAAACCCTGACCGTATATCTCTCCCAGATATTGATACGGACTTCGATGATGACGGTCGTGGTAAGGTGCTTAGATGGGTAATGGATAAGTATGGACACGAGAACTGTGCCCACATCATTACCTATGGAACAATGGCAACAAAGAATGCACTGAAGGATGTTGCCCGTGTGGAGAAAGTGCCACTGTCTGTCGTTAATGCCTGGTGTAAGGCTATCCCTGATAAGTTGAAGTCGGGCAAAAAGACTAACTTGAAGAATGTGCTTGAGGAGATAGATGAACTCAAGGCTGCTCAGACAAGTCTGGAACAGACAGAAAGAGACACTATTAAGTATGCACAGATGCTGGAAGGTACGGTGCGCGGAACAGGTATTCATGCCTGTGGATTCATCATCTGTCGTGACCCAATATCTGACCATGTGCCTGTGTCTACAGCTGATGACCCTGACTTCCCTAATATCAAGACAGCCGTAACCCAGTATGATGGACATGTTATCGAATCAACAGGACTTATCAAGATGGACTTCCTGGGACTCAAGACTCTATCAGAGCAGAAAGAGTGCTGTCGCATCGTGAAGGCAGTCCGAGGAATAGATATTGACCTTGACCATATCCCTATTGATGATGAACTGACATACGAGCTGTATCAGAAAGGTCTCACCATCGGTACATTCCAGTTTGAGTCTGCTGGTATGCAGAAATATCTTCGCGAACTTAAACCAACAGTGTTCGAGGACCTTATCGCGATGAATGCACTCTATCGTCCGGGACCTATGGACTATATCCCTTCATTCATTAGAAGAAAGAATGGTCTTGAACCTATCACATACGATATTGACTGTACAGAGATGTACCTTAAGGACACCTATGGCATTACAGTTTACCAGGAGCAGGTGATGCTCTTGTCACGACAACTTGCAAACTTCACACGAGGCGAGTCCGATGCCTTACGTAAGGCTATGGGTAAGAAGAAGAAGGACATCGTTGATGCCATGAAACCTAAATTCATAGAGGGTGGTGTCAAGAATGGTCATGATGCCAAGGTGCTTGAAAAGATTTGGGCTGACTGGGAGAAGTTTGCTTCATACGCCTTCAACAAGTCACATGCAGCCTGCTATTCATGGGTTGCTTACCAGACAGCCTATCTGAAAGCTCACTACCCTGCCGAGTTCATGGCTGCCATCATGACTCGACGCAAGAATGATATCAAGGAAATAACTAAACTGATGGACGAGTGCAAGAACATCAACATTCCATGTTTAGGACCTGATGTCAATGAATCGTTTGTGGATTTCGGTGTAAACAAGAAAGGTGAGGTACGTTTCGGTCTCTCTGCCATCAAGGGTATGGGTGAGGCAGCTGCCATGTCTATCATTGAAGAGAGAGAAAAGAATGGTCCTTTCGATTCAGTCTTTAATCTTCTCGAAAGAATAAGTCTTTCTGCATGTAACCGCAAGTGTTTTGAAAGTCTCATTCTTGCTGGAGCACTTGATTGTTTCGAGTTTTCTAGAGAGACATATTTTACTCTCGCAGGAACTAAGGGTAATGAGACATTCTTAGATATTCTCCTGAGATATGGAGCAAAGTACCAGATGGACAGGAGCCAGGCATCAAACTCGCTATTCGGAACAGAAATGGTGGATGTTGTTCGTCCAACAGCTCCAAAGAATGTAGAGAAATGGGGATCAATAGATCGCTTGAACAAGGAAAAGGAGTTGGTTGGTATCTATCTGTCAGCCCACCCTCTTGACGACTATTCTATCATTCTCGAACATGCTTGTAACACTCAGATGACTGAAATTACTCAAGATAACAGAGGGGAACTGTCCAAACGTGATACCATCACATTTGGAGGAATCGTGACTAATGTAAAACAGGGCATATCCAAGAACAACAAGCCTTTTGCCATTGTCACTATGGAGGACTATTCTGGTAGTGGTGAACTACCACTCTTCGGACAAGACTGTCTCGACTATAGTCACCAGTTCACTGTAGGCACATCTCTTTTCATCACGGCTAAGGTGACACCAGGAAAGTACGACCCTTCAAGGTACAATTTCCAGTTTAACAAGATACAGCTACTGGAGGATGTAAAAAAGAATCTTATAGAAAAGATCACTATAGATATTCCAATAGAGCAGCTGGATGAAAATATGGTAAATGACATACAGGCTGAAATATCCGACAATCCTGGTGATACTAAACTCATGTTTAACATTGTTGGTCCAGACAACACTACAATAAACATGATGTCAAGGGGATATACACTTACAGTCACAAAGGCTCTGCTTAATGTCCTTGAGACGTACTCTCTAAAGTACTCCATTAATTAGGTGAATAACTATTCAACTTTCGTTTTTTGGAGAAGTTAGGAAGTTATGGAGTTAAGAAAGTCAAATGCTAAAGCAAAATAATCATTAACTACTAAATATTATAAGCAATATGATCATTAACGACGAAAACTACGAGGAACTTGCAGCACAGGGCAAGCCTATGGTATTGGATTTTTGGGCTACATGGTGTGGTCCATGTAAGAAGATTGGTCCAATCATTGAAGAACTCGCAAACGAGTATGAAGGACAGGTAATCATTGGTAAAGTTGATGTTGAAGAGGCAGAAGACCTCACATCAGAGTTTGGTGTTCGCAATGTACCAACAGTTCTCTTCATAAAGGGAGGCGAGGTTGTAGACAAGAGTGTTGGTGCAGCAACAAAGGCTGTACTTGAAGAAAAGGTTAAGGCTCTGCTTTAACGAGTTATACACAATAGTTTTTGATTGCCATTCGGTATAAGTCAAACCCAATAAAAAAAGCACAATGGGAAGCTTAGATAATGAAATACTTCTTGGTGCAGAAGAAGATGCTAAGGAGGTTGCCTTCATCCAGAGCTATATAGGTCAGGAGAATCGCGAGAAGTTTACAGAAGAGGATATCTACTACTGCATAGACATCATACTCGAGGAACTTGACAAACTGGAGAGCAAGGCTGATGCTGATGGTTTTATCGACATCGACATTGAGGAACTTGTAAAGGTTATCGAGAAGAAGGCTAAGAAGGAAGAGATGGGTCCATACGACCATGATGCTCTTATCCTACTTGTAGATGCAGAACTTGAATACAACGAGCAGTTGGAGAACTAATGGTTACTCGACTTCTGCTTTTGACTAAGTCGATAGGTTTTAAGGGTTAGCAAATGCTAAACCTAAGCATATAACAAAGGAAGACTGACAGTTATGTAAATCATCAACTATCAGTCTTCCTTTTTTTTGTATTATAAACACGGCACAAAGACTACATTGTAACCTTACGAGTACCGTCTTCCTGCTCTTCTATAGTAACCTTTACCGCATCCTCAGGAAGAAGGTCTTCAATAAGTTCAGGCCACTCCATAAAACATACATTACCACTATACACATAGTCCTCATAGCCAATATCAAGAACCTCCTGCTCTTTCTTGATACGATAAAAGTCAAAGTGGAATATCTGTTCGCCATTACCGTCAAGGTACTCATTTACAATAGCGAATGTTGGGGAATTGATAACATCCTTCACACCAAGTTCCTCACATATAGCCTTGATGAAGGTAGTCTTACCTGCACCCATGTGGCCATAAAAGGCAAAAACAGTACTATCGCCCATTGCATCAACAAACTGTCTTGCAGCTTCTCTGATGTTCTCTATGTCCTTTATTACTATTTCCATATCTTGTCTTATTTTCTTTTCTTGCTTTTCATTGTCACCAAAGGTATCAGCATCTCCTCCATACTTATACCTCCATGCTGGAATGTGTTCTTGTAATAGCTTACATAATAGTTATAGTTATTAGGATAAGCAAAGAAATCATCATTCTGAGCAAATATATAGGTTGTACTCAGATTAGGAGATGGAAGGAACGCCGACTTAGGATTCTTCATCTCATACACCTGCTTCTGATTATACGACAGGTTCTTACCAAGTTTATAGCGAAGGTTTGTATTAGTGTTCTTGTCTCCTATAACCTTAATAGGATTATTAACCCTTATACTTCCATGATCGGTTGTTATTATCACTCTTGCATCTGTCTTTGCAAGTGCATTGAACAAATCATGTATTGGAGAGTTATGGAACCAGGAGGCTGTAATACTTCTGTATGCCTTCTCATCCGATGCCAGTTCACGTACCATCCTTGACTCAGTACGAGCATGAGAGAGCATGTCTATGAAGTTTATGACAAGAACATTCAGGTCATTATCCATTATGCTCCTCAACTTATCCACATACTTTTCTGAATCAGAAGAGTTGTTTAACTTACTATATGAATATGTATTCTTACGCCTATATCTGTCAAGCTGTGTTCTGATAAGTGGATCCTCGTTCAAGTTCTTGCCTTCCTCCTCATCTTCATCTACCCAGAGGTCAGGGAACATGGATTCTATCTGTTCTGGCATAAGACCGGAGAATATGGCGTTACGAGCATACTGTGTTGCAGTTGGAAGGATTGACAGATACAGATCTTCCTCAAAGATAAACTCCTCTGACAGTTCATTGCTTATAACCTTCCATTGGTCATATCTCAGGTTGTCAAAGACCACAAGGAACACTTTCTCGCCTTCATTAAGCAACGGGAACACCTTTTTCTTGAATACGTCAGGGGACATCAATGGACGAGTGTCAGAGTCCTTAACCCAATCAAGATAGTTACGTCTCACAAACTTGGCAAACTCCTGATTCGCTTCCTCTTTCTGCATCTTAAGCATCTCCGTCATCTCGCCATTAGTGCCTGCAAGTTCAAGTTCCCAGTAGACAAGTCGCTTATACACCTCTTTCCAGTCGTCAAGGGTATAGGAATCGTTTATCTGCATACCTATCTTAGAGAAGTTCTGCTGATAACCAGAGTTTACGACCTCAGTTTCAATCTCTCTCTTGTGAAGATGCTTCTTAAGAGTCATAAGAATCTGAAGCGGATTTACAGGTTTGATAAGATAATCAGCAATCTTCGAACCTATGGCCATATCCATAAGATGTTCCTCCTCGCTCTTTGTCACCATGACAACAGGCATAGTAGGGTACATCTCTTTTATCTGCGACAGGGTCTCCAGACCACTAAGTCCAGGCATATTCTCGTCAAGGATAACCAAATCGAACACTCTTTCACGACACAGTTCAAGCGCATCCTGACCATTAGTAGCAGTCAGAACCTCATACTCTTTCTTTTCAAGGAAGATGATGTGCGCTTTCAAAAGTTCAATCTCATCATCAACCCACAAAACTGTTCCGTTCATATTCTTTATTCTTTTTAACTAATCAATGCCTAAAACACACCTCCATCTTCCTCATCATAGTACTCATCATCATAATACTCTTCGTCGCCCTCATAGTCCTCAGGCAAATCAGATGTTGAGTCTAACGAGTCTTCGTCAACCTGCAGATGTCCAATACGATCAAAGTTGTCATCATAGAACTGGAAATAATCAGCAAAACTGAATTTCTTCATCAGTAGCTTAAGATTATCGTTAGATATGATGAAGCATTTAAGTCCCTGAAGCTTATATGCCATTTCCTCGTCATTCATTAGTCGATGTAGGTAGATGTACGCCTCGTCATAATTATTGAACGTACGTACCTGAAGCATATCAATGCCATCGCCCTTATCGAATGAGATATCGAAGTTACGGATAGAGAACTTTGTAAAGTTATACTTAGCCATCTCAAACAACAGCTGGTTCTCATCTATACTGTCTCTTTCGTAAGCAATAGCAAATACCCATTCATTAGTCTTTTCGGTGCTGAAAATAGAGTCACCTTCAGCCTCACCTTCCTCATCACCCAATGAACTGCGTCGTTCCCATACAGACCCCATCTCAAACTTGCCACTTGCAAGGAGACGTCCTTCCTTAAGTCCCTTGACATACAATCCTGCAAGTTCACTCACAGAGCTCTTTGGATATTTCTCCACAATCTCCTTGAGTGTAGACATGAACTCATCACGATCCCCTGTCTCAAGTTTACTCATTGCATCAATGAACATGAATCGTGGACGGTTAGCGCCATTAGGATACTCTTTCAGGGCAAGTGCATTATTCTCCATTACAGTAGCATAATCACTCCTTGTGAAAGCGTCATAGGCAACAGCATATATAGAATCCTCTATCTCTTTTCCATGTATACCCTTAAAGAGGAAGTTCGGATCAGATATAAGTATCGCATGCTCATTTTCAGGATATTCAGCAATAAGTTTCCCCCTATACATCTCTGCCTCTGCTTTCTTCTCTATTCGAGAATAGAGCTGGAACATATTATAGTACAGTTCGTCTTTCTGTTCGAAGTCGGGGAAGTCCTTAAGTATGCGATTGAAGGTTCTCTCAGCAAGAGGAAAGTTTTCCATCTCATCCTTATACACAACGGCAGACCCAAACAGTCCTTCCACAAGAGCCTTATTGGACTCCTCCATCTGCTCCGGAGTGAATGGAATATCCTTCAGATAGTACTCGGGACGATGTGGGTCTTGAGCATACTCTGCAGCTTTCTCAGCTTCTTTTTCTGCCCTCACAGCATCTTTGTCCACGGTTATGTCGTCAGGGTCACCAAACTGAGGTCCTTCTGTATTTACGGAATCAGCTGGTGCCTCCTCATTAAAGTCGTCCAGCACCGTCTTGTTATTTCGGCGCCAGTCATCAGCAAGTTTACGTTTGCCCCACTTTCTCGCAAACTCTTTCTTACCAGCCTCTACCGCCGTAGAATTATAGAAATACCATACAGCACCTTGACTGTTTCTGTTATTTGCATTAGGACCACTATTCCTATTAAGATTATTATTGTTAGGGCGATTGTTTGAAGGTCTATCGGAGTCACTCTCCGAGTCAGCCTTCTCTCGCGCCTCCTCCTTTTCTTTCTTCTTTAGTTCCTCTATGATATTCTTAATGACCTTCATTCTTTCTACAGAATCCATCCTTGCAAGATTCTGCAGACTATCCTGCAGTTCCACAGCTGATGCATAAGGCAGAAGTGCATCAAGCACCTTGGAACGATCATAGATCTCCTCATATTCATCTTTCTCCTTGTCAAAAAGACTAAGCGCATCAGCATAGCATTTCTGGCACTTGACAAACTTTTCCGTCTGCCAGTACAGGCGACCCAACTTGAGCAGTACAACGCCTTTTTCTATGCCATTACGTGTACTCTTCTTTACTCCATCTTCATAAGCCCATATTGCATGAGTGGTATCTTGCTGACTCAGGTATACATTTCCAATGGCAAGATAAACCTGATCAAGAAAATCCTTGTTCTTAGGATTCTTTGCCATAGACTGTAGATTACGAATAATCTGTTTTGTCTGTAAGCCATCTATGCACTCAGTACGTTGAATACGAGCATTAAACTCGAGTTCATAAGGTGGATTACGCTTTATCACCTTAGTATAACTCTTATATGCATTACGATTATCACCGATCTTATGATAAAGCTGACCAAGAAGGAAATACATTCTTGACTTCTCCAATGAACGTTTCTCCTTTTTCAAAGCAGTCACTATATTCGGAATGGCTTCTTCGTACCTCTGCTGTCTAAGTTGCAGATCCGCATTTACAGATGCTTTGAGATGATTTATGTTTGTAGGGAAACTATCTCTCTGAGCTCTTGAGATAAGGTCTTCAGCATCATAGAACCATTCAAGTTCTGCATAGCAACGTGCCTCAAGCATTCTTGCTTTAGCAATAATGTCTGGATTTGTAAAATACGTTTTCTGAATATATGCAAATGTTGAGGCCGCCTCCATATATTCACCTTTGCGAAACTGACTTTCACCAAGAAGAAACCACGCCTTGTAAAGGAATGGGTTATATTCCTTCTGACTAAGCCATATCTTGTCTTTCTGTGTCTTCGGTTTATTAGATTTCCATTCTGGACGTGCAGTAATGCTATGTCTCTTGATAGTCTTCTGGCACTTCTCTATTGCTCTATCAAAATTAGAAGTTCCCAACTTGACTGTTTTAACATTACCAGTCATATACAAAGGAATAATCTCTGTAAAATTATCCTTATTACCTTCCTCCTGAGCAATAATACCATCCTTATATGCAACACTACCGTTGTAGTAAGTATTATAATGCGCCTTGATGGATTGCACACGACGTGTCATTGCCGTATTCTTTTTAGTCGAACACGACACCAACACAACAAGTGCAAACATAGTCATTATAACTTTTACAAGGGTCCGCATATATTATAGTAACGTGAAAAAGATGATTTTTATTATGCAAAGAGGTACCTTAATCCATAAAATTTACTTGAAGCGCCTCTCACCAACAATCAAGAACACCTCGTCCTTCAATTCATCTGGCAGTTCTACAGAGCGAAGTTGAAGACTACGTACCCATCCAGCCACCTCATCATCCTTCATAGTGTAGAGTACCTCACGAAACTCATCAACAGCATCCTCGTCATACTCGTCAGAAGCATATCCACGGAATCTATCAAGTTCCTCATCATTATAGTACTCTACATCCTTGCTTACTGCAGCGAGAAGACTCTCCTTCTCACAGACCTCATGTTGTCCACAGCATTCAGAATCCTCCACCTGCTTAACAGATGGCATCTCCGTTATCTCGCCACGCTCCAATTGCTGTTTCAAACGCTTTTCACGTATGTATCCAGCAATAAAAGCTACAGCACCCAGTAACACTATGGAAATAACTAATACAATCATAAAGTAAAGCCTACAGACTTAAGGTCTTCCCAATATCTTGGATAAGATTTTGACACAACCTCTGGATTATTAATGTTTATTGAACCAAGCACAAGTGAACAAGGAGCAAAAGCCATTGCCATTCTATGATCCTCATACGTATCAATAGAAGCATCACTCACAGGAGTACAACGCTCACCATTCCAAACAAGTTCAGAGTCATTTCGATCCTCAATAACATAGCCTAACTTACCAAGTTCTTTCTTCAAAGCCTCTATGCGGTCAGTCTCCTTAATTTTAAGACTCTGTAGACCCGTAAAATGGAATGGTACTCCAAGCATACAGCAAGTAACAACAAATGTTTGAGCAAGGTCCGGCATCTCAACAAAATCATAGTCAAGTCTATCGACCACACTTCCACTCTTGCTTATCTTCACATCATTATTGTCATATTCAGTCTTTACTCCAAGCATCTCAAACACCTTAGCACCACCAGCATCGCCCTGAAGACTCTTTGCAAAAAGACCAGGAAGAGAAATCTCTGCGTCTGTGTTCTTTGTCAAAGCAACAATCTGATACCAATAACTTGCAGCACTCCAGTCACTCTCCACAAAATAGTCACGTTTGATATAAGGAACAGGCTCAACCAAGATAGTATCATCAGATATCCAATCTGCCTTGGCTCCAAATTCACGCATCATTTCAAGAGTCATGTTAATATATGGGCGACTTACTATATTATCAGTAAGAACAAGTTTTAGACCTTTCTTCAGAGAAGGTCCTACCATAAGCAATGCAGAGATATACTGTGAACTGACATTACCTGGAAGAGAAATAACTCCTCCCTCCAGTTCTGTATTACCAACAATACGAAGAGGAGGAAAACCATCTTTCTCAACATACTCCACATTAGCACCAAGTTTACGAAGAGCATCTACAAGAACGCCAATAGGTCTATTCTTCATTCTCTCCGTACCAGTTATCACATGAGTACCAGACATTACAGCCAGACGAGCCGAAGAAAAGCGCATAGCAGTACCTGCTGCACCAATATTGACAGTATCAGGAACAGAAGAAAGCCATTCAACCATGACACGAGTATCATCACAATCAGAAAGATTTTGAGGATGTTCATGATTACCAGCTAAAGAATTAATTATAAGAGCACGATTGCAAATACTCTTAGAAGAAGGTAAAACGACCTTACCACAAATGCTATTTGGAGATATAACAGTTATCATCAATATATATTTTTTGCAAAGATAATGGTTTTTAATTAAGAATTAAGAGTTAAGGAATAAGATTTATTAGAAAAAAGACCTAAGGCCCCTAAAGACACTAGAGTCATTAACCTAAAGCCCCTGACCTAAAGACCTTAAAGACTCTAAAGACCTTAGCCTAGAGTCCCTGACCTAAAGACCTTAGGCTAAAGACCTTAAAGTCACTAGAGTCCTTAGAGTCCAGCCCCTACAGAAGCCCAGCACGACCAGGCAAAAAAAAGAGCCTCCAGCGTATTGCTGAAGGCTCTCTCAAGAAGGCGGCGACCTACTCTCCCACATTGCGGTGCAGTACCATCGGCGCGCTCGGGCTTAACTTCTCTGTTCGGGATGGGAAGAGGTGGAACCCCGAGGCTA
>JAZUHP010000045.1:0-23099 GCA_045641785.1 Bacteroidaceae bacterium
GTGTCAAACGGAATAGTCGAAGGATTTGTCAACAAGATCAAAGAGGTAAAACGAGTTATGTTTGGAAGAGCAAGCTTGGAACTACTCAAACGGAAAATGATTCTGGAACCACTACTTTTCAACTAAATTGAAGAAGAACCATAAAAACAGATAAAAACCATTTTACATGTGTCTATATTAATACACAATAAGTGGACCTGCAGATTCTAATGAAGGAATGATGGCAAGACGTCGAACATCAATAGATTAATGTACTGCTACTAGTTTTGATAATAAAAAGTCGGGGTGGAACACATCGTTCCGCCCCGATGTCTTTAATGTTATATCTTTGGTAACCTTGATTTTGAGATTCAAAGCATCAATAAATAAATCCAACGAGCCAAAGTGGGAGTTTATGTCCAATAGGGAATTCCATACTGTCTGCTAATACAAATGGTTATTGTAACAACCAAAATTCAACAAAAAAGGTTATTGCAATAACCGATTTTTGGTATATTTTGGTTATCGCGATAACCTTTTTTGTTTTTATTGCTGTCCTGTAAATCTTCAATCCACAGAGTCGATATGATCCATAAGTGGTAAGTTTGTCGAATTAAAGACCGAAGTATGATTACACGAGGAGCACTCGAGGAGCGCACGAGGTGCCTCCACAAAATCGTGTGCGCTGCTCGAGTAATCCTCGAGTAATGCTTGTACATTAACGCCAGTTCGATAAATTACGTCGCCGAGTCGGCGGAGAAAGAAAAAAGAATCTTCTTCTATTTGGTTGGAAGTTAAAAAAGCATTTCAGAATTAGGAACAAAAAGATTTGGGAAACGTCAATATATTTTGTATATTTGCATTAACGAAATAACAAAGGTGTATTGTTGTTTCAGACTCCTATTAGAACATCTTCAAAACATATTCTGCTTACGACTTGCTTACGACAATTGTCGTAAGCAAGTCGTAAGCAAAAGGTGTTTTATACGGGTTCTTATGGGAGTATGATCATATGTTGTTTTTTTTGTTCTTCGAGAATTTGTTTGAAGTATTTCGGGGCACATGAAAACCCCAAAATTATGCAGCCTCCAATTAGTTAAATTTTATGCATAACAACTTGCAAGTATGAATAATTCTTTTTATTTTTGCAGAAGAATGAAGAATGTCTATGGAGCGTTCTTAGTGAATTTCCATCTCAAGGAAAATGAGAAGGCTGAGAAGTCTGGTGGGGCCATTATGACTTCCGTCACATAGTCTAAATAGAAAATAAAGCATAATAACTTTGGGGAAATTTTAATACATGGAAAAGATAATCATAGATGTCATGATGTTGTTTGGTGGCATAAATAACTTTTGGATTGCTACTGAACATAAAGATAATACTTATGTCGAACTACCAGAGATAATAAGGAATGACCATTTTGTTAGTCTTATATTAGACGGCATATTGTGGCTTTTTATTGTTTTTGTGGCTCTTTTCTTCGTTTTGTTTGTTTACAAGTCTTCCAATGCTATTCGAAAAGTTGTAAGGAAATCAATAGACAAATATTTACCGGCTTTTGTATGTATTGTATGGCTGATGGGATTCATTACCTATTGCGTGGGAATGCATGTACCTGTAGAGAATAATTTCTTTTCGGTTGTTCCTATGGCAATGATACACGCAACGGAGATGTTTTTCTCTATAAGTGATATTAGTGCTATACATCAGGATTGTTACAATAGTATGTGGTTCATGGCTCTGTATAATGTGAGTCATTTCTTGGCTGTACTACTTAGTTTAGTGTATATCATTCGACAGTTTGGCTATAATATCATAGCAAAGGTTCGTTTTTTGTGGACTTCCTTAACTTCGTCAGGACTCAATGACATCTATGTTTTTTGGGGTGTTAATGATGCATCGTATCTACTTGCACAATCAATAGAAAATCATTATAAGGGTGCGGAATACATGAATAAATATCATATGGTTTTTGTACGTACTATAGATAGAAATGATGATGATGTTGCTCAATTAGGTATTAGTCGTATATTTCGTTATTTTAATGTTAAGAATAGGGAACTGGACAAATTACGAGACATTATTAATAGCTCGATTACCAGTTCTTCAAAAAGTCTTTCTCGATTGGAATTAGGGGAAGGGCCTGTTGATGTTCTTGAATCAGACTTAGGGCTTAACTCTTTAGCCCGATTAGTTAAGAAACAAAATAAAGAATGTCATGTTCATTTCTTCTTTTTGGACGAAGAGCAGGATACTAATGTTCAAGCAACTATAAATCTTTTGAAAGATAGCTTAGTTCGTGATAGGAAAGTAACTATATACTGTCAAGCTCGTAAGAGTGCAAAGACTCAATGGCTTGAGTATTATAATTATTGCCATCAAGAAGAAAATACTGAAGTAAAGGTAATAGATGCTGCTTATTTGTCTATCGCTTCACTCAAGCAAGACGTAAATTGTCACCCTGTTCAGCATGTTCGGTTTAATACAAAAACAGCATTTGCTGAAACAGCATTTAATTCCTTGATTTTAGGGTTTGGTGAGACTGGTGTGGAGGCGTTGAGATTCCTCTATGAATTTGGTGCTTTTGTTAAGAGCGATGGCACAAAGTCTGAGTTTCATTGTACGGTGTTTGATAATAATATGGATAGTTTGAAGGCACATTTTCTTGTTCAAAATCCATCTATAAGGGATGATGGGGAGATAGATATGTGTTCTGGTCAAATTAATAGTGATGCATATTGGGAAAAACTTAAATCCATCATACCAACTCTTGACTATATTGTTGTATGTTTAGGAAATGATGAATTAACACTTGATACAGTCGCAAATCTTTGTGAGATGGCAATTAGATGGCGTGAAGAAATAAAACTATCAGACAAAGATGACAGATATGGAATGTTGGATATATATGTGCGTTCTTATGACAATGACAAGTATAAGCAACTGAAGAAAATATGTGATGAAATAAATATCAAATATAAGAATTTTGGGATCTCCGTTATTCCTTTTGGTCAAATTAATTCTATCTTCTCATACGATATAATTGTTGCTGATAAGATTCTACGTGATGCAAAGACATACAATTTGGAGTATAAGAAACACGACCCAAATGAGATCGGGTATGATAAAGATGAAGAAACAGCATGGTTCGAAGGATTGGGAATGCAAAAGAATAAAACTATAACTGATGTTATGGAAATAAAACGTAAGTTTGATTCAAATGTAAGTAATTCCCTTCATGCAAGTACTAAAATTCATATTTTGAAGAACATTTGTGGTGCAGACATTGAAAAAGATGTAAGTGATGAATTGAAGGTAGTTCTTTCAATGGTAGAGCATGAACGCTGGAATGCAAGTATGCGATTGTTGGGATATCAATGGACGTCAGGGAAAAAGAATCCTGACAAGAAATTATCTCCGTTATTGTGTTCTTGGGATAAATTGGACAATGGCAACCAGTGTTACGATACGGCAGTTGTAAATACTACGATAGCATTAGAAAAGTCAAATTAAAAGAATAGATACTATGGAAGAGAAAAAGTATATCCCTCATCCTGTAAGTACAGAAGACGTGTGCTTGCCGGAAGAACTGAATGCTCTTGCTGAGGATATTGCAAAAAATGTGCATGAGGTATGGGCAAACACTCGTATTTCACAAGGTTGGACGTATGGTGTAGAGCGAAATGATGCACTAAAACAGCATCCATGTCTTGTGCCTTACGAAGAATTGAGTGAATCCGAAAAAGAGTATGATAGAAATACTGCTCAGGAAACACTAAAACTGATAGTAAAACTTGGTTTTAATATTAGCAAATAGAGACAAGTATATGGAAAAGAAATACGATATATTTATAAGTTATAGACGTGAGGGTGGACTTGAACATGCTCGTAATGTCGTGCTTGCATTGAATATACGTGAATGCTTTCTTCGTAAATATTTGCAGAGGTGAAGAAAGGTGGGTATAATATCTTGAGAACGAAAAATAATTGTCATTTGCCTTGCATAGACAAAAGCAAAGGCGGTATGGAATCTGTGTTCCTTACCGCCTTTTCTTATTCTTCGTCCTTAAGAGGATTCCATCCTTGTGCCTTGAGCTCAAACTCATTGCCATCACGAGTGATGAGTGCTGCTCCAAGACTCTCCTTTGTGATGTAACCAATCTCCTTGACACCTTCCATCTGCTCAATCTTATCATGATCTGCGATAGGAACGGTAAAGAGAAGTTCGTAGTCTTCTCCACCATTAAGTGCAGCTGTGTAGAGGTTCATGTTCATCTCCTCAGACATTACTGCTGTCTGGTAGTCGATTGGTATGCGCTCTTCGTACACTCTACAGCCGACCTTACTGTCTTTACATATGTGCATTAGTTCACTACTCAATCCGTCACTAATATCCATCATGGAAGTAGGCTGTATTCCCATCTCACGAAGTTTGAGAATGATGTCACGACGTGCTTCTGGCTTCATCTGACGCTCAAGAAGATATTCCTTGCCAGAGAAGTCTGGTTGAGATATTGCCATCTTTTCTGCATCAGTCTTGGCAGCCTCGATTTGCTTATAGTATACCTGCTTCTCACGTTCAAGAAGCTGGAATCCCATATATGCAGCACCAAGGTCACCACTTACACAGATGATGTCTGTCTCTTTTGCACCATCACGACGTATTGCCTTACCGGCTTCAACCTCTCCAATACATGTGATGCTGATGGCAAGACCTGTTCGTGAAGAACATGTGTCACCACCTACGATATCTACTCCGTGCAGTTCGCAGGCTGCATTAAGACCTTCGTAGAAATCATCAAGGTCCTCAACGCTGAATCGCTTACTGAGTGCTATGCTTACTGTAATCTGCTTTGGCATTCCACCCATTGCATAGATGTCGCTAAAGTTGACCTGCGCACTCTTATATCCAAGATGCTTCATTGGAATGTATGTTAGGTCAAAGTGAACACCCTCCATAAGCATATCGGTTGTGACGAGTGTCTCCATTCCCTCTGTAGGGGCAATGATGGCACAGTCATCGCCAGCACCAAGTCTTGAGGATGTGTTCTTTAGTTCTATATCTTTTGTGAGATGCCTGATGAGGCCAAACTCACCGAGTTTTGCTATTTCCATAATAAATGCCCCCCGCCCCCCCAAAGGGGGCGGCCTCCAGAATAGTCGTGCAATACACAACTCCGAAGATGGGTAGTTTGTTTTTAGTTTTACTTACTTATGTAGTATTGCATTAGTCACCTCCCCATTATGGGGGAGGCAGGGAGAGGGTCCCTATTGCATTAGTCACCCCTCCCAATTATGGGGGAGGGGATGGGGGAGAGGGTCTTTACTCCTCAATGAAGTCTTCAATAAGTGACTCAGCCTCTACCTGTGCAATCTCAAGATTGTCATTTACCACAACCTCGTCAAACTTGTCTGCAAATGTGAGTTCGTATTCTGCCTTGGCAAGTCGCTGTTCTATGACCTCCTGTGTGTCTGTACCACGACCTTCAAGACGAATGCGAAGTTCCTCGATGCTTGGTGGCTGAATGAAGAGGCTTAATGCTCGCTTGCCGTACATCTTCTTAATGTTGAGAGCACCCTTTACGTCTACATCGAATATGACATTCTCACCCGCAGCCAGTTGTGCTTCTACCTGTGACTTGAGTGTCCCATAGAACTTGTCTGTATATACCTCCTCATATTCAACAAAGTCTCCTGCGTCAATATGGCTACGGAACTCTTCTGGTGTCATGAAGAAATATTCGACACCATTCTTCTCTGTGCCACGTGGGGCGCGTGAAGTAGCTGAAATGGAGAAATGAAGATTGAGGTCTTCATTTTCCATTAGGTACTTTATTATTGTTGACTTACCGCTACCTGATGGCGCAGCTATGATTATTAGTTTGCCTTCCATATTTCTGTTTTTTTAGTAAGAATACTGTTTCGTGAGTTCTTGCTCACATAGCTTTTTATTATGTGATTGAAACTTATGTCGTCTTTGTCACCCATAAATTCAACTTGTACCGGCAGGGCATATATTCTCTCTGTATCTTCACCGAATAGCCCTTTAATACGTGCAGCATCTTTCTCAGTCATCAGGATAATCTTGTCTTTGCTACGATCCTTTATCTGCCTTATGTCTAATGCTGTGAAGTTGTGGTGATCAGCGAAATGGAGAGAGTCATATTTAATGCCGAGTCTTGTGAGGTCATACTCCATCTGTTCTGGTGATGCGATACCTGTGACAAGAAGAATATCTTTTGATTTCAGCTCTTCAAGTGTTATTGTCTCCGAGTTATTTGACACCTTGTATGGGTCACCATAAGTAAATGTAGTAAAGTATAGCTGTTGCCAGCTCTCAAGACAGAGTGAACGTTCTATTCCTCGTTTGTCCATAGGAGTGAGATATGTAGGACACTTTGTGACAATCACAACGTCTGCTCTGTTTTTGCCATTTTTAGATTCTCGAAGACGACCTGCTGGCAGTAACTTATCATAATATATTAGACGGTGATAGTCCATTAGGAGTATGTTTACTCCTGGTTTTACATATCTGTATTGGAAAGCATCGTCAAGCAGGATAACGTCAACCTCAGGCTTTACTGATGGCGAAATCAGTTTCTCTATTCCATGACAACGATCTTTGTCTACTGCCATGTGTATGTGCGGAAACTTCTTCTTCATCTGGTAAGGCTCGTCACCAATCTTGCTCATTGGCGTGTCCTTTTCTGCGAGAATGAATCCCTTGGATTTACGCTTATACCCTCTACTTAATACCGCAATCTGGTTATTGTCCTGTAAGAGACGGATTATGTATTCTGTATGTGGAGTCTTACCGGTTCCTCCTGCGGTTAGATTTCCGATGCTGATGACAGGTACATTGTATGACTTCGATTTTAGTATTCCAGTCTCAAACATAAGATTTCTTACTCCAGTGGCAAGGCCATAGAGCCAAGACAATGGAGTAAGATATGGATATGTCTTTATAAGATCTCCTTCCACGTTGTTGTGTGATTATAGATTGAACATCAGATAGTATGGCATGCTTGCCTGTACACCTGTCTTGTCCTTTATATTCTTTATTCCAGAGAATACGTTGTAGTATTCGCCAAGTGCTTCCTTAAGTTTACCGTCTGCGTAAGAATCTGTGCTCTTTGCCTCGTTGAGAAGGTTCTCAAGGAATCCTCCTTCTTCAGGATAGCTCTTGAGTGTGTAGCTTTCTACCTTAGCTTTCTTCTTTGCAACGGCAATGGCTTCGTCTAAACCGCCAAGCTGGTCTACAAGTCCAATAGTCTTTGCATGCTTGCCTGTCCAAATACGTCCTTCGCCGATAGCCTTGATTGCATCCTGCTTCATCTTACGGCCATCTGCACAGCGCTTTGTGAATAGCTCATAACCTCTGTTCACGTAGTTCTGCATGATATTACGTTCACCTTCAGTTAATGGACGTGTTACATCTCCGAAGTCTGAACATGCGTTTGTCTTAACGGTAGAAGTGTGTAATCCGAGCTTTTGTTCCATGAGTTCTGACGCTTCTGGGAACATGCCAAATATGCCGATACTACCTGTAATGGTGTTTGGCTCTGCTACGATCCAGTCAGCTGCACAGCTGATATAGTAACCTCCACTTGCTGCAACACCACTCATTGAGACAATGATTGGTTTCTTTGCCTTGATGTTCATGACCTGATGCCAGATTTGCTCTGATGCATAGGCACTACCACCTGGAGAGTTGACACGTAGCACAACGGCTTTCACGTCTTCGTCGTCAGCAAGTTTCTTGAGGTCTTTGATTACCTTGACACCAACAATCTGCTCTTCTTGGTTGAATGCAGTGGATGTTGATTCCTGTACAATTTCTCCTGTAGCATAGTATACAGCGATGATGTTTCCGCTTGGATCCTTTGGCTCATTGCTTGTTACTGCCGCCATATCAGATACACTTACTGTGTTGTAGTCCTTGACGTCGTCTATCTTCATCATGTTTGCAATGATTGTAGGAACTTCGTCAGAGTATGCAAACTTGTCCACCATCTTTGATTTCTTATAGTTGGCAGGGTCTGTCATGAGATACATTGAATCAGCGTATTCGTTAAGCTTGTCTATGCTTATCTTTCGTGATTTGCTGACTGCAGTTGTTATCTCACTCCATGTCTCACTTGTGTATAACTCAAGTTGCTCACGGTTTGCCTCACTCATCTCGTTGAGGATGTATGGCTCAACGGCAGACTTGTACTTGCCAACCTTAACAATCTGCATCTTTACACCTATCTTGTCAAGAAGGTCTTTGTAGTACATTGTCTGTGCTGAGAGTCCTATCCAGTTGATCATTCCCTGTGGATTGATGACTACGGAATCAGCCAAAGAACAAACATAGTATGCTCCAAGAGTATATGTGTCAGCATAAGAAACAATGAACTTGCCGCTCTTCTTGAAGTCCTCAAGTTTGTTGCGGATCTCCTGAAGGGCAGAAGCGTTTGCACTTACTAAGGAACCAGCTTCGATGTAGATTCCTTTTACATCCTCGTTGTCTTTTGCATTCTTGATAGCAGTAAGGATGTCATTTAACCCTGTATTTGATGCCGCAGAATTGCCTGTAAGGAATGAAAGAGGGTTTTCCTGTGAGCGTTCACTTATTGTACCTGTCAAGTTAATCACTAATACAGAGTTGTCCTTGATATCAGGTTTTGTGCTTGACATACTTGCCATTCCAGCAAGAGTGACAATTGAAAGGATTGTCATGATAAGTCCTACTGCAAGTATACCTACTATGGTTGCAAGGACATACTTAAGAAATGATTTCATCTTTTTTACTTTTTGGGTCTATTTTACAAAGGAGTATCGTCTTAACTTCTTTAACTTCTTAACGCCTAATCAAGTATACGTTACTTAACATATTTGTAGTATTCTGTAGCAGCAAGTAGCCATGCTCCTGTGCCGAAAGGTGCTTGACTCTTAGCGTTTACAGTTCTTGTTGGGTCTGGCTTTTCACCTATTGGTTGAACATAACCAATACTTCCGTCTTCCTGAAGTGCTACCTCTGAAAGATATTTCCAAGCCTTGTCGATTGTTGGCTTGTATGTGTTTGCAGGGAGAATACCGTTGTTTACACCCCATAGCATTCCATATGTGAAGAATGCAGTTCCTGATGTCTCATATCCTGGTGCATCATCCTCGCAAAGCATAGAGCGACTCCAGTAACCACCTTCTTGCTGGCAGTTTGCCACACCCTGTGCAAGTTTCTTGAAACGGTCGATATAGAATGGACGGTATTTGCAGTCTTTTGGAAGGTCCTGGATTACTTTTGCAAGTCCTGCGAGTACCCATCCTGCTCCACGTGCCCAGAAACTCTTTCCTTCGTTGCAGGCAGTCTTTACCTTTGGATATACATATTTGCCATCTCTGTAGTAGAGCTGTACTTCCTTGTCAAAGAGTAGGGAGTCTGTCCATCTGAAACACTCGTACTGCTTGTCCAGCAGTTTCTGGTCATGTGTAACTGTATAGAGCTTTGAGAAGATTGGCATTCCCATGTAGAGTGCATCTGCCCACCACCAGTAGTCGTTCTTGTCAGTCTTTGCCTGATAACACATTACCTCAAGACAGCGTTCAAGTCTCTCTGCCCTGTGCTCATTCTTGTAAAGGTCAATATATACCTGGAAACAGATCTGCCAGTCTGCGAAGAGGACATGGTCCATACCTTCCCCATAATAAGCATATTTCCACTTTGACTTGTCTGTCTGAGTCGCACCTTTCCAGTTGTTGTACTCTGCCCATGCAATAGAGTAATCCAGGTATTCCTTCTTGCCTGTAAGGTCATATACAGCCTGATTACCTGTGAAGTATGCTGCGTTGTCCCAGAATCCACGGCATTGTGGTTTGTTGTGACTTTGCCAGTAGTCGTTCACTTTCTCTATCTTTGAAAGAATAGCGTCCTTTGCAGTCTGTGCATTCATGTTTAATGATAACATTGCAAGACCAAGTGTTATTGTCGAAAATAGTTTCATAATCTGATATCTTTTTGGTTAGTATGTTTTTGCAAAGATAAATAATTGTTATTACTTATAGTAGTTTGAATACATTTATTTTTTTATTTCAAGTCCGAGTTTTGCCGCTTCTGCTATAAGTAATTGCCTTGCAGGTTCGTATTCGTTTGGAATATCTCCGTCCAATATCGCATCTTTTATTGCGTTCTTGAGTATTCCTACTTCCTTACTTGGCTTTAGATCAAACATCTCCATTATTTCTTCTCCACTTACTGGTGGCTGGAAATTGCGGATCCTGTCTTTTTCTTCGATGTCTATCAGCTTTTGGCGGACAAGTTTGAAATTGTCAATAAAGCGTTGCTTCTTCTGCTCGTTCTTAGATGTTATGTCTGCTGTGCAAAGCAACATAAGATCATCAATGTCATCGCCTGCCTCGAACAGAAGTCTTCTGACTGCAGAATCTGTTACCTCTTCGTCTGCTATGACAATAGGACGCATATGGAGACTCACAAGCTTCTGTACGAACTTCATCTTCTCATTCATAGGAAGCTTCATCTTCCTGAAGATATTAGGAATCATTCTCTCTCCAATGTCGTTATGGTTGTGGAATGTCCAGCCGAGAAGGTTGTCCCATCTCTTCGACTTTGGTTTGCCAATGTCGTGAAGGAGTGCTGCCCATCTTATCCAAAGCCTATGCTCTTTTATATCTCCGTCGAATGCTTCTTCGTTCTTGCACCATTCTTTACCTGCAGTTGCCTTGGCTACATTATCAAGTACTTCAAGTGTGTGGAAGAAGTTGTCTTTGTGAGCTCTGCCGTTTCTTTTCTCTACTCCCTGAAGTGCAACAAGCTCTGGGAAGATGATTTCAAGAAGTCCACACCTGTCGAGTTCTATGATTCCTTTTGAAGGGAGAGGGGAGAGCATTATCTTATTTAGTTCATCTGCTATTCTTTCTCCGCTAATGATCTTGATGCGATCCTTGTTTCTTGATAAAGCCTCAAATGTCTCTTCTTCGATAAAGAAGTTGAGTTGTGTGGCAAACCTGATGCATCGCATCATTCTTAGTGGGTCGTCGCTGAATGTTATGTCAGGATCAAGTGGTGTAGCAATGGTCTTGTCCTCAAGGTCTGCTATTCCATTGAACGGATCTACCAGTTCACCGAAACGTTCGCGGTTTAGGCAAAGTGCCATTGCATTGATTGTGAAGTCACGTCTGTTCTGGTCTTCTTCAAGTGTACCATCTTCTGTGATTGGTTTCCTTGAGTTCCTGTCGTAGCTTTCCTTTCTGGCGCCTACGAACTCTATCTCAACACCTTTGCTCTTTAACTGAGCGGTACCAAAGTTTCTGTATATTGCAATATGTGCTTTCTTTAGTTTCTTTCTTAATGCCTCTGCAAGCATTATTCCTGGTCTTGAACCATGTTCTTCGTTGCCATCCTGGACTTCCTCTGTCTTGTCGTTAACCTTAGGATTCTTGAATGCGACAACGATGTCGATGTCCTTAGATGGACGTTCAAGGAACAGGTCTCGTACCCATCCTCCAATAACGTAGCATTCAAGGTCTAACTCGTCTGCTGTGTCCCCAATAAGGTGGAACACAGGATGGTCAAGTGCTTGTTCTATATCTTTGCTTGATAGATTTTTCATTTAGTTGTTAATTTGTGCAAAGGTACTAAAAAATATCGTACCCTGCTATGAAAAAAATGTCTATCTTTGCATCTGATAATAATAAACTAACAATATGAAAATATTATATATTCTTTTGACTTTTGCTGCTGTGGGATTATGCAGTTGTAGTTCTTGTTCAAGGGCTAAGGAGATTGATGAGCGAAGAGAGGCTTTGAGACAGAATGACCGTGATGAACTTGATGAGGCACGTCGTGATTTAGCTGCTGCTGATAGCATTGCTAATA
Organism: Bacteroidaceae bacterium; assembly: GCA_045641785.1. Lineage (GTDB taxonomy): Bacteria > Bacteroidota > Bacteroidia > Bacteroidales > Bacteroidaceae > Minthosoma. Next base: position 11,856 of record JAZUHP010000045.1, read on the forward strand.
TGGCTGGCCCTAAACTTCAGGTGCTTCAAGATACTCTTGTTGTCTTTGAAAAGAATGAGAAGTATCAGAGTAAGGGATTCTATGTATTGAAGGAGCATGCAGGGGATAAGTCACAACTTACTTTCTTCCCGGAAGTTGAGGAGGAAGGACAGGTTCTCCTTGTCAAGATTGATTCAAATAGAAAATGGTCGTTTTTGAAAATAGAGCCAGAAAAGGCCAATCTGGGCAGCTATCTTGGTACTAAAGAGGTTATGGAATTTGTTGGTCGAGAACTTACGGACGAGGAGAAGGCACAGTTTGCTTCTATCTCGGAATTCGCTATTGCCATGAAACAGCTTCGTGACGCAAATGCTTCAATTCAAAAGAACAAGTTGAAGATTGAGTTCTACGAGAAGAAGATAAGTCAGCATACAAACTCTATTGATTAATGACATTCCTGACACATCTGAAACATCCAAGTAGGACTTGAAGATTGTTAAGTAAGTGAACAGAATCATTTTAATAATGCAGATCACTTACTTAGTGAAAAATTACGATAAGGGTTCGGAGAGATTACGAACGGATTCCGAAGCAATGTCGAAGGATGAAACGGACATGTTTGAGCGCTTTTTTTACGATAAGTAGGAACTGCATTATGTGTCCTTGTGTGTGTCACTCTATATTAAAAAAGTAAAGGCTGCCAGCAAAACTGGCAGCCTTTGTTTTGTCTATCTTTATGCGGATTACTCTGCACGGAGAGTGAAACGCTTGAAGTCTGTGATAGTAAGTTCCTTGTCAACTGACTGGAGGTACTGCTTAACAGATACCTTAGAGTCGTCGATGTAAGCCTGCTCGAGGAGACAGTTCTCCTTGAAGTACTTGCCAAGCATACCCTTAGCGATGTTCTCAATCATCTCTGGCTTGAGCTTAGCTGCAGCCTCTTCAGCAGCAGTAACCTTGATCTCGCGAGCCTTAGCAGCGTCCTCAGCAGAGATCCATCCCTTAGCCATGTTAGACTCGATGTGATCCTCAGAGTCAACGTGTGCAGGGTTGATACCAGCCTTCTTGAGAGCGTTCTCTACAGCCTTACCAATCTGGTTCTCCTTTGCCTTCTCGATGTCAGCCTTGAACTCAGAATCCTTAGTCTCCTGTGGTACAGAAGCCTCGTCAAGAGCAACTGGGTTCATAGCTGCTACCTGCATAGCGATGTTCTTTCCAACCTGCTCGTCACATGCCTTGTTGAGGGCGATGAGTGTGCAGAGGAAGTTACCTGCCATGTGGTTGTAAGCGATGATGTTCTCGCCTTCTACTGTGAGGTAGCCATCGAGCTCCATCTTCTCGCCTGTAACACCAGAACGGTTTGTGATAGCGTCAGTAACTGACTCACCGTTGATAGTAAGAGCCTTAACCTCATCAAGAGTCTTGCACTTGTTTGCTACAGCTGCGTTGATGATGTCTGTTGCGAGAGCTACGAAGTCAGCGTTCTTTGCTACGAAGTCAGTCTCACACTTGAGAGCAACCATAGCACCGAACTTACCGTCTACCTTAGCGAGTACACAACCCTCAGCTGCCTCACGGTCTGAACGCTTAGCGGCGATGAGTTGACCCTTCTTGCGGAGAATCTCCATTGCTGCGTCCATGTCACCGTTAGCCTCTTCGAGAGCCTTCTTACAGTCCATAAGACCAGCCTGTGTCTTCTTACGAAGATTATTGATTTCTGCTAATGAAATAGCCATAATTCTTTAAAAGTTAAAAGTTAAAAGTGAAAAGTGAAAAATAGAGAGCTCTTTCATCATTCCACTTTTAACTATAGTTGTGAAATAATTTTTTATTCTGACTAATCAGAAAATCCGATTATTCTGCAGCTGGTGCCTCAGCTTCAGCCTTAGCCTCTGCCTTCTTCTCACCTGCAGCTTCCATGTCAACCTTCTCAGCCTTACGCTCGTCGAGACCTTCCTTGATAGCGCCACATACAGCATCGAGGATAACCTCTACTGACTTTGAAGCGTCATCGTTAGCTGGAATAACGAAATCAACGTTGTTAGGGTTTGAGTTAGTGTCGACGATAGCGAATACTGGAATACCAAGGCGGTTAGCCTCGCTAACTGCGATGTGCTCCTTCATAACATCGACTACGAAGAGTGCTGATGGGAGACGAGTAAGGTCAGCGATAGAACCGAGGTTCTTCTCGAGCTTAGCACGCTTACGCTGAATCTGAAGATTCTCACGCTTAGAGAGCTTAGCATATGTACCGTCTGCAATGAGCTTGTCGATGTTTGCCATCTTCTTTACTGCCTTACGGATAGTAGGGAAGTTTGTAAGCATACCACCTGGCCAACGCTCGATTACGTATGGCATATTAACTGACTGTGCCTTCTCAGCAACTACGTCCTTAGCCTGTTTCTTAGTAGCAACAAAAAGAATTCTCTTTCCACTCTTTGCAATCTGCTTGAGAGCTTCAGCAGCAGTCTCAGTCTTTGCAACTGTCTTGTGGAGATCGATGATGTGAATACCGTTACGCTCCATGAAGATGTATGGAGCCATAGCTGGGTTCCACTTACGCTTGAGGTGACCGAAGTGTGCACCTGCAGCGAGCAATGTATCAAATGATGTTCTTGCCATAATTTTGATTGTTTTTGTCTGGTGTCCTACTTTCGAGGGTAGGTATCCAGATTAGTTTACTTTCTTTTAAGTTAATTTGTTTGTTTGTTAACCAACCAGCGAGTAGCTATATATAGGTCTCTCTGGTTTAGATGCTAAACGATAAGTCTTTAAGCGACTTTGTATTTCTTTACCTCTACGCTGCACAACGATTTGTACATTGTAGATGGCAAATAGTACATATATTAACGCTTAGAGAACTGGAATCTACGACGTGCCTTTGGCTGACCTGGCTTCTTACGCTCAACAGCACGTGGGTCACGAGTAACGAATCCTTCAGCACGGAGAGCCTTCTTATCGTCTGCATTGATCTTAACAAGTGCACGAGCGATAGCGAGGCGGAGTGCCTGTGACTGACCTGTGTAACCACCACCCTTGAGGTTTACGAGGATATCGTACTTCTCAGCAACACCGAGAAGGTTGAGTGGCTGCTTAACAACGAACTGAACGAGCTCAGATGGGAAATAATCCTTAAGGTCACGCTTGTTGATTGTGATCTTACCTGTACCCTCTGAAAGGTACACGCGAGCAATGGCGCTCTTACGGCGACCAAGTGCATTAATATAATTTACTGCCATACCTTTTTATTACTTTAACAGGTTAATATCGATTGTTACTGGGCTCTGTGCCTCCTGCTTGTGCTCTGCACCTTCATAGATATAAAGGTTGCTGAGGATCTTAGATCCGAGCTTGCCCTTTGGGAGCATACCCTTAACTGCGTGACGAACGATCTTCTCGTAACCGTTAACACGCTTAGTCATTTCGAGAGCTGTTGCCTTCTTCTGACCACCTGGATAACCTGAGTAAGTAAGGTAGATCTTTGTGTTCATCTTGTCTCCTGAGAGAACAATCTGACTTGCATTGATGATGATAACGTTATCACCACAATCCATGTTTGGAGTAAAGCATGGCTTGTACTTACCACGCAAAATCTTTGCAACCTTAGAGCTGAGACGACCGAGTGTCTGACCTGCTGCGTCTACAACGACCCACTTCTTCTCTGCAGCTTCTGGAGTTACATAGTTAGTCTTGAAACTTAAAGTGTTCATTTAAAAACTTTTTTTGTTGTTACTGTTATTATTAATATCTCTGTCCACAGTACCTGTGGTTTTAATCGCGAGACGACTTCTTGTTCGTCACGCTTCAGTGCTCACGAACCACGTTCCCGGCTAATAGGATGCGCTATTCACACACTGATTTGGGGCCATTTTCATGGTCCCTCGATAATAATCGGCGTGCAAATGTACGACTTTCCCTAATTCTGACAAAAGTTTTTGCGTGTTTTTTGTTTATTTTCAAAGTTTTCCATATTTTTGTGTCATCTATTATTACAAATCGTATATGAATAAATCACTAACTACTGCAATCACACTTGTTTTTCTATTGTTCTGTTGTGCTACAAATGCCCAGCAATACACTCGTAAGACGAACCTCCCTCATGTGATAATCAATACACTTGACGGAAGGTCTATAACGAGCAAGGATGTCTATGTCTATTCCAATATATATTATGTGGATGAAAAGGATAATGTCCTTGCTTTTGACTCTACCCGAATCCGTGGTAGGGGCAACTCGACATGGAACATGTCTAAGAAGCCTTATAAGATCAAGTTTGCAGAGAAACAGAAACTTTTGGGTAAAGGGTATGCTAATGCCAAGACTTGGACATTGTTGGCAAATGCTGGCGACAAGACTCTTATGCGTAATGCTGTGACATCACTAATGGGTGACTTTTTGGGACTCAAGAATAATCCTGCTCATAAGTTTGTCGATGTCACTCTTAATGGTTCTTATTTGGGAACATACCATATTAGTGACCAGATTGAGGTTCGCCCTCATCGTGTTGATGTGGCAGAGCAAGATGATCCTTTGACAGAGGACAGTAACATTTCTGGTGGCTATCTCCTTGAAGTGGATGGCTTCCATGATGGAAATTGTTTCAGTACCGCCTCTCAAGGGGTGTATATCCGTGTTCATTATCCAGAGGAGGAGACCATCTCTTATGAGCAGAATAAGTATATAAGGAACTATATTAATACTTTTGAAAGAGCCTTGTTTTCTTCTGACTTTACGGATGAGACTAATGGATATCGTCAGTATGTGGACTCAGCTTCATTGGTGAACTGGTTTCTTGTGACTGAGATTTCTGCAAACATTGATGGCTACTATAGTACTTATTTCTATAAGGATAAGGATGATCCATATCTTTACTTTGGTCCAATATGGGATTATGACATTGCCTACAATAATGATAGTCGTATTCCTAATACCCAGACAAAGCTCATGGATGAGAGTGGTTATGGTGATGCCAAAAAGTGGGTACATAGAATGTGGGAGGATCCTTGGTTCGGAAATCTCGTGAACAAACGTTTCGAGGAGGTTGTCGGTGCTGGTCTTGAGGACTATCTGTATACGCAGATTGACAGTATAGCAGAATTGATAAACGAGTCACAGACTTTGAACTACAATAGATGGGGCATATCAACAAGGATGTATCATGAGATAGTTCTTTATTCCAGCTATCAGCAATATGTCTCAGATTTGAAGAGTTTCATTCGCTCTCATCTTAGTTACCTCTCTGGTGCATTTAAGAACAAGAAGGCAAAAGTTCCAACTCCTGTTTTCTCTGCTGGTGATTACTGGTACAGGATAGCTAATGCAAAGGTCGGAAACTGCCTTGACGTGAATGGCGGTAGTGTTTGTACTTGGGCACAGCAGGACAGTCGTGAGAGTCAACTATGGAAAGTTGTTCCTGTGGATGATTATTTTGTATTAATAAATAAGGTGTCGGGATTGGCTCTGACTGACGGAACAGTTGGTTATTCTACGGAGACTACAAACACAGGCACGAACCTCTCTGTGGCAGAGTTGAATCTTGGTGACGAGAGTCAGCATTGGCAACTTGTTCCTCAAGGCTATGAGGGTTACTATAATCTCGTGAACAGAAAAAGTCTTCATACGGCTAATGTTAGTGGCGGCTCAACTTCTAATGGTGCATCAATCGTTAGTTACACAACTGATTCAAAGAACTCTACGAGTGTAAATCGCCTTTGGAGTATAAGTGGTGTAGAGAAGATTGAAGTTGATGAACCAGAAACAGCGATTGCTATGGTTGAGCCAGAGGAATATGCGCTTGCATATAATCCTCAGAGTCGTGTGCTGCATTTTGGTTCTGAGACTCCGGAGTCTTTGACATTTGTTGTTAATGTGCACTCCGTTAATGGTTCTCTTGTTCGTTCTTTCGTGGCAAGCGAAGTATGTTCTGTGGCAGATCTACCTTCTGGTGTATACGTGATTAGTTGGAAGGTGTCTGGCAAGATTAGGAATGTAAAGGTTAGATTGTGATGCAACAAAGGTATAATGAGTTTGGTGCTTGGCTGAAGGGGCAACTTGGGTACAAGGTTCAGAAGATTTCCCTAAATGCAGGATTTACTTGCCCTAATCGTGATGGTACGGTTGGGGTAGGTGGGTGTACTTATTGTAATAACCAGACGTTTAATCCTGCTTATTGCCAAACGGAGAAATCTGTTACTCAACAGCTTGAAGAGGGAAAGGTGTTCTTCTCGAAGAAATATCCGGATATGAAGTACCTTGCCTATTTCCAAGCGTATACGAATACTTATGGTGATGTTGCACACGTGATAAGCCTCTATGAAGAGGCTTTGAAGGTCGATGGGGTAGTGGGACTTGTTATAGGAACACGTCCCGACTGTATGCCTGACGAACTCCTTGACTATCTTGAGGAACTTAATAAACGAGCGTTCCTTATTGTCGAATATGGAATAGAAAGTACAGATGATGCTGTACTTAAGAGGATAAATCGCGGCCATACTCATGCAGCAACCGTAGATGCGGTATGCAGAACTGCTTCACGTGGGATAATTACTGGTGGACATGTGATCCTTGGCTTGCCTGGTGATAGTAGGGACAGTATTGTCGAGGAGGCGCGTGTGCTGTCAGGACTGCCTTTAACTACGCTCAAGTTGCATCAGTTGCAGTTGATAAAGGGCACTCGTATGGCAGATGAGTATTATGAGTGTCCTTCTGATTTTCATCTGTTCAGTGCAGATGAGTATATCGATCTTGTTATAGATTTCGTTGAGAATCTACGTCCTGATATTGTACTTGAACGGTTTGTGTCTCAATCTCCTTCTTCTCTCCTTGCAGTTCCGGGGTGGGGAATGAAGAACTATGAGTTCGTGGATAAGGTCCGTAAGAGAATGGAGGAACGTGATGCTTTGCAGGGAAAGAGATATTAGATTTATTCTTGTCCCTATTGTTTGCGCTTGCTGTCCAACTTGTCTATGAATACTGCTTCGTATCCTAATTTTGCAAGTAGACCTGCTACCGCATTCTTTGCGTATATCTTGCCTTTTTCTCTGTTGTCCTCTGTGTCAAACCTCCTTTTGATTTGTTCTGCTACCTTCTTCTTTAGTCCGTTGGTGTTTGGCAACTCCTTTATCCAGTAGGTTTCGTCATCTGACATGAATGGCGAATTCTGTGTCGTAGCGACATATTCAAGGTCTGGAAGTTTTACGTACACTCTCTTGAGTGTGTCTTTCTCGTAAATGATCTTGTCCAGATCTATCATGTAACTACACTTTTGCCTTAGAATCTGTACACATGAGTGATTCTCTGGTAATATACCGAGGTGCTTCTCTGTCTTCTGGTATGTTGTGTAGTCTTCGACAATGGAGCTGCAGACATACAGTTCACCTTTTGGTCTTATGTTCTCTATCTCAATTGGCGTCTCTTCCAGAATGATTTCTCTATGCTCATCGTCTGATGATGTGCATTGCTCTATGCTGGATAAGATGAATAAGACGAGAAGTGCAAGTATGCATATTGCCCATTTTGTGACAAGCTGCTTATTCTTTTTTATTAGCTGTAGTAGTAATTTGTACATGTTCAAAACCGAGTGCTTTGATTATTGATTCAAATAATGTTCTTGTGTTTTGCTCGACTTCCTTGCCGACGAGACTTGAGATGTCTTCTTTTAGAACGGCTTCGTAGCCTTTTCTTCTTATCTCTTCCTCAAGCTGGTGTCCTATCTGTGAACGAAGTCCTGTTGATATGCTTGTTACGGATGCCCTGTCTATCTCTGTGTTGTAGCCTGCATCGATAATCTTTTGCTTAGGTAGTTTGACGATAACGGCTGTGCTGTCGTCTGTTATCTTTATGTTGTCTAAGTCCAGTTCTGCAAGGTCATAGCCGTACTTTATTTTTACCTCGATAGGAATGATGCACTTGCGTTCTCCGTATTTCCATGTGGAAATGTTCCTCCATGAGAAATGCTCGTTTGAGTTTGAATCATAGATTGCAATCTTTCGTATTGTAACCTCTGTTGTGGCAATGTCTGCACATTGCTTTAGTTGGGTGAGTATCTCGTTAGTGCCTGGTATGACGTGACCTGCCTCGATACTGTCATATACAATGTTCCTTTCTTTTTCTCCACTACATGAATAGACAGAGGACAATGCTAACATGGTGGTAGCTATTGTCCCAAATAGACAAAGTCTTGTTGCTAATATTGCTTTTTTTGTCTTAAACATTATGTTTTGTTGCTGATGTTCAAATAAAATTTTGTACTTTCGTCTGCAAATTACGAAAAAATATTTGAAATGAGAAAATTTTTTGTGCTGGCAATGATGTTTGTTGCCATTATTTCTGCTTATGCGCAGCAGATTACTATTGATGACGTTGCTCGTGGAACTTATCGCGAAAAGGGCGTGTATGGTGTCGTTCCATTGGCTGATGGCGAAAGCTATTCTCAGTTGAGTAATGATGGAAAGCAGATCATTCGCCGTTCTTTTAAGAATGGTGAGGTGCAGGGCGTCTTGTTTGATGTGGCAACTGCTCGTAATGTTAGATTAGGTGGCATAGATGGTTATATTATGTCTCCTGATGAGAAGAACATTCTTATTCAGACAAATCGCCAGGGCATCTATCGCCATTCTGCTACTTCTACCTATTATATATATAATGTGAATAACAGGACTCTTGTTCCGCTTTCTGCAAATGGTGATCAGGAATGTCCTAAGTTTTCTCCTGACGGTACAATGATTGGTTTTGTCAGAAACAATAACATCTTTATCGTCAAACTTCTTTACAATAATGCAGAAACGCAGGTTACAAAGGATGGAGAATTTAATAAGGTGATTAATGGCAAGCCTGACTGGGTGTATGAGGAGGAGTTTGCTTTTGATTGTGCATTTGACTTTAGTTCTGATAGCCAGATGCTGGCATGGATTCGTTTTGACGAGTCTGAGGTCTCAACATTCTCGTTCCAATGGTTCCAGGGTGCTGCACCAGCAAAGTCTGACTATCGTCTCTATCCTGGATTGTATAGCTATAAGTATCCAAAAGCGGGAGAAGTGAATTCTAAGGTTTCGGTACATAGCTTTGATATTAAGTCTCGCGTTACTCGTAAACTTGATGTACCTGTGCCTGATGATGGCTATATCCCAAGGATTCAGTTTACTGGCGAAAAGGATAAACTTGCCGTGGTGACATTCAATCGCCATCAGGATGTGATGGATATCTATATCGTTAATGCTCGTTCTACATCTTCACAACTTATCTTGCGTGAGAAGAATGAGAAGTACATCTCTGAGGATGTGATCAATAACCTCGATTTCTCTCGTGACAAGTTTGTGTTCCTCAGCGAACGTGATGGATATCAGCACCTGTATCTGTATAATATCAACGGTAGCCTTGTTCGTCAACTCACAAGCGGTCAGTTTGTTGTTAGCGAGTATTATGGATGCGATGCTTCTGGAAAGAACTTTTTCTATGCAAGTAATGAGGGTAGTCCTCTTGAAAAGTATGTGTACAAGGTTGATGCTTCTGGCAAGCGCACTAAGTTGTCTTCTCAGAAGGGCTTTAACTCTGCCATCTTCTCGTCTACCTGTAACTATTTTATGAATGTGTATTCGTCTATCGAGACTCCTTCGGTATATTCGTTATGTAACTCTATGGGTAAACAGTTGAAGGTGCTTGAGGATAATGCAGAACTTAAGTCTCGTCTTTCAGGACTTTCTCTTGGTAAGGCTGAACTTTTCTCTTTCAAGACTGGTGACGATGTGGAACTGAATGGATGGATGGTTAAACCTAAGGACTTTGACCCAAACAGGAAGTATCCTGTTGTTATGTTCCAGTATAGTGGACCTGGCAATCAGCAGGTGCATAACTCTTCTAAGAATGGTTTCGCAGGTGGATTGATATGGGAACATCATCTTGCACAGAAGGGGTTCGTTGTCGTTTGTGTCGATGGTCGTGGTACAGGTGGCCGTGGTCAGGATTTCCAGAAGTGTACTTATATGAGAATGGGTGACCTTGAGTCTCATGACCAGGTCGAGACTGCTCTCTATCTTGCTAAACAATCTTATGTTGATAAGGATAGGATAGCGATCTGGGGTTGGAGCTTTGGCGGATTCAATACTATAATGTCTTTGTGCGAAGGCCGTAAGGTGTTTAAGTGTGGTGTGGCTGTTGCTCCTGTTACAGACTGGAGGTATTATGATACTGTATATACGGAACGATTCATGCGCACTCCTCAGGAGAATCCTGATGGTTATGATTGTTCTCCAATGCATAGATATAAGAATCTGCAAGGTGACCTCTTGATTATCCATGGCCTTGCTGATGATAATGTACATTTTCAGAATACGGCAGAACTGGCTGAGGCGATGACTCAGGCGAACATCCAATTTGAGATGGCAACATATACTAATCGCAATCATAGTATATATGGAGGTAATACTCGAAAGCACCTTATGACCAAGATTGAGAATTACTTCGTTCGTGAGCTTATGAAATAGTTTTCGTGAGTTTATGGAATAGTTATAGAATAGTAGGGAGCAATCTCTACTATTTTTTTGTTCTTGTAATGTTCATGGATTTTCTGGCTATGGTAATTCCTTTCGACTTTTCTGTCGTGGAATGTGATTTGCAACCTCGCAGGTCTTTGCCCATTCCTTTTGTTGTGTTTTGCTTATTGTGTAGGACAATATACGCAATATCTTCTCCCTTTCTACCTCTGTTGATGTACCGTTCATAACCCGAGGAAAACATACTCTGCTTACGACTTGCTTACGACAATTGTCGTAAGCAAGTCGTAAGCAGAACGTGTTTGCCTCGGGTTTACCACGGACTAGCTACGGACTTATTTTTGGGAAAACATTGTGGCGTTCCTGGCAATGCATGTACTTGTGCCTGGCGGTACATTATTATAAAAGGAATATTCATTGTAAAGGAAAAGTGACGAATGTCACACTTCAAATATGTAAGAAAAACCACCAGTAAACAGATAAAAACCGACTAAAACTATGCGTTATCCGAACTAAACTGTCCTAAATAGTTTGAATGTGCATAAAAATCGCACTTTTTTGAAAATTTCTTGTCTTATCGCTTGCCAGTTTCATAAAAGTCCGTACCTTTGCACTCGCTTTCGGGAAGCAACGCTACTCAAGCCCGCAAGGGAACACGAGTTAAGGTGCTGAAAAATAGGCCGGAAGCGATAAGAAATCGATCTTTGACAGACTGCGAACAAATAGACAAGGCAGCAGTCCAGTCTCCGGAGGCACCGCCTCGGGATTCGGGACA
>JAZUHP010000046.1:0-2845 GCA_045641785.1 Bacteroidaceae bacterium
GCCATCATGAAGAAAGACATGATAACTATATAAAGATGTGAAATATAATTCTTCATGTGATATTCTTGTTAATTATGCCGCTCTCCATTGTGTAGGAGTCTTTCCTGTCAGAGCTTTGAAGAAGCGGACGAAATGTTGTGGGTATTCAAAGCCAAGGCGTTGGCTGATTTGAGTTACAGATAAAGTATCTGATGCAAGAAGTTCCTTTGCTTTACCCATGATTCTGTCATTGATCAAGTCTTTGGCGGTTCGACCTGTTTCAGTCTTTACCAATGTGCCGAAATATCCAGTGGAGAGACAGCATTTGTCTGCAAAATATGCAACTGATGGCAAACCTTCGTGCTCTGCTTTGGCGACGATGTACTCATCGAGAAGGGAGAGGAATTTCTTCACTACACTATGGTTTATCTCTTCGCGAGTGATGAACTGGCGATCATAGAAGCGGAGGCAGTAATTTAGAAGGAGTTCGATGTGACTGACTACCAATTCGCGAGTATGCTTGTCGATGGCGTGATGCAGTTCCTGTTCAATCATAGCAAGGACACCCTTGAAGATTTCTACCTCTTGTGCGGAGAGGTGAGGCGCTTCGTTGCTGGTATAATCGAAGAACTCATAGCGACTCATCTGCTTGCCCAATGACGTGCGGTTGAGAAGGTCGGGATGGAAAGCCAAACCAATGTATTTTGCAAATGGCACCTCTGGATTAGGTTCTACTGTTACCACCTGTCCTGGTGCAAAACTCGTGACGGTCATTTCATCGAAGTCATACTCCGTGCGACCGTATGATAGTTTACACCCCTTGTTCTCCTTCAGGTAGATAGCGTAAAAGCCATAGTGCATCATGCACTCCCTGATGTGCTCAGTATTATCCACATGAATAACGCTTACAAGGGGATGAAACGTCTCCATCCCGTTGTAGTCGTTGAATTGCTGTATTGTGTCTAAATGAATTTCTTGCATTTATTTCATGTTCTCGTTAAAGAAAGATTCTAACTTATCCCAAGGAATAACCTTGTCCTTTCCTCCATCGTAAAGGTCACAATGTGATGCACCAGGAATGATGAGGAGTTCCTTATTCTCTGGTACAGGGGTTGGCTTGCGAACAGCATCGTATCCTTCTGCCTTGCCGGTCATCATGTACTCGTAGGCATTCTCTCCGAAGTAGCGTGAGTGTGCTTTTTCACCATGAACGATGAGTACTGCCGAGCGTATCTCATTTATATAATAAAGGAATCGAGTATTGGCGTATGCCTGACAGCCGAAGGTGTGCCAACCATCGTTACTGTTGCCAGAACGCTCATGATAACCGCGTGGTGTCTTGTAGTAATCGTAGTAATCCTTCACGAATTGTGGAGCATCTTCTGGCAATGGATCAACAACTCCACCACCTTGTGTGGTCTTGCCTGTAAGAGCTGTTTTCATTCGCTCATCGGCTAATGCCTTGCGTGCAGCCGATCGTGCCTCCTCGCTATCATCGGCATCGAAATAACCATTACCATTCACACGACTCATATCATACATGGTCATAGCGGCAGTTGCCTTGATGCGAGGATCAACGGCAGCCGCATTGAGTGCAATGCCACCCCAACCACAGATGCCGATGATACCAATCTTATCTGCATCCACATCCTCACGCATGGAGAGATAGTCAACAGCAGCAAGGAAATCCTCTGTGTTGATGTCGGGTGATGCCGTGCGACGAGGTTCGCCAGATGACTCGCCAGTAAACGAAGGGTCGAAGGCGAGAGTGATAAAACCGCGTTCAGCCATTGTCATGGCGTAGAGGCCGGAACATTGCTCCTTGATGGCTCCGAAAGGACCACTTACGGCAATAGCGGGTAAGGTTTTGAGGTTTTTAGGTCCTGAGGTTTTAAGGTTCTTCGGGATGTAAAGGTCTGCCGCAAGGGTAAATCCGTACTGCGTCTTGAATGTCACCTTTTCGTGATTAACCTTTTCGCTCAATGGAAATGTCTTGTCCCACTCTTGAGTCATAGAGATGCTTTGTTCGTTCATACTCGTTGTCTTTTTTTGTGCGCAGGCACTAAAAAGAAGTGCCGTGAGCGCAAGGATAAATAAATGTTTCATAACTGGCTGCAAAGTTACTTACATTATTTATAAACGGTCATACCCGAATTTTGGGAGATATAACCATTTTTTAGGATGTTGCCAATTACCAATTGTCAAAATTACTATTCCAACGCTCTGGTAAACTCAAAGACAGTTGTGCTTGGATTAGCATAAGGAACTAACTTTTCTGCTCATTCTATTGCTTGTGGCATACGTTGCAACAAGTCGAATTCCAGGGCCTTGCTGATTGTTCCTTTACGATAAGTAGGCACAATGGCACAAAGTTTCTCTACACATTCCTTGCTTGTCAGTTCTGTTTTTTGATTTGCATAATGCAGCAGAAGCCAGAGTTCTACACAAGGATTGGAACAAAGTAAAGTGGCATTAGGAATCTTCTTCAGCCGTTCCAAAACAGTAGGGACATCAAGGTCGTACATTAAGAACGTACGGTCGTTCTTGGTGCAAATGTAGTTTGCCTTGATACGATTGATCAATGCCGGGGTAATATTGAGAAGCGTCTTCTTCGTGATAATCTGTATTGGTGCACGATAGTGAGCGCGTAGTATTCCTATGTAAGCTTCTTCTGTTTCGCCTTCACAGAAGACGAAGTGATTAGGGCGCATGACCTTTCCCTTTGATACACGTTGTTTTCTTGCCATAGTGCCTTAGTCGTTTTGATTGAGGATGTAAGGTATGGCATCAAAGCGTCCTTGGAGATAAGCCTTCTCTAAATCCATCGTGTCACGGAAATCCTTGTAGTCGTACAGCGAATAAAGGT
>JAZUHP010000047.1:0-2930 GCA_045641785.1 Bacteroidaceae bacterium
CTCACCCATGATTCCCTTTACAAGAGCCTCAACATCCTCAGCCATAAGGCGAGGTTCGTTTGGTATTGGCATCATTTTGCCGTGTACACGCATAAGTGGTGGAACACCTACGGTAATATGCACGTCAGAAGCTTTACTATCTTCTGCAACTTTAAGTAATTCAGCAAGAGTCATTATGTTTTTCCTCCTATAATAAAGAAGTAAAGTGTATACGCCTTAACTATATAACATATACTTATTAAATGTCAAGAAAAAAGAACGAACATAAATGTCCGTTCTTTCGATATCTTATAGCACTTTTGCAAGGAAAGACTGAAGTCTTTCTGATTTTGGATTTCCAAATACTTCTTCTGGAGTACCCTCTTCGCCGATTACACCATCGTCCATAAAGAGGACGCGGTCGCCAACCTCACGAGCAAATCCCATCTCGTGTGTTACAACAACCATTGTCATACCTTCTTCGGCGAGTGATTTCATAACATCAAGTACCTCGCCAACCATCTCTGGGTCAAGTGCTGATGTTGGCTCGTCGAAGAGCATTACGTCAGGCTCCATAGCGAGCGCGCGAACTATCGCTACACGCTGCTGTTGTCCGCCTGACAACTGTGAAGGATATGAATCTGCTCTATCAGCAAGTCCAACTCTCTCAAGGAGTTTCATTGCGAGTGCGTCAGCCTCATCCTTTTTCATGCCTTTGAGTTTGATTGGAGCAAGAGTCATATTCTCAAGTACAGTCTTATGTGGGAAAAGATTAAACTGTTGGAAAACCATTCCCATCTTCTGTCTGTGAATATTGATATCTACTGATGGATCAGCAATATCTACGCCATCAAAAAAGATGTTACCACCGGTTGGATCCTCAAGACAATTAAGGCAACGAAGGAAAGTTGATTTACCAGAACCAGAAGCACCAATAATAACTATAACTTCACCCTTGTCAATCTCTGCATTAATACCCTTTAAAACTTCCTTTTTGCCGAAAGCTTTTTCAAGGTGTTCAACTTTGATTACAGCTGTTTTCTCAGTGTTCACTCTTTCTAAGCCTCCTCTCAAAAGCTTCAAGAAGCTTAGTCATAAAGATTACTATGACAAGATAAATAATGGCAAGAGAAATGTATGGAACGAGGGCACGATAAGTGATACTTTGAATATTTTGAATCTGCTTTGTAACATCGCGAAGGGCGATAACAGATACCAAAGATGTATCCTTTAAAAGTGTAATCATCTCGTTGCCAAGTGCAGGAAGTATATTTTTGATAGCCTGTGGAATAACAATATACCACATAGTCTTGATATAGCTAAATCCAAGGCTTCTGCCTGCTTCGTACTGTCCCTTTGCAACAGACATAAGACCAGATCTTACAATCTCAGCAACATAAGCACCCGAGTTGATACCAAGGGTTATGATACCACAGATAATAGTTTCTGTTTCCGTAACTGGCACCATTATTACAAATGCCATAATAAGAAGCTGAACCATCATAGGAGTACCACGAACAATGGTAAGATAAAGCTTTGAAACAGCATTCAAAGCCCTCAAAATCACCGGGGGCTTTGTAGCAGTGTAACTCTCATATAGAGTACGAACTATAGCCACAATGAGTCCAAGAATAATACCCATTGCCAAGGCGCAAATTGTTACTATAAAAGTAATTTTAAGACCTGTCAAAACAAGTTTATAGCGATCAGCAAAAACGAAAGTCTGGAACAACTGGAAAATAATATCCTGAAGTTTTTCAGGAAGAGATATTATCCAGTTAGGCATTATCGTTTGCCATTCTGCAAACTTTAGTGGTTCCATTTTCCACCATCCTTAAAAAGTCTAAAAGGGAGCGGGCACACCCGCTCCCTAAGATTTCTATAAATTAGTCAGCGTAATTATCATAGATAGCCTGGATTGTGCCATCAGCCTCAAGCTCTGCAAGTGCAGCATTGAAAGCATCAAGTAAAGCAGAATCTGCCTTGTTAAATGCTACAGCATACTCTTCCTCAGCATAAGCTGTGTCAAGAACCTTAAGTCCATCAATTTCAGATGCGAACTGCTTTGCAACAGGACCATCAACTACAACACAATCAACCATACCCTTTTGAAGCGCTTCGATTGCAAGAGAATACTTCTTGTACTCATTAACATTCTCCTGACCAAAGTCCTCGATGCAGTAGTCAGCACCAGTTGTACCTTCCTGAACACCGATTTTTGCGCCCTTAAGATCATCCTTGCTAGCAATCTTGCTGTCGTTAAGAACAAGGATAGCCTGAACAGCTGTTTCATAAGGTGTTGAGAAGTTTACTGATTCTTTTCTCTCGTCGTTAATTGTGAGACCTGACATACCAAAGCTTACAGCCTTATTTTCAACAGCAGCAATGATGCCATTGAAGTCCATGTCCTTAACTTCGAGCTTAGCACCGAGCTTCTCGCAAACTGCTGTTGCGATATCGATGTCTATACCAGCATATGCGCCTTCATCATCAACGAACTCATATGGTGGGAAGTCACAAGAAGAACCCATTACCAAAGTTTGACCAGCAAACTCTGATTTAGCCTCATCTTTTTCTGCAGGTGCTGCTGGTGCCTTTGCACAAGCTGCAAATGCAAAAATCATTGTAAGTGCAAGTAAAAGTGCGATTAATTTTTTCATAATTATTACCTCCAAAAGTAATTTCGTGCATAATTATACAAAAATCCTGCATATAATGCAAGAACTTTTTTACGACTCTTCGTAAATATCTTTGCCTTTTGCCTTGATATTTAATAATACTATAGCGCCCAAAACGAATATTATTCCAAGAATTCCGTATATATCTGGATATTCTTTGAATATTAATGCACCGACGACGGTGGCGGTTATCGGTTCAATTGATGCGATTATTGACGCCTTGGAAGGCGCAATTCGCTGAAGGCCATTTGTATAGAATACATATGGCAACAG
>JAZUHP010000048.1:0-3077 GCA_045641785.1 Bacteroidaceae bacterium
TTTTCATAATATCTGCACTCTCTTTGTCGTATCTTTCCGTTTCATTTTCAGTCATGATGCCCGCATCACTCCTTCAAATGAATACGAAAATCTACTTCCAAATAGAGAGCATCTATTATAAAAATAATTGTGATTACTTACAAAATCATTTCTTCTTAGAATATGTCCAAAATCCATAAATAGCGATTATCACAAAGCATATGAATGGAAGTATGAAACTGAAGTTTACAGCAGGGAACGACATCACAGTTCCAAGGTCGATAATCGCACCCTGAAGTGGAGGCATGATAGCTCCTCCCACGATTGCCATAACGAGAAACGCTGCTCCAAGTGTTGTATCCTGACGAACATCCTCAAGTGCAATACCATAGATTGTTGGGAACATGATACTCATGAAGGCTGATGTCGCAACAAGACAATACAAGCCACCCATTCCATCAATAAGGATTGTTCCTGCCGTTGTACAAACAGCTCCTATTGCAAAGAGCATAAGAAGCTTGTGAGAGTCAACGAACTTCATGAAGTATGTACCTATGAATCTTCCGACAAGATTGAGCGACATAGCTCCGATATTATACCATTGAGCTGTGTCCTTCTCTATGCCAAGGCGTCCTGCATACTGAATGATGAATGTCCAGCACATGATCTGCGCAGCAACATAGAACATCTGTGCAATAACGCCATTGCGATATACGCTGTTGGCAGCAAGGCGACGAAGAGAATCCTTTACCTTTGGTTCTTCCTTTATCTCCTCACACTTTCCATCCTGACTCTTCACGAAGAAAGCAATAAGGAAGAGCATAACAAGAACAACCAATCCTATAGCAACATAAGGGTTGCGTATTGTGTCAAGGTCATGGGCACGTATACTTGCCTTTGTTGCTACATCAAGGTCACTAAACACCTTTCCTGCACCATAGACAGCACCTACCGCGTCATCATTACTCTGAAGGTTGGCAAGCACAATCTGACTTGCTATTATCATTCCTATAAGAGAACCTACAGGATTGAACGCCTGTGCAAGATTGAGTCTTCGTGTCGCCGTCTCAGGTGATCCCAATGACATTATGAATGGATTGGCTGTTGTCTCAAGGAATGCCAAACCGAATGTCAGGATATAGAGCGAGAAGCAGAAGAACACAAAGTTCTGATAGTTCGCTGCAGGAATAAACAAGAATGCACCAACTGCATACAATCCAAGTCCAATGAGTATACCAAGCTTATAGCTATACTTCTTTATGATAAGCGCCGCAGGTATAGCCATTGTGGCATAGCCACCATAGAAGGCAAACTGAACAAACGCAGCCTTGAAGTTACTTATCTCCAGTGATGTCTTGAATGCTGCCACCATCGGATTTGTGATATCATTGGCAAAACCCCACAAGGCAAAAAGCGATGTGATGAGAATGAATGGCAACAAGTATTTCTTTTCAACTAACTTTGTCTTCATAAATGGTAGAGATTTATTTATTTCTATTAGACGTTGTAACGTATTTAAGGGTTTAAGTCTGTCAGATTTTATGTTATTAGGGGTGATACTCGCTGAATCTACGTTCGAGCAATCATTCTAACCTTCAAACCTCACGACCCTATAACCTCACCAGTACAGCGACCTTAAGACTTAAAGTCCACAAGTATTCTGAACACCTTACCAGGATTCTCGCTCCACCACTTCATGGTGTCAAGAGCCTCCTCAGGTTTGATGACCCTTGTGATGAGAGTGTCTGTTGGACAAGTGCCACGCTCAAGATAACGTATCACGCCACGGAAGTCACTTGGTGTAGCATTACGGCTACCACGGATATCGAGTTCCTTCTGCACGAAATACTTTGTTGTGAAAGACACATCAGACTTAGCATATCCGATGCATACCACACGACCTGTGAAAGCCACCTCGTTGACTGCCATCTGGTAAGTGAACGGACTTCCTACAGCCTCGATGACTACATCAGGACCAAAACCGTTTGTCATCTCAGCAAGACGAGCATGAACATCGTCAGTCTTTGAGTTGATTGTGTATGTTGCACCCATCTGTTTAGCAAGAGCCAGTTTCTCATCATCTATATCTGCAGCTATGACGATAGCACCACGAGTGGCACTACGTACTACAGCACCCATTCCTACCATGCCACAACCGATGACGAGTACAACATCAACATCTGTTACCTGTCCACGACTTACAGCATGGAAACCAACAGACATTGGTTCAATAAGAGCGCATGTCTTGGAATCAAGTGATCCGGCAGGGATAACCTTTTCCCAAGGAATTGCTATATATTCTTTCATTGCGCCATCACGCTGAACGCCAAGAGTCTCGTTGTGCTGACAGGCGTTGACTCTGCCATTACGGCAAGAAGCGCAATTATTACAGTTGGTATATGGGTTACATGTAACGACCATTCCTGGCTTGAGATTAGCAGGAACATTTGCACCTACAGCCTCTATGACTGCGCCAATCTCATGTCCAGGGATGACAGGATTAAGTGCCATAGTGTTACGTCCCATAAAGGTGTTAATATCAGAACCACAGAAACCTACATAATGCAACTTAATGAGAACGTCGTTAGGACCAACCTGTGGCTTCTCCATATCAATAACATTCAACTCCTGAGAGTGAGTAATCTGTATTGCTTTCATATCTTATTTACAATCTTAAACTGTTCTAATTTTGGTTAATACCCGTCTTTGTCCCTCAGGGCTGGGGTAAAAAAGTCTAAGGCAAGCCTAAGAATCAGGAGATCATAATAGTAGTTCTTTAATTCTATTCTTAGTTAAATTGATGCGTACGGTGTTTTTAGTGTAATGCCCTTCAACTTAGGACTTGCCTCAAGACTTTCATTCTGTTGTCACAGTCACAAGACCGCTAAACAGGAATAAAGGTAGATTATGCGAAATGAAATAACTGTTCTTTATCATGTTTCGGTTTAAGGAGATAAGACCCACCCTAACCCTTTGTTCCCCCTTGCGCTTAGCGCCTTCAACTACGAGCTTCCTTCGTTGCTCTTGTTTCAGTCGAGCGCTGCGCCCCAATCGTTCAGAAAAGATATTCAATCTTTTCTTCCGATTGTCCTGCAGGG
>JAZUHP010000049.1:0-44580 GCA_045641785.1 Bacteroidaceae bacterium
AACGAGTTATGTTTGGAAGAGCAAGCTTGGAACTACTCAAACGGAAAATGATTCTGGAACCACTACTTTTCAACTAAATTGAAGAAGAACCGTTTTTTCTTCGTCCGCGCTTGCGCGATTAAATTCATCGAGTTCACGTTACTTACCTATTTATTGAATAAAGATAGTCAACCATTTTGGTTAACATATACTCCTAAGTACCTCCTAAGTACCTCCTAAGTTCTTCCGTAGCATCTCCATCGCATCTCCATCGCATCTCCATCGAATGTCCATCGTTTCGATGGAGATGCGATGGACATTCCATGGAGATTGTATGGGGAAGAAACGAAGGCATTTCGGAGTAACATAGGAGTAACTTCGGAGTAAGCTCTAAGTTACTTCGACTGGAATTGTTTGAAATAGCCCGATTCAATAAAAATTCACTATATTTGTAAAAAAATTACTTTTTTCGGTAGCGAAAAACAAAACTCCACGATATATCTACAGAAACAACCCAAAACAAATTATCTGAAATGGAAATAAAAGAGTTTACAGAACAAGCTATAAAGGTAAGGAGGCAGATGATGGCAGAAGCACTCCATTACCTTTCTGATCCTGACGATGCAGAGGATGCTGTCCAGGAGGCTCTTGCCATTCTATGGATGAGGCGTGAAAAGATAAAGGATGCTGACAAGATGCTTCATTTTGCCATGGTTGTTGTGAAGAATGTCTCTATTGATATGTTCCGAAAGCGAAAACGGGTGGTGCCAATCGATTCTACTGTTGATGTTGCTGATAACCGTAATGCACAGGTTCAGCAGGAGGAGGCAGAGGATCAGCAACGACTGAAGCGAGCCATAGAGTCGCTTACGGATAAGCAGAATGCCATCATCAAGATGAGAAATGTTGATAAACTCTCTTATGCAGAGATTGCCAGAATACTCGGGACAAGCGAGTCGTCGGTAAGAGGAATGATTTGCAAGGCGAGAGCAATATTACTTAAACAACTGAAATGATATATTATGGAACTAAATAAAGAATATATAGATACACTTCTCCAGAAGTTCATGGATGCTCAGACATCAGAAGAGGAGGAACAACTGCTTGCCAACTATTTCGCTACAGCAGAGGATATTCCTGCTGAGTGGGATGCATACAAGGAGATCTTCCATAGCTTTGATACTGATGCATACGATATGGACGAGAAATATCTCGATGAGATGTTTGAAGAAGATAAGGCTTCTGACGCCATCGTTGAGAAGCTTCCTGAGGTGACTACATCCATACCTCTCAAACCAAAGATAATGTGGTGGAAATATGCTGGTGTGGCAGCAGCTGTGGCAGTAATTATGGCAATAGGTATTACACTTACTCAGAATGATGAAGAGGAAAAGAACCTTGCATCTGTAAGTAAGAAGGAAGAATTACAGCAGAAACAGGAACAGAAGGACACTATGACGGTTGTGGCAACTGTCGAGCCACAGTTGGTTGCAGATGTCAAGGAACCTGTACAGGAAGCAGTAAAGCAGTCAGATAATGCAGCAACTATCAAGAAAGAATCACGGTCTTTGGAGGATGAAATGCTGCTTGCAGAAGCTACATCAGATGATGAGATAGATGAGGAAACAGAAACTAGAAACCGAATTCTTGCTATGGCAGAGAAAGATCCTGACATATTTTGTAACCTTGAATGTCATGAGGAAATGATAAGTGCAAAAGGTGCAGGTCTTGCCAAAAGAATAGAAGAAGAATTCAATAAATTAAGACTTTAACAATGAAAAATATAATAACAATAGTAACACTTTTAATATGTTCAATTAGCGTTAATGCTCAGGTAGCTCTTTCTGATATCAGAAACTTGCAGAAGGAATACGAAAAACTTGGTGTCAAAATCAATGTAGAGCATATAAATGATATGAAATATATTGAACGATATCCATTTCCTATGCCAAAGTATAATATAACCCCGAATCATGATGATATAGACAAAGAAGAAAACGAAAGAATACTCCAGAATGGTCTGAAGGAAGGTAGTAGTTTTTGTCTTGAGGTTGCCAATAGTGACGAACTACGAAAGCTGGCTATGAATGCAATTAATCTCGTTCAGAAGAAGGCTACAGATATTAACCGTTGGGAGTATCATAAGAATGGTCACGATACAATCAATTGTACTATGACTTTCAGCAAGGATAAACCTAAAAAGAGTATAAATGTATCGGAAGACATATTCTGGTGGGATGTGTATGATATTCCTGAATATCTTGTCGTTCACTATACTGATAGGGATACTATCTTGTGGGATTGCCACAGGACTGGTGTTAATGTCGGATATGAAGGCGGTGGCAGCTTAATATATGTCTGCACTTTGGATTCTGCCAAAAGAGGTACACAACCCTTAAATGTAAACGAGTATCTGAAATCTATTGATAAGGCTTTTGATTATGAAGGAGTAGAGAAGCATCCTGTAGTGTATGAACATTCTGGCAATATGCAGCCGGACGGACACCAGCTTATATTGTTTGTACTTCAAAATAGACCTAAGTTAAGCAAGAGTGTTGGAACTGTGTATAGAATGAAGGATAAGTCCCTTGCCGATAAAGTAACAGCGGAGATGGAGAAATATACAAAGACATATTTCGATGCTCATCCGGAGACAAGATATACATATTTTTCAAATATGGATTGTGAAGATGGTGGCCCTCTTTTCAAAGTTGAATGCAATATGGGTAATGTAAATGGTGTTCCTGAAAGATTCATAGTGTTCACAGCAGAATCAGCAGGTGACTTCTACATTCTATTGCTACATACTGTAGGTGAAGAATGGATTCCTAATGATTTGACTATTAAGTCATACAAGAATGGAAAAATTGAATACTTTGATAATGCCAAATAGTTATGAAAACAATATATACAATAATAATGTTAGCATTTGCATTAAATGCCTCGGCACAAGTCAATCCTAAGATTGAAAAGATGGCGGCAACATTGGAGGATATGGGAAAACCTATGTCTATCACTTACTCACATTGGGATAACCTGACTGTCAGTTATTCTACATATTTTAATGCTGTTCGCTATCTGAATTCTGATAAGGTGAAACCAAATGTAAACAATACTATAAGAGAAATTGTATTGAGTACGCTAGACGATCTTTGTGAAGATGCTACAGAGATATACCGTAAGGAAACACATTACGATTCTGATACTCTGAATTGCTATATGACTCTGGGAAAAAGTAATACAGAAAAGGTACATTTCTATGCCTCAAGCGTTTTTCCTGTTAATGATAATGCATTAGTCAAATGCAAGGAACAGTCATCACGAGTACAGTCACATTCAAGTAATGGAGAATATAGGATTATTAGTGGTTCTTTTGATTATACCGTCATATTGGATACAATAAACAAGCCGACGGAAATATTTAAGGTAAAGGAATATACTGATGTTATCAAACCAGTGCTCAAGGGGTATAAAAAGGCAAAGCTTTATTTTCATCATAAGGCAACAGATGCCCCAGTTTTACCTAATAGAACTTTGAAGGATGGTGATAGGTATACTTACTCACGAGTCAGCCATACTAATGGCACTCCAACCTATGATACAGAAACTCGTGGTTATGTGTATTTCGTTCCAAAGGACAAGGTTGCAGGCTTCAAGAAGCGTATGAATGAAGTTACAGAATCATTTCTTCGTAGTAATCCACAGATGGTATTTTACAATTATTCTCCAAACTGCATGTCTGATGATTATGTAGGTTCGGTTCTTGATAAAAAACCAAATGAAATAGTGGAGTATGTATACCCAAAAGTACCAAAGAATTTTGATGTCTTTTTTGCAAAAACAGAGGATGGAATGTTTGTTGCAGTAACAGAAACATCGGGAGACCGATGGATTGAAACCAAGTGGTATGAGGATTATTACAAGCAGTTAGGAATTAAGAAATAAACAGCAAAGGCCATTCGGATGATTGATATAATCCGGATGGCCTTCGTTGTTAATTGCTAACTAAGGTGTCTAATTGCTTGTACCAAAAAGAAATAGTTTTACCGCAAGCGGTCTATAATTAAAACAAAAGAAAACAAAAGAAAACAAAAGAAAACAAAAGAAAACCGAGGAAAACAGTTTCTTAAAGTACTATTTGACTATTTACAATTTGACTATCTCCATCCGGTTGATATGTTCCGAATGGCAATTGTAAATTGTAATTTGTAAAATTGTAAAATAAAACGGTTTTCTTTTGTTTTGAAAGGTTTTCAAAGGTTTTAATTACAGACCGCTTGCGGTAGTAACAATCACGATTAACTGGACACCCTAATTGAATTGCTAACTGAAACTTACAAAGTCTGCATATCATTAAGTTTCTTGTAATATCCGCCTTTGGCGATAAGTTCCTCGTGAGTACCCTGTTCCACTACCTTACCATCGTGAAGGACATAGATGATGTCAGCATGCTTGATAGTAGAAAGGCGGTGGGCAATGGCTATTGTAGTACGGGTAGCCATAAGCTTTTCGAGAGCATCCTGAACAAGTCGTTCGCTCTCAGTATCAAGAGCACTTGTTGCTTCATCAAGGATGAGAATAGGAGGGTTCTTGAGGATGGCACGAGCAATGCTGATTCGCTGGCGCTGACCACCAGAGAGACGACAACCACGGTCACCTACATTTGTCTGGTAGCCATTTTCCATCTCTGTGATGAAGTCGTGGGCATTGGCAATACGAGCTGCTGCCTCAACCTGTTCCTGTGTTGCTCCCTCTACACCGAAGGCGATATTATTGAATACAGTATCGTTGAAGAGGATAGCCTCCTGATTCACATTACCTATGAGTGAACGGAGAGACTTGATAGAGAGATCCTTGACATTGTTGCCATCTATGAGAAGTTCACCACCAGTAATGTCGTGATAGCGAGGAACAAGGTCAACGAGAGTGCTCTTGCCTGAACCTGACTGACCTACGAGGGCTATTGTCTGTCCCTTCTTGACTGTGATGTTGATGTCGTGAAGAACCTCCTTGTCGCTATTCTCATAACGGAAAGATACATTCTTAAATGTGATGCTGTCATTAAGTCCTTCTATATCCTTAGGAGCGGCAGTTTCCTTGATGTTATTCTCAGCAGATAGAATCTTGTTTACACGCTCCATACTTGCAAGACCTTTTTGTACGGCATATCCAGCCTTGGAGATGTCCTTGAGTGGCTGAAGTGTTGTGTAGAGGATTACAAGGTAGTAGATGAACATTCCGGCGTCTATACTTGAACTACCAGAGAATATGAGGTATCCACCGAACCAGAGGACGATGACAATCATAACTGTTCCGAGGAACTCGCTAACAGGATGTGCTGCTGACTGGCGTATTGCTACCTTGTTGGCAATGTCACGAAACTCATTATTAACCTTCTCGAATCGGTTCTGCATCTTCTGTTCAGCTATGAAAGCCTTGATGATACGAAGTCCACCAAGAGTCTCCTCCACCTGACTGATAGAATCAGAGAGCTTTGACTGCTGAATTATACTGTTTGCCTTGAGCGACTTACCAATCTTACCAATGGCAACTGCAAGTACTGGCACAACAAGAAGAGTGAAGAGGGTAAGTTGCCAACTTATATAAACAAGAGTACCAAGATACACACAGATAAGAATTGGGTTCTTTATGAGAGTGTCGAGTGAGTTTGTAATACTTCCGTCAATCTCATTCACATCCGTAGTGACACGAGTGAGGATGTCACCCTTGCGTTCCTCAGAAAAGAAAGAGAGAGGAAGGCGAAGAATCTTGCGATAGATATCGCTACGGATATCGCGAACGATACCAGTACGGAGTGGCATAAGGAGAGCCGAGCCTCCGAAGTAGGCACCAGTCTTGAGCAATGTGAGGAATGAGAGTACAATACCAAGAAGAAGCATGGTGTTAGCACGACCATAGGTGTCAATCCATACCTGCGAAAAATAATAGATATTGTTCATGGCTGTATCCTTGAAGTCGCCGTCGCCCCAAGGGATGAACTCATACACATTACTGTCCACCTGGAAAAGTATATTGAGGATTGGCATTATTGACATAAACGATACAACATTCAATAATGCTGACAGGATATTAACACAAAGGGCTCCGAAAATGAATTTCTTGTAGTTGGCAAAGTACTTGCCCATTATATTGAAAAAATCTTTCATCTCTTTTTACTCTTGATTATTCCTTCCTGAACCGAAGGTGACATATAAAATACGGGGCAAAGGTATCGGTTTTTAGTGAATAATCAATAATACATGTGCTTAAAAGATACAAATCGTCGACAAACGAGACATTATTAATATGCGAAAATCAATATTTTGACAATAAAGCACTACCTTTGTACATCAAAAGAAGAATAGTAGTAATGAGAAAGCTGAAGATTACAGAGATGGGACGAATGAATGTGGAAGAGTTCAAGTCGTCCGACAAGATGCCACTTGTCGTGGTACTTGATGATGTTCGTTCAATGTATAATGTTGGAAGTGTGTTCCGCACCTCAGATGCTTTTCGTGTCGAGGCTATCTATCTCTGTGGCATCACGGCTTGTCCTCCTCATCCGGAGATTCATAAGACTGCTCTTGGTGCAGAAGACACAGTTGAATGGCGTTACTTCAAGGATACCATGGAGGCTGTAGAGGTACTAAAGTCACAAGGATATTTTGTCTATAGCATCGAGCAATGTGAGGGAAGTACAAAACTGCAAGAGTTGAGAGTTGAGGGATTAGAGTTTAGAGATGATATTCCAGAGGATGAGAACCCGGATAGCAATTCACACCCCACACCTCGCACCTCGCACCTCGCAAAATATGCTATCATAATGGGTAACGAGGTAAAGGGTGTTAAACAAGAGGTGGTTAACGCTTCTGACGGATGTCTTGAGATCCCTCAGTTCGGCACAAAACATTCACTCAATGTGAGTACAACAGCAGGAATGGTTATTTGGGAATTTGCGAAAAGACTTCTCATGTGACAATACGACACAAAAAGATAGTGTGTTTTTGTCAAAATGACACAAAACGTACCCATTTTGTTTATAAAACGCAGTTTTTATCAGTATTTATTTTGTTATTTGCTAAAAATTGCAGAACTTTGCAAATAATTAATAAGTACAACTTGTAAGAGTAAAGAGATTTCAATACATAAAACAATTTATTTATGGCAGAAAATTTGGAAGTAAAAGAGCTTGCCGATGTTGCGGTACGCTTCTCTGGTGACTCTGGTGATGGTATGCAGCTCGCCGGAAACATCTTCTCTACAGTATCAGCTACTGTAGGTAACAGTATCAGTACTTTCCCTGACTATCCAGCAGATATCCGCGCCCCACAAGGTTCGCTTACTGGTGTATCTGGTTTCCAGGTTCACATTGGTGCTGGTATGGTTTACACTCCTGGTGACAAGTGTGACGTACTCGTTGCAATGAACGCAGCAGCGCTCAAGACACAGTACAAGTATGCAAAACCAGGTGCTGCCATCATCATCGACACAGATTCATTCGGTGCCGCTGACCTCAAGAAGGCAAACTTCGCTACTGAGGATTATCTTGGCGAGATGGGTATCGATCCAGACCGTGTGATTGCATGTCCAATCACTCAGATGGTAAAGGATTGCCTCGCTGACTCTGGCATGGATGTTAAGGCTATGCTCAAGTGCCGTAACATGTTCGCACTCGGACTTGTTTGCTGGCTCTTCGACCGCGACCTCGAAATCGCATTCAACTTCCTTAAGGAGAAGTTTGCTAAGAAGGCAGGTGTAGCAGAGGCTAACATCAAGGTTATCCAGGCTGGTTATGACTATGGTCACAACACTCATTCAAGTGTTGCTAACGTATATAGAATTGAGACTAAGAACAAGGTTCCAGGTCGTTACATGGACATCACAGGTAACAAGGCTACAGCTTACGGTTTCATCGCTGCTGCTGAGAAGGCAGGTCTTAAGCTCTACCTCGGTTCTTACCCTATCACTCCTGCTACTGATGTGCTTCACGAGCTTTCTAAGCACAAGTCACTCGGCGTGACTACAGTACAATGTGAGGATGAGATCGCAGGATGTGCATCTTCTGTAGGTGCTTCATTCGCTGGTGCTCTTGCCGTTACATCTACTTCAGGTCCTGGTATCTGTCTTAAGTCAGAGGCTATGAACCTTGCAGTAATCATGGAGCTCCCACTCGTAGTTCTCGATGTACAGCGTGGTGGTCCTGCTACAGGTCTTCCAACAAAGTCTGAGCAGACAGACCTTCTCCAGGCTCTCTTCGGCCGTAACGGTGAAAGTCCAATGCCAGTAATCGCTGCTACAAGCCCAACAGACTGTTTCGATGCTGCATATGCTGCATCAAAGATGGCTCTCGAGCACATGACTCCAGTCATCCTCATGACAGACGCTTATGTTGCTAACGGTTCAGGTGCATTCAAGCTCCCTAACCTCGCAGACTATCCAGCAATCAACCCTCCATACGTTCCAGAGGAACTTAAGGGCACATGGACTCCATATATGCGTGCTGAGAATGGCACTCGCTACTGGGCTGTTCCTGGTCGTCAGGGCTTCGAGCACATCCTTGGTGGTCTTGAAAAGGACAACAAGACAGGTGCTATCTCTACAGATCCAGAGAACCACGACCTCATGACTCGTCTCCGTCAGGCTAAGGTTGATGCTATTCCTGTTCCAGACCTCGAGGTTGAGGGTGACAAGGATGATGCAGACCTCCTCATCGTAGGTTTTGGTGGTACTTATGGTCACCTCCACGCTGCTATGGACGAGATGCGTGCAGCAGGCAAGAAGGTTGCCCTTGCACAGTTCAAGTTCATCAACCCACTCCCAGCAAACGCTGCAGAGGTACTCAAGAAGTACAAGAAGGTTGTTGTTGCAGAGCAGAACATGGGTCAGCTCGCAGGATGGCTCCGCATGAAGGTTGATGGTTTCTGTCCAGCTCAGTACAATGAGGTAAAGGGTCAGCCATTCAAGGTTGAAGAGTTAGTCGCAAACTTCACAGCTTTAATTAAGAATTAAGAATTAAGAATTAAGATTTAGCAATATGAATGGCATTGACAACATAATATTCAGCAAATCTTATTCTTTCGCTCTTAGAACAATTAAAGCTTATAAATATTTAACTGAGGAAAAGAAGGAATTTGTTCTCTCAAAACAGATGCTCCGAAGTGGCACTTCAATAGGTGCTATGGTAAGGGAGTCAAAGTTCGCCCAAAGTAAGGCTGACTTTATAAACAAACTCTCCATCGGGCTTAAAGAGGCTAATGAGACTCTTTACTGGTTGGAACTACTACATGATTCCGAGTATATTGATGATAAGTCATTCGAATCAATACATAATGATTGCAATGAACTCACATCATTATTGGCTTCTATAGTAAAGACTTCCAAGAGGACAATTCTTAATTCTTAATTCTTAATTCTTAATTAAAGGTATGGCATATACTCAGAATGATTTCAAGAAAGGACAGCCAAGATGGTGTCCTGGATGCGGTGACCACTTCTTCCTCGCATCTCTTCACAAGGCAATGGCAGAAATCGGCGTTGATCCTTGGAACACAGCAGTAATATCTGGTATCGGTTGTTCAAGCCGACTCCCACACTATATGGCAACTTATGGTATGAACACAATCCATGGTCGTGCTGCAGCTATCGCTACAGGTGCCAAGGTTGCTAATCCTGACCTTACAGTATGGCAGGTCAGCGGTGATGGTGACGGTCTTGCTATCGGTGGTAACCACTTCATCCATGCTAACCGTCGTAACATCAACCTTAACATGATCCTTCTTAACAACCGTATCTATGGTCTTACTAAGGGTCAGTACTCTCCAACTTCTCCTCGTGGATTTGTCAGCAAGTCATCTCCATACGGAACAGTAGAGGATCCATTCCGCCCAGCAGAGCTCTGCTTCGGTGCACGCGGTCACTTCTTTGCTCGTGCCGTTGCAACTGATGCTCCTGCTACTATCGATGTTCTCAAGGCTGCTTACAACCATAAGGGTGCTGCAGTATGCGAGATTCTCCAGAACTGTGTTATCTTCAACAACGGTACTCACGACAACGTTTACTCTAAGGAAGGTCGTGCTCAGAACGCTATCTACCTCAAGCATGGTGAGAAGATGATCTTCGGAGAGAACAATGAGTATGGTATCGTTCAGGAAGGATTCGGCGTTAAGGCTGTTAAGCTTGGCGAGGATGGCTATACAGAGGCTGATGTACTCGTTCACGATGCAAAGTGCGAGGACAACACTCTCCAGCTCAAGCTCGCTATGATGGAGTGGCCAGTAGCTCTCGGTGTTATCCGTGATGTTGACGCTCCAACCTATGACGATTGTGTTACTGCTCAGATTGAGGAGGTAAAGGCAGCTAAGAAGTATCACAACTTCGCTGAACTCCTTGAGACTAACGACATCTGGGAGGTAAAGTAATTCATAATTAAGAATTCTCAATTCATAATTATACGAAAAAGGCGGAACCGTTTTTGTGGTTTCGCCTTTTGTATTAATTGATAGGTCATTATTTAGAACCCCATATAACAAAACTAAGGTTCTATGACACCAAAGTTATCTGGCACATCTAAAGTCTTAGGCATAAGACTGATTACTGCATCACGGTTTCCAGAGATGGTGAGACCTGCATAATTGCCTGTGAAGAAATCCACTAAACCTTTCTTGTCACCTGTAGCTGTGGCATCAGCATCGGCACGTGTCTCATTCCTGTATGTGAGTACCACGCCGTTTCGGCGTACCACGCAGGCTTTCTCATCACCGATAATGAAGTTCACGACAACATCATTGTCCTGTAGTTCACAACTGTTATTCATGATAGCCGAGAACTCGAAGAGCATGTCTATTGTACCTACAGCAAGTAATGGAATGAACTTGGTTGCAGAGAATGTCATCGGTACAGGAGTACCTGCACGCAATTCCATAGCACCTGTGAGATAGGCATTTCTCCACGTACCGCTCTCACTCTGGTAAGCCAACTGTTCCAAAGCATCGGCACAGAGACGGCGAGCATCCATGTTTGAAGGATCTGCATAGACAATCTCCTTCGTAACCTGAGCAACCCACTGGTAATCGCCCTTTGCATAATCCTCTCTTGCCAGATTAAGTATTCGCTGAGCATCTCCCATGTATTCCACCACTTTCTTTGCAGTCTCAGCAGGAGGAAGAAGATTCAGGTTTACAGGATTGGCATCGTACCATCCCATGTACTTCTGGTAAACAGCCTTGACATTATGTGACAAGGTACCATAATACTGGCGTGTGTACCATACCTTATCAAGCTTCTCCGGCAACTGAATCATGTTGGAAATCTCTGTAGAGGTATAGCCTCTGTTCACATAGTACAGAGTCTGGTCATGAATAAACTTGTATATTGAAGCGTTATTCTCAAGGTACTCATTAACTATATCGTTGCCCCAATGTGGCCAGTTATGGCTCTGGAAGACTACCTGAGCATCCTTGCCAAACTTCTGCTTTGCCTCAAGGATATAGTTGCACCAACTTTCAGCATCACGAACCTCAGCACCACGGAGTGTGTAGAGGTTGTGGAGTGTGCCTGTGCAATTCTCCGCCATCCAGAGAGCCTTGTAGTCAGGGAAATATGCATTCATCTCAGCAGGAGCCTCGGTACCAGGAGTAATCTGGAATGTCACGTTAAGACCATCAATAACATAATCTCCGGTTTGTGCTATCTGGAATGTAGGAGCAGCAAGACCTGCAACATCATTTACAGACTGTCCCATACCTATACCCATAGCCATGCGTCCTGTCACTCCCTTTGGGAGAAATGCACCATACTGGTATCTTGCACGACGTCTCATGGCAGGACCAGCATAAACATTTTCAGAGATGACATGTTTCATGAATCCCTGAGGAACGATGATTGCTGTCTTTCCATTCTTGACCTGGTCATCCAGACCAAGACTTGCATCGGCAATCTGACAATCCTTCAAAACTTCCATGATACCGCCATAATGATCAATATGACTATGACTGATGATGATGGCGGCTATGTCGATAGATGAACTATGCAGATACTCTTTCTTGAAAAGGTCCAAAGCGGCTTTTGCTGTATTGTTGCCCATCAACACATCAAAGATGATCCATCTGTTGTTAGGAGTCTTTATAAAGGTCATGTTTGCCATGTCATAACCACGAACCTGATAGATTCTGTCAGCCAACACCTCAAACAAACCGGAACGTACATTGCATAGAGAGTTACGCCAAAGACTTGGATTTACAGTAGCAGGAGCCACTCCCTCGTCATAAAGGAACTTGTATTCTGCCATGTTCCATACTTCCTCGCCCGCCTCATTATATACAATAAGATCAGGAGTGGACTTGAGACATCCTCGCTTGGCATTCTCTAGCTCGCTCATGTCCTGAAA
Organism: Bacteroidaceae bacterium; assembly: GCA_045641785.1. Lineage (GTDB taxonomy): Bacteria > Bacteroidota > Bacteroidia > Bacteroidales > Bacteroidaceae > Minthosoma. Next base: position 12,365 of record JAZUHP010000049.1, read on the forward strand.
GTCCAGACGACTAAGCCATGCATCATTCAGTTCTGCTGTCCTCTGAGTAGCAGTCTTGTTGGCTGTTGGATTTTCAGGATCAACAGACTCTTTTTCCTCAGGATCCTTTGTCAGTCCTTCATGGAAAAACACGAGACTATCCATGTCACATGAAAGCACGGTCTGCTTAGCCTTGCCATCTTTGTAGATGTAATATCCCTGTGCGTTGACACCCAGCATTACTGCAGAAGCAAGTACAATGCTAAAAATACGCTTTCTCATTTCTTTATTATTTTGAATGCCTTGTTATCTGTTTTAATAATGTATGTACCTCTTGTAAACTTACTTATTGAGATAGTAGCCATTCCGTCCAAATCCGCTTTGCCAGCTACAAGCACCTTACCGTCAAGTGTGTAAAGTGACAGGCTCTTGCATCCTCTGACGGTAATGTCTGACGAGGTTATTGTGAACGGGGTGTCCGTCACGTCCATAACAGAAGTCTCGATGTCTGTATCCTCTATGGTTAGTTTCAGACCATTTGTCAAAGGGTAGAGCACTTCTGTATCGCCACAGACCATCTTTACATCTGTTTTGGTAAACGAAACCACAGGTTTCTGCTCCAGATTGAATGCCGTCTGACCTTGTGCCTCGTGAATCACAACGCAATGTTTTATTTCCGACAGAGCTTGCAATCCCATCATGCAGGTCAGTATAACGATGACCGATTTCTTCATTCCTGTTTGCTTTTTTATTTAAGTTTCGCAAGTTTTTTTAACTTGCGAAACTTGAAGGAGTAAAATGGAGTTAAGACCCATCCTAACCTTCCCTATAGGGAGGGAATTTAGTTGCTTTGTTTGCAGTAATATTCGTTCACATACATGTTAATTATTACTGCGAACAATCATTTGTCTTTTTACTCCTTTTACTTCTTTTTACTCCTTTTAACTCCCATCAAAAAAGGGTTGCCAATGGCTTAGATTGCCACGAGCAACCCCTAAAGACTTACTTTTTCAATACTTTGTGCCATGATCCGTCAGCCTGGCGTACAATATTCATACCCTTCTGAGGCTGAGCGAGGCGATTGCCATTGATGCTGTAGTACTGGCAATCCTGATTCTGAGCATTTGCGACCTTCTGAATACCTGTAGTATTGGATTGACGTACTCGAATACAGTAGGATGGTGCCTCAGCAGAATGGCTTTTGTCGGCTCTCTCAAGGGTGCAACGGAATGGTCCCTGTGAGACAGCTTCACCGTTTTCGAGCCCCAGCTCGTTGCGGAATGAGTCTTGTGAGAGCATGTAGCCGTCCTCTGGTCTCATGACACGACGGTCGTAGTGTCCGGTAGGAATGAGACCATCCACCTCGGGCAGGGTGAGCGTGCCGGTAGCATCCGGTTTCTTCGCACAGCTGTGGAATGTCATTGTATGAGGTCCGTTGGCAACCAACTCAGGATCGATATGGAAGATAAGTGGTGTGCCAGCTGGTCGAATGCCATGTATCTCCTCTACTATCAATGTATCCCCTTTCACCTCAACCAGATCGAAGAATGGACATTCCTGGCCGTCCAAGTCGATCTCGAAAGGCACACACAATGTACCCCATTCGAAACGATGCTGGCGTGTGTAGGTGATGGTGTCGAACTCCAACATATAATCGTTAGTGCCCGTGAATACATACGATTCGTCGTTGAGATGCAATGTTGCACCCGCCTGATCATGGTCGCTATAATACCAGTTACCGGAAGCATTACCGGTCAAAGCATCCCAATCGAATTCTGGGATAGACTGGAATCTGACCTCCGAGATAAAGCCAATCGGGCGATCAAAGAAATTGTCTCTTTCTACATACTCGATGGTAGAGGGCAGTATGATATGCCCCATCGTTCTTTCATTATGGAATGCATTCATAGGCAGCTTTCTCACCCTATTGGTGAACTCCAACGAGTATTCCGGATGCTGCTTGTCGTAATGGACTGTGCCGAAGAGAAACTCTATTGGATCGCCCTTATCCCCTCGTTGGTTCCATTTGGAACCAGGCTCAGGATAGCCATACAAATCGGGGGCTTTCTGATTGTTGATGGCATGAATGAATCCATGGTTACATTTGGTGCAAAAGCTGCTGTCGCTGTTCATGACATGCTCAGCAACAGGATCGATATGGGCGTCTAACTTATGTGTAGTTACACAAACGTGTTGCTCATAATAGCGGTGGTTTGAATCCCAACCACCATAAATATGATATGGCCAACCCACATAAACTTGCACGGTATCGACGTACATGCCATAGCAATCCATACAGCGGAAATGTTCTTGCCAACCGTATGCACAGGTAGGATCCTGATGCTCTACCTTCTTCAGATTGGAGTGCATATAGAGATATTCTTCATTTACGTTGGATGCTAAAGAACCCAAAAATTTGCCGGTATTGCATTCTAACAGTTCACTCTTATAAACCATAGGCTTGCGACGATCAAGGGTTGGCATCTCGTGCTTCGACAGGTCATAATGCCAATCTGAGTGACTATCTATACGTACAGACCAACCTCCTTCACTTAGACTCACACTATCTTCGGGATAGACTCCCAACTCTTTCGCACTATACTGTATAGCACTCTCGTTGATGCCTCTCTGAATGCATTTAGAATAGTAATAGCAACGACCGACATTAATGTATGAGTTGCCACTTGTTCCGCGTGCACGTCCGATGACTCCGTTCACATATTGGTCATTACCGACGAAATCGAATCTTGCCATTGACAGACACACATTTATTGACTGATGGGCACTCTGCCTATCGTTGTTGACATATCCCAGAATACCGCCCATGGTTGGACCGCTGCCCGATGACTTGAGGTGTCCGTTGCATGAACATCTGGCGATTTCTGCAGAACTACTGGCATGCATGAAACCTACGACTCCGCCGATACAGTCGGTGGTAGGACCGGCATCGAGTGTACCGCCATACTCGCAACGTACAACCTGGGTTGAGTCATTGATCTGACCTACAATACCTCCAATGTGCTTCTGTGCCTTGGTGAGCGTGACATTGACGGTGCTGATGATATCGTAGATATACGATTTGCCGATGGCATAGCCTACTACGGTACCCGAGCAGTCGTTGTCGCCGCCGGTAATCTTGGTATCCGAGGTCATTGTGCCGCTGAGATAGAAGCTTTTGACCGTAGCGTTGTCGATATAGCCAAAAAGCCCCTGATTTACCTTGGTATAGTTGGTGATGGTCATGCCGTCGATGACATGCTGCTGACCATCGAATGTGCCCTTGAAGTGTCCGCTATTATTACCGATAGGAGTCCATTCGCCCAGATTAGGGATGTCTGCCATCAGCTTGGCACATGCCGAAATGTTGCGGGTCTTTCCGTTGGTACCGTTCACGATGTCGGCAAATGTGAACATGTCTGCTGCCGTGTATATGAGGTACGGATCAGCATACGTACCTTTTCCACTCAATGCCCATGCCTTAGGGCAACTTGCTATTATGGCTACAGCCGTAATAAGCATAAAGGAGAATATCTTTTTCATAGGCTTGTCTTCATTTGTAGAATTACTTGCTCAAATAGTCAGCTGTAGAGACTTTGATACCCTGTGGACCATAGTCACCCAAAGCGCTACGTGCAATCATACGATCCTTTTCAGGATCAGCATTTGCCCTGTCAACAGGATTGCCGTATGGAGTAGGCTTCATGTTGGCAATAGAATGCTCCCACTCAGGATTTGCCAAGATGTTGCGGTACATTGTTACAATGCAGTTGCCAATCTCCTTGCCCTCAACAGACTTACGCTCTCTGTCCCATACAATCAGCTGAGTATTGATGCCCTTGTCATTCTGCTCCTTTACTCTCTGCTTAACCTCGTCAAGACGTGAGTTCTGCTGCATAGCCACTACGAAGTAGCACTTCTGACCATCTGGAACATTTGCCTGCTGGTAGTTGATTGAGTAATATGAGTGTGTGTCAAGTGCAGAACCGAAACACATGCTCCAGTAACGAGCCTTGGCATTCTTGTATTCATCAACATTCTTTGGCATTGGTACAGGGATGAAATCAAAAGTATAGAGTGAGTCGTCTGCCAAGATAGTACGAGCATAGAGATAGTCAGTTGACATATTAGGATAGTAAGCACCATGGACAGCCAGAAAGAAAGGTACATCCTGAAGGTAGTCAGACTTCTGCTCCACATAATTAACTGCGAAGTTTGCCACATTAGAGTTCATACGCATAGGAGCTGCAACCTCCTTCATTGTTACAAGGTCAACAGCACCGATGGCAGGCATATCCACGCCACCATACTCACCTTCACCCATATAGTGACGTATTGCTACAGCCAGACGCTCCTTGCCTTCTGGTATGCGAATGATATTTGGACAATCAAGAGCCTTTACCTGTTCGTCTGTAGCATCAGCAGGAACGATGTACACAGTAAAATAGTTATGTGCAGATGAGCTAACTTCAAAAGGATTGACGCTACCTGCATCTGGAACTATATCTGTATCAGCCATTCCACCTATTGCAGAACCATTCATGTCGTCGTAAAGACTGAAGCTGAAAAAACGTGCATGAGGGAACTCGCCCTTGAAACGGAGAGCAGTATGAAGTGTACTTGCCTTAGTCCATGTATATTCCCAATAGTTAGAATACAGGTCTGGGTAAGCAAAGATAGTGCCGTCATCACCCTTGAGTGTCTTTCCCCATTGCTCCTTTGGAGTAGGGTTCACAATATTTGATTCTATATCGTTATCATCGTCAGAACAGCTAGCAAGTGCGAACAGCAGGACTGGAAGGAATAAAAGTATCTTTTTCATTGTCTTATAGTTTATTGTTTAGTTTGACTTAATGTAAGTTTTGCAGCTTTGAGAAGTAAAATGGAGTAAAAAGAAGTTAGGACCCACCCTAACCCTCACTAAGGGAGGGAATTCAGTTGCTCTGTTTACGGTAATATTCGTTCACATGCATATTAATTATTACTGCGAACAATCATTTGTCTTTTACTTCTTTTTACTCCTCTTTACTCCTTTTAACTCCATTCAAGTGAAGCTTGCAGAACTTGAATTAATTTTTCTTATAGATTGTTGGAGGAGTCCAGCTCTCAAGACTCTTGAGGTCTGGCAAGTAGAGGCGCATGAAGAGATGGAATCCCTTATCTCCTGTTGGCAACCAGAATGAACCATCCTTTGGCTCTTCGAATGAGAGTGTCACATCGAGAGAACCATCTGGATTGACTGTATAGTTGCTGCGGTCAGTCACATTGTATCGGTTGATAGGGTTGTCGATGAGATAATCATCCTCACCATAAGCTGTTACAGACCAGAAACCATTCTCAAGTACTGGAGGCATTGAACTGAAATGAAGCACATAAGTATTAGTTCCGTTCAAAATATTACCCTCAGAGTCAACGTCAGCACGAGGATAGATAGCCACATCTGTTGTGTTTGCACCCAAACCTACAAGTGCAACAGCTGCACGATAGTTATAGTCATTACCGAAGTCGCCTATAGGATCCATGAAGTAAGACCAGATGCCTCCCATGCTCTTACGGTGCTGTGCACCTACAAGTTTAGCGAAATCCTTGAAACCAGCCTTGATAGAATTGAACATCTGCTCACCATTCTCAATCTCAGCTAACTTAAGACCAGGACCTACACCAATCTTCTTCAGACGGTTTATGATTTCAGAGTCAAAGCTGAGTGGAGGGTTCTTGACCATCAACTCGTTAGCCTTTGCGAAATACTGCTCCATTGTCATTGTCATACACTTCTGGACAGGGTTGAAATCCTTAGAGGCATCATGTGTTCCACGTGGAGCCACATAGTCTGCCTTACCATAAGCAGAAAGTGGATATGCCTTCATGGCATTCTGAATCTTCTTAACCTCATTCTCATAGTCTCCATCACCCTTATTTACAACACGGATAAGAGCCCATGCAAGGTCTGTTGGTACTTCAACAATAGTAGTTCCTGCAGGAGCCTGCACCTGCTGTCCCTTCTTTACAAACACGTATGTGCCGCCAGAGTAGATAACCTTAGTGGTATTTGTCCATGCATCAAGCAACTGGATATTGCAGAAGCGGTCCTTCACATCAGGGAACTCAAGCACGAGAGGCTCGTTAGTCAAGTCCATCCAGAGACGAGTATAATATGTATCTACGTTAGGAGTTACGACAGAAGTGCTGCTGGCATCAGCAAGCCTGATAGCATGGATAAGCTGATTGACTGGTGCGCGTGGAATACCTGGCACAAATGTCTCAGTATTAGTCTCTACAGTCTCAGTAGCATCCATAATCATAAGTGGAAAACAGTAGTAGAAAGCCTCTTTCAGCTCATCTATGGTTACAGTAACCTGAGTACCATTCAACTTGTCATTGTCTAAGTTGTCATCATCTTTGCAGCTGGACAATGCCATAACTGCAACTGCAAGTAAAAAAAGAATCCTCTTCATAATTTATTAAAGTATTTTAATGTGTTATTTAGTTTTGTTATTATTTCAGTTTCTCAAGTTGCAAATCTGCTCACCTGTCATTTTTTGATGCTATATGGTTTAGCAAATAAAGCGAAACTCTTTTTTACATCTTATTTTTTATTGTCGTTATGTTTCTGGCGTTGTTTCTTGTCATAGCGACGATCGCTCCACAACAGGTAGCAAAAAATGGCAAGTCCTAAGATAAGTGGACTGACCAACAAAAGAAACAGCCAGTCGAATAGTAAGGATATTTTACTCATTGCCTTTTGTTTTTGTCGGTGCAAAAGTAAAAAAAAGGAGTCGAACAGGTTGTTCGACTCCTATGGCTTGGTGTTAGACTTATGTGATTATGGTGTTAGATTTGTTACAAGTCTAACAGTTAGATATTGACGTATTCTATTGAAATCAAGGTTGTTGCACATGAGCATCACGCCAATCATTTGTGGTAAGGCCTGTTGACTCCTTAAACTTGACTTGAAGGTGGCTACGTGAAAATCCACATGACTCAGCAATGGCCTCGTTGGAATAATCTGGATGTGACAATATGAGTTGCATCGCCTCTTCAAGACGAAGATCGGAGAGCCATACGCGGAAGGTCTTACCCTCCACCTCACGTAGATACTGGACGAGAAGACGCTTAGGAATATTCAGTCGGGCAGCAAGTGTAATACTATTTATTTCGGAACTTGCAAATCCCTGTTTTTTTCTCCAGTTCTCAAGGAGGTCGCGAACCATATCTTTCTGCTTTTCGCTCAACATGGACTTATTGTCATCCTCAACAACCTCGTTGCCGGATGATACAGCTTCCTCTATATCAGTATTAATAATCTGACTCACATTACGTATGTTGAAGCCAAGCGCTATGAAACTGATAACAAAGAAGAGCATGGATATAAGCATCAGAGGTCCCAGAATAAAGACCAAAGTAGTGAAATAGATGCTTAGTGACATTACCAGCGAAGCGGCATAAATAAGGGTACTGCTCGTCCTTAGGAACAGATTGTACTGCACTTGCAACTGACCAGACTCCTCGTCTGCCAGTCTAAGCATACGAAGGATTTCTCCGTTTGGGTAGACGTAACAAAATAAGATGCTTATAAAAAAGCATGTTCCCATAGCATAAAGTGCCACAGGCATGTGAAGACTTCCGTAATGGATATAACCACCTACAAAGCAACCCACAATAATTAACATGGAAATAGATGCCACCAAGATAAAGCGGCGCTGGAATGACCTACGACTGGCAAGTCGTACGAATGAGTAGGAGAAAATGTAAGTGGCTGGAGGATAGAACAGAGTATTGATGAGAGCTCCCACATCGGCACCCTGAGCACGGAATCCGAAATGAATCTGTAGGAAATAATGGACAGTAAGCAGCAGCAGAGCAGCTATGATGCACCAACGCATCTGCTCATACTCGCGACTTGTGTCGGGCTGATGGAACCACGAAAAGAAGACCAGCAGCGCCAGTCCCAACGTAATAGTTAGGGAACTTGCTTGCAGTATTAGCAATAAATCATTTATACCATGCATGTATTAATATTTTTTTCGTTTTGTTATCGCTATGCTGTATTCATAAGTAAGTGGTCATAAGTATTTTTTTAATTTTGATTACTTACTTATATAAAGCGTCATCAATCATGGTGCGCTATTCTGAGTGCAAATATACACATTATTTATGTAAGTTGTGAATAAGAGTACAGAATTATCTTTAGTGATGATTAAATAATAAATTGGTACGATTTTGCTTTAGATTGTTGAGATATTTGGGAGGTGCTTAGAAGGAGCGATGCGGGCATCGTGACTGATAAACAGCTTCAAAATAGCCAACAAGATAAAGCAAAGGCGTGCCAAGTTATAAGGCATTCATACCAAGTTATTTTTTAATCATCACTTAAGTAAGTAATTAGGGTGTCCAGTTAATCGTGCTTGTTATTACCGCAAAGCGACCTGTAAGTTAGGAACAAGCAACTGGACACCCTAATTACTTAGTACTTTTTGCTGCAAGAGGTTCCTTTTATCCACCGTAGTAAGTCCGTAGTAAACCCGTAGTGAACTCGTTCTGCTTACGACTTGCTTACGACAATTGTCGTAAGCAAGTCGTAAGCAAAAGGAGTTTACAAAGGGTTCACTACGGAGTTAGGAGGGACGGTCTTTCAAGTGAAGCGAAACTTTTAATAATGGACACACTCGTAATTTTGCAGAATCCGAAATAATCAGTATATTTGCATTGGATTATGGGCATGATGCTTCTTGCCTGTACTTTAATAAGTAAATAATCAAAATTATTTTAATAATGCTATAGTAAGTGATTTTCATAATATCTGCACTCTCTTTGTCGTATCTTTCCGTTTCATTTTAGGTCATGATGCCCGCATCACTTCTTCAAATGTAAACGAAAATCTACTTCCAAATAGAGAGCTTCTATTATAAAAATAATTATGATCACTTACTTACAGAATTGTTTATGAAAATAGCAGATATCGATTTAGGCAAACTTCCTGTTGTGCTGGCACCTATGGAGGATGTGACCGACCAGGCTTTTAGACTTCTGTGCAAGGAGTTTGGGGCCTCAATGGCATATTCAGAATTTGTTAGTGCCGATGCGCTTATCAGGAATGTTAACCGTTCACTTGAGAAGATCAAGGTAGACGAGACGGAGCGCCCTGTTGCCATACAGATCTATGGCCGTGACGTGGACTCGATGGTTGAAGCCGCCAAGATTGTGGAGGCAGAGGCTCATCCTGATATTCTCGACATCAATTTTGGTTGTCCTGTCAAAAAGGTGGCAGGTAAGGGTGCAGGTGCTGGTATGCTCAAGAATGTGCCTTTGCTTTTAGATATCACCAAGGCTGTGGTTGACGCAGTCAAGATTCCTGTCACGGTAAAGACTCGTCTCGGATGGGATTGCGACGACCTCAAGACATCGAACAGACTCAGTAGTGAACGTGCCTTCGTTGTAGAACTGGCTGAACGCCTCCAGGACTGTGGTATCAAGGCTCTCACGCTTCATGGAAGAACACGTTCCCAGATGTATCAGGGAGAAGCAGACTGGACTCTCATTGGCGAGGTTAAGAACAATCCTCGTATGCAGATTCCTATTATAGGTAATGGCGATATCTGCACTCCGGAGCAGGCAAAGGCAGCTTTTGACACCTATGGTGTGGATGCCGTGATGATAGGTCGTGCCACATTCGGCCAACCATGGCTCTTCAAAGATGTGAGAACATACCTTGATACAGGCAAGCATGATGAGGAGATGACTCTCGACTGGAAATTCGAAGTGCTAAAACGTCAGGTGGAGAAATCCGTGGAGTATAGTCTCAGGGAAGACAATGCCCTCAAGGAACGCAAGCGTACAGAATTGGGTGGTATCATACATGTTCGTCGACATTTAGCAAATTCACCACTATTCAAAGGCATCCCAGACTTCAGGCAAACACGCATAAAGATACTTCAGGCAGAGACAAAAGAAGCACTTTTTGCGTTGCTTGACGAAGCAAAATGTAAAATATCAGCAAATAATGATATAAGATAAAGAATTTTATTTATCTTTGCCATTAGAAATATCACAAAACAAAATTATACTATTATGGACTTATCAAATTTCTCACTCGAAGGTAAGAACGCATGGATCACAGGTGCATCTTACGGTATTGGTTTCAATATTGCAAAGGCTTTCGTACAGGCTGGTGCAAAGACTATCATCTTTAATGATATCAACGAGGCTGCACTTCAGCGCGGTCTTGACAACTATAAGGAGGCTGGTATCACTAACGTAAAGGGTTATGTTTGTGACGTAACTGACGAGGTTGGTGTTAAGGCACTCGTAGATAAGATTCACGCAGAAGTTGGTCAGATCGACATCCTCGTTAACAATGCAGGTATCATCAAGCGTATCCCAATGCATGAGATGGCTCGTGCTGAGTTCCAGCAGGTAATCGACATCGACCTTGTTGCACCATTCATCTGTGCTTCAGCAGTTCTCCCAGAGATGATGGAGCGTAAGGAAGGTAAGATCATCAACATCTGTTCTATGATGTCTGAGCTCGGTCGTGAGACTGTATCTGCATACGCAGCAGCTAAGGGTGGTCTTAAGATGCTTACTCGTAACATCTGTTCTGAGTACGGAGAGTACAACATCCAGTGTAACGGTATCGGTCCTGGTTACATCGCTACTCCACAGACAGCTCCACTCCGTGAGAAGCAGGCTGATGGTAGCCGTCATCCATTCGACTCATTCATCTGCGCTAAGACTCCAGCAGGTCGCTGGCTCGACCCATCTGAACTTGGTGGTCCTGCAGTATTCCTCGCTTCTAAGGCTTCAGATGCAGTAAATGGACATGTTCTCTATGTAGACGGTGGTATCCTCGCTTACATCGGAAAGCAGCCTAAGTAAGACTAAGAGTTAAGGATTAAGAGTCACGATATTCTTTTCCTATCCTTACAAAAATAAGAAAACGCTTTGCACGAAAATGCAAAGCGTTTTTTATTTGGTTACTATGGTGTCCAGTTAATCGTACTTGTTTTTACCGCAAGCGGTCTATAATTAAAACCAAAGAAAACAGATTAAAACCGAGGAAAACAGTTTCTTAAAGTACTATTTGACTATTTACAATTTGACTATCTCCATCTGGTTAACATGTTCCGAATGGCAATTGTAAAATAGTAATTTGTGAAATTGCAAAATAAAACTGTTTTCTTTTGTTTTGCTTGGTTTTAAAAGGTTTTAATTACAGACCGCTTGCGGTAATCTCTTTACTTTTTGGTACAAGCAACTGGACACCCTGTTTGGTTACCCAATATTTCGTGTGGAGCATTCCTCTATCAACGCCATAAGAAAGTTCCAAGTTGTCCTAAGGAATGAAAGAATGCTCATTTTGTATGCTCATCATAAAAAGTGTACGTATAAATGAACACCTAAATATAGAGTTTTGATACAAGAACTTTCAATTATCTACATTTGTCCTGACTCTATGAGAAGTATGCATCGTTCTGTCAAACGATCATCACACTCTGCATCATACTCTTTCTTGAGACTTGCGCCAAAAAGACTTGCAAAGGTGTTATAGAATCCTGCCTTGAAACCGCCCATATACATCTTTATAAGATCATAACTTGTATGTTCACACTGGCGATCAATAAGTTTTATAAGTAACTTGCCCTGTGAAAACGTCAGTTTCTTTAGTCTTGGAGTATACTCCTTCTTCAAATCCTTTTCAGCCTGTTTCATATAGGCATCCCTTGATTTCTTGTCTGGCAAAGAATCAAGATGAGCTATAGTCTTGTCAAGAGTTCGCTTTATCTCACAAGCAATAGGATAAACTTTTTTTATATTATTAGCTACCTTATAGTATTTCTTCGCTTCACGTGGATTCTTGAACACCAGTTTCTTAAACACATAGAAATCGGAATAAATAAAGCTTGGTATCATCTCGCCATCCACCTCAACCATACCCGTAAAGTAACATCCATGAGAAAAGATTGGCTCTCCCGTCATATCATAATCAACCTGACGAGTTGCCGTTATCTGCTGTGCCTTTACCCCCATTAAACAGGTAAAAAACAGCATCACTACGAGTATGTACTTTTTCCTTGGGTTCATAATCCTTATTTCGAGCGCAAAAGTAGTAAGTTTTTTGTTATGAATTGATATGAAAAAGTATTATATAACGTTTTTTCACACATTTTTAATTTACTTTAATACTTTAAGGCATTGTTTTTACTATCTTTGCGTAAATTTATGGTAAAAAACACACTATCTTCATGGACGATAGTGTAATAAACAATAACATACAGATGGCAAAGAAAGAAGAATTAACACCAATGATGAAACAGTTCTATGATCTAAAAGCAAAGCACCCAGATGCCTTGCTTTTGTTTCGTTGTGGTGACTTCTATGAAACATATAATGAGGATGCAAGTATTGCAGCTGATATTCTCGGTATCACTCTTACCAAAAGAAGTAGCGTAGCAGGTACTAGTGCCAGCGGAACCGCCATGGCAGGATTTCCTCATCATGCCCTCGACACTTACCTGCCAAAACTTGTTCGTGCAGGTAAGAGAGTTGCTATCTGTGACCAGTTGGAAGACCCTAAACTCACAAAGAAACTGGTTAAGAGAGGTATCACAGAACTTGTTACTCCTGGTGTTGCTCTTAGTGACAATGTATTGAACTACAAGGAGAACAACTTTCTCGCTTCTGTTCATTTTGGCAAGGCATCCTGCGGTATTGCCTTTCTTGATATCTCTACTGGTGAATTCCTCACAGCAGAGGGTACAACTGATTATGTAGATAAGCTACTTGCAAACATTGCCCCAAAGGAGGTTTTGTTTGAAAGGGGCAAGAGACTGATGTTCGAGGGTAACTTTGGCAATAAATTCTGTACCTTCGAACTCGACGACTGGATCTATACTGATGATACTGCATACAAGAAACTAACAAGCCATTTCGGGACAAAGAACCTTAAAGGCTTTGGTGTGGAACACCTGAAGAGTGGTATCATTGCTTCTGGGGCTATATTGTTCTATCTTGAACAAACACAGCATACTCACGTATCACATATCCGCAACATATCTCGAATAGAAGAGAACAACTATGTACGTCTTGACAAGTTCACTATCAGAAGTCTTGAGCTTGTCAATTCAATGAATGAAGATGGTACAAGTCTTCTTGATGTTATTGACAAGACTGTTAGTCCTATGGGAGCACGAATGCTTCGTCGCTGGATGGTATTCCCTCTGAAAGATGTGGAAAAGATTAAGGCACGCCACGACGTTGTGGAACACTTTTTCCGTGTTCCAGATTTCCGCGATTCTATGGAGGAATTGATGCGACAGATTGGTGATCTGGAGCGAATAGGTTCAAAGATTGCCGTTAACCGTGCCAGTCCACGTGACATGGCGCAGTTGAAGAATGCCCTCAATGCCATAGAACCAATGAAGAACCTATGCCTTGCCTCTGACAGCAAGAGCCTTCAGAACATTGGAGAACAATTAGATGCATGTATTGCACTCCGCGAAAAAATAGCAAGCGACCTTATCGAGAACCCACCTGCAATGCTTGGTAAGGGACAAGCTGTCATCAACAATGGTGTAAACGAGGAACTTGACGAACTTCGTGCCATAGCCTACAGTGGAAAGGACTATCTCATCAAACTACAAGAACGCGAAGCTGCTGCTACAGGTATCCAAAGTCTTAAGATTGGTTTCAACAACGTATTCGGCTATTACATTGAGGTTAGAAACACTTACAAGGATCTTGTACCTCAAGAGTGGATTCGCAAACAGACACTTACTCAGGCAGAACGATACATAACACAAGAACTAAAGGAATACGAAGATAAGATTCTCGGAGCAGAGGACAAGATTGCTATACTTGAAAATAGATTGTACGGTGAACTTGTTGCGTTTGCAAGTGAATTTATCGCTCAAATACAGACAAACTCAAGTCTTGTTGCAAACCTTGATTGCCTCCTTTCCTTTGCTACAGCAGCAAAGGAAAACAGGTACATACGTCCTGTAGTTGACGAAGGACTTGTCACAGACATCAAGCAAGGACGCCACCCTGTAATAGAACGTCAATTGCCTATCGGTGAGCAATATGTTCCTAATGACGTACTCCTTGATTCTGAGAATCAACAGATCATCATACTTACAGGTCCTAACATGGCAGGTAAATCTGCTCTTCTTCGTCAGACTGCACTTATCACACTCCTTGCACAGATAGGTTCGTTCGTGCCAGCAGAAAGTGCACACATCGGTGTGTGTGACAAGATTTTCACTCGTGTTGGTGCAAGTGATAATATATCTGTCGGCGAATCAACATTCATGGTTGAAATGAATGAGGCAGCAAGTATCCTCAATAACATTACAGAGCGTTCACTCGTTCTCTTTGATGAACTTGGACGAGGTACTTCTACCTATGATGGAATCTCTATAGCATGGGCTATCGTAGAATATATTCATGAGAACCCAAAGTCTCATGCTCGTACTCTATTTGCCACACATTATCATGAACTTAATGAGATGGAGAACCTCTTCCAAAGAGTAAAGAACTTCAATGTCTCGGTTCGTGAGGTAAATGGTAAGGTCATCTTCATGCGTAAACTCATGCCAGGTGGTAGTGAGCATTCATTCGGTATTCATGTTGCCAAGATTGCCGGTATGAATCCTACTATTGTGAAACGCGCAGAACAGGTACTCAAGGATCTTGAACGCAATAATTCTGGAGAATCCGTGTCAAAACCTAACACAGCGGCCATTCAGTCAGCACCATCTGGGGGTGGCCAACTTAGCTTCTTCCAACTTGATGACCCTGTATTATGTCAAGTCAGAGATGAGATACTTGGTATTGACGTGAACAACCTTACTCCAATAGAAGCGCTAAACAAACTGAACGAAATAAAGAAGATTGTTAAGGGTTAAGGGTAAAAAAATGCATAATTACCTAAATTATTCATTTTCTTAATGTCTAATCGGCAAAATAATAGTACCTTTGCCCACAAATAGGTATTAGTTAGGTTCCGTCAAAGTGTTTGGGACCTATCATTATTGAAATTTAAGAAGAATAAAATTTGAAAACGTTTGAAGAATTGGGTGTTTCTGGGGAAATACTCAAAGCAATTACGGAGATGGGCTATGAGAACCCGATGCCCGTACAAGAGGAAGTGATTCCTTACCTCCTTGGTAATAACAATGATGTTGTGGCACTTGCCCAAACAGGAACAGGAAAGACTGCCGCTTATGGCTTGCCAGTATTGCAGAAGGTGGATACCACAAATAATGATGTGCAAGCTTTAATACTTTCTCCAACAAGAGAATTATGCCTTCAGATTGCAGATGACCTGAAGGAATATTCAAAATACATTGATGGACTTCATGTACTTGCCGTTTATGGCGGTGCAAGCATAGAACCTCAGATACGCCAGCTAAAGCGTGGTGTACAGGTTATTGTTGCAACTCCTGGTCGTCTTGTTGATCTCATGGAGCGTGGTGTCGCTAAACTCAACAATGTACAGAATGTCGTTCTTGACGAGGCAGACGAGATGCTCAATATGGGATTCACAGACAGCATTGACGCTATCTTTGAAGGAGTACCACAAGACCGTAACACTCTCCTCTTCTCTGCAACAATGAGCAAGGAGATTGAACGTATCAGCAAGAACTATCTCACAGATGCTAAGGAAATTGTTGTGGGTAGCCGTAACGAAGGTGCTGAGAAAGTAAATCATATCTACTATATGGTACATGCAAAGGACAAGTATAATGCCCTTAAGCGTGTCGCCGATTACTATCCAGAGATTTATGCCATCATCTTCTGCCGTACCAGAATGGAAACTCAGGAGATTGCAGACAAATTGATACAAGACGGATATAATGCAGAGTCACTTCACGGAGAACTCTCACAGGCACAACGTGACCTCACAATGCAGAAATTCCGTCAGCACAGAGTACAACTGCTTGTTGCAACTGATGTTGCTGCACGTGGTCTTGATGTGGATAATCTTACTCATGTCATCAACTACGGTCTCCCAGATGATATAGAAAGCTACACTCACCGAAGTGGACGTACAGGACGTGCCGGTAAGGCAGGTACAAGTATCTGTATCATTCATATTCGTGAGAAGGCAAAGGTACGTGCCATAGAGCAGCAGATACAGAAGAAGTTCATCCCAGGAGTTCTTCCTACTGGTCAGGAAATCTGTGCAAAACAGTTATATAAGGTAATCGATGACATAGAAAAGGTAGAGGTAGACGAAGACGAGATTGCTCCATTCCTCCCAGAGGTATTCCGTAAGTTTGATCTTATGGAAAAAGAAGATATCATCAAGCGTATGGTGTCAATGGAGTTCAATACCTTCCTCAACTATTATAAGAATGCTCCTGAAATTGAAGTTCCAACAGAAGGACGTAAGTCTAAGGACGGTGCTGACAAGAAGGGACGTGGTTCAAGAGGCGAAAGATCACGCTCTGCAGAGGCTGGATACGCACGTCTCTTTATCAACCTCGGAAAGAAGGACGGTATATCACCTCGTGCATTTATGGGATTTGTAAACCGTGTTTGCAAAGGAACAAAACTTGACCTTGGACGTATCGACCTCATGACAAACTTCTCATTCTTTGAGGTTCCAGAATCACAGGCAAAGACTGCTATTTCTATGCTTTCTGGTGAGGAATACGACGGAAGAAAGGTTAATGTCGAACTTACAGACAATAAGGAATCTAAAGGATCAAGAGGTTCAAGAGAGTCTAAAGAATCAAAAGGTAGAGATTCTAGAGATTCAAGAAAATCGAGAGAATCTAGGGAATCAAGAAACACAAGAAGCGACAATCGCGGCAAAAGAGGCGCTGATCGTTTCAAGTCTGTTCGTTCTGAGCGTTCTAAACCATCAGGCAAGCCAAGCAGAGAGGAAAGAGGATACACTTCAAAGCGTGGTCCTAAGGGTGCTGCCGAGTGGGCAAAGTATTTTGAAGGACAAGTAGAAAGTCAACCTTTCTACAACGACGTGGCAAAGAAGAATAAAAAGAAATAATGATTAGGCCATAAGGTTGTAAGACTTGAATCCATAGAATCATTCACGTCTCACAACCTTATAACCTTATAACCTTAAAAACATGAGAAGTCCAGTAGCAATGTTTGTCTACAATCGTCTGGATAACACAAAGAAGACGATAGAGCATCTGCTTGCTAATACATTGGCAAGCAAGACCGATGTCTTTGTATTTTCAGATGGCGGCAAGACATTGCCTAATGGTACTCCCGACAAAAAATCCTGGGACTCAGTCAATAGTGTCAGGAACTATCTACATACGATTAAAACAGAGATAGATAAGAAGCAATTATTCAATAGTTTCACTATTATTGAAAGGAAGAAAAATATCTATCTTGAAGCTAATATCACAACAGGTATACAACAGGTCTTCGAGCATTATGACACAGTCATAGTGCTCGAAGATGATATATGTACTTCACCCTATTATCTTGAGTACATGAATAACGCTTTCGAACTCTATCGTGACGTTCCGAAAGTAATGCATGTAGCAGGTTTCACTAATCTGTATCTTACTGATAAAGAATACTACTTCACACCCCACATGTCAGGATGGGGATGGGGTACATGGCGTGACCGCTGGCAAAAGTACTTCGTTCACTACGAGAGTCGCCAGGAAGCATTATGCGGTTTTAGCGATGACGACATTAACGCTATACAGTACGATGGCATTTTCCCTTGTCTCAAAAGTCTTGACAAACAGCCAATACCTTGGGATATCTGTTGGGAAATTGCCATATACAAAGCTGGCGGCCTTTGCCTTACTCCAGGTAAAACCATGGTACGTAATATAGGACTCAAGAACGGCACACACTTCCGCTCCTTCGACCTACTGCAATGGTATGAATTTGACCGTGAACCATCACAAAAACCGATACTGCTCACAAAGACATCAAGTCCAGAAAAAGAGCAGGCAATAGAAATTCTTTTTGCAAAAGCAATTAAAGATTGGGGAATTAGGTACACCACGCTTGGCAAGATAGTGCGTTTTTTCTATAAGAAATGCGTTAAATAGCACGCATTTCTTTAGTTTTTGCTTACCAAAACACACTTTTAGAAAAATTAGTTGTATCTTTGTCTGCAAAATGTAGTTTTTAAGACACAACAAAAAATGAAGATATTGATACTTAATGGTCCTAATTTGAATCTTCTTGGCAAACGTGAACCAGGAATATACGGATCAAAAGGGTTTCTTGATTACTTTGAGGAATTAACAAGCAGATATCCAGACATCGAATTTGAGTACTACCAGTCAAATATCGAAGGGGAAATGATTAACAAGATCCACGAGGTGGGATTCTCTTGGGACGGCATTGTTCTCAACGCAGGAGCATACACTCACACTTCCGTTGCACTCCAAGATGCAATTCGTGGTATCAACACTCCAGTAATCGAGGTTCATATCTCAAATGTTCATAAACGTGAAGAATTTCGTCACAAGTCTATGATCTCTTGTGCATGCGCCGGAGTCATCTGCGGATTTGGACTTGACAGCTACAGATTAGGAGTGGAAGCACTCTTAGCAATGGGAAAAAAGTAATTGAACGATTATAATCACAAATTAAGCAAAAGATTAGTGTGGACAGTAAAGCAAATGATATTTCGCTGATTTCAGATTTTTCAGATGAGCTTACGCAGATAGAAGACTATATCAAGGATCATATTGATCCGGAAAGTGACTATCTACATCAGCTCTACAGAGCCACACACCTTCATCTGCTTTATCCGAGAATGGCAAGTGGACATATTCAAGGGCGTCTTCTAAAGATGTTCGTTGAAATGATAAAGCCAATGCAGATTCTCGAAATAGGAACATATAGCGGGTATTCGGGACTATGCCTTGCTGAAGGTCTTCCTGAAGGCGGACATCTCCACACAATAGAGATTAACGACGAACAAGAAGACTTTACTCTACCATGGTTCAAAAACTCACCCTATGCCGACAAGATTACAATGCATATCGGTGATGCAATGAAGATCATACCAGAACTTGGCATTAAATTCGACATGGCATTCATTGACGGCGACAAGAGAATATACTCAGACTATTACGAGCTGGTGCTTGAATATCTCAATGAAGGAGGATATATCCTAGCTGACAACACTTTGTGGGATGGTCATGTTTTAGACAAGAACCCAAAAGAGTGTGACCTACAAACTAGAGGAGTACAAGCATTCAATGACCTGGTAGCACGTGATAAAAGAGTTGAAAAAGTCATACTGCCACTTAGAGACGGTTTGACAATTATTAGAAAACTGTAAAAAATAAAACAATTTGGAAACAACAAGACAAAATAAGATTGCTCGTCTCATTCAAAAAGACCTCAGCACTATATTTCAGGAACAGACACGCCAGACACGTGGAATACTTATCAGTGTAAGCGTAGTACGTGTTAGTCCTGACCTAAGTGTTGCTAAGGCATATCTCAGCATCTTCCCAAGCGAGAAGGCTGCAGAGATAATGGACAACATCAATGCACAGGCACCACAGATACGATATGCACTTGGTAACCTTGAACGTCACCAGCTTCGTATCATTCCAGAGCTCAAGTTCTTCCTTGACGACTCTTTGGACTATGTTGAGAACATTGACCGCCTTTTGAACAAGTAATACTGCACAATGTTTTCACTCTTTATAGCTCGTCGTTACCTTCTCTCGAAGAAGTCGCACCACGCCATCAACATCATATCAGGCGTTTCCGTTTGTGGAGTAGCAATAGCTACTGCTGCAATGGTATGCATCCTGTCTGTGTTCAATGGTTTTCAAGACATGGTTGCAGACCTATTCACAAGTTTCGATCCAGAACTGAAGGTCATACCTGTTCAAGGCAAGTATATGGCAACAGACGAAGAAGAGTTGGAAGAACTACGGAAATGCAACAGCATTGAAGTGTTCACAGAAGTAGTAGAGGACAATGCGCTGCTTACTGTCAATAATCGTCAGGTAATGGTAACCGTTAAGGGAGTTGGAGAAAACTTTCAAGAACTGACAGATATTGATAACATTCTTGTAGGAGACGGTGTTTTCGAGCTTGAAGCCGATGTTATTGACTATGGCATTTGTGGTGCAGTACTCCTCGCCCAACTTGGTGTTCAACCAGATTGCCGCGCTCCATTCCATCTATATGCACCAAGAAAGGGTGAAGGTATGGATCTTACCAATCCTCTTGAGAATCTTAATCAGGAGGAACTGTTCTCCCCAAGAGTAGCATTCATGGTCAAGCAGAACAAGTATGACAGCAACTATGTCATCACATCGATTGCACTAGCACGACGATTGTTTGAGCGCCAAGGATATGTTACTGCCATTGAGCTAAAGATGAAAGATGGAATAAGCACGAGTTCAGGCAAAGCGGAAGTAAAGAAAATACTTGGTGACAAGTACAAGGTTCTTGACAGATATGAACAGCAGGAAGACACGTTCAAGATTATGAAAGTGGAGAAATTCATCTCCTACGTATTCCTCACATTCATCCTGCTTATTGCCTGTTTCAACATCATCGGTTCACTCTCAATGCTTATCATTGACAAGAAACAGGACGTGGCAACACTACGTAACCTCGGAGCATCAGACAAGATGGTTAGCAGCATCTTCCTCTTTGAAGGCAGAATGATTTCTCTCATTGGTGCATTGATCGGCATAACACTCGGAGTAGGACTCTGCCTCATTCAGGAATACTATAAAGTCGTAAAATTTGGTAGTGAGGAAGGTGCCTACATCATAGATACTTATCCAGTGAGTGTACACATGCTCGACATACTCATTGTACTGGTCACAGTTATCACTATAGGTTTTATAGCCGTATGGTACCCTGTCAGATACATGAGTCGCAAGTATCTTAAAGAATAAAGAAATTATTAATAATATTAACTTTTTATTTACTAAACAATTAATCAAAATGAAAAAGAATTTTTATGTTTTGATTCCTGCAGCTGCAGCATCTTTGATGCTCACAGGCTGTAGCAAGTTTGGAGATTTTACAGCTGACATGTTCAATGTTACTCCAGTTCCACTTGAGTATGTTGGAGGTCAGGTTCCTGCAACTGTAAGTGCAAACATTCCAGCAAAGGTTATGCCTAAGAAGGGTGTTATCACATGTACTCCAGTTCTCCGTTACAATGGTGGTGAGGCTGTAGGTGCTGGCAAGACATTCCAGGGCGAGAAGATTCAGGGCAACAACACAGTTATCTCTTACAAGAATGGTGGTGCTTCTACAATGAAGATTAACTTCCCTTGGAAGGACGGTATGGAGAGTTCAGAACTCTATATGACATTCATCGCAACAAAGGGTGGCAAGTCTGTTGACCTCAATGATGTAAAGATTGACTGGGGAGTACAGTGCACAGCTAACCTCGTTCGCAACACTGTTAAGTCTGGTAACACAGGTATGGCTGCTGACCAGTTCCAGCGCATTATCGCTCAGAAGAAGGAAGCTCAGATCAAGTTCCTTATCGGTCAGGCAAACCTTCGTGGTTCAGAGCTTAACAGCACTAACATCAAGGAGTTCATCGCTCAGTTGAAGAACATCAAGGACGATGAGAAGGGTCTCAAGCTCAACAATGTTGAGGTTAGCTCTTACGCTTCTCCAGATGGTGCTTACGATCTCAACGACAAGCTCGCTGGCAACCGTGGTAAGAACTCAGAGTCTTATGTAAACCAGCAGCTCAAGAAGGTTAAGCTTTCTGGTGATGTTGATTCTAAGTATACAGCTGAGGACTGGGACGGTTTCAAGGAGCTCGTTCAGCAGTCTAATCTTCAGGACAAGGATGTTATCCTCCGCGTTCTCTCTATGTACTCTGATCCAGAGCAGCGTGAGCAGGAAATCAAGAACATCTCTTCAGTTTACAAGGAGCTTGCTGACGCCGTTCTCCCAGAACTCCGTCGTGCTCGCCTCACTATCAACTACGATGTAATCGGTCGTAGCGACGAGGAGATCCTTGCACAGTTCTCTGATGACGCTTCTAAGCTTTCTGTAGAGGAACTCATCTATGCTGCTAACAAGCTCACTAACGATGCAGCAAAGAAGGAGACTATCTACAAGAAGACTACTGAGCTCTATCCAAAGGATTACCGTGCTTACAACGGTCTTGGTGAACTCGCTTACAAGAAGGGTGACAACGCTAAGGCAACTGAGTTCTTCAAGAAGGCTCTCTCTATCAACAACAAGGCTGCTGAGCCAAATGTAAACCTCGGTCTCATCGCTCTCCAGAATGGTGACGCTAAGACTGCTGAGTCTTACATCGCTAAGGGTTCTGCTGCAAACAACTATGACGAGGCTCTTGGTCAGCTCTACATCGCTCAGGGTAAGTACGCTCAGGCTACAGCTAAGCTTGCTGAGACTTACACTAACAGCGCTGCACTTGCTTCAATCATGAACAAGGACTACGCTAAGGCTAAGGTTATCCTCAACAGCATCAAGAACGCTGACGCAACAACTTACTACCTTGCAGCAGTACTCGGTGCTCGTACTAACTCATCTACAGAGGTTAAGAACAACCTTGTAAAGGCTATCGCTGCAGATAAGTCTTATATCAAGAAGGCTGCTACTGACGCTGAGTTCAACAAGTACGCTGAGGTTATCGCTTCAATCGCAAAGTAATTTAAGATTACAGACAATGACGAACATTAAATCGTTAATGTACATAATACCGCTAGTCGCTACACTCCTCTTGGGGTGTGGCCCTAGCGGTTCTTCTTTTCGCATCAAAGGAGAATTTGAAGGAATGTTAGGAAGTGAACTATATCTTTACAACATTTCTGAAGACAATGCTCGCTTTGATACCATAATGCTCAATGGCGGCGAGTTCCGATACAGTGGAGAATGCAACACAGCTACTCCATACATCCTTGTGTTCCCTAATGCTGTGGAGCATGTCATTTTCGTTGCTCCAGGAAAAAACATAACATACGAAGCCTCATCTAATGACCTAAAAAACTATGTGGTTAAAGGAACTGATGAAAACGAACTAATGAACGAGTTTCGTAAGAAGGTATCAGCAGAACCAAAGCAAACTCAACAGATAGCACTACAATACATCAAGGACAACTCAGAGTCAATAGTTGCTACCTATCTATTTGATCGCTATTTCGTACAAAACAAAAAAATCAACACGTCCGAAATAAGCAATATTCTTGGCATTTTGAAGAAAGCACAACCTGAAAACAACTATCTTCTAAATATCGAGAGTAAGATCAAGATGTTGGGAAAAAGCACTATTGGCAAGGTTATTCCAAACTTTGAAATTGCTGGTGCAAACAAAAAGAAAAGCAAGATATGGGACAAGAAGAACAATTCTAACACCATACTGCTCTACTGGGCTACATGGTGCAACGGATGCTACGACTACCTCTGGAAGATGCGCGACATTGTTCGTGCCAACCCTGATAGCGTAAGCGGCAGACTTGTTGGAATATCACTCGATGCAGAATACTACAGATTCGAAAACGACTGCCGTACAGACTCTGCTATAGGCATAGAACAATACTGCGACGGTCTTACTTTCGAATCGCCTTCTGTCAAGGAAGTCGGAATACCACACCTACCTTATTATATTATTGTTGACTCCAAGCATAAGGTACTTACTTCCGGTGACGATGCAGAAAAGATGGTTAAAGACATAAAGAAATATATAATCGGAAATAAGAAAAAGTGATTTAGCAAAAAGCTAAAGCTTAATGATATATTTATCCTATTGTCAATATGAAAGGTTTTTTTGCAATTTGATTGGAAGTTGAAAAAACGAAAATATAGAACTATCTCATCTCTCTTTATGCTCGTTGTCCGTAGGATACGAGCATAAAGTAAAGAGAGGTAAAATAAATAAATTTGTTTACAACTCTAAATTGAAGAAGAACCATAAAACCCCATAACTATTAATGCTATCAAAAATACATACAGCAACATTACAGGGATTGGATGCAATACCAATAACTGTTGAAGCAGATTCATATACAACATCTGTACCTCAGACACGGTTTTCTATAGTAGGACTTCCAGACAGCGCCGTCAAGGAAAGTCAGGAACGTATATTGGCTGCCCTCAGGTTTAATGGATACAAATGTCCTAACAAGAATGTGATAATAAACCTATCCCCTGCCGATATTCGCAAGGAAGGTTCAGGATTCGACCTACCAATGGCTTTAGGTCTCCTACTCGCATACGACCTTGCTAACTTTTGCGACATGAGCAAATATATGTTTACAGGAGAACTTGCACTTGATGGCACAATAAAACCAATAAAGGGAGCATTACCTATTGCCATCAAAGCAAGGGAAATGGGATTTGACAGTCTCTTCGTTCCAGAAGAAAATGCAAGAGAAGCAGCTGTTGTAGATCGTCTTAAGGTGTTCGGAGTAAGTTCACTCTTTCAAATGATAAGCTATCTACAGGGGAACTGTAGTATAGAGCAAACCATTGTAGACACTCGCAACGAGTTCTACAACAACATTGGAAGCTTTGATCTTGATTTTGCTGATGTCAAAGGACAAGAAAATGTTAAACGTGCCTTTGAAATTGCAGCTGCAGGTGGACACAACCTGATCCTTGTTGGTTCACCAGGATGCGGTAAATCCATGATGGCAAAACGACTACCAAGTATTCTGCCGCCTCTGTCATTAGGTGAGAGTCTTGAAACAACAAAGATTCATAGTGTGGCAGGAAAACTTAAAAAAGAGAGTTCTCTAATATCCCAAAGACCATTCAGATCACCTCATCATACCATCTCAAATGTCGCCTTATGTGGCGGAGGTAATACATTCATGCCGGGAGAGATATGCCTTGCCCATAACGGTGTGCTCTTTCTTGATGAGCTGCCAGAGTTCTCGCGCTCAGTACTTGAGACGATGCGTCAGCCACTTGAGGACCGCATAATCTCTATTTCACGCTCAAAGTATAATCTTACTCTTCCTTGCTCTTTTATGCTTGTGGCAAGTATGAACCCATGTCCATGTGGATACCATCATCACCCAACCCATGCCTGTGTATGTACCCCAAGTCAGATTCAGAGGTACATGAACAAGATATCTGGGCCATTGATGGATCGCATAGACCTCCAGGTAGAGGTCGAGGCAGTAGGCATAGAGGAGATGACCAATCTGCCAAAGGGTGAACCAAGTGCAAACATCCGTGAAAGAGTCATCAAAGCCCGTAAGATACAGGAAGAACGATTCAAGGAGCACAAACTCATTCATTGCAATGCCCAGATGACATCAGCTCTTATGCAGAAGTATGCGGCACTTGATGCAGAATGTACAACCGTCCTTAGGGATGCCATGAGGCGTCTAAACCTCTCCGCCCGTGCCTACGACCGTATTGTCAAGGTAGCACGCACAATAGCCGATTTAGAGGGTTCAGAGACTATAAAGCGCTACCACATTGCCGAAGCTGTAGGCTATCGCAGCATGGATAGGGATAATTGGTTCGAGTAGAGCTGAATGAGAATTTCAAAAAACAAAACAATGCAAGTAAAAAGAAACATCATAATTATAATAGTATTCATAATAGCTTTCTTGCATTATTTATGTAATAAAGTGTTTGTCCACTACTGAGAAATAACAAATGATGTTATACAATATGAAAAACTTTTTATTATACATACTGCGAACATATCTTTTGAGTGTAGTCACTATTGCTCTTGTGGTTTTCCTTGAAACGGTAGTCATACAGTACTATTACCCGCCAGAACAGCAAACGCCTTTTTCATCTCCTGCTTTTGCTGGTATTGCATGCGGTGTTATCTATCCTATATTGAATCTGCCAGTATTCATGATATTGTATAAATATAGGTTTAGCGTGATAGAAACTATCGTAGAAGGTATCTTTTTCGTTAATCTGTCATACCACCTTGATGAGATAATCCGTCGTTTATTACCTTCTTCACGGGTTTGGAGGCATAAAATAGTCAATGGGGTTGAAATCTTGGGATGGGAAGATTCATGGTGGTATGGTGAAGGTTTGGTAATCGTTTATAGTATTTGTCTTACGATAATGCTGTGCTTCCTTTACATGAAGGTTAAACAAAAAATAAAGAGAAGACAAAGCTGTACAAAAAGTGAGTAAAATATCCGGACCCTCTTTTATTAGACCGAATAGATATACAGTGCGACATCACGTCTGTGCCTTTTTCTGACATAAGCAGGCAGGAACCGGGAGAATCATCAGAGGAGATACGCAAGCGTGTCATTGCAGCCCGTCAGACACAAACGGAGCGTTACAAGGATTCCAAACTTACCCATTGCAATGCCCAGATGACCGACCGCATGATTCACCAATACTGCGTTTTGGACAATCAAACGATTGCGCTGCTGCAATCCGCTATGGAACGCCTGAACCTCTCCGCCCGTGCTACGACCGTATTGTCAAGGTAGCACGCACAATAGCCGATTTAGAGGGTTCAGAGACTATAAAGCGCTACCACATTGCCGAAGCTGTAGGCTATCGCAGCATGGATAGGGATAATTGGTTTGAGTAGAAATGGATAATAATAGTGTGTCCTATTGTTTATACCAAACACATAGGTTTTACAGAAAACGGCCAGTAATTAAAAACAGAAGGAAACCGTTTTCTGCAATTGAAAAAATTAATACTTATAAAACGAATTGAATATGTCAAGATTCAGCACATTCGCCTTGATGGCAATAGTATTACTTCTACAATCCTGCGATCTTTCAGATAAGCCTATGAATGAACGATTAAAAACATCTTATAGCGGATACTATAAGACTTGTGAGAGAATCCGCTTTGACTTTGGTAAACAGGATTGTGAATGTACAATAAGTTCCACAGACTTTGTGGGAAATTTTAGTGATAAGATTAGTGGTACATATACCGTTGATTCCTGTCGTGTAAATATTCAATGGAAAGATGTTGCTACAGACAATGATGTTTATACAAAGTTCCCTTTGAACATTGCAGATTCAATCATTCTTTCTCCATCCGGTGACAGTATTCTGCTCTACTGTCCCGATGAAAATGCCCCTTTGACAATAAAAGCTCAAAACAAAAATATAACAGATATAGCAGGAGTTGTACTGTATTATAGCATGGTTATACTAAGCTTGCTTATTCTTTGCTCTCCATTTATTGCAATAATAGTTGTTATATATATGATTTCATCAAGAAAAAACGCAAGTAAATCCACCAAAACAGGATAGATAACCTGAGTTCGACTAAAACTATCGCCGAGTCGGCGGACGAAGTCAGCAAAACATATAAAAACCGGTTCTTCTTCAATTTAGAGTTGAAATCTATTTGTCGCGCATGGCACGGACGAAGAAAAAAACCTTAAAAACAGATAAAAAACATTTTACTTTAACTGAAAGCAAATTATGCAGAAAATTACACAGGAAATTTGCTGACTAATTTGCTTTCAGTCACATCTATAAGCTAAAAGGGAGGAGAAAACATTTTCTTTAATTTTCTTAATTTTCGTTTTTAACAGCTTTCAACGAAATTGAAGAAGAACCTTTTTAATCCACAATAAGTGCGATTGAATTCATCGAATTCACGCTTCTTAATAAAAAGTTAGTTATTCTTCACGTTATTTACTCTAAAATTGTATCTTTGTAACGATAAAAAAAAGTTTAACCCATAAGTACAAAATCAAATATATGAAAAAGAAATTTCTTATCACCTCCATTTTTGTAGGCATAGTATCAGTTTTCACTCTTACTTCTTGTCAGTCTAAGGAAGAGAAAATTATCAGTCGTTATGAGGCTATTTGTGAAGAGATTGCTGCTGATGACAACTTTGACGAGGATGACATAACTCGTTACTCAAAAGAGTTTCAAGAACTTCAGGAAGATGCAAAAGCATGCGAATTTACTTCTGAACAGGAAGAAAGACTTGGTAAGGCAACAGGCAAACTAACAGCTGTAATGGCAAAGAAAATGCCAGGAATGCTTTTTAATGCAAGTGGTAAGTTACTCAAGAAAGTGCTTAACATTGCAAATGGCTTTGCTGATGGACTATCATCTGACATGGAAGATATCAACGATGCCATGGAAGATGTTGATAATACAATAAATGAATTGTTGGAAGAATAATAAACTTGACTTTAACTTTTGGCTAAGTCGATAGATTTTTAAGGTCTTGAGGTTATAAGGTTTTTGAGGTTCGACACTATGTAAATGGAAAAATTCCAGCGAACAATCATTCAAACCTTATAACCTTACAAGCATAGCAACCTTGTAACCTTACAACCTATCAGTTTTAGCAAATGCTAAAGCTGAGTAATTAATGACAATCGGACAAATTTCAAGGAATGCTCTTTTGGCCATAAGGGAAGTAAGACCATAGGAATGTATTCGTTCCCATGATAGTATAGTTGTTACTGAGTTCTGACTTAGAAGTCAAAGAAACCTGCGATAATCATTTGCAAGATAACGACAAATGCTTTATCTTTGTGAAAGTTAAAGCCTTGCTTAAGTACACATATGTGACTTCGTAAGACTAGCTCAACAAATTAAATGGTAAGGAATAGAAGGACTGCCAGAACCCTCCGATCCCATTGCCATAGTGAATATCCGTTGTAGTTTCTGCTTGCTTTGTCAGAAACTACAACGGACAAACATATTTATGGACCAAAGAATTATTTCTTTAGTTTGCCTTTACTTTCGAGATATTTCGTGAAGGTTTCCCACTGTATAGCGTTCTTTTCGCGATTATTCTTTACTACATCGGTGTCGATGAACGAAAGTGGATAGCAATCGTAAAGGTAGCAATTGCCATCTAGGGAAATTTCACCATCCATCTTTCCATAGCAGAGAACGAGGTCGTAGAAGGGACGACTGTCCCATAGTCCGACGAAACTGCTGACCTCAAACAGAGCATCGTTCCCTATACGGATTTCGATCTTGTGAAGTGGCTTCAACTTCTTGTAGATTGGTTCCTCCATGTCTTTGAATTTCAATTCGCGAGTATTTACGTCAAACCAAAGGATATCGTCTTCGGTAAACACTACGTTGGCGACTTCCGATCTTGTCCCATGCTGACTTACGCTACAAGCATAGAGTGTCGAAGACTCGACGGGATCTGTTATGAAGGTTTCTGTCGTCTCATTGTCATCACTGCTGCAAGCTGTCATTGACATTGTAAGGCTGGCTGTGGCTATCGCCATCATCCAGAAACTGTTTCTGATTTTTTTGTCCATAATTCTGATAGTTTAATTGAATTAATGATAAGTATCTATACTTATACAGTCCGCTGAACATTAAAAAGACTGCACAGATTACCAAGAAATCCTGATTCCTAATGGTAATGACATATCGAATGGATGCTCCGTGCGATATGTCTCGACGGATTCCGACGATGGGATGTAATAGTTCAGACTCGGTTCTATATAAACCTTCAAATGCGGCACTATCTCATATTGTAAACCAGCACCGACGCAAAATGACCACTGCCATGGAGCATTGACGTTAGCCTCAACAGCAGGCGAGGTGTTAATGTCGGCGTATGATCCACCATAGATGTACTGCGTGGAGAGTGTGCCACTTACGGGAAGTTCGAGTTGCAAACCACTAGAAGTGTAGAGGCTCCAGCACTTGCCACCCGCCAGTCGATAACTCAAATGCAGCGGGATGCCCACATAATTCAGTTTCTGTGTTCGATAGATGAGTGTCTTCTCGTTGCCTCCCTGGAAGGTTGACTTCATACGGGTGTAACTGAGACCAGTTAAGAACGACCAACGGCTGTTGAATTGTCGACTCAGCGAGAGTTGTAGAGTGAGGGGACGCTCATGGTGTTTCGTCTCTACGAGTGGCTCTAACGGGTGACCAGAATTGATGACGGCCATACGTCTCATATTCAAGACACTTACAGAGTCCAACATAGAGGCATTTGCGGTTATATAGTCAAAGTAGTCGCCCCAGTTGTAGAGTTTCGCCGAACGGGTGGCAGAACCCGTGTAAGACGGCATGGTCATAAAGTTGTCTGTTCTGGTCATGCCAGACAAAGGCGTACCAGAGTATGCCATTGCTAAATTCCAATTGTTCTTCATCTGTTTCTTAATTGGAGTGCCAAATGTTAAGTCAGCGAAATCGCGGCACGGTGTCTGCGGATTCGTCAGTATTGTTTGCGTCGTGTCAGTCTGCTCTTGCTCTGCAACGATATGTAAAAGCGTATCAACTGGCACGATAGAATCAACCTTATATGCAATGATGTTTTGCAAAGTGTCTCGGATTATTGGAATTTGGCGAATAGATATATTCTCTATCACTTGTTCCTGCTTCTCTTCCATCTTTTTCTTTTGTTTCGACGTGTCTTTCTGCTTGGCTATTAAAGTATTTTTATCCTTGACAACAGGATTTCCTTTCCTAAGCAAGAAGTAGGCAAATGGAATAATAAGCAGCAAGAGCACAGTCCAGTACCGTTGCATCATGCTTCGTAGCATCTTCTTGGCTCGTGCCAATTGCGACGATGAAGAATGAGGTTCGATGTCCAGCATGGCGGCAATCTCTTTGTGCGATAAACCATCAAAAACTGACAGTCGAAACACCATACCATATTTTTCAGGCAACTTGTCTATTAGTTTCAATACTTCTTCCAATGGAACACCTTTTATAGCAATCTCTTTATTAGAGGTTGCTAAGGGCTCAGTCTCCTCCAGCGGAACTAATGAATGTCTTTTCAAATGATCTTTGTATTTCGAGGCCACATTTCGTGTAATCGACATCATCCACGATTCTGCCTTTCGATTTTCCCGTAGACGGTCAAACGAAGTGAAAATTATCACAAAAGCATCGTGCAAAACATCGTTCACCGCTTGTTCGTCACTGACATAACGACGGCATACAACCTTCATTCTCGGGGAGTATACCTTGTATAGTTCTCCGAGCGCATCTGCATCGCCCTGTCTGCACCGTTCTATCAATCGCGTAACTTCCATCGAAAATTTAATGTTTCTATATATAGTGTCCGATAATCATGAAAAGACTGCACGAGAATAGTGACTTTTTTTAATCAAATATCTAATTTTAGTTAACGAATTTACAAAAAGCAAAAAAACTCTGCGAGTCCTAAAATCAGGGATTGACGATAAAAGGATCAGTAATTGAGATCTTTTTGCTGTATGGGGCAGTTGTCTACCGTCGATATGATGTTACGATATATCTTGCTGATGGTGTTGGGATGGATTTTGTGGAATGTGGGGTAGTCGCATACGAATTCGTCATAGAATGAGACCCATTTGATATACAGGTGAGCAACGCTCTGTGACAAAGTGAGCCATCATACCGCTTAGTCCACATGCTACAGCAGGTCGCCCTCATACTCGCAAAACTCTCACAATGCCTCGATGTATAATTTGTTATTATTGAATAGTTTTTCATATCATCGTCAGCCAAACAATCCGTCAAGCATCTTCCCGTGCTCCATACAATACTGCTTCGTAATCTCCAAATTGAATTTCTCCTTGTAGGTGTTAAATTGCTTGTTTAGGTGAAGTGTCATTGTTGAATCAGTTCTGTTGTTTTGTTGGTACAAAGGTAGTGAATTTTACCAAGAAAACGATTCTTTTTGTTATATGTAGAACTTACTTTGGAGGTAACGGGACAGTTCTACAGATCCACTATTTCATTACAATCATTAGGATAATTCATTACAACCAACCATGTGGATTCTACTGGTCTCTCATAATCGGTGCTATCTGAAAATGCAAGGATAGTCCATAAGTATATTTTTTTGTATGTAATATTTTGCTGTTATGCAGAATATTACATATATTTGCGACATAAAAATAAAATAACCTCCAAAAGATTATGATACCCGTACCATCAAAATATGTGGATATGCTGACCGATTTCGGTTTCAAGCGTATCTTTGGCGATAAGATCCTGCTTATCTCTTTCCTTAACTCCTTATTCGAGAAAGAAGGCAAAGTGATAAAGTTGGTAACTTAGAGCCCCTACCTAACCTCCCCCAAGGGGGAGGAACTTGGGCAAGTCTCCATGATATCATCCGCATGGTATCCCCTCCATTGCAGGGAGGGTTAGGGTGGGTCCTATTCTATGTTCTTCATCGATCTGCTTGCATTCAAGAAGAAGGGCGAGGCAGAGTTGGAGACGGATTTGGATAAATGGATATTTAACATCAAGAATATGGGTACAATGACAACAACTCCTAAGATGGCAGCCTTGGCTCCTTTTGACCGCCTTTATTCTTTGGCGGAAGTGGCAGCTATGCCAAAGCGTCAGCGAATACAGTATGAGGCA
>JAZUHP010000050.1:0-26709 GCA_045641785.1 Bacteroidaceae bacterium
AAATATATAACTTGGTATAATACGAAAAGGATAAAGCTTAGATTAAAAGGAATGAGCCCGGCACAATACCGAGCTCACTACTATAGAGATTTTAATTATTAACGTTTAATTTAACGTCCAACTTTTCGGGGTCACTTCAATTTGGATCAGCCTCTCTAACTGTAAAGGTCTTAGTATGATTGTTAATTTGGTTATGCTGTTTTAAGAATTATCTTCTTCCACCGAATCCACCAGGACGAGCACCTGTAAATCCGCCTGCTGGACGGCCACCGCCTGCACCTGGACGACCTCCACCGAATCCGCCGAATCCATTGAATCCACCTTTGCCGAAGATGTTAAGGCGATAGATAACATGAATCATACCGTATGAGTAGATGGCGTTTGTTCTGGAATCAGATGATGAGTATGCTGTGATAGCGCGGCTGATAGCGCTCTGATTACCGAGAATATCATTCCACTGAGCTGTGATTGAAAGAGCCTTACCCTTAAGGAATGAATATCCTATCTGAGCATTCCAAAGGAACTCGTTTGTGTTCATTGAAGCAGTCTGGTATCCACGGCGGCAACTCTCGCTGATGTCAGTTGACAAAGTGAAGCCATTGTCAAAGATAAGGTTGATCTCTGTACCGAATGAGTAATCCCATGTGTTTGGACTTGTTACTTGTCCCATGTTTGTTGTGGCATGAGTATAACTTACACTACCATTGACACTCATCTCGAACCAGTTCTTGCGGAATGCGAGTGAGAGGTTCTCGCGAATACCCATATTGTTTGTCTTCTGCTTGAGTGATGTTGGTTCTTTAAGGTTGTACTGCAAGAACAATGACTTCTGCTGTGTTGAATCTACCCAGTAGTAACCAACATTATGAGTGTAGTTGAACATTGTCATGGTGTTGACTGTGAAGTACTTCTTCTCACCAAGACCACGGTTGTAACCAATACCGATCATACCGTTCCAGTTACCATTGATGTTCTCTGGCTTAGTTATTTTGTTACCGCTCTTGATGTCCATCTGAACCTCATTAGAAATGCTGTTCTGTGTCAGGGAAACATTTCCAAATCCAAAGATTCCCTGCTGAAGATCTGCATTGTATGTGTTATAGTTCATCTGGAGAGTGTGACTGAATGAAGGCTTCAATCCTGGGTTACCTCTACGTATGTTACTCTTGTTAGAGTCGTCTTCAATATCAAGAAGGTTCTCCATTGAAGGCTGTGATGTACGACCGCGGTATGATGCACGGAATTGAGTCTGCTTGTCAAAGTTATAGCGGAAATCCAAGTTTGGAGCGATGTTATAAACAGTTCTCTTTACATTAGGATATTCCTTGCCCATGTACTTATAGTTGAGTGTAGAGTGTTGTGGAAGCAATTCTATACCAACTGAGAGGTTATACATGTCTGTAATCTTTCGGATGTTAACACCGATAGTTTGGTTGTAGTTACGATACTCAGAGTATTGTGACTGGCGATTAGCAATAGAATCTGTGATTGCATCGTAGTTTGTTGACAAACCGTTGCTTAACATGTAATCCATAGCTCCAGCAATGTTGTATCTATGCATCTGAAGTGCCTGACTTAATGTGTTGTATGTAGTCAGGTCTTCTGCATAGATTCCTGCTTGACGGTCATTCTTAGAATAACTGTAGTTGAATCTGTATGAGAACTGCAAGTAAGTTCTTTCTGCAATTGGCTCTGAATATGTTACTTGTGCAGAGTAGTTGTGACTCTTGTTTGGAGTGTAAGTGTATCGGTTTGTGAAATAGTCATTACCTCTCTTATAGATGTTATTAAGAGAGTCAAGTCCAAATCCGTATTTGGTAGAGTTGCTTGCTAACTGCTTGCTTATGTTGTCTGTCAAACCTCCAGTAAAACGGAATGTGAGATTCCTTCCGCTATTGTTCAAGCGTCTGTTGATTTGCAATTCACCGTTAAGATTCTTGTTTTCACTCCAAGACTGTGAGAAGTTCTTTGATGTGTTCATGATGTTAAGGACAAGGGAGTCCAAAACATACTGATCTGCATATGCGAGTCTCTCTTCTGCGTCTAATTCAGAAGCATCATCGAAAGAAGCATCGTTGCTTCTGTTCATTCCACGATTGCGTGAGTAGCTTACGTTAGGACGGAATATGATGTTTGTCATAGAGTCTGGTTTCCATTCAAAACGAAGGTTACCATTGATACCTATGTTACTTGTCATTCCTCTTGTTATGCTGTTAGAGAATGATGATTTATCACCCATCATGTTCTGACTGTTTGTCATCTGGTAAGAATCATTACCATTGTAACGGAAACTTACACTTCCACCAGTTTCGAGTTTGTCACTTGCTGTTGCAAAGTTGTAACCGAGATTTTTCATGGCAGTAAGTCCATTTCCACCACGGCCCCAGCCACCGCCACGGCCGCCACCTCCGCCGAATCCACGACCACCGATATTATTTGCATTACCGATGAGAGTGTGTTGGGCGTTAGTAAGAGCGCGTCGAGCAAACATGTTACCAGAATAGCGGTGATCTGTACCAAGTGCAAGGTCGAGGTTACCCATCCAACCTTCAGCCATACCTTTCTTAAGCTGGAGGTCAAGAACAGTCTCGTCCTCTCCGTCGTCAATACCTGTGACGCGAGAGAAGTCACTCTTGCGGTCGTATGCCTTGATCTTGTCTACGATATTTGTAGGAAGGTTCTTGAGTGCCATTTCCTTGTCGTCAAGGAAGAACTCTTTCTTGTCAACAAGAATCTTCTTTATGGTCTTACCGTTAATCTTGATGTTTCCATCACCGTCAAGTTCGGCGCCTGGTAACTGTTTTACGAGAGCCTCAAGGGTACTACCTTCTGGTACGCGATATGCACTTGCATTGTATACAAGAGAGTCACCGCTTACCTGTACCTTGGCAGCCATAGCGCTTACTACAGCATCCTTAAGAAGCTTGCTGTTTTCTATTATTTCGAGATTACCGAGATTAACAGTCTTGTCCTTCTTGTTTGTAAGGTCAAGGCTTATAACTTGATCCTGATAACCAACGAATGTTACTTTGATGGCGTACTTGCCCTTTTTTACATTCTGAATCTTGAATGAACCGTTAGTGGCAGAGGAAGCTCCTGATACCATTGAACTGTCAGGAAGAGATAGTACTCTAACAGATGCTGATGGAACAGCAACGTTTGAACCCTTTTCAATAATTGTTCCGACGATATCATACTTCTGTGCAAGGGCAGTCGAAGAGATAAGCGTCAGAAGCAATGCTAATGATGCTTTTTTCATTTTTTTTCGTATTTCTAATGATGTATTTCTTCTTACCTATATTAGAATTTATACTAACAAGGGTAGGTGTTTTTTTCTTTGTTCTGTCTCTTTGACTATCGCTTTGTAAAAATGTTTAATCTTTTTGTGTAGATATTCGCAAATATTACGTATTTTTGCACCAAATACTTTAACTATGAGGAAAGCCATTTATCTTATTCTTTTGCTGATTCCTTTGAATGTCAGCGCTCAACAGATAAAATTAGACAAATATCCATCTATTCCAGAGGAATTGATGGCAGTCTTTTGTGATTATAGCCATCCGTTTGCTTCTGGCATTGCTATGGCAAATAAGGGTGGTCATGGCCAATATTTGGGACAGTTAACTCCTGATAACAATATCTACGGTTTCGGTCAGTATCTTGTGGATAATGAAACTTCTGTTACGGGTATGTTCCGTATGTCTTCATTTATATTTGGTATAATGATGGGTACACATATCGTTAAGGTAGGTTCAAAGTCCCATTATATTTCTTATGACTTGACTACGGGAGAACCACTTAGTATAACAAAAGATGGAGATCTGGTTACTATACCGGACGAAGCTCGTAAGATTTATAAATTCCAGTCACTATCTTATAAGAGTGGTGACCGCTATGTTGGCGAAACAGTCAACGGCAAGCGTGAAGGCTATGGACTTTATCATTATAAGAATGGTAATTTCTTTTATGGACATTATCATGAAAATGAACCTTATGGTTATGGAGCGCTTTTCACTACTGAAGGTACTGTGAAGATACAGCTCTATTAAGGCTGATTCTATGTGTCAGTTAGGGTGTTCTGCTTGTCCTACTTGATTTTGCCGCAGACGGTAAAGCTTATTTGTAAAGTGCAACAAACGGGACTTCCTATCTAAAAAGTTTACTATTTGGTAACATCCGTGTGGAGTTTTTTCATGCGGATGTTATTTTTTGTATGCGAACAAAGTTGAATCCTTTTTATCCATCGTGGTAAACACGAGGGAAACATGCTCTGCTTACGATCTGCTTACGACATTTGTCGTAAGCAGGTCGTAAGCAAAACGTGTTCAGTTGCTGTTCTGCTAAGAGTGTAAAGGTAGCATGAATAACGACAATTCATCTGTTGTAATACAAAATGCGGTTAGGAATGTTGAGGTTCCTAACCGCATTTTGCTATTTAAAAAAGGAGAAGTTTACACTTCCGTAGTTTCTGTGATCTATGAATCTTGGGTGTTCGTGGAAGTCATAGTCTTTTCCGTGTTCAAGAATGAACAAACCATCTTCCGCAAGAAGTGGTAGTGCTGCCTCTGGAATATCCTTTAAGTTTGGTAGTGCGTATGGAGGATCTGCGAATATTATATCGTATTTCTCTTTGCATCCTGCACAAAACTTAAACACGTCACCTTTGATAGGCAACCATTCTTCTGCCCCCAGTTCTTTTGCAACCTTGTGTAGAAATTGGCAATGCTTGAAGTCTTTTTCTACACTTACAACCTTACGGCAACCTCTGCTTGCAAATTCTACTCCAATGCTTCCTGTTCCCCCAAAGAGATCAAGTGCTGTCGGTTCTGCTTCAAAGTCTATGTAGACATTCTCGAGTATGTTGAACAGTCCTTCCTTTGCAAAGTCTGTTGTTGGACGAGCCTTGAAGTTTGTTGGGGTGGGGAAGTTCCTACCTTTGTATTTACCTCTTATTATTCGCATAGTTGTAATTACATTTTGAGTACCTACTTACAACCTCCGTCTTATAATTCTGCATTATTGTGTATAACGTGTGGAAGAATAAGATGTGTAGAAGTTGTGGTGTTATGTGTGAAGTTTTAGAACCCGCATACGAGAAGTGTTTGCAAATCGTAAGGAATGTTTGCATCTCCTTCTGTAATCTCGTCACGGAAGTCTTCCTTTCTGTCTATGAGAGATATGTTTCCAATGAAGTTCTGAAGTCTTTCCACAAGTTCTTTTCTCTTTGCCATTGTATCTCCGACAATCAGTAGGGCATCTTCTGTCTGGTCGTATCCAAGTTGTTGCCAGATGTTGAGGATGTAATACTGGATGTCTGATGTTGAATTTACTTGGAATGTATTTACGAATAACATCTTTCCATTGTCAAAGGCATAGAGTGTCATCTCTTTTTCATGAAGGTATGTAAACATCTTTTTGTTAGAACCTATCATGCTTTTTTCTCCAAAGAACTCGATGAGTGTACTTGCTGATGCATAGAAACGTGCACGAGGGAAGTCGTCATGTATCAACTGGTACACGTTCTTGTCAAGTCCAAAGACAATAGATATGCCAAGTCTTCGTAAGACGTTGTAGCTTATATGTAAAGGATTGTCTTTTGGAAATGCTGCTTCATAATAACGTTGTGCATCCTCAAGTTTGAAGAATGCCACCGGTACGGTTGTGAAGTGTGGCGTAGTGATTAGAACATTGACACGTTGATAGTTCTCTTTCAGCATTGGTTCATTAAGAAGCGCATTCTTTAGATTTGCTGCAAGAGATATTGTTGGTTGAATATCATACACCTTATATTCAAAAGGTGTTGGTGCCAATGGTGTGTATGAACAAAAAGAAAGTCCATTCGTGCAGACACGAATGGACAAACTTTTATTGTTAGGATTCTTTTCAGTCATGTAAAATGCCTATTATTCGTCCCAGTTACCTGCAAGTTTGTTACCTGTATCTTTGAGGTCACCGATACGAAGACCGTACCACTCGCCGTCATAGTCCTCATCAGCGTCGAACTGAAGCTCTGCCTTGTTTCTGTCTAACTTCTTGAGGTCAGACTTTGCGTTCTTGATTCTCTTCTCTGAGAAACCGTCCATATAGTCATCAAGACGTGCACGAACCTCAACGAGTACGTCGAATTCGTTTGTACGCATATTGAACTCGGCCTTCTTGCGAAGCTCAAATTCTCCGACCTTAACTTCTGCAGTTACCTTTGGATCCTGAGTAGAAGTGATCTTCATAGTAGAACCATCTGCAGCGCGTCCTACAGGAATAATCTTGAGAGAATCAGGACAACTGATTCCGAGCATAGCAGCAGCTGTTGTCCATACTGTATCACGACGGATGAGACCCTGACGTACTGCTTCCTTCTCTGTTAAACCTGACTCGAGCTGATCATCTGAAAGTTCACCTTCCTTGATGATGTTTGCTACAGCCTTACCATTCTTGACAAAGTCAATGAGTGAGTCGAGAGTACCAACATACTCACCGTATGTTTTCTTGTAGAGTTCCTCTGCGTCCTTGATTTGAAGAAGACGCTCCTTAACTGCTTTTTCGCGCTCAGACTTCTGACTGTCAAAGTTGATGTCTGAATAAATACTCCAGAAACATGCCCATACAAGACCTAATGTAAGAATGGCCAAGATGGAATTTACAATAATTTTGTTCATGATATGTTATATTTTTTAATTTTATTTCCCTACATTTGTGCCACAAAAATAAGGAATAAAAATGAATTTGGAAATAATAGAATAAGTTTTTTTTCAAAAAAATATGATAAATGACTATTTAGAGGAACAAATTCTACATAATTTCGGATTTATGCCAACTATTCAACAGGCAGAAGTCGTGAAGTTGATAGCTGAATTTATTCTTTCACCAGTTGCTGATAGGGTTTTTGTGTTAAGGGGTTTTGCAGGAACAGGTAAGACAAGCCTGGTAAGTGCTCTTGTGAATGCTATGGAAGAAATCCGAAAAGACTCAACTGTTCTTGTTGCTCCTACAGGACGTGCTGCTAAGGTGTTTTCACGTTATTCGGGTAAACAGGCTTTTACTATTCATAAGCGTATCTATCGCCAGAAAAGTATTGATAAGGATTCTCTCTTTGAACTTAATTACAATATGAAATCCAATCTCCTTTTTATCTGTGACGAGGCTTCAATGATAAGTAATGATAGTTATTTAAGTGGCTCGATGTATGGAACGGGACGGTTGCTTGATGACATGATCCATTATATATATGGTGGAAAAGGGTGTCGCCTGATAGTTATGGGCGATACAGCTCAGTTGCCTCCTGTTGGTGATGGAGAAAGTCCTGCACTTGTTGATGACGTTCTTCGTGGCTATGGACTTGATGTTATAAGCTACACCATGACTCAGGTTGTTCGTCAGGCAGATTCTTCTGGTATCCTGTGGAATGCGACGCATCTTCGTCAGGTTATATGTGATGAGCAGTTTTTCAGTTTGCCTAAAATTGGATTTTCTGGTTTTGCTGACGTTATTAATGTCCCGGGAAACGAGTTGATAAGCGCTCTTGAACAATGTTATCATGATGATGGCGAGGATGAGACTATTGTCGTCACTCGAAGTAATAAGAGAGCTGTTGTATATAACAATGGTATTCGTGCTCAAATTCTTTGGCGTGAAGAGGAATTGTGTTCTGGTGATATGCTAATGATTGCAAAGAACAATTATTTCTGGACGGATAAACTGAATAGCGAGATAATCGAAGATGCAAAGCGAGAAGGGAGAGAAGTGAAGAGCGACGAACTCGTACCTTTTGACTTTATCGCAAATGGTGACACAGCCATTGTTAGACGTGTACGCAATGAACGTGAATTGTATGGCTTTAGATTTGCTGATTGTGAACTTGTTTTTCCTGACTATGACGATTTTGAAATGGAACTGACGGTTCTTCTTGATACGCTGAATGCAGAGGCTCCAGCTCTTACCAAGGAACAACAGGAACAGTTGTTTAATGGCGTTTATGAAGACTATTTTGACTTAAAGACAAAACCTGAAAAGTTGAAAGCAATGAAGGTGGATCCTTTTTACAATTCTTTGCAGATAAAGTATGCATACGCTATTACTTGTCATAAGGCTCAAGGTGGTCAGTGGTCGAATGTGTTCATTGATCAGGGGTATATGACAGAGGACATGCTTGGACCTGATTATTTCCGCTGGCTTTATACAGCTATTACTCGTGCAACAAAAAAAGTGTATTTTGTGAATTGGAAAAAGGAACAAGTTTTGGAATAATTAATATGGTCTTTGTGTATAATACTTGTATTTTTGCAATCGAGAACTCGATAAGGCCACTAAATATTTATATAACATTTATAACTCATAACTATAACTCATAACTCAACAGATGATGGTAAAGACAAATTCAATAAAAGCATGGTTTCTTGCTTCAAGACCAAAAACTTTGACTGGTGCCGCTGCTCCTGTATTTGTAGGTGCTGCAATGGCATGGCATAGATTTATGGTAGACAATTCAAATGCTAATTCTCTTCCTTCTATGGATGAAGTCATGAAACATTTTTGTGTTCCATTTGTTTTATGTCTACTTTTTGCCTTTCTAATGCAAATAGCGGCAAATTTTGTGAATGATTACTTTGACTTCAAGAAAGGTACTGACCGAGAAGATAGACTTGGACCTGAACGTGCTTGTTCGCAGGGATGGATAACGCCAAGGGCAATGCTTATTGGCACAATAGCGTGTACTACTATTGCTTGTGCTATCGGATTGGTTATTCTTTCTTTGAATATGCAGTGGGAACTTCTTGCAGTGGGTATCGCTTGTGTGGCTGGTTGCTTACTCTATACTACC
This sequence comes from Bacteroidaceae bacterium, assembly GCA_045641785.1. GTDB lineage: Bacteria > Bacteroidota > Bacteroidia > Bacteroidales > Bacteroidaceae > Minthosoma. The sequence continues at coordinate 8,819 of JAZUHP010000050.1, forward strand.
AAGTTCTCATATTTGGGACTTGGCGATATTTTAGTGTTGGTGTTCTTTGGCTTGGTTCCAGTAGGCTTTACTTATTATGTCCTGACAAATGGAGAATGGAACACCTCTGTCACTCTTGCTGGTTTAGGAATGGGACTTGCCACAGACAATCTGTTGATGGTCAATAATTATCGTGACAGGCACCAGGATGAAATTAGTGGTAAGAAAACTATTGTTGTGAGAATGGGCGGAAACTTCGGACTTAGATGTTATCTATGGCTTGGGATTATAGCGACTATATTAGCATACGCGACAATCTATTTCTTGAATAGTGGTCATATCACAGCTATGGTTGTTTATGTCGTTCTTCATATACAGACATGGCATACAATGAGCCGTCTTGACGGCAAGGCTCTCAATGGCGTGCTCGGCAAGACGGCTCGAAATATATTTCTTTATGGTTTGCTTTTTGCAATATCAGTCCTTTTGTAATAATACGACGGCATAGGCAGAAATGCCTTCTTCACGACCTGTGAAACCAAGTTTCTCTGTGGTTGTGGCCTTTATGCTGACATCGTCTACATCTATACCCATGCATTCTGCGAGGACAGTTTTCATCTCAGGAATGCGTGGGTTCATCTTTGGTCTTTCTGCACAGATTGTGGAATCCACGTTACTGATATAATAGCCTTTTTCCTTTACAATATCAACAGTCCTGCGTAGAAGAATCTTAGAGTCGATGTTCTCAAATTCATTTCCTTTCTTTGGAGGAAAGTGATAACCAATGTCACGCATATTTGCAGCTCCAAGAATCGCATCACATATTGCATGAATAAGCACATCGGCATCACTATGACCAAGAAGTCCCATTGTGTGGTCAAGTTTTATGCCTCCAATCCAAAGATCACGACCTTCAACAAGTTTATGGACATCAAAGCCCATACCTACTCTTATCTTCATATTTATCTCAAGTTATCAATCTGAATTGTCAAATGATGTTCCTTTGCTTATCTTCTTCTCTTACCCAAGAGATCCTGTATTCCGTCCATGTCGAATGCCAAAGAGAATCGGAGTGTCTGGTCGAGTGGGTTTGACTGAGCTGTAGAAATGACATATCCACAGTCGATAGAGAACACGTTCATCTTGAATCCTGCACCTACTGTGAAGTACTTACGGTTACCCTTGTTTGGGTGCTCATGATGATATCCTGCTCTAAGGAAGAACTGGTTGTTATATGAGTACTCAGCACCAACGCTCCATTGTATTTCTTGAAGTTCTTCCTTGAGCCCGTTTGGAGCATCGTGGAAAGACTTGAAGATTCCCGAAATAGGGGATACGTTGTTATAGCCTTCTGTATCAAGCCAGTTCTTATAATCTGACTGATACATACCATTACTGATGTCACCGTTCATCTCAGGATGCTCTTCATCAAGATATTGCTTGTAAGTTGGCATTGTAGGAATAAGCAACTTGTTTGCGTCTGCTGCAAATGTGATTGAGTTGTAGTCGTCGATTGGTACAAGAAGTGCAGCTCCGAGACGCATATTTGTTGGTATAAACTCACTGGAGTTACCTTCATTATATGAGATTTTGCTACCAATGTTGCTTACATTAAGACCCCAGCTAAGCTGACATTCCCTCTGACCTAAGTTGATGTAGCCATTGTGATACAAAGCAATATCTGCAGCAAAAGCGGCACCTGGTCTTGTCTCATCATCGTGTAAAGACAGGTCAGAATATATGAAACGCAATCCTACCGCTGCAGAGAAAGTCTCGCTCAACATTCTTGAATAAGCGAAATCCACAGCCATCTCATAAGGCCTGATTATTTCTTCTGTATCTCCAACGTATACATCACCGAGTGAGAAATAACGTAGAGAACCGGAAATAGCATTATAGTCTCCAAGACGCATGTAACCGGTAATGTTGGCAAGGTCAATACCGTCAACAATCTGACGTAACCAAGGTGTATAGTTTAATGATACTCCTGCACGACTGATACAGAATGGATATTTTGCAGGGTTCCAGTACTGTGAGTTTACGTCAGGATCTGTTGCGGCACCTACATCACCAAGACCTGCTGATCGTGCATCTGGTGCAATGGCAAGTGAAGTGACAGCATAGTTTACAGGATTCAACTCGTTCCATGAATCTTGTGCTTGTACTGTAGATGCAAGTGATGCGTATGCTAATGCTATTAGCGTTGTTATATTTTTTTTGTTCATTTTATTTCTTCTTTATTTCTATAAACGGCAATGTACTTCTTTTATTGTTTTGCGATGCTAATTTAACATTTATTGACTATTTGCAACCTTTTCAGAAGAACTTGTTATCTCTTCGCCGTTTGACATGTATCTTGTCTTCTTTATGTATACCCCTTTTGGAAGAACCATATTAGCACTGTTTGAGACAAGCCTTCCTGCAAAGTCATAGTATTCTATAACTTTTGTAAGTCCTTCGTATACTTCAAATGAGTAGTGTTGTTCACTCATGTTATTGTATGTGTCGAATGCTCTTACAGTAAGTGTATGGCTACCTGCTTCCAATGAAGGGAATGTGAACTCAATCTTTCCAGATGTGTAGTCGCCTATCGTTTGTCTGAAATAGCTATTCAAGTTGTAGGTGGTAGCTTCTTTTCCATCGATAATGGCAACAATATCGTGTCCTAAACCATTTCCTGATGAGTTTATTCCACTACTGTCGCTTAGATTAACATAAATTGTTGGCGTATCATTTACCTTCTGTCCATCAATTGTGTTGTTTGAGTTTATGAATGTCGCAATAGACGGGCCAATTGTATCGGTAGCGAGTTCTTTGCTTGTTCCACCGATTGTGAACTTTTTGAAAGAACCAAATGCTTCCTGATCTTGTGCTTCGTTTATGGCATAAAGGTTTATGAGGCCTTCCTTGTCGCTATAGTTGTTGTCCATAGGAACAGGGAAGGTAAACTTGAATACTCCATTCTTTATGCTATCGGAACCTGCGTACAACTTTCTCTTGTAATCTTCAAAGTAGAAGTCATAGTCTTCATACTTATAGTTGTTGTTTGACTTAATGGTTTCCTTGTTGTCATATATTGTTGGCGAAATGATTCCATTATAGTCGTCTGCAATGATCCCGTTCTCGTTGGTGATATGTCCAATGATGGTGATGTGCTCACCTGCACTTATCCTGCATAGCTCCTTTCCTTCGTTTACATCTTTGCCATTGATTGAGTCGATGACGATGTCGTATGTAGGATTAGGGAGAATGATAGCAGGGTCGCCAATGAGTACAAACTGACTCTTGTTGATAGTGTCTCTTGAACTCAATATGATGTCTTTCTTTGTAAGTGAGACTGCTTCACCTATGGAATATCTGACATTATTCTTTTTTGTCAGTAGGTATTTCATTACACGAGTGTTGAATCTGTCATTGTCCGATCCAATCACAGATCTTGTTGTTCCAATAAAAGCAATTGCACCACCTTCCTTGTTGAGGACAGATTCTTCACCTAAGTTTTCTGTGTTCATATCAATAGGTGCAGTTTCACATGCTGCAGTTATCCACACAGGAAGATGATTTGTCTTCCAGCTCTTGAAGTTGTCAAGTTTTAGAACTTGCTCGTGAGATAGACATAAAGGAGAACCATGACCGGTGTAATTCATGATTAAGGCTCCTTCTATGTTTTTTGTGTAGATATCGTTGATGGCATCTGGGAAGGTTGCACCTTTTGCAGTCTGTACAAGCTGATATGCATCCCAGTAGATACGATTCACTTTGAAATTGTCAAAATCTTTCTCAAGACTATTAGCCATTGCGTTAGCATATTTCATGTGTGAATACGTGTTCTCGCTTCCGTTGCCTTTTTTTCCATCATCTGCAAGAATACAAATTGCATTCCTCCAGTTTCCGGCATACTTGTTGCTAATGTATTCTATGGTCTTGTCTACGACAATCTTTGCCTTTTCAGGTGTCGTGACAGGTAATCTTCCGAGTCCTATCTCAGGAAGGTTACCAAGAATGGAACTATAGTAATTATTATCTTCTGGGCAACTGATATATTCCTCAAGAATGTAGGAGTTTATCATACTTTCTGAGTTCTCTGATTCATAGCAGAGGATATAGTCGTCTTGTGAATATTTCTTAAGTCCTGGTGTTATGAATTTGTTGTCCCATATAGAGGCTCCAAATAAAAGCACGTTCCTAAGTTTTCTGCCATTGTCTGCATTCCCCTTGTCATAAAGCATCTTGATGAAACGACGATATGCTGTTACATCAGGAGTTCCCGAAGAAAACTCATTATATATCATGTCTGTAGATACAACGATGCCTCTTGTACCATCATGCTGGGCGTGAAAAGCAACAAGTCGTTCTGCTTCTGCTCTTAGTTTCCCATTAGCAGGTATGATTACAAGATATTCAATATCTTTATAAGAATGTAGGTCTTGGTTGTTAATCTTTCCCACCATTTCTGGGGTAGGGAATGAGTTTTTTGTGTTGACAGCAACATATAGGTCGTTAATGTCCATATCCTCAGACAGAACCTTGCAAATGCCTTGACTAACATTGCCCTTTAGTTCGTAGGTGTCTGCTGGTGAAGATACATTCCATATGCTTATGTTTTCATCAGCTCCACTTATCTCAAAAACAGATGTTCCATTTTCATTTGGAGTGAACTCAATGAACTTTTCTCCAGTAATATCCAGAGGACGCTCATAGGATGCTCTTATATAGTCGAGATGTCCTTCATTGCCTGATAGCATATGAAGAACAACATTGATTACATCTGTATTACATTTCTGGGCACTATAGGACACCTTTGCCATTCTTGCATTTTGATTTGCTCCAAGAGCATATACATAGAATGGACCGCGTTCCTCATTACCCAGTGTAACCTTGATTGTGGAATTTGAGTTACTCTTTGCACCGAATAGAATGTCTACGAACACTTCGCTGTCAACATGCTTTGGTAGACTTATTTTGTATGCTCCAGCAGTATTTGCATTGTATTCACGTGCTTCGTAGAAACGTCTTCCGTAATTGGCAAAAGAAAATTCGTCTTTCTCAAATAGACTATGTGACAAGAATGTTTTTTGTGTTAGTTTAGCATCACTCTTGGCATCTATACATTCAAACTTTGCAGGTTCACCGTCTGTATCTTGTGTTAGGAAATAATATATGTAGGAACTGTACGGATTGTTCTCATGAACAAACTTACCCCTACTTTTCTTCCATAGTGTAGTTCCTTTAGAGTAAAACAGCAATATGTCATTACCCTTTCTGAATAACGGTATTTCTGTTAGATCGTCCTCTATATCATTTATATCGCGATCAGGGAGGATAGGGCGATTGTAACCATACAGTTTCACTTTTGCAGGGTCGTTAAATCCCATCTTCTTAAGATCACTCTTTGTCAATTGATACACACCATTATCTGCAACTCTAATCTTTACCCATTTGCCTTGTGAGAGTAAAGAGTGTGCTGCATATTGTGATTGAGCATGTACTGCAATCATAACAAACATGAGAAGTAATAATGAGTATATTTTTCTTGACATATCTTTTTGGTATGAATAGTAGGAGGAATGCTTGTCTAATAAATACAAGTTTCCCCCTATTAGTAAAATCGTAACACCATGCCATTTATTGTGCTGGGTGTCACTTTTTTATTTGATCTTCTGTCTCAAAACCTTCTTGTCTCCTATGAATCCTTCAAGAATATCATTCTCCTTTACAGGTCCAACACCTATTGGTGTTCCTGTGAAAATCAAGTCTCCTGTTTTGAGTGTGAAAAACTTGCTGCAATAAGCAATTATTTTGTCTACCGAGAAAACCATGTCCTTTGTATAACCAGCCTGTACAGTCTCTCCATTCTTTTCAAGATGGAATTCTATGTTCTGCACATCACCGCCAAGTTCCTCGAGTTTCACGAACTCGCCCACAGCAGCACTTCCGTCAAATCCCTTACAGATGTCCCATGGGTGTCCTGCTTTCCTGAGTTTCTCTTGAAGGTCACGTGCAGTAAAGTCTATACCTACAGTTACCTCATTATAGTAGCGGTGAGCAAAACGCTCGCTAATATCCTTTCCTACATGAGCAATCTTGACAACAATCTCGGTTTCGTAATCAAATCGCTCAGCAAAGTCTGGTACAAAGAATGGCTTATGGTCACGTAATAGTGAACTCTCTTGCTTTGAGAATATCACAGGCTCTGTAGGTAGTGGTGCGCTACCATTTAATTCTGTATTATGTGCGGCATAGTTCATGCCAACTGCAAGTATCTTCATAAACTATTTCAAATTCCAAATAACCTAAGTATGTCATTGAGGTTTGCCCATAGCATAAGTCCGAGGAGTAACCACATGCCGACAATCTGAATCCTTTCAAGGAACTTCTCGCTTGGCTTTTTGCCGGTAACCATCTCAAATACTGTGATGATGGCGTGACCACCATCAAGTGCAGGGATAGGGAGGAGGTTCATCACTCCAAGTGCTACACTTAGGAATGCTGTCATCATCCAGAACTTTTCCCAATCCCATATAGGAGCAAAAATCTTTCCGATACCAATGAATCCACCAACACTACGAGCACCTTTCTTAGTAAAGAGATACTTTAACTGGTCAACATAGCTCTTCATTGTGTTCCATCCTAGTTCAATACCAGCGGGGAAAGACTCAAAGAAACCATATTCCTTTGTAGTAATCTTGTTTTCGTATGGATTCTTGTTTAAGAAACCAATCGTGAATTCTGATGTCAGTACAGTATTGATAGTGTCTTTTGCATTAACTACAAATGTGACAGTTCTCTGTTTGAGTGAATCTGCAGGAGTGGATTTCTCGTTAAGAACATCCTGAAGAATGAGACACTGGTACTCCAGTTCGTTTTTGCTGTTTATCTCGACACCATTGAATGATGTGATCTTGTCACCTACCTTTAATCCTGCCTTTTCTGCAGGACTGCCAGGAAATACGCTGTCAATGCAGATTGGTTGAAGTGGCTCTGCATATATAGGTTCCTGATCCATCATGTCAAGAAGACTCATGTCAGCAGGCAGGTTTATTATAACCTTCTTGCCTCCACGGAGTACAGTTACAGTCTTTGCATTTGAAATGTCCTGAAGTTTGCTTCCAGACCATGAGAGTACCTCTTTGTCATCGATGTTGGTAATGATGTCTCCATCGCGGAAACCATCGTTCTTGGCAGCCTCAGAGAACTTCATACCGTATGTCATGTCTGTGCTCTTTACGAAAGTCTTGCCCCATGTGTAAAGAACCATAGAGTAGATGACAAACGCTGTAATGAAATTCATGATGACACCTCCAAGCATAATGAAAAGTCGTTGCCATGCCTTTTTTGTACGGAACTCCCATGGCTTTGGAGGAAGTGCCATCTGCTCCTTGTCCATTGACTCGTCAATCATACCTGATATCTTGACATAGCCACCAAGTGGAATCCATCCTATACCATACTCTGTTCCATCGTATTCATACTCTCCATCCTCTTTCTTAGGAACAGGCTTCTTGCCCAATAGTTTACGGAACCAGTTAGAGTATGTGCTGAACAAACTGAACTTATAATCAAAGAAAAGGTAGAATTTCTCTACTCTTGTCTTAAACAGTTTTGCGAAAAGAAAATGTCCTCCTTCGTGGAGTACAACCAAAAGTGAGAGAGCTGTAATCAACTGTGCTCCCTTAATCACCCATTCTGCCATTTATATGATGTTAAAAATTATAGTTTATACGTTAATTGATTATGCCTTTTAAAGAATGCTTTTTGCATATGCTCTTGCAGTCTTGTCTGTCTCAAGATAACACTCAAGAGTGTCCTCTGTACTGAAAGTCACATTCTGCATAGTCTTCTCAATGATTTCACTTATTCTTGTGTAAGGAATCTTGTCATCAATGAAGGCACGATTCACAATCTCGTTTGCCGCATTAACAATGCAAGGCATGTTGCCACCCTGACGGAGAGACTCGTATGCCAAGGCAAGACAAGGGAATCGTCTTGTGTCTGGTTCCTCAAAGGTAAGACTTTGCATCTTGAATAAGTCAAGTCTATCTCCTGATAGTGAAAGACGTTTTGGATATGAGAATGCGTATTGTATTGGCAAACGCATGTCTGGAACTCCCAGTTGTGCCTTGATAGCACCATCCTCAAACTGTATTGCTGAGTGAATGACACTCTGAGGATGAACCACAACCTGTATCTGGTCAGGATTGACACCGAATAACCACTTCGCTTCAATAACCTCGAATCCTTTGTTCATAAGTGTTGCGGAATCAATGGTTATCTTTGCTCCCATATTCCATGTTGGATGTGCAAGAGCATCATCTTTAGTTACAGTCCTGAGCTGATCATAATCGAACTTGCGGAAAGGACCTCCGCTACAGGTCAATAATATCTTGTTAATCTTGTTGCCAGGTTCAAGACACTGGAATATGGCAGAGTGCTCTGAGTCAACAGGAAGAATAGGTACCTGATACTCATAAGCAAGTTTTGTGATAAGTCCGCCAGCCACCACAAGAGTCTCCTTGTTGGCTAATGCGATAACCTTCTTTGCCTTTATTGCAGCGATGGTAGGTTCAAGTCCTGCAAATCCCACCATAGAGGCAAGAACAATGTCCACATTGGCATCCTGCACAACATCGCACAATGCTTTTGCACCAGCATATACTTTAATAGGAAGGTCGCTAAGAGCATCCTTAACCTTTGTGTAGTTTGCCTCATTGGCAATAACTACAGCTTCTGGCTGAAACTTTCTTGCCTGTGTGATTATCAGGTCTGCATTGTTATATGCTGTCAACACATAAGCTTCATATAGGTCACTATGTTCCTCTATGACCTCAAGAGCCTGTGTTCCTATACTGCCGGTAGAACCTAAAATGCAAATTTTCTTTTTCATTACAATAGTTTCAATTTTCTCTAACTTACAAGTCAAGAAGTCCCAATGGAAGATCCATTGTCATTACTTTGTTTTCTTGGTCAATGTCGGAAATGAATTCCTCGTGAGCAGGAATCATAACCTCATCGCCATTTGGACGTTCTACAATGAAGAGCCAGTTCTCTGTGTTGTCGTCTATTGCAACAATTTGACCTATTTCCTCATTGTTGTCTCCGTCAATCATCTTGAATCCGATGAAATAGTTGAGGGAAACCTCGTCCTCATCAAGTTCCTGAACATATTTGTTCTCAAGATAGACATCGCATCCAAGTAGGAACTGCACAGCGTCAGCACTATCGAGGTCTTCAAACTTGACAAGGGCTGTTGTGTCACTTCTGAATCGATATTCCTCTATGAAGAAAGGAACAAGTATTCCGTCAATCTCACAAATGAGGTAGTCAACATCTGCTGTATCAAAGACATCATCTGTGAAGTTGAAGTTTACCTCTCCATTAAGACCATGCGCTTTTGTCAAGCGTCCTATTTGATATACGTCTTCTTTCTTTATCATACTCTCTTTATCTTTGCACCAAGTGCTGTAAGTCGTGCCTCAATGTTCTCGTAACCTCTGTCTATCTGTTCTATGTTGCTTATGATGCTTGTTCCCTTTGCACTTAATGCAGCAATGAGCAGAGCGATACCGGCACGGATATCAGGAGAAGACATTCTTGATCCATGCAACTTGAACTGGTTGTCGTGACCGATGACAACGGCACGGTGTGGGTCGCATAGGATAATCTGAGCACCCATGTCTATGAGTTTGTCGACGAAGAAAAGACGACTCTCAAACATCTTTTGGTGAATAAGCACGCTTCCCTTTGCCTGAGTTGCCACTACAAGTATGACACTTAGTAGGTCAGGAGTAAGACCTGGCCATGGAGCATCAGCAAATGACATGATGCTGCCATCCATGAATGATTCCACCTCATAATGCTCTTGCTCTGGAATGTAGAGATCATCACCTCTAAGTTCCATCTTGACACCTAAGCGCTTGAACATTGAAGGGATGATACCGAGATTCTCGTATGACACATTCTTAATAGTCAACTCGCTACCTGTCATCGCTGCCATACCAATGAATGAACCCACTTCAATCATGTCAGGAAGTATTGTGTGCTCACAGCCATGAAGTTCCTTTACACCTTCAATGGTAAGGAGGTTTGATGCAATACCAGAAATCTTTGCTCCCATACGGTTGAGCATCTTGCAAAGTTGCTGGATGTATGGCTCGCAGGCAGCATTATATATGGTGGTTGTTCCTTCTGCAAGTACGGCAGTCATGATGATGTTTGCTGTACCTGTTACGGAAGCCTCGTCAAGAAGCATGTTCTTGCCCCTTAGTTCCTGAGCATCTATCTCGTACACTCCCCTGATAGGATTGTGGTTGAATTTGGCTCCCAACTCGTGAATGCCAATGAAGTGAGTGTCAAGACGGCGTCTGCCAATCTGATCTCCACCAGGTTTTGCAACACATGCCTTGTGGAAACGTCCGAGTAGTGGACCAAGTAGGAGTATAGAGCCACGTAATGCACTACATCTTTGCACGAACTCCATACCTTCAAGGTAGTCCATGTCAAGTTTGTCAGCTATTAGTTCCCAGTCTCTGTCACCAATCTTTTTTACTTTCACACCCATCTTGCTCATCAGGTTGATGAGGTTGTTAACATCGAGAATGTCTGGGACATTCTTCATGATAACAGGTTCGGCTGTGAGAAGTACAGCAGACAACACTTCGAGTGCTTCATTCTTTGCACCCTGCGGGATTATTTCTCCGTGGAGTTTGTATCCACCTTCAATTACGAATTGTGCCATCTATTATTATGCGGTTTTACGATTTACAAAATTTACTATTTCGCTATTTGCGATTTTACTATTCACGAAAAACAAAGTGCCTTTGATTCGTACAGGCAAACGCTCCTTTGGCGTATACCTGAATTGTCAAATAGTGAAATAGTCAAGTAAGTAAGATTGTCAAATCGTTTATTTCTTCTTTTTCTTCTTAGTTATAGAAGTGGAGATGAGATTGCTTCTTAGTTCTCCGTCTGTTATGAGTGGTGTACAGGCTGGGTCAAGCTGTACTGCACCATTTGTGTAGTCAGCCAGGTCGTCCACAACCTTTGCATCGCTCATTACGTCAATGTCCCAGTAGGCAAGGCTTCGCTTCATCTGATTTGCAACCTGCTGTGCAAGTGCATCTCGCTCTGCAGGATCAGAGACGCTTCCTATCTTCTGTGTCAGTTCCTCAAGGATTCTGCCGTAGTGGCGTCTTCTTATTCGTCTTTGAGGATATTCAACCTTCTGCAACTTCTGTTCTACGTCATAGCGTTCTATCTCTACAGGATAGTCAATGTCAAGCTCGTAGTTGGAAATGCGGGCAAGATGATTCCAAAGCTTCTGCATGAAATCTTCTGCATTGCCGTTCTCTTCAGCCATGGTTGACATTATGCCAACGATGGTGTATGCACATTCGGTACGCTCATTCCTGTCCTTTATGGACTTACAATGATTAACCATCTCCTGAATACTTCTTCCGTACTCAGACATCTGAAGTTTCTCACGACTTGTGTTATAATCTTTAACGGAGTCAAGCTCCTTATATAGTGTATTTCTATCTCTCACGATAAGTATAAATTAAGAATTAAGAATTAAGAATTAAGATTTTCAATTAATAATTAATAATTAACATGCCTCCGGTTTACAAGCCTCATTCTTAACTTTAAGCTCTTAAACTTTTTAAGTCATTAAACTAACTGTTAAACCTTAAGCTCTTAAACTGGGCTCTGCCCTTAAATTGTTAAATCCATGCCTCGGGCTTCATCCTTACCCCAGTGGGTTCTTTGCCTTTGTAGCAACAAACTCTTTCAAGTAGAAAGGCTCGTAGTAGGCAACGTCCTCAAATTCGTCACGGAGGAACTTCATCTCGGCAAGTGGAGCCATGTGCTTTGCATGAAGATTGATTCCGTCGATGAAGTGTGCATTAGGATGCTTTATCACGTCCTTGCACTTTTCTGCACCGTTTCCGAAGAAATAGATAGGGTGCTTGTCAAGCTCTTCTTCAAAGGAGTGCTCGTCTATAACCTTAGCACAAGTGTCAATGACTGGTTTGAGGGCACGAGTGTAGAGGGCAGTGTACACTTCCATTCTTCTTGCATCAAGCATTGGACAGACAAGTGCATCCTCAGGAAGGTCGTCATGCTTGAGAAGAACTGGTACACAGAGAATCTTGAGAGTAGGGACAGATACAAGTTTTAGGTCTTGCCCGAAACATATTCCCTTTGCCATAGAAACACCAATACGGAGTCCTGTGTACGAACCTGGTCCTCCACTTACTGCAACAGCATCAAATGGTATTCCATGACTATCTGTGAATGACATTGCCTCATCCACGAACACACCAAGTCTCTTTGAGTGGTTCGTATCTTTTGTCTTGCTGTTCTTTAAATCCTCAAAATTGTCTATGTGGTATATTGTGGCACCATCCTGACTGACTGCTACGCTGCATCCGTCTGTTGCCGTTTCAATATGTAAAATAACTGCCATCTTAATTATATTTATACATAATACGATGCAAAAATACAAATAAATAACCATTTTGTTATTAGCTTAATTGCAAAAATCGCTATTTTTGCACAAAATTAAGATTTGTGTGGGTCCTCAAGATACTTATTTCTTGGGAACACCTTCATCTTAGAAAGTAAAAAACAATTATAGAAAGCTATACAATATGATTCAGTCAATGACAGGCTACGGTAAATGCGTGGCAGAATATAATGGCAAGAAGATACATGCTGAAATCAAGTCTTTGAACAGTAAGGCTCTTGATCTTTCTACTCGTTTGGCACCGCTTTATCGTGAGAAGGAAATGGAGATTCGCCAGCTTATTTCCACATCTCTTGAGAGAGGAAAGGTGGACTTTAACCTCTGGATAGAGAAGGATGAGGTTGCTTCGGTTGCAACTATCAATAAGGAGATAGTAGGTGAGTACTTCAGTCAGATAAAGGACTTGTCCAAGTCTTTGAATCTTGACATGAGTGGCGTTCAGGACTCTTGTGACTGGATGAAGGTGCTTCTCCGTCTGCCAGATGTAATGACTCGTAGCGAGGTAGAGGAACTGGCAGAGGATGAGTGGGCTGTTGCACGTACTGCTGTCGAGGGTGCTATTAATGCTCTTGTCGATTTCCGTAAGCAGGAAGGTGAGGCTCTTGCTAAGAAGTTTACTGAGAAGATTGAGAATATCCGTACTTATCTGTCACAGATTGAACCTTATGAGAAGGAGCGTACAGAGAAGATTCGTCAACGTATCCTTGATTCTCTTGAACAGCATATTGGTGGCGAGTATGACAAGAACCGTCTTGAGCAGGAGATGATATACTATATTGAGAAGCTTGATATCTCTGAGGAGAAGCAGCGTCTCACAAATCACCTCAACTATTTCCTTGAGACTATGGCTGACGGCAAAGGTCAGGGTAAGAAACTTGGATTCATTGCTCAGGAAATGGGACGCGAGATCAACACAACAGGTTCTAAGTCTAATCAGGCAGAGATGCAGAACATCGTTGTCATGATGAAGGACGAACTTGAGCAGATTAAGGAGCAGGTTCTTAATGTGATGTAGGAAAGCGAAGACCACTCCTATCTTTTAAGGAGTAAAATGGAGTAAGAAGGAGTTAACGCTCCTTCGTCGCTTATGGAGTTAAAGACGATACTCTACTGGCCGAATGGTATGTTCGCGAACATTCATTCGTCTTTTTACTTCTTTTTACTCCACTTTACTCCCTTTTACTCCATTCAACTTTTAACTTTCAACTTTTAACTTTTAACTTGACAATAGGTATCTACGGTGGTTCTTTTAACCCCATTCATATAGGCCATACTTCATTGGCACAATCTCTTGTTCAGCAAGGGCTTGTGGATGAAGTATGGCTTCTTGTTTCTCCGCTCAATCCTCTGAAACAATCATCTCGCAAGGAGATTGCTGACTATGAGGACCGTCTTGCTATGGCGGAACTTGCATGTGAGGAATGTGACGGATTGGTGGTGTCTGATTTTGAGAACCATCTTCCTATACCTTCCTATACGGTAAATACATTGGCGGAGTTGCAAAGGGCTTATCCAGAACATACTTTTTCTCTGGTTATCGGAGCTGATAACTGGGAGGCATTTAATCGTTGGTATAAGTCTGATGAGATTATTGCAAAATATGGTATTCTTGTCTATAACCGTCCTGGCTATGAGCTTGATGAGGCTAACCTCCCTGATTCTGTTAGGGTTGTTGATACGCCTCTCTATGACATTTCTTCAACTCAAATCCGTGAGGCAATAAAAAAAGGAGAAATGCCAACAGCGTGGCTTTCTCCTAATGTTATTGAATACATTCGCCAAAAGGCGTTATATTAGTTCGACTATTGTCCGGATGTTATACCCTTCGTATAATAGTTCAAAGCGAGCAATTCTTAATTGTTGACAATCTTCTTTCCGTTAACGATGTACATTTCGCCCTTGTTCATCTGGCTTACAACCTGACCTTTGAGATTGTAGACAGTCTTGGTCTCTGTCTCGTTCTCTGTGCGGGAAATGCTTGTCTCTGTGCTTTCTTTTCCTGTAAATGTTGATGTGAGCTGGAAAGGCATCTTGCCCACCTTGAACTGGTTGAGAATGCTGACAGTATTGTTTTCTTCGTTGAACTTTACAAGGATATCCTGAGTGCCAGAGTTTAGAGCGTATGTTCCTGCGCTAATTGAGCTGCTTGAGAAGTCAACGCTCAGATTATCGTTGACATAGTTGTGGTAGAAACCATTCTTCTCTGCATCCTTTGTCAATCCCTTTATTGTGTATGAACCTACATGAAGGTCACCAATCTGGGTGTTCTTTAGTGTGTATTCTGGCACAACAATATCAATTTTCTCAATTTCATTCTCGGTATAGCGAGTGATGCTGTAATTGACATCATCTTCTGTTGTGTAGTTCCACATTCCTCCAACAGACAATTCAAGTTTTCCTGAATATGTTTTTGTTTGCTGTGCCATTACGGTAAGTGCCATGGTCACAGAAATCATAAGAGTAAAAAATTTCTTCATAATTATTTCTTGTATTAAAAACTGATTTTCAAGTCTATTCCTCCCTGACGAGGTTTACTGTGTTGCTCATATCCTCTGCCGGCACTCTCAAAGAAGAATGTGTTGTAGTGGTTATCTGTCAGGTTCTTACACCATAGTTGTAGTGTTATGCGCTTTGCCTCAAATGCGATTCGGGCACCAAGAGTTGAGTATAGGTCTTGTTTGGCATTGTTTGACTCTGTCCAGTATATCTGGCCTGCCATTCTATAGTCAGCTCCAAGTGTAATGTTGCGGAGACACCCCGTTTCGGAAACCGTCCATGTGTGAGAGGCATCGATATTGAGAGTATGCTGTGGAACGAAAGGAATGTAGTTGCCAGTATAATCTGTACCATCACCTGCATCGTAGTTTGTGAACTTGGCATGTGTGTAGCCATAGTTTGCTGTGAGCGCCCAATGCTCATTAGGACGCCATAGTGCTGTCAGCTCTGCACCATAGCTGTGGCTTCTTCCTGCATTTACCATCATTCGTCCAAGACCAGACGGAACGAAACGTGCAATCTGTTGGTCACGGGCATTTATGAGGAAAATAGCAGCATCCATCTGTACCTTTCTGTCGAGTATGTTGAGATGAGTACCCAGTTCAAAGTTCCAAGAGTACTCTGGCTTGTATATAATCTGTTCTGCCTTAGGAGTCTCAAACTGGGGCATACTGCTTGCCATAACCTTCTTTACAAAGGCGGGAACCTTCTCGTCTGGGTGGGTTGGGTCAGGAGTGATGACGTTCAGGATTGGAACTGTGGTACTTGCCAACTCATCAAGGTAGTTGCCGACTCCTTCTTTTATGTTGTCCATCATATCCACTCGTAGACTACCCTGTAGAATGTCATTGAACATCTGCAAATTATATCCTCCAGAACGCTGTCCCATAGAGGCAGAGGCGTAGATGTTGCTCTTGTCGCCTAAATCATATTTGATGGCAATCTTTGGGAGAAGAATGACGTTGTCTCTGCTCATGGAACCTTTGTACAACAGGTTACTTGACAAGTTGTTGAGGTCAACGGCCATCTTGTCATTGTTCGTGTTCGGCATCTTGAAACTGTAATGCACGTCGGCTGGAGAATTATAGTCGATGTACATCTTCTCATATCCGACACGTACACCAGCAGAAATTGACATGTTAGAGGTGATGTCAAATGTGGATTGGTGGAACACGGCAAGGTTGAGGGTAGGGGTGTCATAGTCACCACTCATGGCGAGTTCGTTGCCGTGGAAATATACTCCCATGCCGGTGAATCCCATGGCTTTAAGCATTGCCATCTTGCTGTTTGTCTGGATGTCTGGCATCATAGTGTTTATATTGCCTTCTAACCATCTTAGACCATCGCTGTAGAATGTGACAGGTGCCACGGTATTGAGTGACTGGTACATTATGTTTGCCCCGCTTACCCAATGCCATTTGTTGCCCTCGTTTCTGTCCTTGAATGTAACTTCTTCTGTGAAGGTGTTGATTCGCTGTTTCTGCTCAAGTGTATAGATATCAGGCGAAAGGAAGTCCTGATCCATATACATACGGTCATTGAGATACTGGTAACCTGTGATGGCATTCATCACAAACAGAGGTGTCTTGTATTCTACATTTACTCCGGCATTAAGCATTCCTCTGCGGTATGAGCTTTCGCGATTGTTGCTGATAGTTCCGATACATTCTTCCTTGTAAGGTGTTTCTGTTAGACTTCCTGTATAATAATAAGGGTATGCCCCCTCATCACTATAGTCATAGCTTACGCTGAAATCAATATTGAGTTTGTTGCTATGCTTATATATACCTCTTAGTCGTCCCCCTCCTGCTTGCATCTTGTCTGAATTCTTGCCTGTGAACGTGTTCTTGAAGAAACCGTCGCTTCCCTCATAATAGCCACCTACGGAGAATGCAAATCTGTCACTTGTTCTGTGATAGTGTGTGAGTGATGCTCTACGATGGTTATCTCCTGTGGCATAATCGAGGTTGAGGTCTGTCCCCTCGTAAGAGAATGGGTTCTTGGTGTATACACGGATGATACCTCCCATGGCGTTACGGCCATAGAGTGTACCTTGAGGACCGCGAAGCACATCCACTCGTTCAATGTCATAGAAGTTGAAGTCGAATGCCGACTTGTCCACATAAGGTATGTTATCCACATACATACCGATGGCAGGGGTATTGATACGTGATCCAATACCTCTGATATAGATGGCGCTTGTCAATCTGCTTCCATAGTCAGGCATAAAGAAGTTAGGAACCATAGCAGCCACACCCTTGATAGATGTGGTGTGCGATGCTTCCAACTGTTGCTTAGACAATATGTTGACTGCAGAAGGCATAGTTCGCATAGCAGAATTTTCCTTGACGGTAGATATTACTTCTATCTCGTCAAGACAAACGCTTGGTGCGATACTGTCCGCATCTGTATTCTTGTTGTCTGTAGGGTTTGCAACAATCAGATTACCTATAATTGTGCTGAGAACTAAAAGATTTTGCATTAATCTCGTTTTTCTAATTTTGACGCTGCAAAGTTACGACTTCTTTCTTGTTTATCCAATCCTATGTTCTTATGATTTTGTACTTGACATGTAATAACGTGGACTCGATGAATTTAATCGCGCAAGCGCGGACGAAGAAAAAACCTTTAAAAACAAATAAAAACGGTTCTTCTTCAATTTAGTTGAAAAGAAGTTCATATAATGCTATGCTTTAGAATATGTATATTGCAAGACTGTTAAATATTAAACACAAAGAAACTTGTTTTAAGTATAATTAACTAACAGCCAATAATATATAGTAAATAAAATTAGGATATTTGGCATAATTTTTGTAACTTTATATCGCCAAACATAACATTAAAAAACATGCCAAAACATCCTAATTTCGACAAAGTTACAAATAAAAACAGA
>JAZUHP010000051.1:0-4021 GCA_045641785.1 Bacteroidaceae bacterium
CATTGTCAATATGCTTGGAGCATTAGCTGCATACTGTTACTTTCCAAAAAAGCCGACAATAAGAGTGCAAGCAGTTGACATTTCCAATGATAGACAACTTACTTTATTCTGAAGTATATTCGTCGAACTCACGTTAATTTAATAAATTTCAATAGATTCATTTCGGGCAGACAACTGTTGTCTGCCCGTTTTATTACAATACTCCTATTGTTATTTTCTTCCAAATTCTTTTGCTGTATTGCAACAAATACCTTATCTTTGTGATGTGTTTCACTTAGTTATAAAACAACCGTTTATGTGTTCAAATGCATGGCTTAAGGAACGAAATGAGAATGATTTATTTGAGCAGGCAGAGATTGCGATGCTTGACAAGTCAGAGCTCCGCGATTACCGTGAGAGCCAGAAGGATTACTGGGACCTTTATGCAGTAACAGAAACCGCAGAGAAGAAAGGTTTCAGACAAGGTCTCATGCAGGGTAAGGAAGAGGGCTTAGCCGAAGGCATGGAAAAAGGTGCTCGCATAAAGGCTATACAGACTGCTGCCCAATTGAAATCACTTGGAATACTTGTTAGCATAATTTCACTGTCAACAGGTTTGACAGAGGATGAAATAGAAGTGGTCGTAGGTGATTCACGACAGGTGTTTCTCGTATTTTCTACAGAATATGGTATAACACAGTATTCCTATGGCGGTCATGACTATTCCTGGAATGGCTGTATAGTTATATGTATGTCCCATAGATAAAGGTATACCGCCGAGGTATGCTCCTATGGCATTGCCAAAGTTGAAAGCGAGTTGTATCATAGCCCCTCCAAGCAGTTCTCCGCCTTTTGAAAATCTTAAAAGTAATAGTTGTTGTGGGCTTCCAACCCCGAATAAGCAGAATGTGGCAATGAACATTAGCACAACTGAAAGCGATGAGATATGACTGAACTGCATGATGCAGATAAGGCAGAAGCACATGCCTATTTGCAGGAGTCTTCCTGTATGCCCAGGACCAATCTTATCGCTTAATGTTCCTCCTGATAGATTACCTATTACCATACCTGCTCCAGCTATAACCATCATCATTGAAAGCCATTCAACGGGTATGCCAGAATGTTCTGTGAGTAGTGGTGAAACGTAGCTGTAGTAGCAGAATATACCACCGTTGCCAAGTAATGTGGCTGCAATGAGTAGCCATGGGGCAGGACTTTTCAAGAACCTGAACTGCCCTTTTGTTCCATTGTCGGGTAGAGGTTCTATATATGGTATGTTCTTCAGTACACATAACAAGGTTATGAGTCCCCAGATGGTACTGAAGGCAAAGATGTATCTCCATGAGAAGTTCTGGCAGATGAATGTGCCGAAAGGTATTCCTATGAGATTGGCAATGGACATGCCGGCACACATTATTGCTACGGCTGTTGTTGCACCTATCTTATGTTTGCCGCTACTCATAAGTACAAGTCTATCGGCAATTATGCTTGATACTCCAAAATATGCACCATGTGGAAGACCTGCCAGGAAACGTGTGAAGAGCATCGTTGAGTAGTCAGGACTAATGGTCATGCTAAGTGATGCAATAGTATAAATGACAAGCAGGCTTGTC
Source organism: Bacteroidaceae bacterium (assembly GCA_045641785.1). Lineage (GTDB taxonomy): Bacteria > Bacteroidota > Bacteroidia > Bacteroidales > Bacteroidaceae > Minthosoma. Next base: position 1,593 of record JAZUHP010000051.1, read on the forward strand.
AGGATTCTCTTCAATGGCCAGGTACGCATGAAAGCAACCATAAGTGGTGCGCCTATACATACTCCTATTGCATAGGCAGATATAAGATGTCCTGCAGTTGGTATGCTGATATTGAAATCGTCGGCAATGAAAGGTAATATGCCCATCATTACGAACTCGGTTACCCCAAGTCCGAATGTACCTAAAGAAAGTGTTGTTAGTGCTCTTTTCATTGTCGCCTGTTAATGTGAATACCTTTTCTGCTTGCAAATTTCGTAAAGAAAAACGATAAATACAAGTTATGTGACCTGTATACTTTTATCTGCACACAGAAAAAAAGTGTGAGCAATGGAGTTTGGTATTCGTGCAAAGAATCTGACGATTCGGTTTATTGCTATAATCGAATTGCCGAGTTTAGTCATGCGTTTGTATACTTTTGCAAAAAAAACAAACGTAATAACTAAATATGATTGAGAAATTCCTTGATAAGGTTACATTTACATCGTATGAGGATTTCCTTGCGAACTTTAAGGTGAATGTTCCTGACAACTTTAATTTTGGCTACGATATTGTTGATGCCTATGCAGAATCAGATCCGGAGAAGGAGGCTATTCTGTGGACTAATGATAAGGGAGAGGTTAAGCATATTACTTATCGCGCTTACAAGAACCTTACGGATCAATGTGCATCTTTCCTAATGGGGATTGGTGTACAAAAGGGAGATAGGGTAATGCTTATTCTCAAGAGACGTGTGGAGTGGTGGATAACTATGGTGGCATTGCATAAGATAGGTGCTGTGGCTATACCTGCAACTCACATGTTGACTGATAAGGACATTATTTACCGTTGCCACATGGCAGGCATAAGTTGTATTGTTGCTTGTGGTGATCCATTGATTTTGCAGCATGTCCAGAAGGCAAAGCGCTTTTCACCTACATTGCAGCATTGTGTATCTATTGGTCCTAATGTACCTAATGGCTGGTATGACTTTAATAGAGGACTTGCTGAGGCAGAACCATTTGTTGCTCCTGAGCGTAATAGCGTGAATGACAACTTCCTTCTTTACTTTACAAGTGGTACAACAGGTGAACCTAAGATGGTTATGCATGACTATTCTTATCCTCTGGCTCATATAATTACAGCAAGGTACTGGCATAATCTTCATGATGGTTCTCTTCACCTTACTCTTGCTGATACTGGTTGGGGTAAGGCTGTGTGGGGCAAGTTCTATGGACAGATGTTGTCTGGTGCCACGGTGTTCGTATATGACTTTGAAGGTAGGTTCGAACCTGTAGACTTGCTTAAGGTATTGCAGGATTATCATATCACTTCGTTCTGTGCGCCACCAACCATATATCGTTTCCTTATTCGTGAGGATATATCTGCCTATGACCTTTCTGCTCTTCATTATTGTACTACTGCTGGAGAGGCTCTTAATCCGAGTGTGTTTGAGGAATGGAAGAGTAAGACTGGCATCACCATCTATGAGTCTTATGGTCAGACCGAGACTACTCTTGTTGTAGGTACCTATCCTTGGGTAAAACCAAAGCCAGGTGCTATGGGCGTAAAGAATGCTCAGTATGATATTGATGTGGTAGATGAGGCTGGTAATAGTGTTAAACCGCTGGAGCATGGTGAACTTGTGATACGTGTTGGGGATAAGAAACCTCTGGGCTTGTTCAAGTGCTATTATCGTAATGATGAGATGACGAGCAAGCGTATCGTTGATGGCATGTACTATACTGGTGATATTGTCTATTATGACGAGGATGGCTATCTGTGGTTCGTATCTCGTGCTGATGATGTGATAAAGACTTCAGGTTATCGTGTAGGTCCGTTTGAGGTCGAGTCTGCCCTGATGACTCATGATGCTGTTGTGGAATGTGCCATTACTGCTGTTCCTGATGATATCAGAGGTCAGATTGTTAAGGCAACAATCGTGTTGTCTAATGGGTATAAGGATAAGATTGTTGATGAGGCAGGTAAGGAGTCTCTCATACGAGAACTGCAGGAACATGTGAAGCGTGAAACGGCTCCTTATAAGTATCCTCGTGTCGTGGAGTTTGTTGATGAACTTCCAAAGACCATAAGTGGTAAGATACGAAGAGTAGAGATAAGGGAAAAGAAACTTTAGTAATCTCACAAGCGTAGTGAACTTATAATTAGGGTGTCCAGTTGCTTGTACCAAAAAACTTTACCGCAAGCGGTCTATAATTAAAACCAAAGAAAACAAGAGAAAACCGAGGAAAACAGTTTTTTTAAGTACTATTTGACTATTTACGATTTGACTATCTCCATCCGGTTGATATGTTCCGAATGGCAATTGTAAAATAGTAATTTGTAAAATTGTAAAATAAAACTGTTTTCTTTTGTTTTGAAAGGTTTTACTTCCCGTTGGTCAGTGAGATCGCTTCGCTAAGTTCAAATGTTTTAATTACAGACCGCTTGCG
>JAZUHP010000052.1:0-70689 GCA_045641785.1 Bacteroidaceae bacterium
CATGGATATACTTGAACGAATATCCATCATCTAACAGATGCATGTATTTAAGCAGTGCTGCATAGTCATGTTTATTCCTTTTCTTTTCTAACATAATAAAACCCCGAAAGTTTTTTGTCTAACTTTCGGGGTTCATATCAATGAGGATGTGCTCTTTTTTTATCTGTTATTTGTTTACCAAGTCCAGGTATGTTCGAAATCAACATATCCATATACATTGTCTATAGCAACAAGCTTTGTTGGAAGTCCCTTACCATTTATTGTCCATTTGAAGGACAAGCTCTTCTGGTATTTGTCTGTTCTGTTAGATACATAGCCTATAGGAAGATGAGCTGTTGCCTTGCCGAGAAGACCTGCGAAATAAGCATAATACATTTCGTCCATGTCAACCTGGTATGTGTCATCAAAGAGCATAAAGCATGCCTTGTTCGCAATAGGCTCGGCAGTAGTGCTGTCTGTATAGAAGATGGTGTACTCAGAGTGATTTTTGTCATCATCCTCAATAGTGACCTTAGTGATATCATGATCTGCGTTGTATGTGATGGTAGTAACCTCATTGTCACCTTCTGAACGTACCATCTTTGTGAGGTACTTGTTCTCGTACTCGAATCTCCATGTGTCTGTATCACCATCGCTGTACTTCTGAAGAACCTCATAGATGAATCCTTCTTTGTTAATCTGGCAGTAAAGTACAGATGTGACGGTTGTGTCTTCCTTTATGGTTATCATCACATCGTATGGGTCAGAGGCGCGAGTGGCGTCTGAATAGTTGAAGATGGCTGTTTCTCCGTGGCCCTTGATCATTGTAACTCTGCCATTTTCGTCCATCTCGATTTTCTCATAATTTGAACTCTGTGCAGGAAGACCTTCTTCAAACACATTCTTGATGCCAATGCTTGTTGTTTCTTCTTTCTGTCCTGAATTTTGATCAGTAGAAATCTCTGGCGCGTCATCGTCACCACATGAAGATAGGCAGAAAAGACTTGCGGCCATCATTCCTAAATAGAAATACTTTTTCATTTTACTTAACTGTCTTAATTGTTATATGTTGGCAAAGGTAGTGCTAAAAAACAAAATAATCAAGTATGTGTCGCCTTTTCTTATTTTAGTTTAGAATGGTAATTATACCACACTTGTGGTACAATCTTTACCCAACCAATGGGATTTCATGGCAGGGAATGTTGCCGTACCTTTGCACAAAATATAAAAACTTCAAAGACAAAAACATGAACTTCATTTTTATTTCTCCACAGTTCCCTCATACCTATTGGGAATTCTGTAATAGATTAAAACAAAATGGTGTCAATGTGCTCGGTATTGCTGATGCGTCTTACGAATCGCTAAATCAGGAATTGAAAGACTCGCTTACCGAATATTACCGTGTGGACAACATGGAAGACTATGCACAGATGTTTCGTGCTGTTGCTTTCTTCTCATACAAATATGGTAAGATTGATTGGATAGAGTCAAACAACGAGTATTGGCTTGAGCAAGATGCCAGATTGCGTACCGACTTTAATATTACCACAGGTATTCAGACAGATCAGATAGACAGTATCAAGGAAAAGTCTGAGATGAAGAAATACTATGCAAAGGGTGGCATTCCTACTGCCCGTCAGATAAAGTGTTCTGAACCATTTGCTGATATCCTCTCCTTTGCTCACCATGTTGGCTATCCTATCATTGGCAAACCTGATGTGGGAGTTGGTGCCGGAGGAACGCACAAGATTCATAGTGACGAGGAGTTGCAATTGTTCTATCGTGATGTTGCAAATGTGGAGCATTATGTGATAGAGGAGTTTATATCAGGTGAAATATGTTCCTATGATGCCATAATAGATGCCAATCTTGAACCATTGTTTGAGTCGATGACCGTATGGCCACCAAGTATCATGGATATTGTCAACAAGAAACTGGATCTCTCATACTATGTGGCAAAGGAGATACCAGAGGGATTGAGTACAATAGGCAGAAAGACCGTCAAGGCATTTGGAGTAAAGAACAGGTTCGTGCATCTTGAGTTCTTCCGACTTGACAAGGCAAAGCCAGGACTTGGTGATGTGGGTGATTTCGTAGCACTTGAGGTGAATATGCGTCCTGCAGGTGGTTATACACCTGACATGATAAACTTTGCTCATTCCACAGATGTCTATCGTATCTGGGCAGACATGGTTGCATTTGGCAAGTCAAAGCTTGCAAGTAAGTCGCAGCACGACATAGGCAATGCGTTGAGCATTGACTGGGCAGACGAGTACTTCTGTGTCTTTGCCAGTCGTAGAGATATCTACACTTATGTACACTCTCACGAGGAGATCCTTGAGAAGTACGGTAGCAGTATCGTGATGTGTGAGCGAATGCCAGAGATACTTTCAGGTGCAATGGGAAATCAAATGTACACCGTAAAACTGAAAACGGAGGAGGAAAAAGAAAATTTCATTAACTTTGTACACGAGAAGAATTAAATAGGAGTTAACAGGAGTTAGTGAGGAGTTAACAGGAGTAAAAAGACGAATGATTGCTCGTGCATTTCATTTGTTATTAGTATTCGAATAGCGGTTATTAGTTGATAATCTTCATTTAATCTCCATAATAAGAAACAATCAATGATAACAAAATACTTCAAGCATTACAGTCGTAATCTCAATAGAGAAATTGAATATAAGACATACGGAGAACAAGGACATGCAGTTCTTGTATTTCCTTCACAGGACGGTCGTTTCTACGACTACCAGAACTTCGATATGGTGGCAACACTCTCACCATTCATCGAGACAGGTCAGATTAGACTTATCTGTGCTGACAGCATCGACCCAGAGACATGGAGTGATCTTGGTGGCAATCCTCGTTACCGTCTTGAGCAGCATGAGCGTTGGTACAACTACATCATAGATGAACTTATCCCTGCTGTTCGTCGTGGCAATGAGACATTCATCGCAACGGGATGTTCAATGGGTGGCTTCCATGCAGGATTATTCTTCTTCCGTCGTCCTGATCTGTTTGATACACTCCTTGCACTTTCAGGTCTTTATCATGGTGATTATTTCTTCAATGGTTACTTTGACGACCTTCTCTATAACAACTCTGTCCTCCATTTCCTCGGAGGAATGCCAGATGATCATCCTTACTGGAACCTTTATCGTAACCGTCGTATCATCTGCTGTGTAGGTCAGGGTAAGTGGGAAGATGACCTCCTTGACAGTACTCGTCGTCTTGATACTGTTCTTGCACAACACAATGTTGACCGTTGGTTCGACTACTGGGGACACGATGTGGATCACGACTGGGCATGGTGGCGCAAGCAGATCTATTACTTCATGAGTCACATCGTGATGGAGGAGCAAGGAAATAATTTTGTGATTTAAGTCGCTGATGTGGTATATTTTAGAGAGGAGCATATTTCGCAAGACGAAAATGCTCTTCTCGCTTTTTATTGGAGTGCTAAGTTTTGTTATACCAAAACTATGGTATGCCTTTTACCCAACAAGTGGGATTCCGTACCATGTAAAGTTGCCGTACCTTTGCAGCAGAAAAAGGACAAGACCCTCTCCCCAACCCTCCCCCTCTATGGGGAGGGAGTTAGTTACCAAAGGGACAGGTGATCAATTCTTTTCAAAATAGATTAAGACATAAAATACGACAAAAAACTTCAAACAAGGTCCTATTCCAGTTTAAGCACAAAGGTGTTGGGAGAAGGGCCGCTTATTAAGATTATGGTTAGGAAATTATTTTTAGCGACAGCATTATCGGGCATTGCGGCGTTGACTGTAGATGCTCAGACAATCACAGGTAAGGTGGTTGACTCGCGAACAGGCGAGACGCTCATCGGAGCGACAGTTTACACTCTTGATAAGAGTAAGGGTGTGGTAACAAACTATGATGGTGAGTTCAGCATCAAGGTGGATAAGCTTCCTGTAAAACTCAACATCTCCTATGCAGGGTATAAGAACCAGGAACTGACAGTTTATGATGATGAGGACGAAGTGAATATCCAACTCACAGAGAAGCGTTCCTTCCTTGGCGACGTGGTTGTTGTGGGTTATGGTACCCAGAAGCGTACCCAGCTTACAGGTGCAGTTGCGACTATCAATACAGATATTATAGAAAACACAGTAGCATCAACATTTGATAATCTTCTTCAGGGCGCTATTCCTGGTGTGAATGTCACTACGAACAATCAGCCGGGTGCGCAGAGTAGCGTACGCATCCGAGGCGGCAACAGTATCAACGCCAAGAATGACCCTCTCTATGTGATTGACGGTTTCATCTACTATAAGGAGGGAGGAAGTCTTGATACTGGTACCAAGGGCACAAAGGTGGAGGGTGGTGTGAGTCCTCTCGCACTCATCAACCCAAGCGACATCGAGAGCATCGAGGTACTCAAGGATGTGAGTGCGACAGCCATCTACGGAAGTCGTGGCGCCAATGGTGTCATCATTGTCAACACCAAGAAGGGTGAGAGAGGCAAGTCGCAGATAAAGTATGACTACTCACTTACTGTCGCCAATGCAGCAAAGAGTCTTGATGTTCTCAATGCACAGGAGTTTGCACGATTCCAGAACACTTACTTCCCAAGCAAGCGCAAGTTTACAGAGGAACAGATTGCAGCTCTTGGCGAGGGTACCGACTGGCAGAGTGCTGTCCTGCAGACAGGCATAACACACAATCACAATGTAAGCATCTCAGGTGGTGATGACAAGACACGCTACCTTCTCGGAGGCAACATCACCAATCAGGACGGTGTGGTACTTAACACAGGTTATTCACGCTCATCCCTCCGTCTCAACCTTGACCGTGAGGTGTTCAAGAATGTGTCTCTCGGCATCAGTCAGGTTGTGTCACGAAGCCGTCAGCGAGGACTTACCTCCACAGCATCTTCTGGTGGCAACAACAACCCTTTCCAGGACGGTATCACAAGTTCATTCGTGTACGCCCTTCTCATGCCTCCAACAGTTGGAATCTATAATGTGGATGGCTCGTACAACTATACCAACCCTTATGAGTATGGCTACTTCAAGAGTGGTGCCAACGCAGCCAACCCTGTGAGCGACCTCAAGAACAGCACAGCAGAGAGCATAAGCGATGACGCTCTCGGAAATGCTTACCTCAAGTACACAATCATTCCTGATCTCGTGGCAAAGGCAAGTGTCGGCTATGACCTTGATAACTACACTCAGAACTTCTTCGCACCAAGCTATACAGCACTCGGTCTTGCCGATCATGGTGTGGGAAGTATCGTCAAGCGCCACCTCTCCACATGGCAGCATGAATACACCGTTGATTACTCAAGGCAGATAAACGATGCCAACTTCATCAATGCTCTCGTTGGCTATACTTACCAGAGCACGGATCGCTCTTATTCCATTGCATCCGGAACAGACTTCTCAAACGAGCAGCTTGGCGTGAACAACCTCAATGCGGCACAGGTGGCTCTCTACCCGGAGTCAGGACATACGGAGTCAAATCTCCACTCTGTTATTGGTCGTGTGAACTATACTCTCCTTGACCGCTACAATGCCACAGCCACATTCCGTGCTGACCGTTCAAGCAAGTTTGCAAGTGGTCATAACTGGGGTTACTTCCCGTCATTAGGTCTTAGCTGGAACCTTGACAAGGAAAAGTTCCTTGCTTCAGCAGAGAGTTGGCTTGACGGCCTTAAGGTTCGTGCCAGCGTTGGTACCGTGGGCAATCAGGAGATTGGTGACTATCTTGCCTCAACAACTTATAGCACGACAACCGTGTCAGGTACAACCATCTATACCAAGACAAACGAGGCGAATGCCAATCTCAAGTGGGAGACAACGACGAGCTATAATGCAGGTTTTGACCTCTCCGTACTCAACGGAAAGTGGAGCGTCGTGGGTGATGTGTATTACAAGAAGACGAATGACCTTCTTCTCCGTGTTCCTTCTGACCTGATGACTACGGGTGTCTCTTCACAGGTAAGGAATGTGGGTAATGTCGCAAACAAGGGATTTGAGCTTGCCGTTACCTTCAACCCGATACACAAGCGCAAGCAGTCGCTCTCGCTCACAGCAAATGTGGCTTACAACAAGAATGAGATTACATCGTTAGGCAAGGGAAACAAGCAGATTTTCCCAACGGAGTCATACTACTCACTTAATGTTGGTGAGGCTGCGGGAAGCTACTACGGATTCGTGTTTGACGGAGTGGTACAGCAGGGCGAGGATGTTTCCAAGCTTGCCACAACAGCAGGTTATGCGCCAAAGGCAGGACAGGCAAAGTATCGTGATGCGAATGGTGACAAGAAGATTGACACTAAGGACCGCACAATACTTGGACATTTCCAGCCTGACTACACTTTCGGTTTGAATGCAAGCTATTCGTATAGGAACTTTGATGCCTTCGTGCTTTTCCAGGGACAGACAGGAGGAAGCGTGTACAATCAGCTCAAGCGTCGTCTTGACCTTGCCGGTGACGCCTATAATGTCTCTACTCGCTTGCTCGACTCTTGGACACCTGCAAATGCAAGCAATGAGATAGTATCTGTGGGTAATGTGCAGTCAATGATGGCAACAGTTGACAGTCGTTACATCGAGAGTACTGACTACATTCGTCTTAAGACACTCTCACTCGGTTATACATTCAATGTTCGTCCTATAAAGGCAAAGCTTCGCGTATCAGCTACAGCAAGCAATCTCTTTACCCTTACAGGATACAGCGGATTTGATCCTGAGGTGGCAGGAGGCATAGATACGGGTGCCTATCCATCAGCACGAACATTCACATTCGGCATAAACATTACACTGTAATGTACTTTGAAGTTTTTTGTCTGGAGCGTCTCCGAAGTGATTCAGGGGCGCTCCCTTTTTGTATTCCTTCAAATGAACGATGTCCGGCAATCTAAGCTTTATAGAGAACATTGTTAATGCGTTTTTGTTATTTCATGATGTCGCAAATTTTTCAACCACTGTTTATCTGTTATTTCTGTTACCAAAACAACCTGTCTTTTCATTAGCACCATTAACCCCTAAACCATACACTCTGCATGATCATGCAATGATTATGAAAAACACCCCAAATTTAGTCCTCAATATTTTTTTGAATCCCAAAGAAATTTGTTCCTTTGTGTCGTGTTTGAAAGAGCAGTAAACATTCGTGAGAATAGTACCAACCAAACCAGACCAAACCCATACCAGACCACTTGCTCTTTGAAAACATTTACGCTTTCCAGGCATCATTCCCTATAGGCCGTCACCATTCGTGACACCACCGGAATGGAGTTTATGTACGCTGAACGAATTGTGCTAACGTCAGCACATTCCCCAAATCAGAATTATGGCTATAATGCGGAACAGTTGGAACAGATAACAGATAAACAGAAGTTGAAAAGCGATACTTTTACCTGTTGACATGATTGGAATGATAGAAAAGGTGTTTCGTGATTCTTTTGTGTATCAGTTGGTTATGAGTTTTGTACCATCATCGTGGTATACAAAATACCCTACCATAGTGATTTCGTACCCCGTGAAATCGCCCTACCTTTGCAGCGGAAAAAGAAAAATAGTCACAAAACACCCGAGTCCCGAACGGTGTTCCTCAAAGGTAAAGAGGTTAGGAGGGGACCCATCAATCATGAATAAGAAGAATTTATTCCTTACGGCTTTAGTAGCATCAACACTTTCAGTTGCTACAACATCATGCTCAAGCGATGATAATAATGACGAGGTAATAACTGTAGAACAGGTTGCTTCTGACGCAGACGCTCTCTCACTTGCTGAGGCTGCCGGTTTCTCTTATGCCAACAAGGCTCAGAGCTACTCGTTCATCGTTGAGACATTCACAAGTAAGACAACATCATTCGAAGGTGACGATGCTCAGGCAGGACCATTGGTAAGTCTCCTCGATGTTGACAAGACAAACTTCTATGTAGGTCGTCTTTACAACCGCAACGCAGAGGCAATAGCAAACGCAAACATCGCTATTGACAAGCTCAATGCTTCAACTCCTGGTGGTGCTCTCACAGAGGCAGGTAAGAAGGAGGCAATCGCTCGTGCAAAGGTTTACAGAGCACTCGCTTATCATGCTCTTGTACGTCTCTACGGTGAGGTTCCATTGCAGTTGACAACTAAGGATACTGACAAGACTCGTGCTTCAATAGATGCTGTCTATACACAGATTGTGAAAGACCTTGAGGAAGCAGCTGCAGACCTTCCAAAAACAGCTTCTCTCCCATCAATTCCAACAAAGGATGCTGCCTATGGTCTTCTCTCACGTGTCTATCTCGACTGGGGTTCAAATCCACTCACATACGATCAGCTCAGCAAGATTTACAACGATGTTAAGGACCCTGCAGTTAGCTACACTAACAGTCGTCTTGAGAAGGCTATCGAGTATGCTGACAAGGTAACAGAGCACAAGCTTGTTGATAACTTCGCCGACATCTGGGGTAAGGATAATGAGACAAAGCAGGTAGAGAAGATTCTCACTTTCGTTCGTGACGGTGATGCAAACGGTACAGGTAACCACCAGACACACTGCTCATTCACATTCGGTTTCAACCTTACAGACAACAACCACCTCTCTCCATCAAGCGACGAGCCTGCGCTCAAGTGGGATGCTGCCGACCAGCGCCGTGACATCTCTTACATCGTGGATCTCTACGACAAGGATGGTGACTCAATCGCTCACTTCCTCCCTCCATACACATTCCCTCGCTACGGTAAGTTCGTTGACCAGACAAGTGAGGGTCCTGATCAGAGCCGCAAGCTCAATGACCTTGACCGTATAGAGCTTCGTTACGCTGAGGTACTCCTCAACAAGGCAGAGGCACAGGCAATCCTCGGTAAGGGTGCAGAGGCAGCAGCAACGCTCAACAAGCTTATCCAGCGTGCCTACAAGGGTGATGCCACACACAATCTCACAACAGCTACTCTTGACGATGTAAAGCAGCAGTGGGCATACGAGTATGTGTATGAGCAGAAGGAATGGTTCAACCTCGCTCGTTGGAAGGATATCATCAAGGACCTCAAGAGTGTGGCAAACCTCGAGTACTTCAAGGATGAGTATTCTGTAACAGGCAACAAGGCTTCATGGCATGGTGCTGGTAGCTGGACAGTAAGCGAGTTCTTCCAGAAGACTTACACTCACCTCCACGCTAAGTATGACCGTGCAGCAGTTAAGTTCTACCGCTTCCCAATTCCACTTGGCGACTCCGCAGAGGATCTCGGTATCACTCCTCAGAACCCAGGATACGCTGATTAAAGGCAACTCAAGTTTTCACAAGTTCTCAACTTGAGAGGTTATAAGGTTCTAAGGACGCATGGCTGGTAAGGTTGTAAGGTTTGATAGTTCAGTCCTATGGTGTCAAACCTGACAACCTTATCCCCGATAACCTTTGACAGTCAGTAGTTAATTTTCAAAAAAGACAAGACAAAAAATGAAAAAGTTATTCAGTATTTTAATTGCAGTGGCAACGCTAAGCCTTGCTTCGTGCAGCAGCAATGATGATGAGGTCGTTGATCTCTCAGGTTCAGGAATCACCATTACGGATGATGTGGAGTGCTGTTCAGCAGAAGAAGCGCTCTTGGTGTATAAGTTTCTGCTTACGGTCAAGAATATCCCGGAACTGAACTTCGAGGTTGACGGTAAATACAAGGTTCTTGCCTACTCAAAGACTGGTTCTTTCCATACAGGCTATAACGAGATTTTCTTCGTCGCAACAAAGAAGAGTACTGATAACTACATCAAGAACTTCGACATCATCAATATCACTCCTACGATGCACATGACTCAGATGGGTACTTACCACAGCACTCCAGTCGGTGCAGGGATAGCAAACTTCGATGGTAAGCCAGAGGCTGTCAAGCGTGGCTGGTTCTCATTCGTAATGAACAGCGGAGAAAAGGGTACATGGACAATCTCCTTTGACGCAAAGGTACTCTCTTCCTCTGCGAGCATCAAGGATAAACCGATAACAGTAAATGCTCTCCCAGAAGGTCAGGAATGGATTAAGTCGTTCAAGAAGGGCGATGATACCTATTTCGTCTCTCTCGTCAATCCTACTGAATGGAGGACAGGAGCGAACACTATCAAGGCTTACATCTCACGCAAGAATGCTGAGGCTCTCACTTCTCCTTGGGCAATAGCAACAGAACAGTTCACGGTTGAGGCTGTACCAACAATGCCTGATATGGGTAACCATACATCCCCCGACAATACTCCTTGGACAAGGCAGGAGGACGGTTCATACTCAGGTGTCCTTAACCTCACGATGACAGGTTTGTGGCGCTTGCATCTCACCGTAAAGGATAAGGATGGCAACATCGTTGCTGGTGGTGATGACCTTAGCGACGGATTCAGCTCTCTGTTCCTTGATGTGACAATATAATGCCGGGTAGTCCGGATGATCCGGACATTCCGGATCTCCCGGACAATCCGGACTTACCGGATATTCCGGACAATCCGGCCCTTCCGGCAAATCAACGACAAAAAACTTCAAGACAAAATGATAACGACTGCACTACTTACAAGCATACTTGCAATCCCTGCTGATACCGCCATTACCCAGCACGACATTGATGAGGTTGTGGTGGTGTCCACAGGCAGACAGGGCATTAAACGCTCCATTAAGGGGCAGGTGGCAAGCATAGACGAGCATCTTGCGGAGCTTGACCACATGAACCTCATACGCCGTGGTAGCTATGCGTGGGAACCTGTGGTTAACAACATGGCTACTGAGCGCATTTCCACTACCATCGATGGCATGAAGATATTCTTTGCATGTACTGATAAGATGGATCCTGTCACTTCGTATGTGGAGAGCGGAAACCTGCAGTCGATAAGTCTTAACTCTGGTCTTAACGGTAACCCGCAGTCAACAGGTAACATTGGTGGAAGTCTTGACCTGCGACTTCGTAAGGTTGGTTTCCGGTCATTGCCATCTGATGGGGAGAAAGGTCACGAGTTCCATACCAATGTAAGTGCTGGTCATGAGCTTAATGGCAACTTGCAGGTTTATGGCGCTGACGCTTCCTACTCTTCGTATCGCTTCTACAGCAACTTCGGCGCTTTCTTCCGTAAGGCAGAAAACTACAAGGCTGGTGGTGGCAAGGAACTCGACTTCTCACAGTTCCAGAAGGTCAATGCCTTTGCTAATCTTGGTGTGCGACTTGCTGACAGGGACATACTTGAGGGTACTGTGATCTTCGACCGTGCGACGGATGTGGGTTATCCTGCACTCAACATGGATGTGGCAAAGGCGCAGGGGTTCATCACTTCCTTGTCCTACAAGCATAATTTTCAGGAGTCTTTTCTCACATCGTGGGAGACAAAGGCATACTACAATCATATTGTTCACATAATGGACGATACCAAGCGTCCTGATGTGGAGATTCACATGGATATGCCAGGCGATAGCTGGACAACAGGTCTCTATAGCCTTCTCACAGCAAGTAATGACAGGCACGATGCCTCGCTCAACTATGACCTGTACTACAACCGCTCTTTTGCTGACATGACAATGTACCCTGGTGGTGCTGCTCCTATGTATATGGTCACATGGCCGGATGTGGGAACACTCAACTCTGGTGTCGCTCTTAATGATGTCGTCACATTGTCACACAGTCAGTCGGTGAATGTTTCTGCCAAGGTCGCAGTACAGCAGCAGAAGTTGAATAGCGAGGAAGGATACCACGCCTTGAGGGTGTTCTTCCCAGGCATGAAACAGGATTACTATCAGATGGTGGGACGCGTTGCCTTGTCTTATGCCTGGCAACCTGAGCACTGGAAGTTTTCCTTCGGAACAGGATGGGGAAGCAGGGCACCTACCGTGACGGAGGCTTATGGCTATTACCTCAATAACACATTTGACCAGTATGACTATATTGGCAATCCCCGATTGAAGAATGAGTCGGCTGTTGAGGTTAGTGCCTCTGCCAAGTGGACACAAGGACGATTCAGCATAGGTGCTGATGCAAATGCCTTCCTGTTCAGCAATTACATCATCGGTAAGTTTGAGCCACGACTGAGTGCTATGACTGTGGCGGCAGAGGGTGTAAAGGTGTATGCCAACGAGAAGAGTGCAAGGATAGTCAATATAACCCTTAATTCACATTGGCAGGCTCTAAGGTGGCTCAAATGGTCGGGAAAGGCATCATACGCCATCGGTCGTGACGCGGAGGGGGATAATCTTCCTCTCATCTCTCCATTCTCGTATAGAACATCACTTGATTTCACTCACAATGATTTCGGTGCCCAGATAGAGGTGAATGGTTATGCTGAGCAATCTGACTTTGGAGCAAAGTACGGAGAGACAAAGACTCCTGCGTATGCGATACTAAATCTTAGCGCTCAGTACAATATTCAGGCTTCTCAATCGTTAATAACTATTAGGGCTGGTGTTGAGAACCTCCTTGACAAAGCTTACACCACTTATTCTGACTGGAACGGAATTCCTCAGAAGGGTAGAAACATTTATGTGAATATAAATTTTGCGTTCTGATGAAAAAACTCGATACTCATCAGCTTCTCCTATGGGGAGGAGCGCTTATCATTGGAGCTGTGTCAGGTTATCTGAATATTGGATGGCTCAATGAGATATTCAATTTCGTAGCGTCTGCTTACACACGACTGTTCCAGTTTGTGGCTGTGCCAACCATTGCATTGGCTGTAATAACAACACTTGCATCACTTGGCAATAAGGCAGACACAGGAAGGATTTTCCTGCATACAATCATCTACACTTTGGGTACTACATTTGCCGCTGCTACGGTAGGGTTGCTTCTTTATGTGGCTATCTCGCCCGAAAACCTGCCGCTCAGCGTTGTGGAACAGGGTAGTGTGGGTGTTCCGGAAAACCTCGGTACACTCTCTTATTACGATCACATTCTTAGTGTCATTCCGAATAATATCATAGCACCGTTTGCAAGCGGGAATGTGCTCAGTATCCTGATCATTGCCGCTGCTGCAGGATTGGCTCTTGCCTTCATCCCAAAGAGTGATAATGTGGTGGCTCTCACTAAGGTCATCTTCGGTCTTCAGGAGTTGCTCTTCGCGCTTATCAAGGCTCTTGTGTGGGCACTTCCTTTGGGTATCGTCGCGTTTGCGGCACAGTTGTCTGCCCAGTTGGAATCAGGGGTAATCGTAGGTTCGCTCGGCAAGTATGTGGCAGTAATACTTGGCGGAAACTGTATTCAGTTCTTCGTGGTGCTTCCATTGTTCCTCCTTGCGAGAGGACTCAATCCTCTCAGGGTGTTCAAGGCAATGTCGCCTGCTGTCCTTATGGCTCTGTTCACAAAGAGCTCAGCAGCAACGCTCCCTGTCACTATGCAGTCGGCAGAGAACAATCTTGGTGTGCGCACGGAAGTGTCCCGTTTCGTCCTTCCTATCTGTACTACTATAAACATGAATGGCTGTGCGGCGTTCATACTTGTGACCTCGCTCTTCGTGATGCAGAACGGGGGAGTGGTACTTGATCTTCAGACGATGATCCTATGGCTTTTCATTGCTGTCATCTCTGCCGTAGGTAACGCTGGAGTGCCAATGGGTTGCTACTTCCTTACTCTCTCCCTCATGTCAGGCATCAATGCACCGGTAGGCATCATGGGAATTATCCTGCCTATCTTTACAATAATCGACATGATTGAGACTGCTGAGAATGTGTGGAGCGACTCGTGTGTATGTGCTATAGTTGGGAAAACCATTGATGGTAAATGATTCTTAATAAAACATTATAGAGGAGAGGGCGTTGCTTTCTCCTTTTTTTGTGATAATGTTGCGAAAATTTAGACGCTGCCTCAAATTGTTTTACCTTTGCAGCGTGAACAGAATAGAAAACAATATTACCTAAAAACAGTTATGATGAAAAAAATTCTAACACTCGAAGTTGCGACATTGTTCGCTTTTAATGCAAATGCACAGTTACTGTACAAGATCTCTGGTAAGGGACTTAAGGAACCTTCTTATGTAGTTGGAACCCATCACTTGGTTACATCTTCTTTTATCGATAAGATTCCAGGGGCAAATGAGGTGATGGCAAGTACAAAACAGGTGTATGGCGAGATTGTGGTAACATCTATGTCAAATCCTGATTCTGTGGCACTACTAACAGAAAAGATGATGCTTCCTGAGGGTAAGACGATAAAAGATGTGCTAACAGCAGAGCAGTATCAGAAACTGAATGCTTTCTTTGCAAAAACAATAGGAGCAGAATTGGAAAATCCGCAAATCTTCAATGTGTTTGGTAAGATGACTCCAGAGGGTATCACAACACAGCTCACTATGATATTTGGATTGCATCTTATGCAGGAAAAGCCATCAGATGATAATCAACTCGACATGACTTTCCAAAATAAGGCTATTGCAGATAACAAGTCAGTAGGCGGTTTGGAGACAGTGGCATTTCAGTTAAATGCCCTTTTTGATAAACCAATGAATAGTCAGGTTGAAGGACTTATGTGTCTTGTAGACAACTTCCAGCAGCAGATGACACTTTTGAAACAACTTACAGATGCCTATTTAGCTCAGGATCTTGTTAAGATGAAGGAAGTGTCTGACTTCAAGTTTAACAACAGTTGTGATGCAACTCAAGAGGAAGAGGACATCATTGTCAACAACCGTAATGCTGACTGGGTAAAGAAGATGCCTGCTATTATGAAGGAGAAGTCAACACTCTTTGTAGTAGGTTCACTTCATCTTCCTGGTGAAAAGGGAGTGCTTACTCTTCTTAAGAATGCTGGTTACAAGGTTGAAGCTGTAAAGTAAGGAGATGCCTGGACAATCTGCACACTTGGCGGTAGAGTTTTATAAGCAAGGGGAGCATAACTGCTTCCCTTGCTGTTTTTTTTAGTAACATGCTTGTTTTCAGTAGCTAAGAAG
Source organism: Bacteroidaceae bacterium (assembly GCA_045641785.1). GTDB lineage: Bacteria > Bacteroidota > Bacteroidia > Bacteroidales > Bacteroidaceae > Minthosoma. Next base: position 14,836 of record JAZUHP010000052.1, read on the forward strand.
ATGGACTAAGGAAAACCTCCCTAACAATAGGGAAACACCCTCCATGTATAGGTTTTCTCCCTTGTATTTGCATCATAAACCATCTATCTTTGCAGCATCAAAAACAAAAACAAGTATTAACAGAGCGGCAACGCTCACTAAAAATATAAAGATTATGACACGCAATACTTTCTTCGCAATAGCAATGATGTTCGCAATGGCAACAGCTACAGCAAATGCTCAGAGATTTGGTAATCATGGTGGCGGACGTGAAGGTGGCCGTGAGATGAGAGAAGGTCGCAACGAAGGTCGTATGGAAGGACGTCACGATATGAATCGTAGTGAGAGTCGTATGGAGGGTCGTCGCGAGGTAAATCGTAGCGAGAGTCGCATGGAAGGTCGCCACGAGATGAACCGTAACGAGGGCAACGGTTTCCGCTTCGAGCGTCGTAATGACAGCCGCAATGAAGGTCGTCACGAGATGAATCGTCATGAGGGTAACGGTTTCCGCTTCGAGCGTCATGATGTAAGATCTCATGCTAATCATTCAGTTCGCCCTGTTGTTCCAGAGCATCGTTTCAATGGCAGATTTGACCACAGAGGTCATGTTGTTGGTTGGGAAGGCAGAGTTCGTCACGAGAACGGTCGTTGGGGTTACTACCGCGATAACAGATGGTACTGGTACAACCGTTACTTCGAGCCAGCATTCTACTTCGGTCATCCAATACATCACTTCAATGATTACTACTACATGCCTGAATGTGGTTACATTCCAGGTTGGGAAGGCAGAGTATGCTACGACGGTGGTCGTTGGGGTTACCTCAGAGGCAATGACTGGTACTGGTACGATCGCTACTATGAGCCAGATTACTACTTCGCTCATCCTGTACATCACTTCCACCACACTCATGTTGGTCACATCGCTCATAAAGTAGCTGCTGGTGTAGTTGGTACAATAGCTCTTGGAGCTCTTATCTCAGCAATCTGCAGATAAAGATTAATACTTGCCATATTATTAAGATAATAGTAACATTGTGTCTTTCATAAGCAATTTATTGGTAAAAAGATTTTAGGATAGGGGTAAAAGAAGAGGAATGACAAACTTATCTGTCATTCCTCTTACCATTTTATTTTACTTTGATGTTTATAGCTTATGTAGCATAAACCAATGAATTATCTCCTAATGACTATCCGTCATTCTACATTTGGGAAGATTCTTTAGATCAGGAACTCTGTGCAAGGAGTGTTGTCACGATCATTCATGAGGTTGACAAGGATATTGTCACGTTTACCATTTGCGATGATGACGCTTATGCCAGCAGCAGCTGTTTGAGAAGCTACGCTGCTCTTGCTCTGCATTCCTCCACGACCGGCACTTGACTTTGTTGACTGGATGTAGTCGCTGAGATCCTTGCCTGGTTTGACAATGCTGATGAGGCGTGACTCTGGGTCGGCAGGATTGCCTGTGAAGATGCCGTCGATGTTACTGAGGATAATGAGCATCTGACTCTGTGTCATCTGTGCAATGAGACCTGACAACTCATCGTTATCTGTGAACATAAGTTCTGTGATGCTGACGGTGTCATTCTCGTTGATGATAGGGAGAACCTTATTGTCGAGCATTACACGAAGACAGTTCTCCTGATTCTTGCGATGCTCTGTGTCGCCAAAGTGTTCCTTCATTGTGAGTACCTGACCTACTGTGATTCCGTATTCGCGGAACATGTCGAAGTACTTGTTCATGAGTTTTGCCTGTCCAACAGCAGAGAAGAGCTGACGCTGATCCACAGAATCAAGGTCTGTCTGAATATGCTTGAGTTCACTTCGTCCGCTTGCCACGGCACCTGATGATACGAGGACAATCTCATGTCCTTGTTTGCGTAGTTCTGCTATCTGATCAACGAGTGCTGACATTCTTGTAACGTCAAGGCTTCCGTCCTGACGTGTCAACACATTGCTTCCAATCTTAATTGTTATTCTCATATTTTCAATGTGGCTTAACCACCTATTTTCGCGTTTAGATTATGTTTTCTGAATATTTCAAGTGCTTTTTGTTGCATGCTTTCGTCTGGCGCATCCATCGGGAACATCTCGGGATTGTATTGGGATGACATCCTTTCATGCTTTCCCTTTCCGATGTCGTGATAGACAAGGATATTTATCACCTCGGGTGGTGTCGGCAATCCTGAGAGGAATTCCGCACTCCTGATGAGATTATCATCATCTGCATTTACTCCAACTATGAGTGGGATGCGAATCCAGTACTTTGCTCCAAGTCCAGATATTAGACGGATGTTGTCGTGAATCTGACTATTCGGGACCTTCGTGAAGAACTTGTGCTTGTCACTATCCATGTGTTTCAAGTCAACAAGGAGAAGGTCTGTGAGTGGCAGGACTTTTCTTACTGTTTCCTCAGAAGCGAAAAGCGTAGTGTCGACCGTTGTGTGGAATCCTCTTTCCTTGAGTTCTGTAAGCAGCTCAACAAGGTAGTCAGGATGCATAAGTGGCTCACCTCCACAGATGGTCACTCCACCCCCACTTTCTTCCATTACGGCGCGCTCCTTCTCAACGATGGTCATCAGTTCGTCCTTGTCCCATTCCTTGCCTGCCATCTGTAGGGCGAGGGTAGGGCACTCATCAGTACACTTGCCACAGAGGATGCAGTTTCCATTCTCCTTTATACCTTCGGGCGTGAGAGTGAGATTGTGATTAGGACAGATTTCCACGCAACTCTGGCAACCGATGCACTTCTTCTTTGTGTAAAGTTTTACGGGCTTATCCTCTAACCCTTCTGGATTATGACACCAGACACAACGAAGAGGACAACCCTTCATGAAGATGGTTGTCCTTATTCCTGGACCGTCATTGACGGCAAAGCGTTTTATGTCAAATATCAAAGCCATTATGGTTGCTCTTACGATTGCCAAATCCAAATTCTTGGCAAAGGTACGATTATGTGAGCGAAATACCAAAACAGTTCGTTTTTATTTTCCCGAATACAAGTATCTTGGACACAACAGCTTCATCTGTACTTCCCTGCCAGTATCCTTCTCCTGATACAAATAACGGCTGGTTTGTAGAAGCTTGTGTCCATCATCTCAAGTGAACGATTGAGCTCATCCATCAGTTCTGGATAGAAGCGGCACATGAGATAGGACAGTTTCATGCAAAGGGATTGTACGCCTGGAGGTTCGTCAAGAGATAGCATGTGCTCAAGACAGAAGTCGAGGAAGTCGGTACGAAGACTGTCCTCTGTCATTGGCAATCGTTCAAGTATGTTGAGAGTGAGACGACGTAGGGAAGTGTTCTCTGTTGACAGCACAAGGTCAATCAAGCGATTGTAAAGAGGCATCAGCTCCATCAGTTCATTATCCGTAGCTTTTGTCAGTACCCATGCTGCGTTACGAGACACTTTGTTGTCTGCATCGAACAGGTATTCCGCGAATGAAGCGAAAGACTTTGTCTCTTGCAGATAATGCAAGATGCCCAAAGCGTCTTCCTCCCCGAAACGCGGTTTGCTTAGTTGTTCACAATTGAAATGTATCTCTAATGACTCCATAGTGTTAAAGATGAAGTGGTTTGTAGTCAAGTGGAGCCTTGCATCCCCATTCTTTGGCATACTTCTCAAAGTTCTTGTGGATAGTGAAGCTGTAGATTGCCTTTACTATCAGACGAACGAATAGAGGGTACTGCTCAGGTCCTGTAAACTTTCTTGCCTCGTTTGTCATGAAGTTATTGTACTTGACAAATGACTCACCCATCTTCTCATAGGCAGAAAGTAGTTTAAGGACATAATCTTCCTTTGAGAATCGGATAAGGAAATTACCACCCTTTACGAGACATCCATTATAGGTGCATCCAAGTCTTGTGGCGAGTGACTTCAGGAATGCCTCCCCACATCTCAGTTGTGCACCCTCGTCAAATCCTCCCTGAAGAATAAATGACAGTTCTGCTGGTCTTTGTCTCTCGGTAGGAAGTGACTCAAGGAACTCCAGTAGCAATCCTGGTACACACTCTACATAAAGTGGTAGGGCTATTAGAAGTTTGTCGTTGTTCATGAAAGCCTCTTTGGCAGTATCCCACTCACGCCTGTTGGATAAGGAGTATAGTTCGTATGTTGCGCCGCCTCTCTTCATGCCCTTCACAAATGAAGATATTATCTTGTCCGTGTTACTATGTTGCTTCACACGAGGACTACCATTGAGTATAACTACATGCATCCTACAGCCTCCTTTATCTCGTTTATAGGGAATGCTCCCAATCCCTTGCCGTTCAGATTACCTGCTGTCCTCTCGCACCACCAGTTGAGGTGATTTCTATCTCCGTCACCCCTGTAGATTACTCCTACTCCGATGCTCTGGTTATAGCGCAACTTATGTCCCATGAAGCCCTTCCTGAACTCAAGGTCCATGACAAGTATTGGCATCATGCGGTCAAATATCTTCTTTGCCCTTGATGATATGAATCCGAGTGATGTGTCTGTTACTACCCAGAGTTCGTCAGTACAAGCCAGAAAGTTTAGTATTTGTTTATAATCGTCCTTTATTGCACACACACCAGGTGTCTTTAGCCAGCATTGGTTGCATCCAAGGCAATGGGAGATATTCATGTCATAAGAATTGAAGATGTCGTATTCCAAGTCTTTTTGTCTTAATTCTTCAGCAAGCTCTTTTGAATAAGCGTTGTCAGATAGGGTGTTTACAATTAGCACCCTCCTTGTTTTATCAGGTGATTTTCCCATCTTACTATACTTGTTGGTTGGTACCAATTGAGGAGTCCTTCCTTTTCCATCGTTTTAGCATAGGAAAGAATCCTTGCATCATTGTCTTGTATTCTTCCTTTGTCATTGGTTGAGGGATGTGCTTGTTTATTTCATCTACAAACTGTGAACAATGTTCTATCATCTCGTCCATTGTACATTCCTGTAAGAACTTGCCATCCTTATAGCAATACTGGCAATAGTCGTAGCTGATGCTTCCATCTGCGTTTGTTCCACAGTCTTCGTGTTTTGTGAGTGGCATCCCACAACTTTGACAGAACTGTGGAAGTTGTCCTTCCTGAAAGTTCTTCTCCTTCTTAGTAAATGAGGCTTCGTAAGCTTCAAATGCTTCAGGATTCTCGTCTGCTACGAAGTACCCTTTAGGAGTATGATAGGTTCCTTCTATTCCGTTAAGGTAGCCAGGTATAAGTTCCTGTGCGAGGAAGTAAGGTACCTCGCTTTCTTTTGGTTCTCCGTGATAATGGATGTTGAGTGAACTTGCAAGTACGAATCCTGCATGCTTGTAGAAGTCGATGTTTCCTTCCATACATAGTACTCCAATACCCATCTCTTTTGCTTTCTCAAGTGAGTACTGGAGCAACTTCAATCCGTAGCCCTTTCTTTTGTAATCAGGATGAATGCTGATGGGACCGAATGTCCATGCAGGGAAACTATTTCCGTTTTCAAGTATGATTTCTGCCTTTGAGTACATCACATGACCGATAATCTTTCCGTCTTCTTCAAGAACGAAGTCGAGTTCAGGGATGAAGTCGGGATTTGTTCGGTACTGGTTAAGAACATAATGTTCCACGCATCCTGGACGATAGACATTCCAGAATGCTTCTCGGGTGAGTTCTTCAACCTCCCAATAATCGTTTGTATTTTCTAATCTTATATTCATTATTTATTCATTTCTCATTAAACGAGCTTATCTCAATCAGGTTACCTTCTGGGTCTGCAACATAGCAAGTGCGTTGTCCCCAAGGCTCTGTTGTCGGTTCAAACATAGGCTTTGCACCCATGCTTACAGCTCGTTTGTATTCGTAATCCACATCGGCGAATGTAGGAACATCAAAAGAAAGTTCCATTGCTCCATTAGCACCTTGTGGATAAGACAGTCTCTTCGAAATCATCTGCTCAAAATCCTTACGAGGGAACATGATAAGACGCATTTCGTCAAGAGTCATCTCAACATTAGGTTCTTTACCATTCCATTCCGTATCAAATCCGAACACATCACGATAGAATGCCACCATTCTGGTATTATCAGTAGTGAAAAGACCGATAGTGTTGAAACGGAAACGATGTTTTGCCAATTCAAGTCTCAAGACTCTTAATGGCCTCTTCTCGCCAGCATGAAGCCCTTCATCAAAAGCTGTTTCTCCTGTAGCAAGAAAACCACACTTCTCCATCACTCTTCCCGAAGCAGGATTGTCAACGAAGTGACAGCTTATGAGAGATGTATAGTTCGTTTCTTTTCGTATAAAATCTATCATCAGTTGCAAAGCCTCGGTGCATATTCCTTGATTCCAATAAGGTTTGCCAACCCAATACCCCACGAGAGGTTCACCTTCACGAGCAGGAAGGTTAAGTGGACAATCGGGCATGTACCCCATTGCTCCTATTGCTTCACCTGTCTCCTTGAGTTCTATTGCCCAGGTAGTGTCATTGCGGAAGACTGTACGGATTATCTCCATGCTTTCTTCTACAGACTTATGTGGTGGCCAACCGGCACGAGTACCCACATCCGGATCACTTGCATATTTAAATAGAGCCTCTGCGTCGCTGTCTTCCCAAAGGCGAAGAATGATTCTTTCTGTTTGCATGAATATGTAGGTTGGAACCTTACTTTCTCTTCTTAAACACCACAATCTCAGGGTCGGCGCCATCAACCCCATACTCACTAACAAGGATGTAGTTCTCATCACAGGCAATACCATAGCATCGGCCATCAGCCTTTTGTACCTGATTACCCCAGTATGTGGCATTATCATCAAGAAGTTTGATGGTGTTACCATTCACATCGTAAGGCTGATTGATGAATGATCCCTGAAGTACATAAAGATTGGTGATGTTGAGTTCAGGAATGCCAAAAGCATTCACTTCCTCAATAAATACCTTCTTCATTGGATGGTCAGCATGAGGAACCTGATCTGCAGGAAGGTTCCAACGCTTGAGAGTTGGATAGTACTTGCGAAGCACTTCCTTATACTCACAGCAAGTAAGATTCTGTCCTGTGTTCTTGTTGTATTCCTCTACGAACATCGAGCAGTAATCAACCATCTCCTCCATGGTGAAGTCACCTGTGAAAGCACCATCCTTATAACAGTAGATGCAATAATCCTCATTCTTGCTGCCATCAGCATTTGTACCAAGTATTTCTTCTGAGAGTGGCATTCCGCAACTCTGACAAAATTTCTGTTCCATAGTCTTTGTGTAGTAATTAAATTTCAAAATCTTCTTCCTCTGGCAACTCAACATCTGAGTAAGGAGATTTGGTATGAACCTGTCTGAACTGCAATGTTACATTTTTTCCATCGACAACAGTCTTGCAAGTGATTAGATGTGGCTTGCCAATAGAATCAATTGTTGCAGTAATGTTCGCGTCATAAAGTTTGCTATTCTCCTTGAGAAACTCAAATTGTCCCTTGCAATAGATTGCTGTGCTGTCAGCATTATAAATGATGGCATCAGAGTAGAATTTAGCGTAATCATCTATTCCTACCACTAATCCATAGCCAAGTATCATCTCGTGTTGCTGTTCATCCTTGGTTGTGTAGTGAGCCATACGTTTTACATACTTTGTATAACCGTCGATGATACTGTCATTATCAAATGCACCTTTAACCTTTATTTGGCCATTCATAAAGAATCCCTTCTCGGAATAATCATAGTAAGATACTTCATTATCCCTTTCTTCTTCGACATCTTCAAATGGATCGTCTTTACACGAAGTTAATATTCCTCCTAATATAGCTGTGGCAGCAAGTACCATTACCTTTATTTTTTTCATTTCTTATGTTCTTTTTAAGATGATGATGTGATCTGCCGCGAAGGCAGTTGTTATTGCAAAGAGTACCCATGCAAAAGGATTGTGTGGCATGGAATATGCTGCCAAACACCCACTCAAAGCTGTTACGAATACTATGATGTTATAAGGTGTTTTGAGAAATTCATGTTCCTTTACCTTATCGGCAAGATTGTAGGCAACAGCACCGCATGTCATCAGTAGGGTTCCACACATAAGACTCATATAGAGTAAGGCCTTCTGTTTCCCTTCTGGCAGGACATCAAGACCATTTTGAATAAGTGGTGTGAATGTTGCAACATTATGAATGATACCCATTGCAAAGACAGCACCCGCAAGTATCTTTGTTATGTTAGCTTTCATATTTAATTCTTTGCGTTTTTGGATAAAACCATTGAAAAGCACTTTCTGTTTTTAACTTTTAGTTTTTAACTTTTAACTCACAAAGTGACGTACTCCTTTGGCTTGAAGTTGTCCTCAAAAGTCCATACATGAGCCTTGCCATGCGCCATGCGGAACACCTGGAGGAAGTCAAGAACAGCTGCCTCGCCCTGTTCTTTAATCCATCCCTTCAGGAATGCACGAGTAGGGTGGTTGATAATCTCACGCTTATAGTTTTCGTCGTCTACAAGTTCAAATTCTCCTTCAACACGAATCTGGTATTTGCCTGTGAAGAAGCTAACCTCAGACTTAGGGTTTGCCATTAGCTGTTTGTAGAGGTCTTTCATCTTACCAGTATGGAATACTATACCGTCCTCATCTGCCTTATAGAGAAGTATTCCTCTTACATGTGGTTGTCCGTTTTCACTTGTTGAAACAGACATCATTGGGTGTTGCATTCCTTGAATCAACTCAAAAATCTGTTCTTTTGTCATAATTCATTTTTCTTAATGCACTTTCATTGTGCAGTGTTTCTAATTAGTTGTCGATGCAAAGGTACATTATTTCGATAAAATGATAGATTCACTTTTACCTGCGAAAACAAATATGTCAAATATTTTTACGCTCCTTCGTAAAAATATTTGACACACATAATTGTATAGGTTTATTTTTGACTATGTCTGTTCATTCTGCTGATTTTCCTTTCCAGAGCATCGGTCAGGGTACAGTTTACCTGTAAAATCCTTCGGCATCGCTTCGTAATCCCTTCGTATTGGCTTCGTAATTTCACCAAATTTCTTCGCTGATAAGAATCAATAAGGAACGATATCCAAATCTTAGCTTACCCCCTCTGAAATAGTGACCTTAGGCGGTACCGTCAGACATACTACAAAGGTAAGGGAAATAGCATAGAAAAGCATTTTTTTGAAGTTAAAATAAATCAATAATTCGAAGCTTTTTTATCCCAAATCAGGGGGGCTGAAAAATCAATACGAAGGAGTGTAATGTGGAGATTGCATTTCTTTTGTTCTTCTTAAGGGGGCATGAAGACGGTTGGTCTTCTTTTTATTCATCAATCATAAAATCATGTCAGCGTCGACTATTCGTCAGGAAAAATGTATGTTTTACCGCCTATTCGTTAGAAAAAATGTGTATTTGTGTCGATTACTCGTCAGAAAAAATGTATATTTGCATCGATTATTCGTTAAGAAAAATGTAAAATAGCTTATGGAAAGAACAGTATATCATAAACTTATAGAATGGAAGAACTCACAGGATAGAAAGCCCCTTATACTGAATGGGGCAAGACAAGTGGGAAAAACCTATATACTGAAGCAATTTGGAGAGAAGGAATACTCCAAATTCGCATTCTTCTCATTAGACAGAAATGATGATGTAAGAAGTGTGTTCAAGAAGAATACAAACATCAACAATATCTTGCTTTCCCTTTCAGCTATCAGCAAGGTTGACATCACACCTGGAGATACATTGATTTTTCTTGATGAAATACAAGATTGTCCAGAAGCAATTGCAGTCCTCAAACTGTTCTGTGAAGAGGCTAATGATTACCATGTCGTAGTAGCAGGTTCTCTTCTTGGTGTGTCCTTACATGAGAAAGTATCATTTCCTGTAGGTAAGGTAGATATGCTTCGTATCTATCCAATGAGTTTTGAGGAATGGCTCAAAGCAATGGGAAATACTAAAATGGTAGAAGTTCTTCATACCAAAGATTATGATTTAATTTCCGCATTATCTGATTCCTATAAAAATCTACTTCGTGAATACTACTATGTTGGAGGTATGCCTGAAGCTGTCAAAGCTTATGTGGATAAAAAAGGATTAAATGCGGTTCGAAATATCCAAAAGCAAATACTATTTGCCTATCAAAGAGATTTTTCCAAGCATGCACCAAGCAATCAAGTTCCACGAATAAATCAAGTGTGGAATAGTATTCCTTCGCAACTTGCGCGAGAAAACAAAAAGTTTATATTTGGAGCTGTTAAGAAGGGGGCAAGAGCATCTGAATTTGAAATAGCGATACAATGGCTTATAGACTCTGGCCTTATCTATAAGGTTAATCGAGTTAAGGAACCGAAGATACCTCTCAAATTTTATGAAGACAGTAACGCATTTAAGGTTTTTATGCTTGACATTGGGTTGTTTGGTGCTATGGTAGATGCGCCAGCAGATGCTATACTTGTTAACAACAAGATATTTAGTGAATATAAGGGTTCTTTCACGGAGTTATATGTTCATAACGAACTAAAATGTAATGGATATACTTTGTATTATCACAGTGTCGAGAATTCTACTATTGAGATAGATTTCTTAGTACAAAGTGGAATAAATGTCCTTCCTATAGAGGTAAAGGCGGAGGAAAATGTAAAGTCAAAATCACTAAGGACTTTTATCAGCAACAATCCTGACCTTAAAGGTGTGCGTTTCTCAATGAAAGACTATGTAGATCAGGAATGGATGATAAACTTCCCGCTATATTCAGTATGCTTATTGTAAAGGATCATGGTGACGGCTTCTGAAGGTGCCCTTTAGTGGACATTCGGAACCGTCACTTGTGGTAGTATTCTATCAATGTGATCTGACGAACTGTCCTTCTGCCATTTCTCCGAAACAGCGGTCTTCCATGTCGTCAAGCATATTGTCAAGCTGTTGCTGACAATGCTTCTCGTATTCTGTCATTTCCTTGTTTTCTGTAGTAGAAGCATCAGTCTTTGCGTTGCTGTTAGGATCAGGATAGTTCATGTTTCCGTGTCCTAACATCTCAGCAAATGGATCAAGAGTTCTTTCGTCAAGCTCTTGCTCCTCGTCTTTTTTCATCCAAAAACTTGCCATAATAAATCAAATTGAAAGACCCTCTCCCCAGCCCTCCCCCTCTATGGGGAGGGAGGCCGTCCGGGACGCAATTGTCCGCATTTGAGAGGGTGTGTTATTGCATTAGTCACCTCCCCTTAGAGGGGGAGGTCGGGAGAGGGTCTCTAAAACTCCTCATTCTCTGTTCTTGCGATAATCTCGTTCTGCAGTTGGGCAGTCATGTCGTTGAAGTAGTCTGAGTAGCCTGCCACACGAACAAGGAGATCCTTGTACTGGTCAGGATGTACCTGTGCTTCGAGAAGTGTGGCTGTATCAACCACATTGAACTGGATATGATGACCTCCAAGGTTGAAGTATGTACGGATGAGGCTCACAATCTTCTTGAGATCCTCGTCACGCTTGAAGAGCTGTGGCACAAAGCGGATGTTAAGAAGTGTACCGCCCGACTTTGTCTGGTCAAGCTTTCCAAGACTCTTGACTACAGATGTTGGACCCTGGGTATCTGCTCCGTGAGCAGGTGATGTACCGTCACTAATCGCAAACTTAGCAAGTCGTCCGTTACAGCTTGCCCCACAGACACTACCGAAGTAGTTGTGACAGGTAGTAGAGAGCATGTTAAGCTGTGTTGTACCTCCACGGGTGTTTGGATGTCCCTCGATAGCTTCTACAAGGTCGTCATAAACCTTGACAGCAATAGAGTCGGCGTAGTCATCGTCGTTTCCGAAGAAAGGAGTGCGGTTGATGATGAACTGACGCATCTTCTCGTTGCCCTCAAAGTTCTCAGATACAGCTTTGAGAATCTCGTCCATAGTGAACTTCTTGTCCTCAAACACATGCTTCTTGAGTGTTGAGAGGCAGTCAGTAATAGTACCAAGACCGGTACATTGTATATACTGTGTGTTGTAGCGGGCACCACCTGAATAGTAGTCCTTGCCGTTTGTGATACAGTCGTCTATGAAGAGTGAAAGGAATGTGGCAGGGGCATAGAGCGAGAACATACGCTCGATGTAGTTGTTGACTGCCAACTTCATATTCACGAAATAGACCATCTGCTTGTGATAGGCATCGTATAGTTCCTCGTAAGATTTGAAAGTGCGAGGATCTCCTGTCTCAAGTCCAAGCTTCTTGCCACTCACAGGGTCAAGTCCATTATTGAGAGTTATCTCAAGAATCTTTGGTGTGTTGAGATAACCTGTCAGGATATAAGCCTCCTTACCGAAAGCACCTACCTCGATACATCCTGATGTTCCACCTTCACGGGCATCCTCAAGTGACTTGCCCTGACGGACAAGCTCCTGAACGTATGTATCAGGGTTGAAGCAAGAAGGGTAGCCATGTCCCTGACGGATAACCTTGGCTCCTGCTATCACAAACTCATCTGGAGTGACCTTGCTCACATGGATAGAGAGTCCCGGCTGAAGCTGGTGAAGCTCTTCCTGTACTTCAAGTATGATGTATGAAATCTCATTAGTGGCATCGTTACCATACTTGTCAATACCACCAATGTTTATGTTAGTAAAGTCGTTGTATGTTCCTGACTCAAGAGCAGTAACACCTACCTTTGGAGGAGCTGGCTGATTGTTGAACTTAATCCAGAAACAAGAGATAAGCTCCTTAGCCTTCTCACGAGTCATGGTGCCATCCTCTATACCTTTCTTATAGAATGGGTAAAGGTGCTGGTCGATGTGACCTGGGTTCATACAATCCCAACCATTGAGTTCTGTCACGGTTCCGAGATGAACGAACCAGTACATCTGTATTGCCTCCTGCATGTCACGAGGAGCATGGGCAGGTACCCAACGACAAGTCTCTTCAATCTTGTTTAACTCAAGGATTCTCTGCTCTATGGCAGCTTTTTCATCCTCAAGTAACTCTGATTTTTCACTTTTCACTTTTAACTTTTCACTTAGCTCGTCAGCTTGCTGTCGAGCTAAATCAGCATGACGCTCTGCGAACAGGATTGCAGCATCGCAGCTGATGTCCATTGCCTGGAGCTCCATCTGCTTGTCTGTTGCCTCAGGGTCATTGATAAAGTCAAGTTCGTCGAGTGTCTTCTTGATGAGATCCTTACAGTCGAGAAGACCACGGCGGTACATCTTGCTGTCCATAGATGTATGACCACCAGCACGCTGTTCCATAAATTCTGTAAACACACCGGCATGGTATGCCTCTTCCCACTCCTTGCTCACATGGTTGAAGATGCGTTCACGCTGAGTGCGGCCTTGCCAGTAAGGTATGACCTCACGCTCATAAGTATCTATGTCCTCCTGTGAGATATGGTAAGGTTGAAGTTCACGGCTGTCAAGTGTGTGGAGGTCCTCCACGGTATGACATGTGAGTTCCGGGAAAGTAGGAACAGCCTTTGGCACAGGACCTCTCTCACCGACGATAAGTTCATCGTCACCTATATAGATAGTCTTCTTCTTGCAAATCTCGTAGAAGTTACGGGCACGGAGAATACAGTTTGGCATCTTGCCATAGTACTCCTTATAGAACGCAGTCTCAATAAGGGCACGCTCTATTGTGAGTGTTGGCTCTGTCTCGATGCTCTGCTTGTGCAACCTCTTGATACGGTCGTTCATACCGCCCTCATTCTCCGGATACTGGAGAGTGAAGTTCATTTTACTATGTGGTGCGCGACTTGCGCTCTTGCTTGTTCCTGTCATTATTGAATTAACTATATATTGTTTTCAATTACTTTCCTGAGTTTCTTTCCCAGAATATTCCGTCAGAATACCCCTGAATAGAATTGTCCGTGTCAGCCATCTGTAACCTTTTGGCTGCCCACAGGCAGTATTCCTCGTTTATTTCAATACCACAATAGTGGCGGCCAAGTTTCTTTGCAGTTACACAAGCTGTTCCGCTTCCCATGAAAGGGTCAAGAATGAGGTCTCCTTCCTTGGACGAGGCAAGAATCAGTTTTGCATAAAGCTTTTCTGGTTTTTGAGTAGGGTGATCAGTATTCTCAGGCATTGACCAGAATGGAACACTTATGTCGTCCCAGAAGTTTGACGGACATGTTGTCCTTGTCTTCCCTTGCTCAGATTCTTCCCAGTCTTTTGGCTTGCCATTCTCTTTGTATGGCGCAAGTACCTTCCTGCGAACTTTTACAGCTTCAAGATTGAAGTAGTAGTCATTTGGATTCTTGACAGCAAACCAGATGTCTTCCATGCCATTCTTCCAGTTGCTTTGAGCTCCGCGACCTTTTTCTCTTTGCCAGGTTATGCGGTTCAGAATAGTCATTCCTGTTTCTTCGATGATTCTCTGCAGGGAGGAAGTGCATTTCCAGTCGCCGCATACATACATAGAACCATTAGACTTGAGTTTGTTTACGATGTCTGGCATCCAGCTGCGTAGGTAGTTCTCGTATTTTTCACTATCCCTTGTAGCCTTGAACTTTACATTTCCAAAGTCTTTTGCAAGGTTGTATGGTGGGTCGATGATGATTAAGTCAGCAGTCTCGTCAGGAATCTTATTTATTGTCTTGAAAAGATCGTTGCAGATGATACAGTCAGAGTAATTGTCTTTATTGACATTTTTGCGAATGTGTTTTCTAAGCACCTTCGCTTCTTTGTCTGTAATAGTAATGGTTCTGTTGTTCCTTGCTCTTTCTTTCATCGACTGTTTTTTATATATGTATGTCACTTGCTTAAAGTGTGTCTTATATAACATCTGCAAAGGTATGTATTTATTCGCATTCGGCAATCTAATTCAGTTGAAAAATGTGTGTTTATGGATTGCCAAAATGGCTTGTCTAAACTCTGCTCATACTCCGTGGTAAACCCGAAGCTTACACGTTTTGCTTACGACTTGCTTACGACAATTGTCGTAAGCAGATCGTAAGCAGACCGAGTTTACCTCGGGTTTACAGCGGAAGATGATAGGGGAATAATTTGAGGTGATGCGCATTTTTTTCTTCCTAAACTATTGCAGGATGATTTTTATTACATATATTTGCAATCGCAAAACATCTTTTTTAGTTACGTTTAAGAAATAACTTATAATGTTGAAAGATGCCACATCGCTACTTGTTATAAGTTGTTTTTTTTACACGTTACTAACCATGACGAAACACATATAGTCGTAATTTGATGTAAAATGACATTATGTCATAATAGATGAAAGCCATTAACGGACGTTATGGCATATAGGTGTCATATATACACCTTATTATATATAATATGTTTTTTTATTGTGCTTTTCGACTGTGGCAAGTGCTTTGCAAAATATGGATAAAACTAAATTAATTATTAATACTTAAAACCTAGAATAACTATGGCTAATGAAAATGAACAGAAAGGTCAGCTTCAGATTGAAGTAAAGCCTGAGATCGCAATGGGTACTTATTCAAACCTTGCAGTTGTAACTCATTCTAATAACGAATTTGTCTTGGATTTCATTTCTATGCTTCCAGGAATGCCAAAGGCAGAGGTTGCTTCACGTATCATCCTCGTTCCTGAGCATGCAAAGCGTCTCCTTTTTGCTCTCCAGGATAATATCGAAAAGTATGAGCAGAACTTTGGAACTATCGGTCCAAGACAGAATGAAGCTCCTGCTAATGCAACAGTCGATCCTTTCGTTTTGAAGAAAGGTGAGGCTTAAGTGATTGAACAGAAGTCTTTTGTTTTTGCTTCTTGACAGAAGCGCTGGACAAGGATTATTTATCTCGGTTATGTCGCGTCGCTAACTCCAATTGTAGAGTTTGCGACGCGATTTTTTGTTGCGAGAGTTTAATTTCTGCTTTTTTGTGGCCTAAAAGTGCGATAGTAGATGTTAAAAAATCTTAAATTATTAATAAAATATCTTTTGTCTGAAATTTTTATTGTGTTGAATATATGCGGTTTGAATAAAAATGCGTACCTTTGCATCACTTTTTGGAGTAGTGCGCTCTCTTATGAGGGCCTGGAATGAGGCAGAAAAAGGTCTTTGACCTTAATATCGTCCTTCCGTTTTTGCACGAAGAAAGCTCGAGTAGCTACCACAAAGGTATTTTGATATATTCTCATGTAAGAAGGGAAATGAAGCCAAAGTGGTGGGCACTCAACAGGATTGCTTAAAAATTAAAATAATAATATAAATTTAAAAGTAAATTAAAAATGCCTACTATTCAGCAATTAGTAAGAAAAGGTAGAAAGGTGCTCGTTGACAAGAGTAAGTCTCCAGCATTGGATTCTTGTCCTCAGCGTCGTGGTGTATGTGTACGTGTTTACACAACAACTCCTAAGAAGCCAAACTCAGCAATGCGTAAGGTTGCTCGTGTTCGTCTCACAAACAAGAAGGAGGTTAACTCTTATATCCCAGGTGAGGGACACAACCTTCAGGAGCACTCAATCGTTCTCGTACGTGGTGGTCGTGTAAAGGACCTTCCAGGTGTACGTTACCACATCATTCGTGGTGCTCTCGATACTGCTGGCGTAGCAAGCCGTACTCAGCGTCGTTCTAAGTATGGTGCTAAGCGTCCTAAGGCAGGTGCTAAGAAGTAATTCTACTTTTTCAAACTAAACAGAAAGTTATCTTATTAAACAAAGATTTGATTTGTTGTCAATGCTAAGACAGGTTGAGTAAATGTCCAGTTGTGGACGTTGAAGAACAAGATGCAAATGCAACCTCAGATCAACAGAAAATCAAAACAAAAAAATGAGAAAAGCTAAACCAAAGAAGCGTGTGATCCTTCCAGATCCAGTTTATGGCGATGTAAAGGTTACTAAGTTCGTTAACAACCTCATGTATGATGGAAAGAAGAGTATTGCTTACTCTATCTTCTACAACGCACTTAAGGCTGTTGAAAACAAGATGAAGAATGAAGAGAAGTCTCCACTCGAGATCTGGAAGAAGGCTCTTGATAACGTAACTCCACAGGTTGAGGTTAAGTCTCGCCGTATCGGTGGTGCTACATTCCAGGTTCCAACTGAGATTCGTGCAGACCGTAAGGAGGCAATCTCTATGAAGAATATGATTGCTTTCGCTCGTAAGCGTTCTGGCAAGAGCATGGCTGACAAGCTCTCTGCTGAAATCATGGATGCTTTCAATGAGCAGGGTGGCGCTTTCAAGCGTAAGGAGGATATGCACCGTATGGCTGAGGCTAACCGTGCATTCGCACACTTCCGTTTCTAATTTTTCTATAATTAACAAGTAATAAAGTAAAACAATATATGGCAAAGCAAGATTTGCACCTTACCCGTAACTTCGGTATCATGGCTCACATCGATGCTGGTAAGACTACGACTTCAGAGCGTATTCTTTTCTATACTGGTAAGACTCACAAGATTGGTGAGGTTCACGATGGTGGTGCAACAATGGACTGGATGGCTCAGGAGCAGGAGCGTGGTATCACTATCACATCTGCTGCTACTACAGCTTACTGGAACTACAACGGTAACAAGTATAAGTTCAACTTGATTGATACTCCGGGACACGTTGACTTTACAGCTGAGGTTGAGCGTTCACTTCGCGTACTCGACGGTGCTGTTGCAACATACTGTGCAGTAGGTGGTGTTGAGCCACAGTCTGAGACAGTTTGGCGTCAGGCAGACAAGTACAACGTACCTCGTATGGGTTATGTAAACAAGATGGACCGTTCTGGTGCTGACTTCTTCGAGGTTGTTCGCCAGATGAAGGAGGTTCTCGGTGCTAACCCAGTTCCTGTTGTTATTCCAATCGGTGCAGAGGAAAACTTCAAGGGTATCGTTGACCTTATCGAGATGAAGGGTATCATTTGGCACGATGAGACACAGGGTGCTGAGTTTGATATCATCGACATCCCAGCTGAACTTCAGGCAGAGGCTGAGGAGTGGCGTAACAAGATGCTCGAGTCTGTTGCTGAGTTCGATGACTCTCTCATGGAGAAGTTCTTCGACGATCCTTCTACAATCACTAAGGAAGAGATCATCTCAGCTATCCGTAAGGCTACTATCTCTCTCGCAGCAACTCCAATGCTTTGTGGTTCTTCATTCAAGAACAAGGGTGTACAGACTCTCCTCGACTATATCTGTGCTTTCCTTCCTTCTCCACTTGATACAGAGTCAGTAGTTGGTACTAACCCTGACACTAAGGAGGAAGAGGATCGTAAGCCATCTGAGGATGAGAAGACTTCTGCTCTTGCATTCAAGATTGCTACAGACCCATATGTAGGACGTCTCACATTCGTTCGTGTTTATTCAGGTAAGATTGAGGCTGGTTCTTATACATATAATACTCGCTCAGGAAAGAAGGAGCGTGTATCTCGTCTCTTCCAGATGCACTCTAACCACCAGAACCCAGTTGAGGTAATCGGTGCAGGTGATATCGGTGCAGTTGTAGGTCTTAAGGATATCCACACAGGTGATACACTTTGTGATGAGGATGCTCCAATCGTACTCGAGTCAATGGACTTCCCAGATCCAGTTATCGGTATCGCAGTAGAGCCTAAGACTCAGAAGGACCTCGATAAGCTTTCTCTCGGTCTCCAGAAGCTCGCTGAGGAGGACCCAACATTCACAGTTAAGACAGATGAGCAGTCAGGCCAGACAGTTATCTCTGGTATGGGTGAGCTTCACCTCGATATCATCATCGACCGTCTTAAGCGTGAGTTCAAGGTTGAGTGTAACCAGGGTAAGCCACAGGTTAACTACAAGGAGGCAATCACTAAGACTGTAAACCTCCGTGAGGTTTACAAGAAGCAGTCTGGTGGTCGTGGTAAGTTCGCTGATATCATCGTTAATGTTGGTCCAGTAGATGAGGACTTCCAGGGCACTGGTCTCCAGTTCATCGACGAAGTTAAGGGTGGTAACGTTCCTAAGGAATTTATCCCATCTGTACAGAAGGGCTTCGCAGAGGCAATGAAGAATGGTGTACTCGGTGGCTTCCCAATGGATAGCCTCAAGGTTACTCTCGTTGATGGTAGCTTCCACCCAGTAGACTCTGACCAGTTGTCATTCGAAATCGCAGCTCGTCAGGCTTACAAGAACGCTTGCTCACAGGCTAAGCCAGTTCTTATGGAGCCTATCATGAAGCTCGAGGTTACAACTCCAGAAGAGAACATGGGTGATGTTATCGGTGACCTCAACAAGCGTCGTGGACAGGTTGAGGGTATGGATACTACACGTTCAGGTGCTCGTCTTGTTAAGGCTATGGTTCCACTGGGCGAGATGTTCGGTTATGTAACTGCTCTCCGTACAATCACTTCTGGTCGTGCTACTTCATCAATGACTTATGATCACCACGCACCTGTTTCTAGCAACATTGCTAAGGAAGTACTTACAGAGTGCAACGGTCGTGCAGATCTCGTATAATTGATATTTTAATACCTTTAGAGGCTCCGGTTTGTCCGGAACCTCTAAAGTGTGTAAAAAACATAAAACAGGTTTTGGGGTGCTGGCAAGCAAACGACTCTTTGTCAACATACCCCACTACTTTTTAATTATTAACAATAAAAACAAATATGAGTCAGAAAATTCGTATTAAGCTTAAATCTTACGATCACAACTTGGTAGACAAGTCTGCAGAGAAGATCGTTAAGACTGTTAAGGCAACTGACGCTGTAGTAAGTGGTCCAATTCCACTTCCAACTCACAAGCGTATCTTCACAGTTAACCGTTCTACATTCGTAAACAAGAAGTCTCGTGAGCAGTTTGAACTCTGCACATACAAGAGACTTATCGACATCTACAGCTCTTCTGCAAAGACTGTTGATGCTCTCATGAAGCTTGAGCTTCCTAGTGGTGTTGAAGTTGAGATTAAGGTTTAGTATTAGAGAACAATTAAAGTATTAAAGAAATGCCAGGATTATTAGGAAAGAAAATCGGAATGACTTCCGTATTCAGTGCCGATGGTAAGAATGTTCCATGCACTGTTATCGAATTGGGTCCTTGTGTTGTAACTCAGGTTAAGACTGTCGAGAAAGATGGTTATGCAGCTGTTCAGGTTGGTTTCGAAGAGGCTAAGGAAAAGAACACTACAAAGCCAATGATGGGTCACTTCAAAAAGGCTGGTACAACACCAAAGAGACACTTGGCCGAGTTCACTTACGACGAGGAGCACAACCTCGGTGATGTTATCACTGTAGAGCTCTTCAACGATGCAAGTTATGTTGATGTAACTGGAACTTCAAAGGGTAAGGGATTCCAGGGCGTTGTTAAGCGTCACGGTTTCGGTGGTGTAGGTCAGTCTACTCACGGTCAGGATGACCGTCTTCGCAAGCCAGGTTCTATCGGTGCTTGTGCAACTCCATCTCGTGTATTCAAGAACCTCCGTATGGGTGGTCACATGGGTGATGAGCAGGTTACTACACACAACCTTCAGGTGATTAAGGTTATTCCAGAGCACAACCTCCTTCTTATCAAGGGTTCTGTGCCAGGTTATAAAGGTTCAATCGTAATAGTTAACAAGTAATTATGGAAGTTTCAGTATTAAACATCAAGGGTGAGGATACTGGTAAGAAGGTTGTTTTGAACGACGCTATCTTCGGAATTGAACCTAACGACCACGTAATCTACCTCGCAGTAAACCAGTACCTCGCTGCACAGCGTCAGGGTACTCACAAGTCAAAGGAGAGAAGCGAAATCGCTGGATCTACTCGTAAGCTCATCCGCCAGAAGGGTGGTGGCGGCGCTCGCCGTGGTGATATCAAGTCTCCAGTTCTTCGTGGTGGAGGCCGCGTATTTGGTCCAACTCCTCGTGACTATTGGTTCAAGCTTAACAAGAAGGTGAAGAATCTTGCTCGTAAGAGCGCTCTCTCATACAAGGCTCAGCAGAATGCAATCGTTGTCCTCGAAGACTTCGATTTTGCAGCTCCAAAGACAAAAGAAGCTGTAAATCTGTTAAATAATCTTAAAATTGAGGGTAAAAAGACACTTCTCGTTTTGTCAGAAGTAAAGAAAAACGTAAATTTGTCAGTCCGAAACATACAGCGTGTTGAAGTTATGACTGCAAGTGCACTCAATACATACAAAGTTATGAATGCAAATGTTGTTGTAATGACTGAGAGCGCAGTTAAGTTGGTTGACGAAACTTTTAACAAGTAATTAAAGGAGACACAAGAATATGGCATGCATTATCAAACCATTGGTAACTGAGAAGATGAACGCTATTTCAGAGAAGCAGAACAATAAGTTCGGCTTCATTGTGCTTCCTAGTGCCAACAAGATCGAGATTAAGAAAGAAATCGAGGCTAAGTATAACGTAAATGTAGTTTCAGTTAACACTATGAATTACGCTGGTAAGCGTAAGAGCCGCTACACTAAGGCTGGTGTTATCAAGGGTAGCACAAAGGCTTTCAAGAAGGCTATCGTTACTCTTAAGGAAGGTGAAACTATCGATTTGTATAGTAACATTTAATTAAAAAATGGGTATTCGTAAATTTAGACCAGTTACTCCTGGTCAAAGACACAAAGCTATTGGTACATTCGATGATGTTACTACATCAGTACCAGAGAAAACTCTTGTTTTCGGTAAGCGCAGCACAGGCGGTCGTAACAATCAGGGCCGTATCACAGTTCGCTACAGAGGTGGTGGTCACAAGCGCTTGATTCGTATCATCGACTTCAAGAGAGAAAAGGACGGTATTCCTGCAGTTGTAAAGACAATTGAGTACGATCCAAACAGAAGTGCTCGTATTGCTCTTGTCTGCTACGCTGACGGTGAAAAGCGTTACATCGTTGCTCCTAACGGATTACAGGTTGGCGCTACTATCATGTCTGGTGAGACAGCTACTCCAGACCTTGGTAACACTCTTCCACTCCAGAACATCCCAGTCGGTACTGTTATCCACAATATCGAGCTTCGTCCTGGACAGGGTGCCAAGATGGTACGTTCAGCAGGTAACTTCGCTCAGTTAACTTCACGTGAGGGTCGTTTCTGTGTAATCAAGCTCCCTTCTGGTGAAATTCGTAAGATCCTTTCAGTTTGCCGTGCTACTATCGGTAGCGTAAGCAACTCTGACCACGCACTCGAGTCTTCTGGTAAGGCTGGTCGCTCACGTTGGTTGGGTCGTCGTCCACACAACCGTGGTGTTGTTATGAACCCTATCGATCACCCAATGGGTGGTGGTGAAGGTCGTCAGACAGGTGGACACCCACGTTCACGTAATGGTCTTTACGCTAAGGGTCTCAAGACTCGTGCACCAAAGAAGGCTTCAAGCAAGTACATAATTGAAAGACGTAACAAGAAATAAAGTTAACTGAATATGAGTCGTTCATTAAAGAAAGGTCCATACATCAACGTTAAGCTCGAAAAGAAGGTTCTCGCTATGAACGAGAGCGGCAAGAAGAGCGTTATCAAGTCATGGGCACGCGCTTCAATGATATCACCTGATTTCGTAGGTCATACTATTGCAGTGCACAATGGAAATAAATTTATCCCTGTTTACGTTACAGAGAACATGGTAGGTCACAAGCTTGGTGAGTTCGCACTTACTCGTACTTTCCGTGGTCACGCTGGTAACAAGAAAAAGTAATTCAGGGCTTCACAAGTAAATAGACTTTTATATAATGGGAGCAAGAAAACATAATATGGCCGAGGCTATTAAGGAGGCCAAAAAGTCACAGTTCTTCGCTAGTTTCCGCAATATCCCATCTTCACCTCGTAAGATGCGTTATGTTGCAGATCTCGTAAGAGGCATGGAAGTTAGCAAGGCACTCGCAACTCTCAAGTTCTGTTCAAAGGATGCTTCTAAGGATCTCGAGAAGTTGCTTCGTTCCGCTATCGCAAACTGGGAACAGAAAAACGATCGTAAGGCTGAAAACGGCGAACTCTATATCTCAAAGATTTTCGTTGACGAAGGCGCAACACTCAAGCGTATGCGTCCAGCTCCACAGGGTCGTGGATACAGAATTCGCAAGCGTTCTAATCATGTTACTATTTTCGTGGACGCTAAAACAAATGATGAGAAGTAATTATGGGACAAAAGTGTAATCCAATAAGCAACCGCCTCGGTATTGTCCGTGGTTGGGACTCAAACTGGTTCGGAGGTAACAACTTTGGTGACAGCCTCCTCGAGGACAGCAAGATTCGTAAGTATCTTAATGCTCGTCTCGCAAAGGCAAGTGTTTCAAAGATCGTTATCGAGAGAACACTCAAGCTCGTTACTATCACTATCTGCTCAGCTCGTCCAGGTATCATCATCGGTAAGGGTGGTCAGGATGTTGACGCTCTCAAGAAGGAGCTCAAGAAGGTAACAGACAAGGACGTACAGATTAACATCTTCGAGATTAAGCGCCCAGAACTTGACGCAACAATCGTTGGTAACAACATTGCTCGTCAGATTGAAGGTAAGATTGCTTACCGTCGCGCTATCAAGACTGCTATCACAAACACTATGCGTGCTGGTGCTGAAGGTATCAAGATTCAGATTTCAGGTCGTCTTAACGGTGCAGAAATGAGCCGTTCTGAGATGTACAAGGAAGGACGTACTCCACTTCACACACTCCGCGCTGATATTGACTACTGTCTCGCAGAGGCTCTTACAAAGGTAGGTCTCCTTGGTATCAAGGTTTGGATCTGTCGTGGTGAGAAGTTCGGTAAGCAGGATCTTACTCCAAACTTCACACAGTCTAAGGAGTCAGGACGCAGTAACAATAACAATGGTAACGGTGGCAGAAGATTTAGAAACAAGAAGTCTAATCGCAACAATTAATCAGAAGAACAATGTTACAGCCAAAAAGACAGAAATATAGAAGACCGCAAAAAGGTCGCGGTCGTTGGGCCGGAGTTTCACACAGAGGTACTGAACTTGCTTTCGGTAGCTTCGGTATTAAGGCTCTTCAGGAGCGTTGGATAACTGCTCGTCAGATTGAGGCTGCCCGTGTTGCAATTACTCGTTACATGCAGCGTCAGGGTCAGGTTTGGATTCGTATCTTCCCTGATAAGCCAATCACTAAGAAGCCAGCAGACGTCCGAATGGGTAAAGGTAAGGGTGATCCATACGCTTACGTGTTCCCAGCTAAGCCAGGACGAATCCTTTTTGAGATTGAAGGTGTTTCTTATGACATCGCTAAGGAGGCTCTCCGTCTCGGTGCTCAGAAACTTCCTACTACTACAAAGTTTGTTGTTCGTCGTGACTACGACAAAAACGCTTAATTATGAAGATCGCAGAAATTAGAGAACTTAGCACTGAAGAACTCGCTGAGCGCATTGAGGCTGAGGTTGCTGCTTACAATAACGCAAAGTTCAACCATAACATCGCTCCAGTAGAGAATGTTTCTCTCATCAAGAAGCAGCGTCGTGACATTGCTCGCATGAAGTGTGAACTCTCTCAGAGAAACAAATAATTCGAGGCTACATGGAAAGAAATTTAAGAAAACAGCGTCAGGGTGTTGTTAGCAGCGACAAGATGGACAAGACTATCGTAGTTGCTACTAAGTTCAAGGAGAAGCACCCTATTTATGGTAAGTTCGTTAGCAAGACTAAGAAGTACCATGCTCACGATGAGAACAACGATGCACATGTTGGTGATACTGTGCTTATCATGGAGACTCGTCCATTGAGCAAAACTAAGAGATGGAGATTAGTACAAATCGTTGAAAGAGCTAAGTAATATATGATACAGGTAGAATCTAGATTGGCAGTTGCTGATAACAGTGGCGCTCGTGAGGTGCTTTGCATCCGCGTTCTCGGTGGTACTCGCCGTCGCTACGCTTCTGTAGGTGATGTCATTGTAGTTACAGTAAAGAATGCTATTCCTACAAGTGAAGTTAAGAAGGGCTCAGTATCTAAGGCTCTTATCGTTCGCACAAAGAAGGAAGTTCGCCGTCCAGACGGTTCTTACATCCGTTTCGATGATAATGCATGTGTTCTCTTGAACAATGCTGGTGAAATGAGAGGTAGCCGTATCTTTGGTCCTGTAGCTCGTGAGCTTCGTGCTGCCAACATGAAGGTAGTTTCTTTGGCTACTGAGGTACTTTAATCTATTAAAGCATTAATAGCAATGAGTAAATTACACATAAAGAAAGGCGACACAGTTTACGTAAATGCTGGTGACGACAAGGGTAAGACTGGTAAGGTTATCCGTGTTATCGTTGACAAGAAGCGTGCTGTTGTCGAGGGTGTAAACATGATCAAGAAGAGCACTAAGCCAAGTGCTGCACACCCACAGGGAGGTATTATCGAGCAGGAGGCTCCTATCGCAATTTCTAACCTTAACGTTGTTGACCCAAAGACTGGTAAGCCAACTCGTATCGGTAGAAAGATCGGTGCCAACGGAAAGTTAGTTCGTTACGCTAAAAAGTCAGGGGAGGAAATTTAATGAGTACTACTGCACAACTTAAGAATGTATACGCTGAGCAGATTGCTCCAGCACTCATGAAGCAGTTCAACTACTCTTCAAAGATGCAGATTCCTGTATTGAAGAAGATCGTAGTAAACCAGGGTCTCGGCCAGGCAACTGCTGACAAGAAAGTTATCGAGATTGCAATGAATGAGATCGCTCAGATCACAGGCCAGAAGCCAGTTGCAACAATGTCTAAGAAGGATATCTCAAACTTCCGCCTTCGTAAGAAGATGCCTATCGGTGTTATGGTAACTCTCCGTCGCGAGAGAATGTACGAGTTCCTTGAGAAGCTTATCCGTGTTTCTCTTCCTCGTATCCGTGACTTCAAGGGTATTGAGTCTAAGTTTGACGGTCGTGGTAACTACACTCTCGGTATTACAGAGCAGATTATCTTCCCAGAAATCAATATCGACCAGGTTGATAAGATCATGGGTATGAATATCACATTCGTAACATCTGCTAAGACTGACGAAGAGGGTTACGCACTCCTCAAGGCATTCGGTCTTCCATTCAAGGACGCTAAAAAATAATTTTCTATGGCAAAGGAATCAATGAAGGCACGCGAGGTTAAGCGTGCAAAGCTCGTGGCAAAGTTCGCTGCAAAGCGTGCTGCCCTCAAGAAGATTGTTGCAACAGGCGAGCCAATGGAGGCTTACGAGGCTGCTCGTGCTCTCCAGGCTATCCCAGCCAATGCAAACCCAATTCGTTTGCACAACCGTTGCAAGCTCACTGGACGTCCAAGAGGTTATATCCGTCAGTTCGGTATCTCTCGTATCCAGTTCCGTGAGATGGCTTCTCAGGGTCTTATCCCAGGAGTAAAGAAGGCAAGCTGGTAATAATTTGCGGTTTACTGGCAAACCTGTAGAATAGAAATCTGAGGAATACCGGTTCGGGGGTATTCCGAAGATACTCTACTTTACAAAAAAAGACAGTTTTCATTATTGTTAAATATTGTCGCGCTCCGGCGCGGTTAATTTAATTACATTATGACAGATCCAATAGCTGATTTTTTAACGAGACTGAGAAATGCGATCCAGGCAAAGCACAAGATCGTAGAAGTTCCAGCCTCTAACCTTAAGAAGGAAATCACTAAGATTCTCTTCGACAAGGGTTACATTTTGAACTACAAGTTCGTTGAGGAGGGTCCTCAGGGCACTATCAAGGTTGCTCTTAAGTATGACCCTGCTACAAAGGTAAGCGCTATTCAGTGCTTGAAGCGTGTTTCTCGTCCAGGTCTTCGTAAGTACACTGGTTACAAGGACATGCCACGTGTTATTAATGGATTGGGTATCGCAGTGATATCTACATCTAAAGGTGTTATGACAGACAAGGAAGCTGCTGATCTTAAGATTGGTGGTGAGGTTCTTTGTTATGTATATTAATTAAGGAGGATATAACAAATGTCTAGAATTGGTAAATTGCCTATTATTATTCCTGCAGGAGTCACTGTAACTCTTAAGGATGACATTGTAACTGTAAAAGGTCCTAAGGGTGAAATTTCAAAGGATAAATTTAACCCATGTATTAAGATTACAATCGAGGACGGTCAGATCACAATGGCTGAAAATGAAGAATTGATGCAGGATAATACAAAGTTGCGTCACTCACTTCAGGGAACTTATCGCTCAATTGTAAACAACATGGTTTATGGCGTTTCTGAAGGTTTCAAGGCTACACTCCAGCTCGTTGGTGTTGGTTACCGTGTAAGCAACCAGGGAAATGTTCTTGATTTCGCACTTGGATACTCTCATGGTATTGTTTTCGAGCTTCCAAAGGAGATTAAGGTTGAGACAAAGTCTGAGAGAAATCAGGATCCTCTTATCATGCTCGAGTCATGCGACAAGCAGTTGCTTGGACAAGTGTGTGCTAAGATCCGCTCATTCCGTAAGCCAGAGCCTTACAAGGGTAAGGGTATCCGCTTCGAGGGCGAGGTGATCAGAAGAAAGTCAGGTAAATCTGCTAACGCTAAATAATAATTGACAAGAGTATGATTACAAAGATTGAAAGACGTATTAAAATTAAGTATAGAGTACGTAATAAGATTTCCGGTACTGCTGAGCGTCCACGTATGTCTGTGTTCAGAAGCAACAAGCAGATTTATGTACAGGTAATCGATGACCAGGCTGCAAAGACTCTCGTTTCTGCTTCTTCACTTGGTCTTGAGAAGATGCCTAAGTGTGAGCAGGCTGCTAAGGTTGGCGAAATGATTGCTAAGAAGGCTATCGAAGCTGGTATTTCTGCAGTTGTTTTCGACCGTAATGGTTATTTGTACCATGGTAGAGTTAAGGAGGTAGCTGACGCTGCCCGTAATGCTGGTCTTAAATTTTAAAATACGATTATGGTAAATAGAGTTAAAGTTACAAACGATGCCGAACTGAAGGACAGATTGGTTGCTATTAATCGTGTTACTAAGGTTACTAAGGGTGGTAGAACATTCACATTC
Organism: Bacteroidaceae bacterium; assembly: GCA_045641785.1. GTDB lineage: Bacteria > Bacteroidota > Bacteroidia > Bacteroidales > Bacteroidaceae > Minthosoma. The sequence goes on from JAZUHP010000052.1 coordinate 42,497, forward strand.
GCAGCCATCGTTGTAGTAGGTGATGGTAAGGGTGTTATTGGCTACGGACTTGGTAAGGCCGGAGAAGTTACAGCAGCAATTGCTAAAGGTGTAGAGGCTGCTAAGAAGAATTTGGTTAAGGTTCCTGTACTTAAGGGTACTGTTCCTCACGAGGCTTATGCTAAGTTCGGTGGTGCTCGTGTTCTCATCATGCCAGCTTCAGAAGGTACTGGAGTAGTAGCAGGTGGTGCGATGCGTGCCGTTCTTGAGAGTGTTGGTATTACTGACGTTCTTGCAAAGTCTAAGGGTTCTTCTAACCCACATAACCTTGTAAAGGCTACAATTGAGGCTCTCGCTAATATGCGTGACCCTAAGACTGTTGCTCAGAACCGTGGTGTTAATTTGACAAAAGTATTTAGAGGATAAGGAGGAAAATATTCATGGCAACAATTAAGATTAAGCAGGTTAAGGGCCAGGCTGGCCGTCCAGTAGATCAGAAGGCTACACTTCAGTCTCTCGGTCTCGGAAAGATCAACCGTGTTGTTGAGCGTGAGGATACTCCATCACTCCGCGGTATGATTCGCAAGGTTGAGCACCTTGTTGAGGTTATCGACTAAATTATTCACGTACTACTAAACTAGATTAAAATGGAATTATATAACTTGCAGCCTGCTGAGGGCGCAACTCATAACTCTAAGCGCGTAGGTCGTGGTTACGGTTCTGGTAAGGGTCGTACTTCTACTCGCGGTCACAAGGGTGCTAAGGCAAGATCTGGTTACAAGAAGAAGATTGGTTTTGAAGGTGGTCAGATGCCACTTCAGCGTCGTGTTCCTAAGTTCGGTTTCAAGAACATCAACCGAGTTGAGTACAAGGCAATCAATCTTGATCTTATTCAGGCACTTGCTGAAAAGCTTGGTGCAACTAAGATTGGCGTTGCTGAGCTTATTGAAGCTGGTTTCGTTAAGAAGAATCAGCTTGTTAAGGTTCTCGGTAACGGTGAATTAACTTCTAAGTTGGATGTTGAAGCTAATGCATTCTCTGCAGCAGCTGAGGCAGCCATAACTGAAAAGGGTGGTAACGCTGTAAAGCTCTAATACAGGAAAAGCAATGAATAAACTTAAGAATATCAAGTTCATAAAGACTATGGCCAATATCTTCTCTGTTGAAGATTTGCGTGCTAAGATTCTCTTCACAATCGCTATGGTCACAGTCTATCGTTTCGGTTCATATGTTGTGCTTCCTGGTATTGACACCAATGCTCTCCAGGGATTGCATAATCAGACTGAAGGCGGTTTGATGTCATTACTTGATATGTTCTCAGGTGGTGCTTTTTCTAAGGCTTCTATCTTTGCACTTGGTATTATGCCATACATCTCTGCATCTATCGTTATGCAGTTGCTTGGTATAGCAGTACCATATTTCCAGAAGATGCAGCGTGAAGGTGAGAGCGGAAGAAGAAAAATGAATCAGTACACTCGTTATTTGACTGTTGCGATTCTTTTATTCCAAGCTCCATCATATCTTATTAATCTCAAAATGCAGACTCAGGGTGCAGCTCTTTATTCTTCTTTGAATTGGACTGTATTCCTATTTACAGCAACAATTATTCTTGCAGCTGGTAGTATGTTCATTTTGTGGTTAGGTGAAAGAATTACTGACAAGGGTATCGGTAACGGTGTTTCACTCATTATCATGATTGGTATCATCGCTCGTTTCCCTCAGGCTTTCTTCCAGGAACTTACAACACGATTCACAACTCCACAGGGTGGTGGTCTCGTAGTTTTCTTGCTCGAGATTATTCTCTTTGTCGTAGTTATTGCAGCAGCAATCTGTCTCGTAACAGGTGTTCGTCAGGTTCCAGTTCAGTATGCTAAGCGTATTGCTGGTTCTAACAAGGTTCAGGTTTCGGGAGCTCGTCAGTATATCCCTCTTAAGCCTTATGCCGCAAATGTGATGCCAATTATCTTTGCTCAGGCAATTATGTTCATTCCTGCTGTTCTTTCAAGCTACTTCGGTGGTGGTAAGACTGGAGCGTTCGTGTCTGTTCTTATTGATAATACAGGTTGGGTCTATAATGTAATTTTTGCAGTTCTTATCGTTGTGTTTACACTTCTTTATACTGCTATTACTATCAACCCTGTACAGATGGCTGAAGATATGAAGCGTAATAACGGTTTTATTCCTGGTGTTAAACCTGGTAAGGAGACAGCCGACTATATTGACGGCATTATGTCTAAGATAACTATTCCTGGTTCTCTTTTCCTTGCTCTTATTGCCGTTATTCCTGCATTTGCAGATTATTTCGGTGTTCAAAGAGAGTTTGCTCAGTTCTTTGGCGGTACATCATTGTTGATCCTTGTTGGTGTTGTGCTTGATACTCTTCAGCAGATTGAAAGCCACCTTCTCATGCGTCACTATGATGGTCTTCTCGAGACAGGTAGAATTCGTGGAGAGCACGCTTAAAGGAACATATTAATAAGATGGTGTATCTTAAGACTGACGAAGAAGTCGAGCTTCTAAGGAATGCAAATCTTCTTGTAGGAAAAACACTGGCTGAATTGGCGAAAGTCATTCAGCCAGGTGTAACAACAAAACAGTTGGACACAATTGCTGAAACTTTCATAAGAGATCATGGAGCAATTCCAACATTCAAGGGGTTTCCTAACCCTTATGGAGGTCCTTTTCCTGCTAGTATTTGTACTTCTGTCAATGAACAGGTAGTTCACGGCATACCAAATGATAACCCTCTAAAGGAAGGTGATATAGTCTCAATTGATTGTGGAACTAAACTTGAAGGGTTTTGTGGTGATTCATGTTTTACCTTTGCTGTCGGAGAGATATCAGATGATGTAAAAAAATTACTTGAGGTTACTAAACAATCTCTTTATCTAGGTATCGAACAAGCAGTTGTGGGACATAGACTCGGTGACATTTCTTATGCAGTTCAGACTCATTGCGAGTCAAACGGATATGGAGTTGTTCGAGAGTTTGTTGGACATGGAGTCGGAAAAGAAATGCATGAAGATCCTCAAGTTCCGAATTATGGAAGAAGAGGAAACGGAATGCTTCTTAAAAATGGACTATGTATTGCAATTGAACCAATGATTACTATGGGTGATAAAGAAATCTTCATGCAGGAGGATCGTTGGGGAATTATTACAAGAGACAGAAAACCTGCTGCACATTTTGAGCATTCAGTTTGTGTTCGCAAAGGAAAAGCCGATATCTTATCGTCTTTCGAAGAAATAGAAAAAGTATTAAGAGATAAATCTTTATAATATGGCTAAGCAGTCCGCAATAGAACAAGATGGAACAATTGTTGAGGCACTCTCAAACGCAATGTTCCGCGTAGAATTGGAAAATGGTCATGAGATCATCGCTCATATATCAGGTAAGATGAGAATGCATTATATTAAGATTCTTCCTGGTGATAAGATTAGAGTAGAGATGTCACCATATGACTTGACCAAGGGACGAATAGTATTCAGATATAAATAAAAATTCATTATATGAAAACAAGAGCTTCTTTGAAGAAACGTACACCAGATTGCGTAATCGTAAGACGTAAAGGTCGTCTGTTTGTTATTAATAAGAAGAATCCTAAGTACAAGATGCGTCAGGGATGATTCTTTTGTATGAATAAGAAATAATATAAAGATATGGCAATAAGAATTGTTGGTGTAGACCTCCCTCAGAATAAGAGAGGTGAAATTGCGCTCACATACATTTTTGGTATTGGTCGCAGCAGCTCAGCTAAGATTTTGGAAAAGGCTGGCGTAGACAAGGATTTGAAAGTTAAGGACTGGAACGATGAGCAGGCTGGTAAGATCCGTGAGATCATCGGCGCTGAGTACAAGGTAGAAGGTGACCTTCGTTCTGAGATTCAGCTTAACATCAAGCGTTTGATGGACATCGGTTGCTACCGTGGTATTCGTCACCGTCTTGGTCTTCCTGTACGCGGACAGAGTACAAAGAACAACGCTCGTACTCGCAAGGGTAAGAAGAAAACAGTTGCAAATAAGAAAAAAGCTACTAAATAATTATAAGATATGGCAAAGAAATCAGCTTCTGCAAAGAAGAGAAATGTCAAGGTTGATGCTCAGGGACAGCTTCATGTTCACTCATCTTTCAACAATATCATTGTTAGCCTTGCAAACAGTGAAGGTCAGGTCATCTCTTGGTCATCAGCAGGTAAGATGGGCTTCCGTGGTTCAAAGAAGAACACTCCTTACGCAGCTCAGATGGCAGCACAGGATTGTGCAAAGGTTGCATTCGATCTCGGTTTGAGAAAGGTTGTTGCCTATGTTAAGGGTCCAGGTAATGGTCGTGAGGCTGCAGTTCGTGGTTGTCACGGTGCAGGAATCGAGGTTTCTGAAATCATCGATGTTACTCCACTTCCACACAACGGTTGTCGCCCTCCTAAGAGAAGAAGAGTTTAATTTTATATTCTGCACTATCCCACACCTGTATATGTCGCATCTTTCCTTTCTGCGACGGCTGCTGTGGGCTGTGGGATAGAGCACTTTTAACATTAAGAAATTTTATGGCTAGATATATTGGACCAAAATCAAGAATCTCACGTCGCTTTGGCGAGGCTATCTTCGGCCCAGATAAGGTTCTTTCTAAGAGAAATTATCCTGCAGGTCAGCACGGAAATAACCGTCGTAAGAAGTCTTCTGAGTACGGTCTTATGCTTGCTGAGAAGCAGAAAGCAAAATATACTTATGGTGTTCTCGAGCGTCAGTTCCGTAACCTTTTTGAAAAGGCTGCAACTAAGTCTGGCGTAACAGGTGAAGTTCTTCTTCAGCTTCTTGAGTCTCGTCTTGACAATGTAGTTTATCGTCTTGGTATTGCTCCAACTCGTGCTGCAGCTCGTCAGCTTGTAAGTCACAAGCATATTACAGTTGACGGTCAGGTATTGAACATTCCTTCTTACTCTGTTAAGCCAGGTCAGATTGTTGCTGTACGTGAGAAAGCAAAGAGTCTTGAAGTTATCGAGGCTGCTCTCGCTGGTTTCAACCACAGCAAGTATCCTTGGATTGAGTGGGACGAGAATTTGAAGGGTGGTAAGTTCCTTCACATGCCTGAGCGTGCAGACATCCCAGAGAATATCAAGGAGCAGATGATTGTCGAGTTGTACTCTAAATAATAAATAAATCAATGGCGGTATTAGCATTTCAAAAACCAGAAAAAGTTATAATGCTGGAGGCTGACGATAAGTACGGAAAATTTGAGTTCCGTCCTCTCGAGCCAGGATTCGGTATTACTGTAGGTAATGCCCTCCGACGCATTCTTCTCTCATCTCTTGAGGGTTATGCAATCAACACCATCAGAATTCAGGGTGTTGAACATGAATTTGCAACAATCCCAGGTGTTAAGGAAGATGTAACTGGCATTATCTTGAATCTGAAGCAAGTTCGATTCAAGCAATTACCAGAAGGAGGAGACACTGAACATGTGTCTATCTCCATTGAAAATTCAACAGAGTTCAAGGCTGGAGATATAAGTAAGTATCTCAGTGGGTTTGGAGTGTTAAATCCTGATTTGGTAATTTGTCATTTAGACCCTCATGCAACATTGGAGATTGAATTGACTATCAATAAGGGACGTGGTTATGTTCCTGCTGACGAGAATCGTGAGTACTGCAAGGAAGTTAACGATCTTGCTATTGATTCGATTTATACTCCTATTCGCAACGTCAAGTTCGCAACTGAGAACTATCGTGTAGGTCAGAAGACTGACTATGATAAACTCGTTATGGAGGTAACTACAGATGGTTCTATTCATCCAAAGGATGCCCTCAAGGAAGCTGCAAAGATTCTTATCTATCATTTCATGTTGTTCTCTGATGAGAAGATTACTCTTGAGAATGCTGAGATGGATGGTAACGAGGAGTTCGACGAGGAAGTTTTGCGTATGCGTCAGTTGCTTAAGACTAAGCTCGTTGATATGGATCTCTCTGTTCGTGCCCTCAACTGTTTGAAGGCTGCAGATGTAGAGACTCTTGGCGATCTTGTACAATTCAACAAAACAGACTTGCTTAAGTTCCGTAACTTTGGTAAGAAGTCACTCACAGAGCTTGACGACTTGCTTGAGAGCTTGAACCTTTCGTTCGGAACTGATATTTCTAAGTATAAATTAGATAAAGATTAAAAAATGAGACACAATAAGAAATTCAACCACCTCGGTCGTAAGAATTCTCACCGTGCTGCTATGCTTGCTAACATGGCTATCTCACTTGTCGAGCACAAGAGAATTACTACAACTCTCCCAAAGGCAAAGGCTCTCCGTCTTTATGTTGAGCCATTGATCACTAAGGCAAAGGAGGATTCTACAAACAATCGTCGTGTAGTATTTAGCTATCTTCAGAATAAGGAGGCAATCAAGTCTCTCTTTGGTGAGGTTGCTACAAAGGTAGGTAATCGTCCAGGCGGTTACACTCGTATCATCAAGATTGGTAAGCGTGCAAATGATGATGCTGATATGGCATTCATTGAGCTTGTTGACTTTGATGAGAACATGGCTAAGGAAGAAGTAAAGAAGACTCGTACTCGTCGTTCTAAGAAGGCTGCTCCAAAGGCAGAAGCTTCAGAGGCAACAGAGGCTCCTGCAGCAGAAACTGCTGAGACTCCAGCTGAGTAATATTTACTCTACTTTATATGATAAAGGCTGTACATTTCATTATGTACAGCCTTTTTTCTTTATCTATATTTACTTTTTTGAAAAATAATTCGTATGTTTGCAAAGTGAAATTCAGAAAACTTAACCACAACCTATACAATGAATAAAAATATATTGATACTATTTATTGCTTTATGCTATTGGGGGATAGCTAATGCACAAACAGAACTATCTTCAACAGATTGTAGTTCTTTATATAAGACTAAAACATTTAAGCAGGTAAGTGTACATGATCCATCTGTATATTTCAATTCTAAGGATGGTATGTTTTACATTTATGGTTCTCATTATGTTGGTGCAAAATCTTCTGATTTAAGAAATTGGGAATTAATACGTAATTATTATAACACATCATACGATAAAGCGTTTAAGAGTAATCCTGTCAGGAAAATTAAGCGTAAGTTGAATGGAGTTGTAGAAGATGTTAATTTCCCTTCTTTTGATGCAGCTGCGTGGTGTGCTCATTATGCTTCTAATTCCAATCAGACAGAAGCACAATGGGTTGGGGGTGACCAATGGGCTCCTGATGTTGTATGGAACCCAAACATGAACAAATGGTGCTATTATGTAAGTCTTAATGGAGACTTTTGGTCGTCTGTTATAGTTCTTATGACAAGTGATAATATAACAGGTCCTTATACATATCAGGGCCCAATTGTAATGGGTGGCTTTATAGGTACAAATACATCTGGAGACAATACAAAGAAAATAACCCCTCCAAGTTACAAGAATAGTGATTTGGAAATTGTTATGGGTACACAAGGATCATTACCTTCTAAGTACAATAAGGGTAATTCTAATGGTAATTTTTGGCCAAACTGTATAGACCCATGTGCTTTCTTTGACGAGAGCGGTGAATTGTGGATAGTGTACGGCTCTTGGTCGGGTGGTATTTTCATGTTAAAGCTTGACAAGGAAACTGGTCTTCGTGATTACACTTACACATATCAAAATGTAAATGCAGGTAGCCAATCATGTACAAGTGACGAATACTATGGCAAAAAGATTGCCGGTGGATATTATGTAAGTGGTGAAGGCCCTTATATACAGCATATAGGTGACTACTATTACCTTTTCATGAGCTATGGCTTCTTTGCTCCAGATGGTGGTTATGAGATGCGTGTGTTCCGTTCAACCAATCCAGATGGTCCTTACAAGGATGCAAGTGGTGTTTCTGCACTCTTTACAGACAAGTATAGCCTTAATTATGGAAAGAACGCGGCAACCAATAGGGGAATGAAACTTATTGGCGCTATGAACCATTGGGGAAATATGACTGTTGGAGAATGTGCTCAGGGACACAATTCTGCTTGTGTTGATGACAAGGGAAGAAGTTTCGTTGTTTGCCATACTAAATTTAACAATGGTACAGCAGGGCATAGTGTACGTTCTTATCAGTTGTATCAAAATGTAGATGGATGGCTTGTTGCCGCTCCTTTCCAGTTTGCCGGTGAGACAACTACAGATGCGGATATTGCGGCAGGATGTAAATTTACTACAAAAGATATTGTGGGAGATTATCATTTCCTGATGCACCCTTATAAGCTTGACCATAATGTTTTTGCAGAATCTGAGCCAAAGATGATACATTTGTCCGAGGATGGAAAAGTATCCGGTGCTTATACTGGAACGTGGAAAGTAATTGATGGTACTTCTTATGTGGAAATAAAGCTTGGAAGTACAGTGTATAAGGGAGTGCTTGTAGAGCAGACTCTTGAGAATAATACAGCTAAGGCTCTTGCCTTTACAGCAATATGCAATACCAGTGGAAGTTCATATTGTGGTGTACCTATCTGGGGATATAAGCTTTTGCCTCAGTATGCCGTTGCTAAAAACTATGTCAATAATAGTACGAAGTATTTTACGAATACTTTGTTGACATCTATAAGGAAAAATACAAATATAATGTTTGATCCTGATGAGAACACAACACTTACGTGGACCTCTTCCAGACCAGATGTGGTAACAAATACGGGAAAGTATTATCCTCAGGAGGAGGCAGTCATGTTAACAATGACTGCTCGACTTCAGTGTGGAGACTATTTCTGGGAGAAGGAATTCTCTTCACGTGCAGCTCAGGCAACAGCAGTAGTAGGAGAACCAACAAAGGGACTGATCGCTTATTATAGATTTGATGACACTCCTACGTTGAATGAATATAATACTGAGCAGCGTGCTACGTATGTTCGTTCAAATACATCTACAGGAAAGATTCCAACTTTGGAGAGCGATTATGCCCGATTCGGTTCTTTTGTACATCAGTACTTTGGAGTGCAAGGAAATAACAGTTATACTCGTTTTATAAATCCTCTCGCAGGTAGAACAGGCTTAGAAGGATTTACAGTAAGTATGTGGGTGAAGAGGAATGATGCAAATGCGTGGGACGCTCTCTGGAGCTTCTTTAATGGCACAAATGCAAAAGATGCAGGTGCACGATTATTCATGACAGGAAATAGCTATATTGCCTTTAATGACAATAATAGTTCTTGGTTCAACATTAATCATCCGGACAAAAAGACTGTAGCTGCAATTACTGTCGGAGATTGGCACTTGTTGACATTTACATATTCTTTAGCCAATGGGTGTAAACTTTATCTTGACGGTACTGCATACTATTCTTCTAACCTTGTATGGGAAGGAAGCGAAACCTCGGCTAACTTTGATCATTCTAAGGTTATTGACTTTGTTAAGAACGCAAAGTATTTCTATTTAGGATTAGGATCTTTATGGGGAAGTGCAGACGCATGTTTCGATGATTTAATGATCTATGACAGAGAATTGACAAACAACGACGTTAAGGGATTGAACACAATGCTAAATGCCGTTAATGATTTTTCTCCTGCTGCAGTTTCTGTAGAAGAAATAGTGGATGATAAAGATGTACATCATAATGGAGTCTATGATTTGTATGGACGTAAGGTGATGGCACCTTCAAAAGGCATATACATAGTAAATGGAAAGAAGGTGAAACTATAACGCAAGTGTTTCATTCAACTTTCCTGTTTAAGGAAATTCTGATATTGTCAAAAAGACACTGATAATGTTTATATGCATTGTCAGTGTCTTTAATTCTTTTTTTATACGAAAAGTGAAAGTAAGTCCTGTTCCGCTTTTTGCAAAATATATCCTGATAAAGTTACATTTGCTCTTTTTTTTATTTTATTAACAATTACCGTGTGTTTTTTTTGTTTTTTTAAGCAAAATTTGTTTCCTTTGCAAATGTTATGAAAGGTGTGTAGCGGTAATTTGCGCAAATGTTCCCGCAAAAGACCTTTTGTAAAAAGAGATTCTTTTTTTTGTACTAATACAGACTAATAACTATCTATCTAATAATATGCTGTGTAAGATTCAGAGTAAAAGACTGCACAGACACCTTCTGGTAGGAGGTGTATTGTGTGCTGCGGCTTTTGGAATTTACTCTTGTTCTGACAAGTACGAATTAGATACTAAGCAGCCTGAGGGCCTTAATAGTATTTATGGATATTTGCAGGAACAAGGTAACTACAAAACATGCTTGCAGTTGATTGACGATCTTGGTGAGACAGACGTGCTCTCTAAGACCGGAAGTAAAACTATGTTTGTCGCAAATGACGATGCATTCAAAAGATTCTTTTCTTCTAACTCGTGGGGGATAAAGGACTATTCTGAGTTAACAAATGCTCAGAAGAAGATATTGCTCTATTCTGCGATGATTGATAACCCTTATTCTACGAGTATGCTTTCCACTGCAGAAGGTCCAGTGAAAGGTGTTGTTTGTAGACGTTCATCTTCTTTGACAAAGTTTGACTCAGTGCTTGTTGTAGACTCAAAGTCTGAATATGCTGATGAGGTTTTCCCTAAGGCTGGAACAAACTTCCGTTTTGATGATGTACGTAGTTCTTTTGACAAGATTGTGTTATTCAATGATGCTTCTACTTCTGCGCCATTAGTACACTTTAACTATAAGTTCCTTTCTGGTAATCGTCTTTCAAGTTCAGATGTGGACTTCCTTTACAACCAGCCATCAGGTACTCGTCAGAATGACGATGTTTACATAAACAATTCAAAGGTAACAGAAGCAAATATCTTCTGTAAGAATGGATTTATCCATAAGGTTGATGAAGTAATCCTTCCGCTTGACAACATGTCTGAAATTATCAGAAAGGATCCTGAAACAACAATATGGAGTTCTATTGTAGAGCGTTTTGCTTGTCCATATTATGACCGTACTCTTACTGACACATATAATCAGTTGATGGGAACGGACTATAGCCGTGTGTTCAATAAGCGTTATTTCTCAGATCGTTCTGGTGACGCAAATGGCAAGATTGGTTCATTCTCAGTAGATGAAAATGGAAAGGCATTCGAGGCATCTCTTAAGTTTGACCCAGGATGGAATGGCTATGCCATTGAAAAGAATGGTTCTGCTGCAATGCAGGAGGATATGGCTGTTATGATGGTTCCTACAGATGATGCATTTAAGGACTGGTGGGAGAATGGTGCTGGTAGTGATATCAAGGATTTTTATAAGTCACTCGAAAATACTCCAACATCTGTACTCCAGAGACTTGTCAACGTAAACCAGTTGGAGTCAATGGTTGCTTCATTGCCTTCACGTTTCACTGATATCCTTGATGATGCTAATGACTGCATGGGTGTAACAGAAGGTGATGTTAAGAAAGTAACTTTGGGATGTAATGGAGCTGTCTATAAGACAAACAAGGTGTTCAGTCCTAAAGCATATTCTTCAGTTCTTTTCCCTGTAGTTGTCGATACAACAAATCTACGTATCATTGAGACAGCTGTGTCTTGTATGGACTATTCTGCTTATCTTAACTCAATGGTGTCAAAATACATCTTCCTTGTACCAACAAACAAGGGTCTCTTGACATATATTGATCCTGTTTCTTATGGACAGAAACAGTCAAAGTTGTGGGAGTTTAAGATTGGTAGTGAATCTAAGCCAAAGCACTTGAGAATTGCTGCTGATGTTTATGACTGTGTATACAACGAGGACACTAAGGAATGGGAAAAGGTTGGCTCTCCAAAGGAGATAAAGGATCAGGATATCCGTTACATCAACGAGAATCAAGCTCTTGTTGCAGAGACTCAACTTCGTAACCGTCTTGAAAAGTTGCTCGATAACATCATCGTAACAACAGGTTATCAGAATGGTAAGATGTTCTATCGTACAAAGGGTAATACCTATGTGCGTATTGAAGGTGTTGAAGAAGGTAGTAAAGTATACGGTTCTTTACAGTATAAGTTAGGCAAACCGCTTAAAGTAATAAAGAAGTATGATAAGGAGAATGGTTATGCACTTGTTCTTGATGGTCCTATTATGGGAACAAACGACAATGTTGCTTCAGTTTTGAAGAACCGACCTGAATTTTCTGAATTCTTCGGTCTCCTTTCTGAGTGTGGTGCACTGTTTACAAAGGATGATGTAAACAAGTGGGCAACAGCTAGTGCTGATCCTGACTGTGGTAACTTGCTTGATATTAAATCTTATGGAGACATTGGTGCAGAGTCAAAGCCAAGTAATGTTACTGGTGACAAGAAGGTAACTTATATCTTGAACAACTACCATTATACAATGTTTGTTCCTACAAACGATGCAATGAAAGCTGCTTATGCTGCAGGTCTTCCAACCTTGGATATGATTAAGGCTGCAGACGAAGCTGAAGAAGCATTGCCAGATGATGAAAAGACTCAGGATCCAGAGCGCCTTCGTGAGGTAGTTCTCGATTTTGTTAAGTACCACATCTTGGATAATTCTGCATTTGTTGACAAAGGCTTTACATCAGGTGATTATGAATCACAGAAGACAGAGCTTATCTTTGCTTCTAAGGTTATAGAGGATCCTGCAACTTATGAGTTGAATGCTACAGGAGATTCTGTGTTGAATGGTAGCACAATGTACGCTGTTAAGAGTTGGCCAGACGCTAATAACGGTGTCAAGAATGGTGAGGGTTCTGTTGAAGTCTATACTGGTAAGTATACTTCAGGTAAACCTTATAAGGTTAATATCAATGTATCAGAAAGTGGTATGACTGTTACTGATAATATTGGTCAGGTACATAAGGTTGTGACTACAGATGGACTTTATAATCTTCAGGCAGAAGAATTGTGGATTAGTTCTGTAAATTCAACAACTGTAAGTGCTACAAGTGGTAGGGTTATGACAGAGTCTGATGACCCATATAATTTCTACTTAAATAATAGCTCATCAGTTGCATTGCACGCAATCGACGGACCACTTATTTATGCAGATGGTGAACATTACAATGCTAATAATGATAAGGTTCCAACACAGTTCGTTTATAAATATAAACCACTTTCTATTGAGGCAAGAACTCGTAAATAAATCATTCTCATGAAGAAAATAATATCAATAATATTACTAATTACCTGCTTTGTCGTAACGGCAAGTGCTCAGGTAAAGGCAGGTGACATTGTTACTGGTCAAGTATGGGATGACTTGGAGCCATTGCCAATGGCAAATGTCATCGAGATTGACAAGAGCAATCGTATTGTTAGCGCCTGCGTTGCCGACTATAATGGTAACTTCTCATTGAAAGTAAACAATCCAAAAGACCGTATCAAGATCTCTTATATTGGATGTGCATCAAAGGAGTTACAGATTACAAAGAAGGCTTTTGGACGAATCGTACTTGCAAGTAATGCAACACTTAAGGAAGTTACCGTAAAGGCTGACCGTAAACTTCAAAGTTCAGGTCTTCAGATTCCAGAGCGAGAAATATCTGGTGCTACTCAGACAATCGATATGAAGGAGTTTGAGGGTATCGGAATGACATCAGTTGACGAAGCCCTTCAGGGACGTATCTCAGGTCTTGATATCGTTCAGAACTCAGGTAACCTCGGTGCAGGTACAACAATGCGTCTTCGTGGTGTGTCAACAATCAATGGTAATGCAAACCCACTTATCGTTGTAAACGGTAATGTGTTTGATAATGACGCAACTAAGGACTTCGACTATACAAATGCAAATGAAGAACGTTTCGCAGAACTCCTTAATGTAAACCCTGAGGATATCGAGCAGATTACAGTCCTCAAGGATGCTGCGGCAACTGCCATTTGGGGTTCTAATGGTGCAAATGGTGTAATCGAAATCAAGACAAAGCGTGGTTCACGCGGTAAGACAAAGGTTACTTATTCATACCGTTTCAGTGGAAGCTGGCAGCCAGAAGGCTATAAGCTTCTTAATGGTGATGACTACACAATGTATCTTAAGGAGGCTTACTTCAATCCTAAGCAGACTGACGGATATGGTGATAGCAACTCAAGTTTGTATGTACCAGAAATTGCTTACAATAAGAATTTCTCTGAGTACAACATGTTCAATGACAATACAGACTGGCGTAAGGCTGTTCAGTCATTTGGTCAGAATCATCAGCATTATGTATCTCTCGAAGGTGGTGGTGAAAAGGCTATGTTCCGTATTTCTGGAGGTTACGACTCACAGACAGGTACAATCATCAAGCAGAAACTTGATCGTTTTACAACTCGTGTAGCTCTTGACTATTTCGTTTCTGACCGTATTAAGGTTTTGACAAACTTTGACTTGACTTATACACGTAACAAGAAGAACTATCGTCCTGGTGGAAAGGACCTTCTTGCCATTGCGTTGGAAAAGATGCCAAACCTTTCAATTTATGAAGAAGATGAGTATGGCAACGATACAGATCGTTTCTATACTATGGATCCATATATCACAGCAGCTACAGGTACGTACGCTGCATCAGGTAAACTTCTCGAGGATCAGTATAATATGGCAAACCCTGTTGCGGTAGCTTACAATGCTAAGAATACTGAGACAACTGTGAAGCTTTCTCCTGAGTTTATTCTTCGTTATGATCTTCTTGGAACTTCACAGGAACCAGAGAAGCATCGTTTGACTTATGAGGGACAGATCGTCTTTGATATCTTCTCAAAGAATGAAGATGCATTCCTTCCTGGTACATTGGTAGCAGCAAACTGGGCAGCTGATAATTACAATGAGGCTTCAAAGTCTGCATATAAGAGTCATGCACTTTCAACTCGTCATACTTTGACATTCACACCTCATTTCACAAGTGAAGACCACTCACTCTTGTTCTTGGCTCGTTTCCAGTACAATAGTGGTTCTTCTTCAGATCAGAGTCTTAAGGAAAAGTGGCTTCCAACAGCAGCAGGACTTAATTCTCCTCTCGCTGGAGGTGTTAACACAGGATTTGGAACAGGTGCTGGTGATTGGAAATCTCAGTTCTTCCTCTTCCAGCTTCACTATGCATTCAAGTCTAAGTATATCCTTGATGCAACACTTCGCCGTGATGGTTCAACAAAGTTCGGTCCTGCAAGAAGATGGGGTAATTTCCCAGGATTATCTATCAGATGGAATATCTCTGATGAACCATTTATGGAGAAGTTTGGTTGGATTAATATGCTTTCAGTTCGTCCAGGTTGGGGTATTGTAGGTCGTCAGCCAGGTTCTGAGTATCTTTACTATTCAAAGTATTCTGCATTGGATATACCTTATATGGGTAATCAGTCAGTTGCACCTTCTAATATACGTCTGACAGACTTGAGATGGGAGCAGCAGGAGACTTGGAACCTCGGTTTTGACTTAGGTTTGTTTGATAACATGATTACTGCAGACCTTTCTCTTTATACTAAGACTACAAAGTCACTTCTTATGGCTAATCCAGCAATTCCTTCATCAACAGGTTTTGCTAATCTCCCTTGGCAGAATGTTGGTTCTATGCGTAACAATGGTTGGGAGTTTAATGTCAACGCTCGTAGGTTTGTTCATATTGACAAGTTCTCTATGGACTTCAACCTTACTTTCGCAAACAACCGAAACGAGATTCTTGAAATGGAGGAAACAGTTCTTGAAACTATGAATGGTGACGGAAATACTCCAGACAATGGTAAGTATATCTCTATGGTACGTCTCAATAACCCTCTTGGTGCTATCTACGGTTTCCGTTCAAAGGGTGTATACCGCTATTCTGAGTATAATGATGCTATTGATGCACAGAAGGCTGGCGTAATTTCTATTGATGAATTGAATTCTTATGATATTGCTCCTGTTGTACGTAATGAACAAGGAGATATCGTATGTGATTCTAAGGGTGCTCCAAAATATATGGTGTATGACTATGAGAAGGTTAACTATCATTTCGTAGGTGGTGATGCTATCTATGAGGATGTTAATCACGATGGTCAGATTAATGCACTTGATATTGTTTATCTTGGTTCTTCATTACCAAAGCTCACTGGTGGATTTGGATTCAAGTTCAATTATGGAGACTGGTCTGTAAATATGCAGTTTAACTATCGTTTCGGAAATAAGGTTATCAACTATGCACGTATGAACATTGAAAACATGTCAAATAACTCAAATCAGTCAAAGGCTATCAACTGGCGTTGGCATAATGAGGGTGACGTGTCATTGTTACCACGTGCGGCATCAACACGTCAGGAAATCACAGGCGGTTCTGTATTTGCAACAACTCATAACTACCTTGGTTCTGATAGATTTGTTGAGGATGCTTCTTTCCTTCGTCTTAACTATGTTCAGATTGCTTACGGATTCAAGTCTTCACTTCTCAAGCAGTATGGACTTGATAGACTTCGTTTGTCTGCAACATTAAATAATCTATTCTGTATTACAAAGTATTCAGGTGCTGATCCAGAGGTTGTACAGGCAGGTTTCAATCCAGCAGGAGATAACTCTCGTACTCCAAGATCTCGCTCATTTACTCTTAATGCAGTTGTTTCATTCTAACAAGAGCTTTTGACATTATGAAAAATATAAAGAAATCAATCAAATTAGCAACTATTGTTGCTGCTTTGGGAATGGGTGTCAGTTCATGCTCTCTTGATATGCTTCCATTGAATGATGTGGTTCTTGAAAACTACTGGACAGACAAATCGGATGTTGAGAGTGTTGTAAATGCATGTTATTCTGGTGTGTTGAGTAGTGATTACCTTACAAAGATTATTGCGTGGGGTGAAAGCCGCTCAGATAACACTGCCGTTGGCCCTCAGTGTCCAAACGGACTAAAATTCTTGATGAAGGGTAGTATTAAGACTACAAATGAATATGCCAACTGGGCACCTTTGTATAATGTAATCAATCGCTGTAATACAGTATTATATTATGCGCCACAGGTAGCTGAAAAGGATCCAAACTACACTAATTCTGATCTTCAGATTACTATAGCAGAATGTAAGTTCCTTAGAGATATGTCTTATTTCTACTTGATTAAGACATTTAGGGATGTACCATTTACATTGGAACCTACAATCGACGATAATGTAGAAATGCGTCTTGGTCAGACAAGTTTCGAGGTTATTCTTGACAGTCTTATTGCTGATATTGAAGGATGTAAGAATTTTGCACCAAATAGATACAATGATTATGAACTTTGTACAGGTCGAGTTACTCGTCCTGCGATGTATTCGCTCCTTGCAGAGATGTATCTTTGGAAAGCATCTGACTATCGTCTTTCAAAGGCTGATCAGAATACCTATTATCGCAAGTGTATTGAGTGCTGTGATTGGGTAATTAATTACAAGACACAGCTTTACAGAGATAATGGTATTAATGGAGTAGATCTTGAGAGATATATTGATAAGAATGTATTGTCAGCGTATGGATATCCACTTTTGGCAGAGATATCAAGATCTTCAAGTTCAAATGTTCCATATGCTTTCAATTGGATATTCAATACTGGTGCTTCTTTTGACTCTGTATTTGAAATTGCGTCAATATCAAGTAACTCTGTTGTTGTAATGCCAGAATTCCACTATATGTTTGGTGGAACAGACAAGCAGGGAAGAGAGCAGACATATATGTTAGCAGATGGTAATTTGATGTTAACTGTTCCTACACAAACAAAGTTTACATTAACGTTATTCCCTGTTACAACAGATATTCGTTCAATCAGTTCTTTCACGTGGGAAGATGCTACAACATTCCCAATAAACAAGTATTCATCATTAAGTGTTTCTACTTCTTATGATGGAAAGGGTGCTATCAAGTACAATATAAATGTACCAAGGGCAAGTTCACCAAGTTATGATGACCAGTATCATAATTTTGTGTTCTACCGTTTGTCTGAGCTAATGCTTTTCCGTGCAGAGGCTGAAATTGAAATTGCTGGTAATCTTGACAAGTTAGCAGCAGAACAGGCACCTAAAACACCTGCTCGTCCACGAAAGGTTGCAGTTGAAGGTTCAACACTTGCAACTGCAGAAGAGCTCTATGAGGATGCACTCAATCTTATTTCTGCAGTATATCTTCGTTCAAATCCTGCAGCCGTAGATATTAAGGACGCAATGCCAAACAACAAGGTTGTAAAGTCGTTCAATGATTTTGAAACATGTCTTATGTTTGAGCGTCAGCGCGAATTCCTCTTTGAAGGAAAGCGTTATTTTGACCTTGTAAGACAGGCACGTCGTGAAGGAAATACAGTTAAGTTCGTTGCAAGTCTTACTAATAAGTATGCTGAAGGTGGTGCTGCTGTCGGCATTAAAATGAAGCAGATGGACTTTATGTATATGCCTGTATCAAAGGCGCAGATGAAGGTTAATCATAATTTGAAACAGAATTCTGCATATCTTGATGAAGAAACAATTGTTAATAACTGATGCGTATGAAAAAGTATTATAATAAAATAACTGCTGTTGCAATTGCTGTTTTCATGGCAATACAGTGCTGTATGGTTTCATGTGTGTCTGATGATCCAGGCATTGATAACTACTATACAAGTACTAAGGAATATGCAATAGACTATTTGGTTCATCGTAGTAAAGATTTCTCTAAGTATGTAGAAATCTTACAGAGAGCAACAGGTGAGCGTGGCGATTTGCGTCTTGCTGATTTGCTCGGTACCTATGGTACTTATACAGTCTTTGCACCAACAAACGATGCCATTGATGAGTATCTATATTCAAGGGGATTTAAGGATGTCTCTGAGTTGTCTAAGGAAGAGTGTGATACAATTGCCTTGAACTCAATTATTGAGCAGGCTTATTTCACAACAGACTATAGTGATGCTCAATATCCAAGAGGTAATATGCTTGAGCACATTATGTCTATTAATGCAGATTCTCTTGTCAATAGCAAAGGTGAGGTTGAATACAAGCTCTTTATTAATTATGAGGCTCCAATCATTCATGCAGATGACTCTGTATGTAATGGTGTAGTTCATACTGTAAATAAGGTTGTGTGTACATCAAATGACTTGCTTTCTATTCTCTTATCAAAGGATTCTTTGATAACGTTGTATTCTGAAGCTCTTACTTTGACACACATTACTGATACTCTCGCCAAGTATCAAGATTTGACCTATGGATTTGCTACAGAAAAGGATCGTATTGACTCTTGTACATGGACAAATAATAAGCTTTGTATTCATACAGCCCAAGAGTATGATAACGTTGCGTATCCAGAAAAGCGTTATTTTAACTATACAGCTTTTATGGTACCAGATTCTATTTTGAAGGCAAAGTATAATATCACTTGTGTCAAGGGAAAGGACAATCCTAACTCTCTTGAGTATCTTGCTCATAAGATATATGACGAAATGTATCCAGAAGATGCAGGAGATGATGACTATGTTAGCCGTAAGAATGCTTTGAACCGTTTCATCTCTTATCACATTCTTGATCGTTTTGGTACATATTATACATTAACATGTAATGATAATGTACGTATACATAATAACTTCGATAGAAAGCATATTGATATTTCAGATTGGTATCAGACTCTCATGCCTGTATCTCTTATGAAATTCTCTTTCCCACAGACGTCAAAGAATCCGGGTCTTTATATTAACCGTCGTGGTGTTCAGAGCCGTGCAGATTCAAAAGGTGTGCTTGTAAGAGGTTCTTTCGTACAGAGACCTGCTAATGGACCAAAGAAAGGTACTGCAGTAAATGGTGTATATCATTATATTGATGATATCGTTGATTATGGCCGACAGACTCAGAATGTTGTGTTAAATGAGCGCATGCGTTTTGACTGTACTACATTGTCACCAGACTTTATGACTCTTCTCACAGATGCTCAAACAGCTCGTGGTCACTCTACTACAGCTTCAAACTATAATGGAACTTATGGAAATGGTGGACAAGGAGCTGTTGCAGCAAGTAATACAGACCATTGTGTAGGTTTCAAGGCTGGATACTGTCGTAATTTTGAATATACAGACAATACGCATCTCCATGTTCGTGTTCGAGTTCTTAACTACTGGTCATATCAGGGTGATGAGGTAACCATCAAGGGACCATTTGATGTTAAGGTTACATTACCACCTGTACCAGCCGGTACTTATGAGATACGTTTGTTCACATGTACAGGATTTGCTTCACGTGGTATCCTTCAGGCATATATTGATGATGTTCCACAAGGCATTCCATTTGATATGCGACCAGGTGGTGTTGCCCTTTTCGGATATAAGGAAGACGCTGCCATTGGTGATAATGATGCTGTTCTTGCTTTCGATAAGGCTATCCACAATCGTGGTTGGATGAAGGGTCCTGCAAGTTATCAGTCTGGTTCTCGTGATTCTTTCAGTTCTTCTGATGCGAACTTCAGAAGGCAGGATAACACCATTCGTCGTGTACTTGGAACATTTACTACAGACGGAAAATCTAATCATATCCTTCGTTTGCAGCAGAAAATGGAGTCTGGTGGTGAGTTGAACTTTGACTTTATCGAATTGTGTCCAAGTTCTGTTTATAATGACCAGTACTTTGCTGAGGATATATATTAATGCATAATGGATAGTGAAAAGTGACTCTGTCACTTTTCACCATTCCACAATTGAGTAAATAGACTTTATATGAAAAAGAACATAAAAAACACAATATGTATGGGATGCATTGCTGCCTCTGGATTGGCTGCAATAGTATCTTGTACTGATACATGGGATGAGCACTACGACGCCTCATCAGGTGATGGTGTTATCAATGGTTCTGTTATGACAGCCATTGAGCAGAATGCTCCTGATTTTGCAAAGGTAGTTAAGGCTGTGGGCTTCGATCGTGAATTAGCTTCTGACAATACATATACATTATGGGTTCCTGTAAATTTCAATACTGATAGTGTATTGGCTTTGGCAAAGACTGACTCAGCCGCAGTCGTTGACGAATTCCTTAAGAATCATATTGCACGTTACGCCATTTCACAGAATGATGAGTCTAAGATCGTTTCTTTGGTGAATGACAAAAAGGCTGTTATGGACCAGATGTCATTTGGTGCAACATCAATGGTTAAGGGTAGAACCAACATCAAGTGTGGAAATGGTGTTGTTCACATGATAGAGAATTCAAATCCATATCTTCCAAATTTGTATGAGCTTATCGAACGCCAGTATAAGTCGTCTACATTTGAAAAGAAGGATACGGTTGGTGGATCATTATACGCATTCCTTCGCAAATACAATGCAGACTCGCTTGATTTGGCACGTTCTGTCAGTCGTGGTGTTGATGAGAATGGTGACAAGATATGGGTTGACTCAGTTGTTATACGTAACAATACTGTGTTGAAGAATGTAGAGGCTCTTATCTACGAAGAGGATTCAAACTATCTTGCTTTGATACCTTCTGATAAGGCATTTAACGAAAGATTCAATGTCTACAAGAATTTGTTTAAGTTTAATCCAAAGGAGAATGAGGCAAGTGCAACTATTGATGTGTGTGATTCTTTAGCAAATCATTACGCAAATATGTTTGCAATGAACGATTTGTTCTACAATATGACTGATAACGAACATTATCAGGACTCTCTCAAGTCTACAACCTATTGGTATAATGGACCAATCTATAGTGTTTATTATAGAAAGGACAAACCATTGCAGCCAAAGGATCGTCCAACACATGACATTCTTGAAGGACTCACTCCTGTAAAATGTTCAAATGGTACTGCGTATCTTGTAGATGAATATCCAATGTCTGTGACTGAGCAGTCATTCAGAAAGTTGGCATATTCTTTTTCACCATCACTCATGGCAAAGGAATCAGATACAAGTAATAAGCCACTTTATGTAACTAATACATCAACAGATGTTTCTTCTGGTGCTATTTATAAAACAGGTTATTTCGTAGAGTTTGAGCAGAAGCCAGTTACAATTGTTGATGATAAGGGCGAAGAGCAGACAGTAATGATGGATGATAGTACAAAGCTGATTGGCTCAAAAGAATACTTCTTCTATCGTTATGAACCTACAAAAGCCACTTTAGCTTCAACATATTCATTCTGGTTGCCAAATTTCCTATCTGGTACTTATGATATCTATATTGTTTCTTGTCCTATTTGGGCAATTAATGGCTATACTGGTGCCACACCAGAGAATAAGCCTTATAAGTTCACAGTTGCTATGAATGAAAGAGATGCAAAGGGAGCTTATAAGAAACTTGCTATGGCAACTAAGTTCAAGCATCCTGAAACTAAGAGTGTTGATTACTATACAAATCCTTACGCAAAGATTGACACAACTTATGTAGGTGAGTATACATTCAAGTACACTTACTACGGAAGAGGTACGACTGAGACAAATGCTGGAGCAATGATTCATATTGCACCAGATAGAAAGTATAGTGGAACAATGTTGCTATCATGTATAATATTGAAGCCTAAGTTCTCTGAGGACGATGAAGCTGCAGCAACTAAAAAAAGATATTAACCTCGAACAGTAAACATATATGAATTCATATAATAGAACAAATATTCAGCGAGCATGTAAGTTTGGTCTTGCTGCAATGGTGTACTTCATGGGAATTCTTCCTGCAGCTGCACAAGACGAGGTTGGTACAGAGTCAACTGAGTTAGTTGCACCAAAAAAGAAGAAGGTAAATTTCTCAAAGTTATATCCTACTTTTGAAATCAAAGGTAAGGTAACAGATGCTGCTACTGGTGAACCTCTTTCTGGTGTACGAGTACAGTCTTTTAATAACAAGTATTATTCTGCCTTGACTGATGAAAATGGAGAATATTCAATCAATGTTCCTAAGTTCATCACAGCTCTCTCTGTTTCGCTTGAGGGCTATAATTCAAATGTTGTGTCTATTAATGGCAGAGAAGTAGGTGTCGATGTTACATTAAACTCTGATTTGTTTAGTGCTGACAGTTATGAAAAGAACTCTGCTACTCGTTCTTCAAAGGCAGCAAAAATTGATAATACAGCAGCTTTGACTGTTGATCAGGAAATTCAGAAGAGTTTGGCTAGTGATATCAATATCATCCAGCGTTCTGCAAATCCAGGTCTTGGAGCAGCTATGTTTATCAACGGTTTCAATTCATTGAACACTAACGCAATGCCACTCATTGTTGTTGATGGTGTTATCTATGACCAGTTATATGATTCAGAGATGCTTCATACTGGTTATTTCAACAATCTTCTTGAGGCAATTAACCTTAATGATGTAGAATCGGTAGAGGTGTTGAAGAACGGAACAGCCATTTATGGTGCTAAGGCAGCAAACGGTGTTATTCTTATTAGCACAAAGCGCTGTAAGACACAGACAACAACAATTGATGTTGATATCAATGGTGGTTATGAGCTGATTCCTAATTCAATGGAAATGATGGGAGCGTCTGACTATCGTAGATATGCTGGTCAGCTTCTTGCAACAACAAATACTAAGCTTCAGGAATTCAAGTTCCTTAATACTGATCCAAACTATTATTATTATAACATGTATCATAATAATACAGATTGGAAGAAGGAAGTGTATCGTGAAGCATTTACACAGAACTATGGCATTGCTGTACAGGGTGGTGATGATGTTGCAAAGTACAACCTTTCTGTAGGTTATTCTGATGCAAAGTCAACATTGAAGTCAAATGATTTCACTCGTTTCAACATCCGTTTCAATACAGATATTTATCTCAACCAGTGGTTCTCAACTAAGTTTGATGCAAGTTACACAAATGTAACTCGTGACCTCCGTTCTAATGGTCTTAAGTCAAATTTCCATTTGAATTCTTGTGAGTCAACATCATTCCTTGGTTTAGCAAAGGCTCCGTTCTTGTCGCCTTATGATTTCTCTACTGATGGTAAGATCTCTTCTTACATTTCAGATGCAGATACATACCTTTATGAGGTACTTGGTAACAAGGCTTCATTGGCAAACCCAGTAGCTATCCTTACTTATGGTGAAGCTAAGAACAAGAACTACTCTGACTGTACAATGATTGGTCTTAGTGTAGCACCAAAATGGCAGCCTATGAGAAATCTTTCTGTTACAGAGACATTCTCATATAACATGCAGTCATTTGACGAGGCTTACTTTACACCAATTGTAGGTATGCCTTCATATACTATGCCAGGAAAGGAAGGAGAAACTCATAATACAAAGAATTCTTTGTTCGCTACTCATAATGCAGTATTCTCTGATACTCGTGCAGATTGGGATATCTTGTCAACAGGTGCCCATCGTCTTGATGTGTTTGGTGGTGTAAGATTCATGAACGATACTTATACTGCTTCTTACCTTGAAGGTGATAATACTGGTAATGATAAGACTCCTAACAATAAAGGTGGTCAGCTTTCAAAGAAGCGTTATGGTAGTGATGTAAGCTGGAGATCACTTGCATACTATGTTAATGCTGACTATAACTATCAGGAGCGTTTCTATCTTAATGGACAGTTCACTATGGAGACATCTTCTCGTTTTGGTAAGGAGTCTTCTGCTGGTCTTAAGATGCTTGGCGTAGCATGGGGTATGTTCCCATCTATCCAGGGTGCATGGGTACTTACAAACGAAAAGTGGTTACGTCCAAATAAGGGAGTAAACTTCTTGAAGATTAATGCTGGATTCGAATCTGTAGGTAATGATGCTATTGACAACTCTGCTACTCTTACATATTTGTCTACATCATCACTTTTGAATGATCACGTTAACTCTATAGGTCTTGGCAATATCGGTAATACTTCACTTAGTTGGGAAACAACAAATAGATTTAATGCTGGTATTGAGGGTAATTTCCTTGACAATCGTCTTAATGTTCGTTTCAACTACTTCAATTCTAAGACAAACAATCTTATAACTCTTGGAACTCTTGCTTATGTAGCAGGTCTTTCTGATTATTATACAAATGATGGTGCTCTTAAGAATGAAGGATTTGATGTGGCAATGAAGGCTAAGATTGTTAACAACAAGAACTTCAAATTTGAGCTTGGCGCTTCTGTTGGTCACTACAAGAAC
Source organism: Bacteroidaceae bacterium (assembly GCA_045641785.1). Classification (GTDB taxonomy): domain Bacteria; phylum Bacteroidota; class Bacteroidia; order Bacteroidales; family Bacteroidaceae; genus Minthosoma. The sequence continues at coordinate 67,358 of JAZUHP010000052.1, forward strand.
AAGTTGACTGCTCTTCCACAGGGACAGAAGTCTTTTGAGACTACTATGTATGGCGCAACAATTCTTTCTGAGGTAGGTCGTAGCGCAGGTGTATTCTATGGATATAAGACAAATGGTGTTTACGCATCAACAGCATCTGCAAAGGCTGACGGACTTTATATCGTAGATGGTGCTGGTAATAAGACATATTTTGAGGCTGGTGACATGAGATTTGTTAATACAAATGCTTCAGATAAGATTATTAACGAGGCTGACCGTCAGGTAATAGGTGATCCAAATCCAGATATTTACGGTAATATCAATCTTAATTTCCATATTATTGATCGCATTACAGTATCTGCAGGGTTCAAGTATAGCCTCGGAAATGACATCTACAATTATCAGCGTTCATTGCTTGAAAGTGGAACAATGTTCATAAACCAGACTACAGCAATCAATCGTCGTTGGGTTTCTGAGGGTCAGGTTACAGATATACCACGTTCTACTTACGGCGATCCTATGGGTAACTCTCGTTTCTCAGACAGATGGATTGAGGACGGATCTTATCTTAAGCTCAAGAATGTAACAGTTTCTTACAAGATTCCTGTTCAGAACGATTATATCAAGGGTATTACTGTATGGGGTGCAGCAAACAACCTCTTTACTCTTACTCGTTATCTTGGTGCTGATCCTGAAGTGTCTTGTGGTAACAGTGTTCTTGTACAGGGTATTGATGCTGGCTATCTCACAAGTGGCCGCAGCTTCAACCTTGGTGTTAAGATTAACCTCTAATATAGAAGTGAAGAATGATGAATGAAAAATGAATAGTTTCTTGATGAATTTATAATTCTCCTTGATTATTCATTTTTCATTCGGAAGTCTTCTTAAAAAAGATAAAATATGAAACTAAATATTATAAAGGATGCTTTGAAGTGCAAGAAGGGATTCGGAGTGGTGCTCTCATCATTGATTCTCTGCTCATCTCTCTTTATGCTTTCTTCATGCGAGGATATGTTTACTGCTGATAACAACCTCGTGTCTACAAACCTTGCTCCTCAGGATACTGTGTATCAGATGATGGGCATTGTTAAGCGAATGCAGAAACTTGCAGATCGTACAGTTCTTCTTGGAGAGATTCGTGCTGACCTTGTCGAAGTTGATCCACGTGTTGCATCTGTAGATGTTCAGCAGCTTGGCAACAATGATGTATCTGTTGATAATGCTTACAATAAGCCTGCAGACTATTATGATGTAATCAATAGCTGTAATGTATATTTGGCATACGTAGATTCTCTTCTTAAGAGTCACGGTAAATTATACTATGAGACTGAGGTATGTGCTGCAAAGAGTTTCCGCGCTTGGTGCTATCTTGAACTCGCAAAGATATATGGTGCTGTACCATTAGTTACAGAGCCTGTTCTTACTGCTGATGCTGCAGAAGCAATAGTAAATTCTGGAAAGAAAGCGGACATGTTGCAGATCTTGGATTTCTGCATTGATGACTTGAAGCAGTATGCTTACAAGGACTATAATGAAGGATTACGTCCTGTATATGGTAATGTGAATTATTGTGGTTATTCATTCAATAACTTCTTCATTCCTGTTCGTGCCCTTTTAGCAGAGTTATACTTGTGGCGTGGTTCAACAGCTGGTTCAAGAGCTGACTATATTGATGCTATCCGTATGTATCACGACTATTTCTGTTTTACAGGCGAGGAGAAAGGAACAGGTGATTATTCTGTAGTTTGGTATGACAGATATGGACAGTCATATTCTACAAGCTATAATTCTTTGTTTACTGGTTCGTCAAACTCTAAAGGTGTTATGAGAGAATGGGCTGGTACCATTGCTTGTGATACTGCTTCATACTACGGTAATACTTGTGACTTGAGAACTGTATTCAATTCTCAGTATGCAAACAATTACTATCCATGGGTTAATCCTTCACAGCGTCTTAGAGATATCTCTGCAGGTCAGGATTATTGTTATTATAACTATGTATCTGCTAATGATATTGATACTCTTTATATTTCTAAGGATCCTAATAACTTTGCTGGATGGACAAATCCTTCTTACTATGTTGGTGACCTCCGTTTTAGAACTTGTATCACTTCTATTAGTAATGAGGACGAGAGAAAATACAATTCGAATGTGAACGATGTACGTTTGTCTATATCTAAATGGTCTGGTGGAAGCGGTGTGTATACAACAGATTTAAAGCATCCTTTCGTTCCATATTTCCGTCATTCAATCCTGTACCTTCACTTAGCTGAGGCACTTAATCGTGCAGGTTTCCCTGAAACTGCCTTTGCGATTCTTGCTCATGGTTTGACATATAAGGTAATGAATGATCGTAGTATCATTTCTCAGAAGGAGTTTGATGAGTTGTGCACTATTAAGTCTTATGGTTTGACAAGTCAGGAGAATATGTATGACGAAAAGAGTGAGATGTTCGAGAAGACTCGTAACTCATTTGTGATATGGTCATCTGACGTGTTTGATAACCTTGATAAGGCGATGAAGAGAGGTGTATCTGGATATGAATTGCCTGTAAGTGCATCTAGTAAGATAATAGCACAGATTGGTATTCACTCACGTGGTAGTGGTGATACAGAATTCAATCAGTTCTACCAGCTCGATGATTCGTTGACAAAGAAAGGTCTTGTTGAGGTTCCTGCTAAGCCAAAAGAGATTCCATTAGCTCCAAAACCTGCAGAACTTATTGACTATGAGACTTGGTTAACTGTTATGGGATTGACTGATAGTCGTGTAAACCAGTCAAACTATTCTAACTATACAAAGTTGAACGCAGATTCTCTTAATAAGTTCAATGATTATCCAGCTCTCTATGCTCAGTATCAGGTTGACTCAACAGCATATAAGAGTGCTGTAGATGCAAATGCTGCTTATCTTGCATCTGCTGCAGTTACAGCAAAGCGACAGGCACATGTTGCTGAACTTATTCTTGACGAGGAAGCGCTTGAAGGTTCTTACGAAGGTTATCGTTTCTATGATATCATGCGTTACTTGAAGCAGGAAGGAACATTCAACCCTTCAGCAATTAAGCTTCCTGAGTATATTGCACAGAAGTACAAGACTTTCAATGGTGCAACACCTTGGAAGGATAATATGACTGGCAAACCTTGGTATCTTACACTTCCACGAAGATAATATGGTATTTTGAATATAGAAAAAGAGAGTTCTGGCGATTGTGATATGAACCCCGAAAGTTAGACAAAAAACTTTCGGGGTTTTATTATGTTAGAAAAGAAAAGGAATAAACATGACTATGCAGCACTGCTTAAATACATGCATCTGTTAGATGATGGATATTCGTTCAAGTATATCCATGT